>CAVYNY010000017.1:0-224035 GCA_963769935.1 uncultured delta proteobacterium | reverse complement strand
CTGCCCATAACCAGCAGCAAAAAATGGGGCGAAGAAGGAGCGCTGCTGTTGGCTGTCCGAGTTGATAGGCTCATTATGTTTTAAGTATCTTATACATGACATAGGCGTCGACAAAACCATGCGTAGGGTGGGTAAACGCCTTTGGTAACGTGCCGACAATTTCAAAGCCGTGTTTTTGCCAGAGATGGATAGCGCAAGCATTAGTTGAAACGACTAAGTTGTACTGCATAGATCGGAATCCGCGGCTCACGGCTTCTCGCTGGGAGTGCTTACACATTGCTGATGCGATGCCCTTGCCGCGAGCGGCCTCAGCGACAACATAACCACAATTGCATACGTGAGCCCCCTGGCCCGGTTGATTGGGTTTTATGTAATAAGTGCCAAAGACCTGTCCCGGGCCATCTTCGGAGACGAACGTGGCCGCAGGCATCTCTATCCAAGCTTGATGTGCCTCTGTCTCCGAAATATCAGAGGCAAAGCTATAGGTATCTCCAGCCCGAAAGACTGGCTCAAGTATCTCCCAAACAGCGGGCCAATCAGGTTCTTGAAACGGTCGGATGTTTGTCATAGCTCCACCATGTTTGTTGGGACATAACGACGATGATGAGCAGGGCCGGATTAATCGCGTAATAGTTCAAATAAAAAATACAATTCCAAAGATTGCAACAGATTTAATACAATCTGATTTTAGGCATCTGCTCAATCATTTTGGTTGGGTGATTTGTTGCTGCTTAATCAATATATCAATACCCGTCCCCTATATTCCCCTATATTCTATAGCCGCTTAAAGCCCGGTAACTGCTCCATGGATAGTCTCTGCAATGTTCAACCATCCTCGACCGCACCGGATTCAGATGGATATATCGGGACAGGTGCTTTAAATATTCATCCGCGTCCACCAGCACGGCTTTGAAGCGCCCTTGGAACAGATGACCGAAGCGTCTTCGTTTTCGATTGAAATACACCGAATAACCGACGTTGATCCATTTGATCGCCTGACTCAGGTTCGCATGGGGAGTTTCTATCAAAAAGTGATAATGCGTGGTCATCAGGCAATAGGTATGCACCTTGATTCCGTATCGTTTCACCGCCTCGCCGACATATTCCAAGAACTTTTCCCGGTCCCGCTCGCTCCTATATATATTCATTCCCGTGTTTCCGCGATTCATCACGTGATAGAAAGCACCCGGAAATTCTATTCTTAACGGCCGCGCCATTCAAAAATACCTTTTTGTTTCGCTAAAAAGCATCTTCTTTTGTTTTTCGCACGCTATCTTAACGGCATGGCCTTGTCAACACTTTGTAGAGTAGAACCTTGGTGCAGTGGCTATAGGCGTCGGCGGCACCTCTGCCGATTTCCCGGCAGGCCTCAGTCCGACAGCCCTACCTTCCTTCCCTTAGTCCCCTCGTCGAACCGGACGTCGGGTTTTCCCCGGTACGGCTCACCGACGACCTTCCCCATGTGTTTATCAGTAACCGTTGTCGTTGAATTACAGTGACTAACCGAACTGGTATAATCCCAGTCGAACAACTAAATTGTTGTGGACTCTCCAAGTGCCCCTCGATCGATCACTGTACTTCCGCTTCAGGAATATTCGCAGCCGTTCGCGGACAAAGGCATTGAGTTTGCGAAGCCCTTTGAGCACCGGTCTTGTCGCTTTGTGATAATTGTTCCAACCCCGTATTACCGGTGTCAGCTCTTTTATCAACTCCTCCAGCGACAGACTATAGCGGCGCCCGATGACTTGCCTTCACTCGCTGCC
This sequence comes from uncultured delta proteobacterium, assembly GCA_963769935.1. Classification (GTDB taxonomy): domain Bacteria; phylum Desulfobacterota; class Desulfobacteria; order Desulfobacterales; family JAFDCJ01; genus JAFDCJ01. The sequence continues at coordinate 222,272 of CAVYNY010000017.1, read as the reverse complement.
TGATGCGCCCCATCGAACGCTCTGAAGGCCATAATGCGCAGAACTGCTTTAATTTCGAGTTCTTCTTGCGCACCGGACACAGACGCAAATGCACGCCGAGAAAATCAAACCCGTCTTTCGCTTTAACCATACGCGTTTTATCCGGGTGCAGCTTCAAGCCAAGACGTCCCAGCATCTGCTCCACCTGCTTTTTAACCTGCTTTCCGTTACGCCACAGCAAGATAACAAAATCATCCGCATATCTTACCAGTGTTCCTGGAATTCCCGACATCTGGAACATTTTGTCAAACGAGTGTAGATAGATATTGCTCAGCAACGGTGAAATTACACCACCTTGCGGAGTTCCCAGCCCGTTCGTTTCGATATATTTGCCCTCTTCCATGACCCCGGCTTCCAACCACATGCGAATTAACTTTAAAACACGAGCATCAGCGATGCGGCGTTCAACCAGTTCCAGTAGAATATCCTGGCGAATATTGTCGAAAAATCCCGTTATATCGGCGTCAAAAACGATGCGCTGACCTTTGAAGGTAATCCTGCGTTCTATTATACGGATCGCGTCATGGGCGCTTCGCCCCGGACGAAATCCGTGAGAACAATCCAAAAAATTGGCCTCAAATATCGGCTCGATTACCAGTTTGGTCGCCATCTGGCAAACGCGGTCAAAAATAACCGGAACCCCAAGCGGCCTTTTCTCAGGTTTGCCCGGTTTGTCGATATAGCACCGCAGCACTGGCTGCGGCCGGTACCGCTTGCTTTTTAATTGCTCGCGGACTTCCGCCAGAAATTGATCCACACCAATTACATCCTCGATGTATTCAAAATCCTGCCGATCGACTCCAGGTGCACCCTTGTTGGCCTTGACGCGCTTCCAGGCCTCCAAAACAACATCTTCACGATAGATCTTATCGTAAAGAGCCCCGAATCTCCTATCCAGCGACTGCTTCGCTGCATGGGACAGTTTAGACTGCAAGTCAGAAACTTTATTCCGCACGTTCATAGCTCCTTGAGCACTCATGCCTTCTTACTGTTACCAGATAGAAATGCAACTGGTGTTTAAACCGATGATGATTCGGGACAGTTCGAGTTCTTGGCCCGGTTGTCGCACCGTTCCCCAACGACTGCCGGTTGGGTTTTGTTAAAGCGGGGTCCCCGTAAACCCGCACCTTATCCTCACCCTCAAATCTATCCACTGTTCCGCATTTCAACTCACACCCTAAACGCGGTCGAAGTATGGCCCCACGCTCAGAGACAGGTTATGTTGTCCTGCCCGTCATCACTTCCAGGCCACTCCGACTTCCCTACGCCCATCACCTCCATCTTGCCGGTTTCACCCGACTTGATACAGGCTTACCGCAGGCGGAGACCTGCGGAGACGCTGGGATCTCAGGTCTTTCCTCCATTATCTGTCACCGCATGCCGTTGGCCTTACCCCGGGTCCCTACCAGGTGCGCATACCCTTTGCTTCCCTGGTAGCTCTGGCCTTCTCCCAAATTATAGAGGATCGGCGGGTATCCCTGCGATGCAGGGTTTATCCCTCAATCGGACTCTCCCAGCTATAGCCGTCCGATCACATCTTACGAGGCTGCACCATTCGCGTCATGCTACGGCCTGCGGTTTTGGCCGGCACCCCTGACTGGGTAAAACCCGCATATCCTGCGAGCCGTCTCGGTACCGTGTCGGGGCAAGTTCAGCCCGCGTGTTACCACGCGAACCCGCCCTCTGCCTTCATATCCATAAGGGCAACTGATATGATAACCTCCTTTCAGGTTACTAGATAATGGTCTCGCGACCTCGTACATAATTTAGATGCGACCCCCTTGTCCTTCAGATAAAAAATAATGATCGCCCAAATAAGTTTAGGTGTATCCCTTTTTACCATATAAAAAATACTCACAATATTATCCGGCTATAGTTGGCATAACGTCTGCGGATCACCTGCAGTCGGCACTGCCTTCGAGGCCCAAATACATTTTACGGTAAACCCCGCAAGTTTTTCCTGTCAGGTGCATCCGTCTTGTTATATGAGATTCCTAAAAACAACAGCCATGTTATCTTAATAGTATCTCTTTTTGATAAATCGCTCTTGAAATAGTTCATTGGATCCTCCCTCGTTCTACAGCGGCTTTAAACTTCTTAATTTTTAAATCATCACAGCACATATAGCTAAAGCAAAACCCAAATGTTGCTGCCTTTCGCCGCTCCTTGTCTGTTAACGCTTTATTGAGCCTGATGACTGTCGGTTTGTATATTTTGATGTTTTGAGGGACGATTTTAAACGCACTCACATAATTTGAATCGACAGGAAGTTTATAATTATATATAGAGCGTATTTTGATTAATTTCGCTTGCCACTTTTCCTTGTCGGCATCCGACCAGCCCCTTTGCATGTTGGGAGGATGAGAATCATAACCGGAATGATAGACCCTTAGTTCTTTCAGATAAATCCATGAAATGGGCAAAAAAAACAGTGTCCGTGCCGGCGGCAAAAAGAATTTTCCTTCGCCATCAGTAATCGTCTCGCGGACATCGGCATAGGTCGTAGCAGCTTGTGGAGCAACAATGAACTCAAGCTCCCATACTCCCATTACATTGGCACCCGCAATGGGTGCGCCTGTGTCCGCGTCCACCACTTTTCCCCAATAGGGGCCATTAATATAATAAATGCCCAACAAGGACTGATTAGATAAAAATATCAGTATCAGCAGTATCACCAATAGACCAATTGCGTCTTTTAAATGGCCTTTGGCCTTAAGACGCCTTCTTAAGCGATAAGATAGATAGATGATAAAAATAAATAGCGCGTATTTCAGGCCTAAGATAATGATTCCATTTGCTTTATCGATGCCTTTTGTCTGCAGCAAACATGAAAAACGAAGGAAAGAACTATACAATTCGTCGGCGATGAGAAAAGCGACGATCAGCTTTAGCAATAGTATCAATGCTTCTTTTGCGTTCTTTACACGTATCTGTTTAACGAAGAAATCATAGATTATCATAAGCTGTTACCCTGCTCGCAAGCTTTCTTTTTAGAAGAAATGGCAACGCAAAAAGCCAAGATCTTTTCTGTCCTTGCATTCGTAGGATGCTCAGATATTGGACCGCATCAAATGGTAAATATAACGTCCGCTGGTGAGCAGCGGCCCCAATTACTGTCAATCTTGCATGGTCCCTACGATGAACCGCGATCTTCACGCCGTCTGCTCCACTGGCATGTTGGGAGCTATTGCTCCTCCTGCATTATGGCCTCAATGGATTCCTGGGCCTGCTTCGGTTCAAGATCGTACCCGAGAGCTCTCTTACCGCTCCAATTCAAACCCATGAGCAAGCCGTCCTTAGTCATGCCTGGCACCCATGATCGGCAGAAATCGGACCACGAAATTTCGTATGGCTCAAACCCGGCGTAGGCTGGTACGTTCTTGATTATCTTCTGTACGCGCGACAAGGATGACCAAAAGGGTTGCGAACGCATGCCCTCTCTGTTCTTAGGAGCAGGGAATCCATCCTCATCACGTATAGTCCAGACCTTTTGATTTTTCGCTACGTCTCTGTAAAAGGCCCATGCTTGGGATGCCGCTTGTGTCATAACCGATTATGCCTCCAACGGGCTGCGAGATGAGCCGCAGTCGGCTGGGGGCGGAAATTGCATTGGTTTTTTAACGCAATTTACCGTGCCAGCCGACCGAGCGCAGCGAAGCCCGAAGGGGGTCGGCTCGATTGAGTTTGATAGGCGGAGCGCGAGCGACGACTATTAAGCTCAATTGGCTCATCTCGCAGCCCGATAGGCGGATGGCCGCAGGCCAAGCGAGCTTCAGCTCGCGGTCCGCCTATCAGAGTAATATATGGAAAATTTTCCAGGTATTGCCTTTATAGAATAGAAAATTTTCCACCTATTTTGTTACAGTGGACAAAAACATGGAAAAATTTATCTTGCTTTTTCCATGTTTTTATATTCAATATACGCCATGATGGAGACCAATCACAAGCCAAAATTCAAACCCAACCCGAAATTGAAACTGTTGGACCAGGTCCGTGAGGTCCTGCGCTACCACCATTACGCATATCGCACTGAACAGACTTACTGCGATTGGATACTTCGATACATCAAGTTCACGGAGGCAAGACCCACCCTGCTCAGATGGGGAAAACCCAGATCGACGCCTTTTTAAGCCATCTGGGCACTCAAGGCAGGGTTTCCGCCTCTACGCAGCGACAGGCCTTGAACGCAATCGTATTCTTGTACCGCCGTGTGCTCGACCAGCCGATTGAAGATCAACTTGAACCGGTCAGGGCCAAGAAGCATTCCCGGCCACCTGTTGTGATGACCCAAGCGAAGGTTCAGCGGGTGATCTCCTACATTGGAGGTACTCATCTTCTGATGGCCAAAATGCTTTACGGTTAAAACCACCGAGATCTACACACATGTCATGGAAAATGACATCTCCGCTGTTTTAAGTCCCCTCGACCGTCTTTCATGAGAAATCCGGTAAATCGCCAAATCGGGGTGGAACCTGCATACAAGGAACAAGCCCAGCACCGGCCAATTCGCATTCCAGTGAAATATCAGGTTCTATCAGCCATTATTCTGCGATTGCAGCATTTTGCCTGGCAACATCTATAAATTCAACATTGCCGGCTTTTCCATTTTTTTCAGAAGTATCTGAAGCTGACGGGTCAGGCGGCTTAATCACGTCAAATAATACCTTCATTCCCTTTTGAATCCGTAAACTCTTTTGGTGCCCGCTGATGTTCGACAGCGTAAAATAGTAATCACCATCATGACCCTGGATAAAGCCATACCATGAGAGCATATTTTTTATCATGCCCTCTTGTTTCTTAATCCTCTCAGCCTCCGGTTTTTCTTTCAGGCGACAAAAGTAATTCGGAGGCAGGCACTGATCTTTTCTTATCTCGAATATATCCAGGCTTTTTAGCAAAGATCTGAAATTAAAATGGTTGTATGTTCTGGGATCGAAACTTGGGTCGATCATTCTGGCGATAGATCCCAAACTGGCAAAAGATACCCATTCTTCGTCACCGGAGCATTCAGTGTAAGCTCTGATAAGCAGGGTCTCGGGATCCGATAGCTCTTCATCCCTATCTTTGGTGCTTTTCTGTTCTTCCAAACTGAGATTTTCCAGACGGACAAATTCATCACATGCCCTTATCAGAACATCCTTGGTTTTTTTGTTGCCGATACCGATGACGGCTTTTCCGTGTTCTCTGATCCTCAGACAGAGACTGTAAAAGTCGCTGTCGCTGGAAACGATACAAAAACAATCAATTCGATCGGTTGTTAACAGCACTTCCATGGCGTCCATTATAATGGCACCATCCGTTGCATTCTCACCATACCGAAACTGCTGGATCGGTCGGATGCAAAACTGCTTGAGGCAATCCTGCCATCCATGCATACTGGTAGTTGTCCAATCGCCATAGATCCTCTTAATTGCCAAAGTTCCCCTTTTCTGTATTTCGCTCATAATTGCCGGCATGTATTTAGGCGATATGTTGTCCCCGTCAACGAGTAAGGCTATCTTCATTCCTCCCCCTTTTATTTTCTGCCATAGTCTGTTTGTTTTTCATTTGTCTTTGCTTGCATCCCGTTCAGCGGGACTCTCAAGGGCCAATGAAATGAAATTCATCTCCGGCGGACCGTGTCCTCTGTGTCCGTGGTGAAAAAATATCACTGCAATACGTCACCGTAATTATGAATAAGAGCACTTAGGTATAGATAGAAGCATTAGCATCTGAGGCTGTTTATTTTATATGTAAAACCGCGCTGCGGTTTTAAATTTTTCGGGTGAGAATATTGTAGAATTTGGTTTGATTATACCGAAATATCATGTTGGTGTAAATCCGAAATTTTACTCATGAAAATCCGTGTCATCACCTTTGGGATTGGTCGTTCGTCCCTTTTGCGTGAGAGCGGCTTTTTCCAATTTTTAACCTGGTTCGGCCTATCGCTTATTGTCCGCTGTCAGGCACTTTTTTCGCAATGAACTCAATGGGTATATGCTCCGAATAGCCGCCCTCGGTCTGCAGGCTGAATTTGATCTCGTTTCCCAGTAGCTTCCCGCGGTAGCGATGTATCGCATCCCTTGGGTTCGAATCCGCACCAAGATACTCCTGAGTTCTGATAATAAACCGGAGCCCGTCCCTGCTTATACTTCCCTCAAGAATACCTCTCTTTCGGCCAAGAAATGAAGCGGTCCCAAACACTTCGTCTTCTTCGCCGCGCAAGTCGAACTTCTCAACATATCTTGCATTCGGCCAATCGTAAGTGACATCGGCCTCCCACCGGCCGTTAATGTCAGGCCGCCGGTTTTGAGTCGACAAACCCGAGTTGCTTTGGACTGCATTTTCAGATTCGCCCAATGCTTTTCCGACCGCCCTTATCAGGGTCTCGCTATCCGCGTCAAAGCGGCTGTTTCTGATCTCAAGCGCGTTTCGCCGTGACAGCGCACGAAGCACTTCGGGCAATTCTTCTTCGCTTGGCATGCCGGCGCCGTCGAGCAGCACCGGGACCACACGAATGTTGCGCGATAGCGCAGCCGCAATTTCGAGGCGTACAAAATCCTGCGGATCGTTGATGCGCGGCCCCTTGCCTTGCCGGGTTTCCAACCAGTGCCTGCCGATCACTACCAGCAGCACCTCGCATTGATCTAAAGCACGTTTGATGGCTTCGTCAAACGGAAGCCCAGGTTCGATTGCATCCACATCCATGAAAACGCGCTCTTTGGTGAAATGCTGAACGAGTCGATCATAGAGGGCCCTGGCATAGCCTGCAGAGTCATCGCGGCGATAGCTGATGAAAATCTGACCGTTGCTCATAGTGATTTACTCCCCTTAAATTTACTATTGAAAAGCTCTGATTATATTATACGTTTAGATGCCGGATGAACAGCCATATTTCTCATACCCAACCAACAACCGCTTAATTTTTCAAGCATGTTTGAAATTGAGATTAACATCCAATTGTCCCCGAAGGAAGGTGTGATTGAAAACAGGCCCCCTCAAGCGCTGGGTTAAATATGTTCTGATAATTTCAGGCAGTGTTGTCCTGCTCAGCCTGCTGGGTGTCATTTTCGGCCTGCTGGTTTGCGACAATGATGATTATCGCGATCTGGCCGTCTGGGGTGTTCGGCATGCGGCCGGCTGCCGGATGATCGTGGACGGCCCTTTTACCGTCGATCTGTCGGCCGAACCCTCAATGACGGCCGATCGGATCAGGTTCGAGGCCGTCCCCGGCGGGGCAGCGCCCGCTTTGAAGTCCATCGGACATTTCCACCTTAAAATTGCATTGAAACCTCTGTTGCTGGGCACCTTTGTTGTAAAGCAGCTGCAGATTGCGGACGCGGTCATTGAAGATGTGAATCTTCAGCAAAAACAGGGTAAAGAATCACAGCCGACCCAAAAGCTGCCTCATATCATCATTCCCATACTTGAAAGCGTATCTCTCAAAAATATCAGGCTGGCGGATTCCGGCCGCAAGCTGCGGGTGCAGCTCAATCAGCTGGCGATGGATGATGTTCAGGATGCCGGACCGCTCTATGTCAAGGGCGACGGTTCCGTCAACGGCACTCAATTTCAGATTGACGGCCGGCTGGGAGCGCTGAAGGAATTATTTGACCGCTTGCAGCCGTATCCGCTGGCGCTCGACCTGAAAGCTGCGGATTTGACCCTGTCGGTGGGAGGAACGGTGGCGGACTTTGAAAACGGCGAAGGCCTGAGCCTGCAGCTATCCGCCGCCGATCAGAAAATGGCGGAACTGCTGAAAATATTTCAGGTGGATTATCCTTCCCCGGGGCAACTGAATTTCGAGGCAACGCTCAGCGGCGATCTGGCGGCACCCCGCGTGTCTGATCTGAAATTGACCATTTCCGGCGATCCGTCCGTTGAAATTTCAGCCGAGGGGGCAATCGCCAATTTGCGCGACGGGGAAGGCACAGACATTTTGTTGGCGATTCTGTGCCGCAATGAAGAACTTCTGCGGAAAATTTTTCCCGCCGATCTGAAGGTTGTCAAGGAATTTAAATTTAACGGCGCCTTGCGCAAAACGCCGGCGGGCTTCGGCTTCGAGGATATCACAGCCCGGGTGGTCAACGATAAAGGCATTGATCTGCAGGCCGGGGGCCGGCTGGGCCTGGGCAGCATCCCGGAGCATCTGGCCGTAAAAGAGGTGAATCTCGATTTGCACCTGACCACACCCAGCACCGCATCCATCCGGCCGCTGCTCACCGATTCGATTCCCGAGATCGGTTCGGTTGATTTCAGAGGCAGGCTGACCGGTCCGGTTGAACATCCGGCACTTGAAGATCTTGTCATCATCAGGGGCGGCTCCGGCCCGGTGCGGGTTGAAACCCGCGGACGGATCGGCTGGGTTCCGTTGGAGGGCGACCAGCCGTTAAAGGATATGGATCTTGCGGTGAGCATCCTGTCCGAGCAGTCCAGCATCCTGTCAACTTTTTACGGGGTGCCCATCAAGGAAATCGGCACCGTTGCCCTAACGGGCCGGGTAACGGGCGACGCGGATCGATTCCAGCTAAAAGACCTCGAATTTCATTCCAAAGATGCGCCGGGGTCTGGAGACCCGATTGTCCGGCGGCATCGACTTTGCCGAGCAGGCCGATGGGGAAGTCCTGGGGAATGTAAACATCAACCTCGACATTAATTCACCTGATATGGCCGCCGCCGAGCCGCTGCTGGGCGCTAATTTGGTGCCGACACTGGGTCCGGTTCACGCCGGAGGTCTGGTGCTGGGAACCACCGACGTGCTTTCAATTGAAAATATCGACGTTGCCGCCGGTAAGCCGGACAAATTGCAGATCAAATGGCAGGGGCGCATCGGAAAACTCCCGCTGGGTGGCGACCAGCCGATTTCCGACGTTCATACCTACGGGTCTCTGCAGGCGGCCCGCTCCTCTGATTTTACCGCTCTGATCGGAATCAAGCTGCCCGACATCGGACCGGTCCACGCCAGCTGGCGCGAAACCGACCGCAACGGCATATACGGTGTCGAGGACGTGAGATTTGTCGCCGGCGACGGCAACACTTTTAAGCTGAGTGCCACGGGAAGCGTTGGTTCGGTTATCCAGCACAAACAGGCTGTATTCGACGGCGTGGATCTTAAACTCGGCCTGACGGCCTCCGGCACGCAAACCATTTTTAAACTTTTCGGGGTCCGGCTGCCGGACCTGGGAGCTGTCGACGGCCGGCTGGCGTTGACCGGGGGCGGGGAGAAACTGAAAGCCAGGGATCTGAAGCTGTTCGTGAAGTCCCCCAAAGGGCTGAAGATCGCCGCCACCGGCGGAGTGGGGTACATCGGCCTGGAAAAAGACCTGCCGATGCGCGATATCGACGTGCGGCTCACAGCCCAGGCGCCGGACCTTGCCGCCCTGCCTCTGGAAATTGACCGGCGCCTGCCGGATCTGGGGCCGCTTCAGGCCACGGCCCGGATCCGGGGCCGGGGCCGGGACCGTTCGGTGAATGTTGAAGCATTTAAAATTTTGGCTGGACCGCTACCCACGCCCCTGCTGCAGATGCAGGGACGAATCGAAAATATCGGGCGCCGGGAGCAAATGAAACTGACCGCCGGTTTTAAAGCCGATTCCCGGCCCTGGCTGGAAAAATTTATCCGGCTCGAATCGGCAGCCAGCCCGCAATTTGACGGCACCATCAATCTTTCGGGAATCGGGGCCGGCGCCGCGGAGCAGATCCGGATCGACAGATTCGAGCTATCCTCGGCAGAATTGGGCGGCCTGAACGTTCTTGCCGACGGTGTCGTAAAATCCGGATCCGAATCACCCGATTTTGAATTGCATGTGACTTCGAAAGCGCAGGATCCCGCTGCCTGGAGCGCAATGTTGGATTTGCCTCTGCCGCGAATCAGTCCGCTTACCATCGACGGCCGCTGTTCCGGCTCGCAGCACGAGCGAATTTTCGTGGGCGAAGCCCGGCTGGGGGATACCCGGTTTCAGACCCTGGTCCGGCAGCTGGTGGATCGTCCCTGGCTGCCGTTGGAGGCCGAACTGTCTTCCGGGATCGTACACTTGAATGATCTTGGTCTTTATCCTGAGGATGAGGAAAAAAAACCGGCCGCAGCGCCAGCTGCACAATCGTCCAAAAATTCCCCGCTTTTCGACAACCGGCCGCTGCCCCTGGAAAGCCTTAATATCCATGACTTTTCATTGAATTTAAGTGCGGACAAGGTTGTCGGCCGGGACGTCGAACTGGATCATGTTGATATTGACGCAGCATCACACAATGGCCGGCTGCGCATTGGAACTTCCGAAATCAAATATCGGCTGGGACATTTGTCCTTTGAGTCCATCCTGGATACCGCAGGGACGGAGCCCACGGTCGGCTTAAAAATAGCGGCGGAAGATATGGACCTCGATGATATCCTGTCGTACCTGCATGAACCGCCGATGGTCGAAGGCCAGCTCAGCCTGGCGGCGAATTTGCAGAGCCGCGGCAGATCGATCCGGGAATTGGCCGCCAACCTGTCCGGCGAGTTCGGCGCAGCCATCGAGCATGGCCGGATTCAACGCGGGGTGGAAATGGTCGCATCGGATGCCCTCGATCTAGTGTTTACCGCCCCGGCCAAAGATACCTTTACGGACCTGAACTGCATGGCCGGCCGTCTGGATTTTAAAGAAGGTGCCGGCACCATTCAAATCCTTTACCTGGACACGCCCGGCGTCCGCGCCCGGGCTTACGGATCGATCAACCTGGCCTCTGAAAAAGTCGATATTCTCATTAAACCGGAATCCAAAAGGCGGTTTTTTGGGCGCGCCTCGCCGGTTCGAATCAAAGGTCCGCTGAATGATCCTTCGGTAAGCAAGCTTCCGGCCAATGAGGCGGCCATTTTAGCCGCCCAGCTGGCGGTTCCGATGATTGCCCTGCCGGCGCGCGCCCTGGGACTTTTGTGGTCATTGATTCGCGGTGACAAAGACGAAAATAGTCCCTGCCTGACCGGTGGTGCACTGCCGGATATCAAATAAGACCGGACCGGGCGAACGCTTCACTGACCCTGGATGCGGTCAAGCTGAGTTTATCGCGGTTGCCTCCAGCCCGTAGGACTTACGCCCCGGAGGGAAAACCACTCCCACAAATTCTTAACCCGTCTTTAGGTTCCCAAAAAAACCGGTTGCTATTGCCTCAATTTTTATTTAAAAATTGGCAGGTCCAGTTTGAATTTCAGATTCACCACGGACCAAGAGAGCACTGAGGAAAGTTTTCCTTTGTCCGCTCCGCCCGGAAGTCGGCGGGCGGACAAAAAAGCTCAACCCTTAATTATTGTAGTTTTATTGGTAACCTAACACAGAAAAACTGGAGGTGCGGTATGATTAAGAAGAGCGTGCTGGTAATTGCTGCTTTGGTGTTGATGGCCGGAATGATGGCAGGGCCGGCTTCGGCCGAATGGCCCGCCAAGCCTATTCAAATTATGATTCCCTGGCCCGCCGGCAACGATCCCTCGACCATGGTGGCCACGGCCATGGCACCCTTGATGTCCGAGGAGCTGGGGGTGCCGGTGAAGGTCGTCAACAAGCCCGGCGGCGGTGCGGTCCTGGCCACCAACGAACTGGCCAAGAGCCGCCCTGACGGGTATATGCTTGGACTCATCTCAATCGGTCCCATGATCACTCAGGTCCTGCGTGGCAAAACGCCATACCGGAACCAGGACTTGAAACCCCTGGGGCTCATTTGGTCATCACCCTTTACCCTGGCCTGCCGGGCCGACGCGCCCTATAACAACCTCAAGGAACTGGCCGAGTACGGCAAAAGCCACGACCTCAGACTGGCGCACTGGGGTCTGGGGGCGGTGCCGACCCTGATTGCAATGAATGTGGCCAAGATCGGCGGTTTCAAATGGAAAGAGACGGCCTACAAGGAGCTGAACCCGCTGCTGGTCGTCAAAGGCGATGCCGACGTGATAACTTTCTCCACCCCGGGTATCAAGGATTATGTAGAAGCAGGCCAGATGAAAATTTTAGCCTGCATGCTGCCGAATCGGCTGCCCCAGTACCCCAATGTGGCAACCGTCAAGGAGCAGGGCTTCGGGAAGGGATATTCCATCTGGTTCGGGGCTTTCGTGCCGGCCAAAACGCCGGACGAGATTGCCGCCAAGCTGAGCACAGCTTTTTTTAATGCCATGGCCAAGCCGGAAATCCAGAATGTGATAGAAAAGGTGGGTGTGATTGCCCATCCGATTGGTTCGAAGGCGGCCCGGGCTCAGATGGACAGTGAACTGGAGGCTTTCGGCACAATTATGAAGGAGCTTGGGATTATTAAGTAAGTGGAGAAACCCGTGAGTCAGGAACCCAAGGAACACAGCCGCCTCAACGACCTGTTCAGCGCCTTTCTGGGAGCGTTGGCCGCCTTTGCTCTCATCACCTCGCCCTGGACCGTGGATACCGAGGGGCCTGATCCTTTTTACAAGGGCCCGCTCATTTTTCCGGTTATGGTGCTGTCCATGATGATCCTGGCCTCCCTGCCGGCGTGGACGCGGCTTATATCGCCGCCGCCAAAAAGCTCCTGGCGCCTGGATGGAAAGGGCTTTCCCAAAAAGACCCTGGTTGTGCTGGGGCTGCTGATCGCGCTGCTGGCCGGTTTGGGCCTGATCGGCCTGGAGATATCCGCCTGGTTGTTTTTGACCATAACGCTCTATTACCTGGGGCATCGGGGCGTTTTAAAACTGGTCGTCCTGCCCCTGGTCATGACCGGGCTGATTGTAATGGTTTTTAAGTACTTTCTGGGGGTTTTTTTCCCCACGCCGCTGATTGTAGACTGGTTATGGGAGTGAAGAGCGGCGATCGTTAACGTTCATCGACATTGAATGGAACTCCGGAATTTGGCCGGTGGAGTATTGGAGTGATGGAAGACCAGAGATTAAACATTCACGCAATCGGAGCTTCTAAATATCATTTTCATCCAATCACCAATGATACGATCAAGCGCGAGTCAAATGCGATAATCCACTACTCAATTACTCCACTACTCCATTACTCCACTACTCCAATACCCCGTTTATCTGTTGTTGCATAGCCAGTTGTCTCTGATCCTGCTACAGGATCGGGTCTTTTATCTTGGAGAAAAACGTGTGGGATAACCTGATCAGCGGTGCCGTGGCGGCCTTTACGTTAGCCAATATGGGGTTCCTTGTTTTTGGAACTTTCGTGGGGATTGTCGTGGGCATTTTGCCCGGCATCGGCCCCATGGTGGGCATGGTGGTGCTTTTGCCCTTTACCTTTGCGCTGGCCCCTGATGTGGCACTTTCCATGCTGCTGGGCGTATTCTGCGGCGGTTATTTCGGCGGGGGGATTCCGGCAATCCTGATGCGCACGCCGGGCGTGCCGTCTTCTCTGATTACCAGCTTTGACGGGTTTCCCTTAACTCAGAAGGGTGAGGCCCAGACCGCCCTTTCGGCGGCGCTGCTGGGCTCTTTCGGAGGCGGTATTATCAGTGTCGTCATTCTGATCTTTCTGGCGCCGCTGCTGGCCCACGTTGCGGCCAACTTCGGTCCGCCGGAATATTTCGGGGCGGGACTTTTCGGGGTCACGCTCGTGGTGATGGCCAATCGGGCCCAGTTGATGCAGGGCATCCTGCTGCTGGGCCTGGGGCTTTGGTTTTCAACGGTCGGAATCGACGGTGCCACCCTGTCGCCGAGGTTTTGTTTCGGCACCCTTTATCTGCAAAACGGTCTGGACATTGTACCGGTTTGCCTGGGACTATTCGGCGTGGGTCAAACCCTGCTGCTGGTGGAACGCAAAATCCTGCTGACCGACCAGATGAATCTCACGCGCAGTACCCTGGATTTTTCCAAACTCTGGGGGACGCTGCGCTATTGGAAAACCCTGCTCAGGTCGGGGATTATCGGAACCTTCGTGGGCCTCCTGCCGGGCACAGGCTCCATTCTGGCCTCTTTCATGTCCTATGAGGCGGCCAAGCGTTCGTCCAAACGTCCCCAGGATTTCGGCAACGGCACGCCCGAGGGCTGCCTGGCCGCTGAAGCCGGCAACAATGCGGTCCCCGCCGGTGCGATGATCCCCCTTCTCACCCTGGGCATACCGGGGGAGGCCCTTAGCGCAGTGCTTCTGGGGGTATTCACCATCAACGGAATATATCCCGGGCCCCTGCTGCTTGTCAAAGAGCCGGTGTTGATCAATACGCTCTACTTTTCGATTTTTATGATAAATATTGTGGCGTTCTTAATGCTGGCGCTCTGGCTGAAACCCTTTGCCATGATTGTCAGGGTGCCGGCGACACTTTTAGCTGCCAACATCATGCTGATTTCGGTGATTGGCATTTATGCCGTCAATACAAGGACATTCGATGCTGCTGTTGCTGTTTTCATGGGGGTGCTGGGGTATATTCTCCTGCGGCTCAAATGGCCGGTGGTGAACCTGGTGATGGGCGTGGTGCTGGGAGAGATTCTGGAAAACCGTTTGCGTCAAAGTCTGAGCCTCGGCGACGGCAACCCCCTGATCTTTCTTACGCGGCCGATCTCCCTGGTGCTGATCATTTTGTCGATTCTCATCGTTGTCATACCGGTTTATAAAGACCGCAAAAGAACAACTAAAATGAACTAAAATGAGCTAAAATGCCTAAAATTATGGTGTCGCTGCGCTGCATCTTTTTTTAAAAGTTTTATGGCTGGCCTATGGAAATTCAGAAATCACAAAAGTAATATACTCGTCTACCTTGAGTTTTGAATTAGATTAAATCGACAGGATACCTGAATTTTAGGCATTTTAGGCACTTTGAAACTTTAGGCATTTTTTTTGAGAAAGGAAACCAAAATGACTTACCCCAGCGTCTACCCAACCGGGGCCACAGTTTACCTGCCGGATCAGTGCTGGAACGGCTATACTATTTTTCAGGCCAAAGAGCTCGGGACCCTGCTGATTGACATGAACGGCCGCGAGGTTCGCCTGTGGAAGGGGCTGCATGGTTTTCCCAACAAACTTTTTCCCGGCGGCCACGTAATGGGCCATAGCGGCGAACGCAACACGAAATACGGCATGCAGGACTACCGCGACCTGCTGCAGTTGGATTGGGACGGCAATATCGTCTGGAAATTCAACCAATACGAGTATATTGAAGATTTCGGCGAAGAGCCGCAATGGATGGCCCGCGTTCATCACGACTACCAGCGCGAGGGCAACCCGGTCGGGTATTACACACCCGGGATGGATCCGAGGATAGACGGCGGCAACACGCTGTTGCTGGGCCACCGAAACCTGGTCTGCAGGGAAATCTCCGACAAGCCGCTGCTCGACGATACCATTTACGAGGTAACCTGGGACGGCGATCTTGCCTGGGAATGGGTGTGCAGCGAACACTTCGAGGAGTTCGGTTTTCGCGAGGATGCGAAAAACATCATCTGCCGCGACCCAAATATGCGTCCGGCCGGCGGCGGAATGGGCGACTGGATGCATCTGAATTCCATGTCCACGCTGGGTCCCAACCGGTGGTATGACGCCGGCGACGAGCGCTTTCACCCCGCCAACATTATCACCGACGGCCGCGAAACCAACATTAGCTTCATCATCAGCAAAGCAACCGGCGCTATTGTCTGGAAAGTCGGACCGAATTATGACGAAACCCCGCAGCTGAAAGAATTGGGCTGGATCATCGGGCAGCACCACGCCCATATGATCCCCCGGGGCCTGCCGGGCGATGGCAATATTTTAGTCTTTGACAACGGCGGCTGGGCCGGATACGGCGCTCCCAACCCGGGCAGTCTCACCGGCGCTAAAAATGCACTGCGGGATTATTCCAGGGTGCTGGAGTTTGATCCTGTTTCCCTGAAAATTATCTGGCAGTATACGCCGGCCGAAGCCGGCCTGGTTCACCCCACGGACAGCAACCGGTTTTACAGCCCCTTTATCAGCAGCGTCCAGCGCCTGCCGAACGGCAACACCCTGATTGCCGAAGGCAGCGGCGGCCGCATCATTGAAGTTACGCCCGCGCACCGGATTGTCTGGGAGTATATAAGCCCTTACTGGGGCAGGCATTTTAAGATGAACATGGTCTACCGGGCTTACCGGGCACCCTATGAGTGGGTTCCGCAGCTGGATCGTCCGCGGCAGTCGGCCATTGAACCCGTCGACGTGACCACCTTCCGGGTGCCGGGGGCGGCACCGCCCGGTGCCGAAGTCGAGGTTGACGTGGAAGGAACCCAGCCCTACCAGTCGTCGTCGGCGCTGTGTGTGGTATCCGACGCCGATGAGGCGGAATAATGGGTTGTTGGGGACATCCTAAGGTCGGTTTGCTTTCCTTGTCGCTGGAGTGCTTATTTGTCTCAAAGGTTTCAGGTGTCAGGCTATCTGATGCGAACAGTAGCTTGCGATGAGTAGCTCGCCCTGAACTCTTTGCGCTCTTTTATAAAACGATGGGATATATCCCTTCGACATTCGATGTTGGACGTTTGACCTGCCCGCAATGCCCGGAGACAAGGCCAGAATAAATATGGTAATTTGATTGATAACTCCATGATCACGATAACCAATAGTATTTGCATGGCAGGCGGGGGTTCGACGTTCAGTGTTAGCTTCTTATTCGATCAAACTTGCCGTCCTAATACATAAACTTCAGCGGGCAGCAACACCGCTGACACCTGAAACCCACCGATGGTGTATGGTGCATTTGCCGAAACGACCACTTTATATTAGCTATTTGTGGTCGACACTGCCAGGGCCTTAGTTCCAGCTAAGGAACGATCTATGTCAATAACTATCTATTCAGCAACCGGCTGTGTGCGCTGCCGGGTCGTCAAACGGTTTTTAATAGAGCGCGGCCTGACATTCCAGGACCACGATGCTCTGGGCGACGGCAAGGCAGCATTCAGATCCTTTTATCAGAACCACCGCCAAAAAATATATCGCGGTCCGGAAGGCGTTGAGTTTCCCATTTATTGTGACGATGAAGTCATCCGGCAGGGATTACCGGCGGTGGCGGCGCATCTGATTGGCGGGCCGGCCTTGAACGGATTCTTTAAGCCCGGCACACTGCACGGCCAGTGGCTGGACGGCATATACATCTCGGGCGGCGCCTCGGCCCGGGGCGGGGATCTCCTGAAAGTTTTAGCGTACCTGAAACAACAAAACTTCAAACTCCGGATCGATACCAACGGCATGAATGCGGATTTGCTGGCGGCGGTGCTCGAACGCGCACTGGCCGATCGCGTGATCATGGAGGTGAAAGGACCGCTCAATCTGTATGCTTTGTTTTTACAACAACCGGTGGACCCGGCGGAGATAGAAAAAAGCATCGGCCTGGTTTCAAAATGCCGCGACTATGGTTTTGTAACCGCCATCGCTCCGGTGGTAAGGCAAAAGGGCGATCCTGCTCAAATCAGTTATATCACACCCGCCGAAGTCGCCCAAACTGCGGAGCTAATTAAAAAGGCTGCCGGCGACAGCCGGCAGCCCTACGCTTTAAGGTTTATTGATCCGAAAGCAGCCGCTGACGATAAACTGCGAACCCTGGAGGCATTGCCTCGGAATGCGCTGTTCAGGTACCGCTCCGAGGCGCGCAAATATCAATTCAAAACTGAATTATTGAAGGATTGAGAGCTTTAATTAGGGTCCCCCGACGGGGTGTCCCAATCTTCAGCAAATTCCGCCGCTTTAACTTCCTCATCGACCTGCTGTAAATAGTCTTGCACTTTTTTCATTCTTCATTTTTTCTGCAAGCGCTTCGGTTTATTGCAAATAACGTCGCGCTGTGCTAATCACAGTTAACCGGAGGTTTCACTTTATGACCCCTTTACAGAGCAATGCAGCGCCGGCCCAGACCGGTTCGGCTCAAAAACTTAACCTTGTCATCATGCTGGTCGTGTCACTGATTGCAGTGGTGATTTTGATCGCCTGGGCCGCACTGGGCATGGTGCAGGAAAAAATACGGAAAGAGACCGGTGAAGCCCTGCAGACGGTTCTGCATTCTACCCAGGAGTCACTCACCCTGTGGGCCGAAAATAAAAAGTATTATCTCAGCCGGCTTGCCGCCGATCCACGGGTGGTGTTTCTGGTTGAATATCTGCTGCAAACGCCCCGGGATAAAGATGCTCTGTTGAAAAGCCAGGGATTGGATGAATTGCGCAGTTTTTTCCAGAACAATAAGGATCGGTTCGACAATGCCGATTTTTTTGTCATCACCCCTGACCATACCAATATTGCCGCCATGTCCGACATCAACCTTGGCGAGAAAAGCTTGATTGCCAACCAGGCCCTGGATCTTTTCAACCGAGCATTACGGGGCGAGACCGCTATGATTCCGCCAATCTGGTCGGACGCGGCTTTGAATTCATCTGCCGGGCGCAGTTCGGGCGTGCAGCCGACCATGTTCTTTGCGGCTGCCATAAAAAACCCTGCCGGCCAGGTAATCGCGGTACTTACCCAGAGAGTTGATCCTTCCAAGGATTTTACGCGACTGATCCAGCTGGGACGAATCGGAAAATCCGGTGAGACCTATGCCTTCGGCAAGTACGGCAGATTTCTCTCCGAGAGCCGTTTTGAAAACGACCTGCGTAAAATAGGCCTGATAAAGGCGAACGGGCAGGCTATCCTGACTGTCAGCATCCGTGATCCCGGCGGCGACATGCTGAAAGGTTTTGTGCCCGCGGTTCCCCGCTACCAGCAGCCGCTCACACTGATGGCCGAGCAGGCGACCCAAGGCCGCTCAGGTGTCAATGTGACGGGTTACCGTAATTACCGGGGCGTACCGGTATATGGGGCCTGGTTGTGGGATCGAGACCTGGGCATCGGCCTGGCTACGGAAATCGATATAACCGAGGCTTTAAGTTCATATTACACGGCCCGCAATGTGATCATCGCCGTATTGGTGATTACGGTCTTGCTGGCCATCGGTTCCCTGGTGTTTGCCGTATTAATCGATGAGCGGGCGAACCGGGCCTTGCGCAAATCCTATGACGAGTTGGAACAGCGGGTGCAGGAGCGAACGACCAAGCTGACGGAAAGCGAAGAGCGTTTCTCACTGGCTGCGCGCGGAGTTGGGGCCGGTATCTGGGACCTGGATCCAAAGACCCGCAGGGCATGGTATTCCGAGCGGTTCAAAAAGCTTCTTGGATACAGCGGCGATGAAATTGACGACGCCTTCACGGACTGGACAACGCTCACGCATTCCAACGACCGCAAAAATGTCGAAGCTGCTTTGCAGGATCATCTGGATACGCGGGCTCCGTTTAATGAAGTATGTCGCCTGCGCTGTCAATCCGGCGAATATCGCTGGTTTCGGGTGACCGGCCAGGCGCTGTGGGATGACACCGGCCGGGCCTATCGCATGGCCGGTTCCATCGTCGACATAACGGAAGGCAAAACCGCCCAGGACGAACTTCGCAAGCTGTCGTTGGCCACCGAGCACAGTCCGGCTTCGGTGGTGATAACCGACAGCAAGGGAACCATTGAATATGTTAATGCCACATTTTGCGACATAACCGGTTATTCAGCGGCAGAGGCAATTGGACAGAATCCGCGGATACTAAAATCGGGAAATCTTCCCGCATCATTTTACAAGGAATTGTGGGATACGATTTTGACCGGAAAAACCTGGAAAGGTGATTTTATCAATCAAAAGAAAAACGGTGAGGAATATTGGGAGAGCGCATCCATATCGCCCATTAAAAATGAGGAAGATAAAATTACCCATTTCGTCGCAGTCAAACAGGACGTCACCGAACGCAAACTCCAGGAGCAGCGGTTTCAGGAATTGATCAACGCTGCACCCGATGCCATGGTCATCGTTGACGAGCAGGGTCTAATCACCCTGGTCAACAACCAAACCGAGCGGTTATTCGGATACGACCGCCAGGAGTTGTTAGGGCAAAATGTTGAGATCCTTGTTCCGGAAGACAAACGGGCAGGTCATCCCGCATACCGACAGCGCTACCTGGAAGATGCCTCGGTACGGACCATCGGCCGGGAGTTGGGACTTGTGGCCCAGGCCAAAGACGGGTCGCGAATCCCGGTTGATATCAGTCTGAGTCCCATCAAGACCGCCGACGGCACGCTCGTGGTTGCTTCCGTGCGCGACGTCACCGAGCGCAAAAAGGCTGAGGAAGTCATTCGCAAGCAAAAGGAATTCGTTGAAACCGTCGTCAACAGTATGCCGGACGCCATCTCCGTTATCGAGGTTGAAACCGGGCGGGTCATCGATGCCAACGAGGCATTCCTAGAGGAGGTAGGAATGCCCCGCGAACAGATCATCGGCCGGTATTGTTATGAATTGACCCATGGCCTCTCCGAAATGTGCCAACCGCCGCTGCATACATGCCCCATGTCTGCCAGCAGAGAGAGCGGCCGCAAGTGTGTCGTGGAACACACTCACCATGATGCCGACGGTAAAACGCTCTATGTGGAAGTATCCACCTTTCCCATCCTTGACGAAAACGGAAGATTCAGCCAGGTGGTGCACGTGGCCCGAGATATTACCGAACGCAAGCGTATGGACGATGAGCTGATCAAGGCCAAACAGACAGCCGATGATGCCAACAAGGCCAAGAGTGATTTTCTGGCCAACATGAGCCACGAAATCCGCACGCCCATGAACGCCGTCATCGGCATGACCCATCTGGCGCTCAAGACGGATCTAACGCCGCAACAGAG
This sequence comes from uncultured delta proteobacterium, assembly GCA_963769935.1. Taxonomy (GTDB): domain Bacteria; phylum Desulfobacterota; class Desulfobacteria; order Desulfobacterales; family JAFDCJ01; genus JAFDCJ01. The sequence continues at coordinate 201,642 of CAVYNY010000017.1, read as the reverse complement.
TGATTACCTGAATAAAATTCAGTCATCGGCCAATTCTTTGCTGGGCATCATCAACGATATTCTGGACTTTTCTAAAATCGAAGCCGGCAAACTGGATATGGAGGCCGTGGATTTCAACCTGGACGACGTGCTGGATAACCTGGCCAACCTGGTGACGGTTAAGGCCCGGGAAAAAGAGAATCTTGAGGTGCTTTTTGCCGCGGCCCCCGATGTTCCCCGCAATCTGGTCGGCGATCCCCTGCGGCTGGGTCAGGTCCTCCTTAATTTGGCCAACAATGCCGTCAAATTCACCGAATCCGGTGAAATCGTCGTCTCAATAGAAAAGGCAGACGTGCAGCCGGATCGGGTAACCTTAAAATTTGCGGTCAGCGACACCGGCATCGGACTGACCGAGGAGCAGATGAGCAGGCTCTTTCAGTCTTTCACCCAGGCCGATACCTCCACCACCCGCAAATTCGGCGGTACGGGTCTGGGTCTTGCGATCAGCAAAAAACTGGTCGCCATGATGGGCGGCGAGATCCAGGTGGAGAGCGAATACGCCCGGGGCACCACCTTTAATTTTACGGCCGAATTCGGACTGGGGAAGGAAAAAGCCAGGAAACGTTTTGCGATAGCCAACGATTTGCGGGGCATGAAGGTCCTGGTCGTAGACGACAATGCAACCTCCAGGGAGATACTGAAGGAATTATTGGAGTCATTTTCCTTTGAGGTGGAACTGGCGGCCTCGGGCGAAGAAGGGATCACCGAAATTGAAAACGCCGATAAAGACACGCCGTTCGATCTCGTCATCATGGACTGGAAGATGCCCAGGATGGACGGCATCGAAGCCGCCAACCGCATAAAAAAGCACGCATCGCTGAACAAAATTCCGGCCGTCATCCTGGTAACGGCTTACGGGCGTGAAGAAGTCATGCAGAAAGCCGAGAACGCGGGGCTGGACGGCTTTCTTATCAAACCGATCAATGCGTCCGTGCTCTTTGATGCCATCATGCAGGCTTTCGGCGAAGAGATACCGGAAACGTCGCGTCTGGCGAAACGCCAAAATGAAACCGGAGCTTTGAAAGCGATTCGGGGTGCCCGGATCCTGCTGGTGGAAGACAATGAAATCAACCAGCAAGTGGCCAAGGAGATCCTGGAAGGTGCCGGCCTGATCGTTGCCATTGCCAACAATGGACAAGAGGCAGTCGCTGCGGTGAAAGAGACTAATTTCGACGTCGTGCTCATGGACGTGCAGATGCCGGTGATGGATGGGTACACCGCCACGAGGGCAATACGCGAGTGGGAATCAGTCTCCGCTAAAGCGGATTCTGATATACGGGAAACACGGAGTATTGACGGCGATAATTCAGAAATAAAATCCGAAATCGAAAGCACACCCTCTTTCCTCAGTTCGCTATCCTCAGAACTCGATCCTCAGGCATCCGGCACCCAGGATCCAAAATCGAGTATCCAGCATCCAGTACCGATCATCGCCATGACCGCCCATGCCATGGCCGGTGATGAGGACAAGAGTCTGGCAGCGGGCATGAACGGGCATGTCACCAAACCTATCGATCCGGACCAGCTGTTTGCCGCCTTGCTGAAGTGGATCAAACCGGGTGAAAGACGGACGGCTGCCGGCAAAACCGACGTTGCACCGGAGTCCTCGATTCCGCAACCGCCTGAAGCGGCTGAGGATGACCTGCCGGAAGCGCTGCCGGGATTTGATCTCGCAGTCGGACTGGTGCGTTTGATGGGCAACAAACGTCTTTATCGAAAGCTGCTGCTGGATTTCGGCAGCAAGTATACCGAAGCGGCCGGTGATATCGGCAAAGCGTTGGCTGACAGCGATTATCAGCGGGCTCACAGCCTGGTGCATAACCTCAAGGGCATGGCCGGCAACCTCGCGGCTTTAGACCTGCAGGCCGCAGCAGTGGAAATGGAAAAGCTCATTAAGGGCGACCAGCACAAGTCCGCAACCCCTGAACAGCTGGATCAGAGAATGAGAGAGCTGGAAATGGCTGTCGACCAGGCGCTGCAGGCCGTTCGAGCGCTGGGACCTGCCGCTGAAGAGAAAACCGCCGAACCTTCTGCCGGCTCCCGGGGTGCCATTTCACCCGAGTTAATGAAGGAAATGGCCGGTCGTATCCGGGAGGCAGCCGAACTGGGAGATATCACCCAGGTCGACTCAATTGCCAGGGAGATGAAATCCCGCACAGATGACCTGGCGCCGATTTGTGACCGATTCATACACCTGGCGGCGGATTTCGACTTTGACGGTATTGTTAAATTGGTGGAGGAATTGGAACACAGCCGACAGGGGCTACTTTTGCGACCGCTCGCCGAATGACTTGATGCGGTCGGAAAAAAGTTTGGCACAGGTCGGGCAATAGTGATGGTGGGCTTTTACGTCCGGGTGGGCGGAAGTCCTATTGTGAATATGTTCCAGAAATTTAGGTGTTGCATACAGCTTGCCGCAGCCCTCGCACCTCTCCAGCGGATGCCGGCCGATGACTTCATCGCGGATTGAGATGGTCCGCATGCTTTCCCCGTCTTCAATCGCAATGACCTTCGTCGGGCAGATGTTGGCGCAGGTTCCACATCCAATGCAAAGACCCTCGATGGGCACGACATAATTCATGCCGCCTCTTTTTTCCATTCTCAGCGCTCCGGGACCTACAATTTCCTTGCACACCCGGATACAGAGGCGGCAGCGCACGCATCCGTCGGGCGGCGGTCCGGGGTCCAGGCCATAGGTCTTGGCCAGTGCGATAATGCTTTTCGCCTGCGGCGCCATTTGCAGCAGACTCCTGAAGGCCCTGGTTCGGGCGCGGTCGACGGCCTCACCCTGGGTTTTTACTGCCATGCCGTCCTTGACTTTCAGGACGCAGGCCAGCATGGTTACCTGTCTTTCGGAGGAGCGGCCCGGGACCTCAACGACACACAGGCGACAAGAACCCGAAGGTCTGAGCGATGGATGAAAGCATAAAGTCGGAATCGGGATATTATGGGCCCGGGCAACTTCAAGCACGCTTGCACCCTCTTCTGCCTGGTAATCCCGGTCATCGATGGTAATGGTAACCATGGGTATTCTCCTATTCAATCTCCGCCCGCGTCATGCAGAGCATCGATATAATCCTTCAACTGATGATTTTCCTCGGTAAGCGAATCGATCCGGTACGCGATTAAATCATGCAACGTCAGCATGCCGATCAGTTGCCTGGCCTTTATAACCGGCAAATGCTTGATATCGGCCTTAGTCATGACGGCCATGATCCGGTTGACGTCATCCTCGGGCCCCGCCGCAATCAGGTTGCCGGTCATGGCATTCTGCAGGGCTATTTCCGACAGGGCGCTTGTTTTCTCCCTCAGATAATACCGGAAAACATCCCTTTCCGCAAAGATGCCTACCGGCTGTTCATTTTCCGTTACAATCAAGGCGCTGACCTTTTTACGGGACATGAGCTCGACGGCATCGGCCACGCTTTGATTGCTGGCGATTGTATACACCGGCCGGGCTTTTTTCCTCAACAGGTCGTGCACTTTCATGCCTTTAAACCAGTAATCATAGCCGATAATTAAAGGTCTAGTCTTCCAGTCGACGCAGACAATCCTGGGGAAAACGATGCGTGCCCTTGCCTTCCAGGCTGACCTCCACCAGGGCATCCGGATCGTTGATGGTGGCATCCGGATCGGTTATGATACCGTGGAGTCCGACGTATTCATCCATGTAGCTTTCCCAGCTATCGTCCGCCGACTTTTGATATACTTCGACTTTCTGGCCGCGACGAAAAACCATGATTGAGCCTCCAATTGTTCCTTGTTTTTTATATAGGTGATGCAGAGCGGTTCTCCGACTTTGACGCAATTTGAGCGGTTAGGCCCAATGTCAGTTGTCAATAGTCAGTTGTGTATTGTCCGGTACCCAAAAAGGACTATTCGCGTTTTCAACTCAATCATTACACTTTGCGCCATGCGCTCTGCCCTCTGCTCCCCGCCCTCAGCCCTTGGACTACCGGTGCATCCTCCACACCGCGTTTGGCCGTTGATTTTCGGGCGCAGGCTTCACAGAGCCGGCGGTCTTGGCGACTCTGGCCGCCACGGCGTGAGTCCGTTTTCTGAACAAACTCCAGGTAGCGCGCCGGGCCCAGCACCGCCGCCGCAATCTTCACAATACAGCAATTTTTTTCGATTGAGAATGGTTCCGCAGAGGGACAGAATTCTTTCGCCGCCCCGTCCTCGATCTGCATGGCACCGGTGGGGCAGTTGGTGGCGCAGGCGCCGCACAGAATACAGCGCTCCTCGGTTTATCTGAAATCGGTCGGCACGGGATGATCAAAGTCGAAATATCCCATTTGCAGGGCATCCACCCCCATCTTGTCGCGGCAGACCTCGATGCATTTGCCGCACCGCAGGCAGATATCACAGCGCAGACAGCGGCGGGCCTCTTGCGCGGACCAGGTCTTCCGGATAGCCGAGTTCGACCTGTTGAAAGGTTGTGCGCCGGCGGTAGATATTCAACAACGGCATTTCCGGCCGCTTGATCGTCATTTTGCTGCTGGCCGGGACTTCCAGGTATTCTATCCTGCCGCGGCGCGTCGGCACCGGCGGCATTTTGGGCTGCGGTATTCCCTCCAGGTAGCGGTCAATGGACTCGGCAGCCCGCTTGCCGCCGCCGATGGCCTCGATGACCGTAGCCGGTCCGGTGACCGCATCCCCGGCCGCAAAAATTCCTTCCAGAGACGATTCCATGGTGACCATGTTGACGTTGATGGTCTTGCGGCGGGTCCAGTCAAGGCCCTTGACCGATTGCCAGGCAATCGGCATCAACCTGCTGGCCGATGGCGCAGATGATCACATCGGCTTCGATATTAAATTCGCTGTCTTCGATCGGTACCGGATATTTGCGGTCCTGGCCTTCCTTGGCCACCAGTCTGGCCCGCAGGCATTTCAGGCCCTGCAACGCGGCCTTCACGGCCGATAATCTGCACGGGAATATTCAAAAATTCGAATCGGATCCCTTCTTCTTCGGCCTGCTCAACTTCCTCGGTATCGGCCGGCATTTCCGAACGGGTCCGGCGGTATGCCAGGGTTACCGACTCACACCCCAGTCGCAGGCAGGTTCGGGCCGCATCGATGGCAACATTGCCGCCGCCGATGACGACTGCGTGTTTGCCCGGCGCCTGCCGATCTCCCAGGGCGACCTTCCTTAAAAAATCGATGGCTTCGATTACCTGCGGAAAGTCCTTCTCGCCGGGAATGCCCAGTTTAAAGGAATTATGGGCACCGATGGCAAAGAAAAAGGCCTCAAAGCCCTCTTTTTTCAATTGCTGGAGGGTAGCGTCTTTGCCGAACCGGGTATTAAATTGAAATTCAACCCCTAAATTTTTCAGCATGGCGACTTCGCGGTCGATAACTTCACGGGGCAGACGATAGCGGGGGATGCCGAGCAGCAGCATGCCGCCGGCCACGGCTGCTGTTCGATGACCCGTCACGCCATAGCCCTTTAAGGCCAGATAGTAAGCCGCACTCATACCTCCGGGTCCGGCACCGATGATGCATACCTTCCGTGTTTTTATCGCGGCGCTTTCGACGGGTTTTTATAACTGCCTTCCGACATGGCCCTTTCGGCGGCAAACCCTTTGAGGGTTTTAATCGAGATCGGGGTGTCGATGCGCGCGCGCACGCACATGAATTCACAGGGCCGGGTGCACACCAGACCGCACACCCAGGGAAAGGGGCAGTCCCGCCGGATGACGTCGATGGCCTCCGCATCGCGTCCCATGCCGATGAGGGTGACATAGGTCGGAATATCCAGACCTGCCGGGCAGGTCATCTGGCAGGGCGCGGGCGCCAGTTTGACACAATCTCCGGTAGAACAGTTATGGGTGACGATATGGCTGGTAAATACCTCCCGCTGGCCGGCCAAGGTCTCAAGCACCATTTGCCGGCGGCCATTTTTGAGGATTCGGCGTTTTACCCTGTTCGGCTATTTTTTGGGCCAGAGACTCGCATTGCCGGCAGGTGTTCGGTGTCGGCTCGGCCCCAGGCGACATCGTTTAGCAGGGCCAATATGTCTTCGGCTCTGCGCCTGCTTCTGGGATCCGTAAGCTGACCGGAATCAATGGCGGAGCTTAATCGGCTGATCAGATCACTGACCGGACAAGTTTTTTCGGTCATGTTTCTTTCCTTATTCGGAACAATTCGTCGGAGGCGGAGGATTGAAAATTGAAAATTCATGATCTTGCACTCGAAAATATTCAATCGTTGCAAGTTATCAAATCCGCAACCAGCTGGGCGTGCCTTTCTCGCGTTGTCTTGGCTTTACACCAGGCTCGCCGAAGTGCAGGCATTTGGTGATGCACTTGGCGACGCAGGCCGGCTCCAGGCCCTGATCGATGCGGTCCATGCAGTAGTCGCATTTGACCGCTTTGCCGGTTTGCGGATTCCACTGGGGCGTTCCCCACGGACAAGCCGTAATACACGCCTTACAGCCCACGCACAATTTTTCGTCCACGAAAACGATGCCGTCTTTTGGCCTTTTCTGCATCGCACCGGTGGGGCAGGCGGCGACACACCACGGGTCCTCGCAATGGAAACAGGGCATGAACACGTAGGCCATGCGCGGCAGATTGTTAACTTTTTTAGGACCGACCGAAATTATCTGGGTCAGCCTCGGCCCGATGGGCAAATTGTTTTTCGTTTTGCAGTGGGACTCGCAGCTGAAGCATCCGATGCAGCGCTTGGTGTCCTGGTAGATGTAGTATTTGCTCATGCTTGTTCCTCCGAATTATGTAATAAGTTGAGCGGTTCAGTATTTCCCGCCCCGGCGGGATTCAGGGTTGACTTCCAGCAGCTCGTTTTAAAGTGAATCCGCTCATATTATCGCTGCATCCAAATGGGGATCTGCAATTTCGGTTCTTGATCGATATGGTGACCCGGGGCCATCGGCTGCAACCTTTGAACCCTGAACCTGAAACCATTACCTTGCCTTCTCCACTTTCACAAAACATTCCATCAGCGAATTGGCCCCGCCGACCGGGTCATAAACGTCCAGCAGGCCGATTTCAAACCGGTAGTCACCCAGTCCCTTGTTATAGCCGCGGGTTTGCCAGGGCACTTTGCGGCCGAAGCCGTGCACCATGAACACCGATTCGGGATGGATGAATTCGGTTACAAAGGCCTGGATGGTGCCGGAATGGCTGCCGTCGGAAGATGTCACCTGGACCCGTCGCCATTGGAAACCCCCATTTTGGCTGCCTCGGCAGCATTGATCCACAGCTGATTTACAGGCATAATTTCGCTGAGCACCGGATTGTTCTGGGTGCGGCCGTGGGTGTGGACCGGGCTGCGGCCAAAGGCCAGGCGATAGTAACCCGCCGCGGGCTTTTTCGGGCTTTTATACGGCTTGAAGGATTCGAGGCCGCTTTCGGCCAGCCGGCTGGAAACAAATTCAATTTTTTTGGAAGGCGTTTTGAATTTGAGATCTTTCATGCGATCCCACCAGACAGGCTTATCGGTGAGGGACACAAACCCCTTTTTCTCAAGATCGCTGACCGTAATCCCGGTACCCTCCAGCTGCCATTCCCAGAATTCTTCCATGGTATTGAATTTAAAATACTCGCCGGCCCCCAGCCGCTCAGCCAGAGACTTGAATATCCACCAGTCGGGTTTGGCGTCGTTGCGGGGTTCCACGGCCTGTTTGCGCATGCCGAACTGGGGTTTAAGCCCCTTGCCGGTGGTCAGAACGCTCGATTTTTCAAGGTAGGTCGCCGAGGGCAGCAGCACATCCGCATACCAGCCGGTTTCACTGTAATTGGCGTCGATGGCCACCAGCAGATCCAGTTTGTCGAAAGCCTTTTTCTGGGTTTCCGGATCGGGCAGGGCCAGCAGCGGATCATGCCGGAAGGCGATATAGGCTTTGACCGGATAGGGATCCTCATTTAAGATGGCCGGGTAAAGCAAATGCAATAGACCGGGTCCGGCCTCGAAGTGTTTAAATTTCCAACCGCAGCCGTCGACCCGCTTGGCCTCCGGTTTGGGGATGGTATCCAAAATGGCCTTCAGCCCTTTGGCACCGACATCTCCCGGACCTTTTTGAAAGAACAAACCGCCGGGAGCTTCGAATGCGCCCATCAGGGCATTGAGAATGTAACTGGACCGGATCGCATAGAAGGAATCCGAGTAGCGTGCCACCATCCAGCCCGGATGAAAAATCACGGCCGGCCGATCTTCGGCGATTTCATGGGCAAAGGCCACGATTTCCTTGGCGTCGATTCCGGTTTCCTGCGCCGCCCACTCGGGGGTGTAGGGGATCACAAAGGATTCAAGCTCCTTTAATCCCAGCACCCACTGTTTGACGAACTCGGCGTCGTAGAGTTTATCGCGCAGCACCGCATGAATAATGCCCAGGTTGAGGGCGTAATCGGTGCCGGGGCGAATGGCCCAGTAGCGGGTGGCCTTCATGGCCGTGCCGGCGGCCCGCGGGTCGATGTAGGTGAGCTTGCCCCCGCGTTCCAGCATGTTCATGATTTGATTGGCCTGTTTGACCCGCAGGGATTCAAACACATTGCGGCCGTAAAGGATCAGGTGTTTGCAGTTGCCGTAGTCATAGTTGAAGGTCTTGCGGCCCGACCCGAACAGCGACAGAGCGGCATGCTGCACGTTGCGCGCACAGGTACAGTCATGGTTAAAATAATTGGGGGATCCGATGGCCTTTAAAAACGAGCGATGAATATCTCGAAAGGGTCCGCCCCGGTCGCTCAGGGCGATGGCCTTGCCGCCATGCTCTTTGATAATGGTGTTCAATTTCCCGGCAATATAATCCAGCGCTTCATCCCAGGAGGCCTTTTTCCATTTGCCTTCCCCCCGCTGGCCCTCCCGAATCATGGGATGCTGGGGTCTTTCATAGTCATAAAGCATGGCAAGTCCGGCGGAGCCTTTGGCACAGAGCCGTCCGGCCATTCCCGGATCGTTCGGGTTGCCTTCGATCCATTTTACGACGCCATCTTCGGTGTCGACTTTGATAGGGCATCTGACCGTGCACATGCCGCAGATACTGAATACCGATTCTTTCATGATCGTATTTTTCCTCCCAGAGTCATTCAAATTTTTATAAGGCGAGAATTATACAAAAACTCCATAAATACAGCAATAATTATACCAGAAATTATTTAGGATTTGACCGGTTTCCTCTCCACAGGGCGGCAGCTCAATCTGGTATTAATTTTAAGTAGATATAGCTGAAATTGTAAAATAAGTTAAGCGAAAAAAACCGGCCGGCCTTTTGCCGGGAAAGGAATAATAGCAAAAATTTTATTGCACCGCAATTTATTCTATGCATATATTCGGGCAAGGCGCCCCGGCCGGTTGAAGCTAAGCAGAAATGCCTGTTAGGCTGTGAATCCAACAGGTCCGGCAAGCAGTATCCTGATTTTAAATGGCGGGGATGCAGTATATTTATTGCACATTAATTCCTCAACCCTTGGCAACCGGCGGAGATTTAAATTTGGGGCGAATTGCCATTTGAGGTATATTTTGAAGTGGTTCCAATAAGATACAGGAAAGCTTCACGGGGCGGGAACCTAAAAAACCTGCTGCTCGAATGCTGGCATATTCATTGCTTAGCTCTGATATGTTTTTCAGCAACGAAAATGCTTGCGCATGCATACGCCCATGCGGGCAATTATGTTAATCCTACTACTAAGGAGGAAGGATATGAAGAAGAGTATTTTGGTTTTTTGTTCGGTTCTGCTGTTTTTCGCCTTGGCGGCACCGTTGCTGCTGCCCGGCAATGCGGGCGCAGCAACGCTGGAGCAGGCCATTTCCCAATCAGCCAAGGGCACCGAAAAAGGGCAGATTAATGTCGATGCCGAAAAGGGGTATCTGGGAATTCCGGGCGGCCCCAAGCTTAACCCGATTATCGGTCTTTTGTGGGCCATTTGGGTGGGATGGATCTTCTCCACCGTCGGGGCTTTCGGGGGCATCATGGCCGGCGTCGGCCACATGACCATTTACGGACTCGGGACCTATGCCAAATCCTTCAAGACGTCGGCACCGGCGTTGAACAAGTTTATTACCGACAGCATCCGGGTTTCCAACCAATGGCTCGTCGGGCTGTCGGCCCTGGTATCCAGCATCAATTACCACCGGCAAAAAAGGCTGGTACCGGCTCTCGGCGTTTTCCTGGGGATGGGAGCCCTGTTCGCCACCTTGATGGTGGTCTTTACGACGGCCGGTAAAATAAAATTTTCACAATACCAGGGATGGTTCGGGTTGTGCGTGTTCGTTATCGGCGGATTTATGGTCTACCAGATGACGCCCAAGGGACAGGCCTCCAAGCAAGCCGCCAAGGCCGCTGCCAAGGCTTTTGAAGAAACGGCGAAGTCAAAGGGCAAAATCGAAGACCAGGGCGTCAAAACCCTGAAATGGAGCCTGGTCAAAACCGAAATCTCTTTTTTCGGTCAGACATTCACGTTCAGCCCCCTCTGGGCCTTTGTGGGCGGTTTCTTCATCTCGGCCATTGCCTCTTTTCTGGGTATCGGCGGGGGATTTTTATACGTTCCCTTTCTGACCAGCGTTGTCGGTCTGCCGATGTTCGTGGTGGCGGGAACTTCGGCGCTTTCCGTCTTGATCGGCATGATCTTTGCCATCTTCAATTTTATGGTCTTGAAAGGCGTCATGGTGCATTGGTCGCTGATCGGAATGGAATTGATCGGCATCTTCATCGGCTCCATGATCGGACCGCGAACCGGCAAGTACATTCCGGCCAAGGTCTTGACGGGGATTTTCATTGTGCTGGCCCTGTACATCGGCTTAAGATACACCCTGCGAGGCTTTTTCGGCATTCAAATGCTATAGTCGCTCTTCGGACTCAACCGGGAAGTTCGGGGCCGGAAAATCCAGTCCGGCCCCGAACCGCCCGAATCGGCCTCAAGTTCGAGGAATTCCTGCGGCGAAATACTTTCAGCCGCACTGGGGTGCGGGGGAGCGAATAAAAAAGTTTCATCCTCGACGATTTAAGGTTTAATCTTGATGGATATGTCCAGCATTCTCAACACACTGAACCTCCAGGTCGACAGCTTCCTGATCGCCTTTTACAGAATCACGGGCGACAGCCTCGTGGACTATTTCATCGGAACGATGGTCCTGGCCTTCATCTGCGTTGTTGTCGGCGAGCTGAGTGTCTCTTTAGCCATCCGATTCAACAAGCGCTACCTGGATGCCATGTCCAGGGAGATGAAGAAAAAGGAAAGGCTTGCATTTGAGGCTTATGCCGCCGGGGACAAGGACGGCTACAAGGCTTTAAACAAAGAGGCAACCGACGTCTGGGGGAAGCACTTTTTTACCATGGCTGCCTATTCCGCCGGAATTTTTTGGCCGATACCTGTTGCTCTGGGTTGGATGCAGACACGATTTGCCGGGGTGGAGTTCGATCTGGCATTCCCATTGTCGCTGATTTTCGGAAAGTCGGTCGGATATATCTTTACATTTATTCCGCTATATATATTGTGCCGAATTCTTTTTAAATATATGCGCCCTTATTTACCGTATTTCAAAGGAATCCAGAAGCTCTTCAACGACTGCGACACCGAATAAACTTCCCAACCATCGCGCAACGGTCCGGCTTAAAACCCTGAAATTTGGGTAGAGTATTGCAATTGCAACGGCACCTTCAAAAAATATGGTTGATCGGCGCCATGGTTCTGATCACCGAGCCGGCGTTTGCCACGCAGGCCCATAACGCCCCTGAAGGTCTGTATGCCCATCAGCTGGCTCATATTTTTTTCATCATCTCCATGGGCGTCTTAATTTACTGGCTGCGGGAAAGAAAGCTGGTGCAGGCGGTCGGATGGCGATATATCCAGTACGCGGCGTTGTTTTTTATCCTGTGGAACCTGGACGCCTTCAGCGTGCACCTGCTGGAAGAACAAATCCCGGTCATCGAAGTCCAGCGCATTAATTCGTGGGAAATCAGCATAACCGCCGCCGATCATTCAGGCGCCCTCACCTGGTTTTACTATGCCGCCAAACTGGATCACCTGCTCTGCGTACCGGCGCTTCTCTTTCTTTACTTCGGGCTGAAACGGCTGCTGAAGGAAACCGCCACGAAGACCCGGGGGGTGATTCAGCCATGATCGTCACATCGCTGCCCATCTGGGTCATAGATATTATCGGCTCGATCCTGATGATCGTATTTTCTTTTCTGTGTCTGAACCTCGTGCGGGCGCTTAGAACCCGGGATCAGAGCAACGTCATTTGGACCTATTTGTTCTGGGTCATTCTGGGTCTGACGGGCTTTGCGGTTTCGCGGTCCGCCGGCCACATTTTAAAGCAAATGCTGGTGCTATCCGGCCACGAACCGGTCTGGTTAACCATTCGCCCATACAGCGGTGCGATCAATACATTGATGTTTGTATTTGTGGCGTCGGTCACCCTTTTTTTCGAGCGGATCTGGAAGATTTACCAGCAGATATCCAAAGATAAGCAGGAGCTTCAGACCGTCCGTGATGAACTGCTGTTTGTCAACCAGAATCTGGAAAATCTGATTGCCGAACGCACCCGGGAACTGGCCCAGTCCGAGCACAAATATCGCCGAATTTTTGAAGTGTCGCGCGATATGATCCTGGTGACCCGCTGGGACGGCAGGATCATCAACATGAACCCGGCCGGCTATAAAATATTCGGCTACCGGGATACCGATGTTTCTTTCTACCAAAAATCGCTGGCGGACTTCTTTACCAATCCAACGGATTGGCAGGAAATCCAAAAAATAGTCGAGCGCTTCGGCTTTGTTTCGAATGCGGAATTCAGCCTGAAGCACCGGGAAGATAAACAGATCCGGGTGCTGGTCAGCGGCAGTCTTGACGACGGCCTGCCGGCCCGCGAGCCGACGATTCACTTTCTGATCAAGGACATCGAACAGCGACGCCTGGTCGAGGAGCAGATCGCCCAGGCCGACAAGCTGGCCTCCATCGGACAGCTTTCAGCCGGCATTGCCCATGAAATCAACAATCCGTTGGGAATTATCCTGGGCTACACCCAGCTGCTGATCCGCAATGAGCCGCCCGCGACTGAAAAATACAATGATCTCAAAACCATCGAAAAACATGTGCGCAGCTGTAAATCCATTGTCGAGGATTTGTTGAATTTTGCCCGCAGTTCCAAACCGAATGAAGATGTCATTCGGGTGGATGCAGCCATCGATGATGTGCTGGATTTTATTCAACAGCATGCCGGTCTGGAAGACATCGAGGTCCAAAAGAATTACGATGCCTCGGTTCCGGCAATGCTGCTGGATGAGAAGAAGATTAAGCAGGTGCTGATGAATCTGATCATGAATGCCAAGCATGCCATCGGCCGAAAGGGCACCTTGCGCATTGCCACCGGCCTGAAGCCGTCTGAAGGCCAGGTGGTTGTGAAGATAGCCGATACCGGCCACGGCATCGAAAAAAAGAATCTGGCGCGTATATTTGATCCCTTCTTTACCACCAAGCCCACCGGTGAAGGCACGGGCCTGGGCCTTTCCGTCAGTTACGGCATCATTAAAAATCACGGCGGCGATATTCTGGTCGACAGTGTCGTCGGACAGGGGTCGACATTTACCATCGTGCTGCCGCTTGGTTTACCGAACGCAAGGATCAGACATGCAAAAATCAATTCTTATCATCGATGATGAACTCGACATGCTCCAATTGCTCAAACGCAGCCTGGAGCCCGATTTAAAATGTCGCATCGCCACCGCCCGGTCCGGCAAAGAAGCCCTTCAGTTAATTTCACAACAGTCGTTCGACCTGGTGCTGGCCGACATCAAAATGCCGGAAATGAACGGCCTGGAACTGTTGGAGCTGATCAGGCGCGATCGCCCACATATGACTGTTGTCATGATGACGGCCTTCGGCGGTGTGGAGACTGCGGTGGAAGCCATGCGCAACGGTGCCTACGATTTTATCTCCAAACCGTTTGATCATGAGACCATCCTCGTGCGACTGGAGAAAGCCCTGGAACGCAGCCGCCTGATACAGGAAAATTTCAGACTGCAGATGGAGTGCCAGGACCGGCAGGTTTTCCACAAACTGGTCGGCAACAGTCAAATTATGAACCGCCTGTATGAAACCATTCAGATGGTGGCCAAAACGGATTTAACCATACTGATCACCGGTGAATCCGGCACCGGCAAAGAACTGGTGGCCCGGGCGGTGCATGCTCTGAGTCCCCGCAGTCAAAATGCTTTTGTAGCCGTCAACTGTCCCACCCTGCCGGAAAATATATTGGAAAGCGAATTGTTCGGCTATAAAAAGGGCGCCTTCACCCATGCCGTCCAGGACAAGATCGGATTGTTTCAGGAAGCCCATAAAGGATCCATCTTTCTGGATGAAATCGGCGACATCACCCTGGCCATTCAAACCAAACTCCTGCGGGTTTTGCAGGAAAAAGAAATCAAACCGCTGGGGGATACCAAATCGATTACGGTGGATGTGCGGATTATCGCCTCGACCAACCAGAATCTCGCAGAAAAGATAAGAATCGGCGAATTCAGGGAAGACGTCTATTATCGACTGAATGTTTTGCCCATCAAACTTCCCGCCTTGCGGGAACATCCGGAAGACATCCCGCTGATTGCCAACCACCTGCTGGAAAAGCACTGTCTTTTGCTCGATAAACCTTCCAAGAAGATTTCGCCTGAACTGATGGATATATTTTTGCAGAAGACCTGGGAGGGCAACGTGCGGGAGATGGAAAACGTCATCATGCAGGGTATCCTGTTTTCATCCGGCGAGGAAATCAAACCCCGGGATGTAAACCTGGACGGCAGCCCGAAACCAATCCCGCGGGTGGAGTCCCCCGACAACGATTTGCCTTACAAAACGGCCAAAGAAAAAACCTTAAAGCAATTCAATCACAGCTTCATCGGCCAACTGCTTAAAGAATACGACGGCAATGTTTCCCAGGCCGCCCGTCACTGCGGGCTGGAACGACAGGCCCTGCAGCAGATTATGCGCCGCTACCGGATTAATGCCGATGATTACAGATAATTAATGCGCTAATTATCCCGCCTGAAAATTTGTACGTTCGGGGCTGTAAATTTATTTTTGAGACTTGAACAATGTCGTTTAACCAAACACCGGCGGATTAATTATTTTATGCTGCGTATTTTTTTACATTCCTGCCGTGTTTTCTTCTCATATTTTTGGAAAAAATACCATCTGAACAAAAATCATATTGACAAATTATAAACAATAATCATAGAACACCGAAAACAATTGAAGTAATTCTAAGGATAGAATAAATATAATTTAATAAAATTGATAAGAAATATTGAATACCATTCAATTAATTATATAACCGTCTGAAATCTTATTGTTTTTTGCGAAGATGAGCCAACCTGATATTTAACCGCGAAAAGAGAGGAGGCTATTATGGCTGAAAAGGAAATTGTCGAAACTTCCGAAGCCGAAATTGCAGTTCATTGGGGGGAGGAAAAAATGTATTATCCTTCCACAGAATTTATTGCCCAGGCCAATATGACCGATGCCGGCGTCTATGAACGGTTCAGCTTAGACAACTTCCCTAATTGTTTCAAGGAATATGCCGATCTGCTCGACTGGGACGAGTACTGGCATACGATGCTGGACACCAGCGATGCACCCTGCTGGAAGTGGTTTGTCGGCGGTAAAATCAACGCCAGCTACAATTGCATCGATCGCCATCTGGTCAAAAACAAGAACAAGACCGCGATTCATTTTGTCCCCGAACTTGAAGAAGAAAAAATCGAACACATCACTTATCAAGAACTCTACGTGCGGGTGAACGAGTTAGCCGCATTGCTGCGGGATTTTGCCGGGTTAAAAGCCGGCGATCGGGTGACCCTGCATATGCCCATGTCGGCCGAACTTCCAATTACCATGCTGGCCTGTGCCCGCCTGGGCGTGATTCATTCCGAAGTGTTCGGCGGTTTCAGCGGAAGGGCCAGTGCCGACCGGATTGTCGACTCCCAGAGCCGGGTGCTCATCATCATGGATTCTTATTATCGTGCCGGCAATCTGTTGAATCACAAGGAAAACGCCGACATCGCCGTCGCGCTGGCCGAAAAAGACGGCCAAAAAGTCGACAAGGTGCTCGTCTGGCAGCGCTATCCGGGCAAAGCATCGAGCCCCACGCCCATGGTTGCGGGCCGTGATTATTTTATCAACGATGTGCTGAAGGAATATTACGGCCGGCGGGTTGACCCTGTGCCCATGCCGGCCGAAGCCCCGCTGTTTCTGATGTACACCAGCGGGACGACGGGAAAGCCCAAAGGTTGCCAGCACAGCACCGGCGGGTATCTGGCCTATGCGGCCGGTACCTCCAAATACGTTCAGGACATCCATCCGGAAGACGTTTACTGGTGCATGGCGGATATCGGCTGGATCACGGGGCACTCCTACATCGTTTATGGACCCCTGGCGCTGTGCGCCTCATCGGTCATTTACGAAGGCGTTCCCAACTACCCGGATCCGGGGCGACCCTGGCGGATCGCCCAGGAACTGGATGTGAATATATTCCACACCGCCCCCACTACGATCCGTGCCTTGCGCAAGATCGGTCCGGACGAGCCGGCCAAGTACAATTATAAATTCAAACACATGACCACGGTCGGCGAACCCATCGAACCGGAAGTCTGGAAATGGTACTACCATGTGGTCGGCAAAGGTCAGGCGGCCATTGTGGACACCTGGTGGCAGACGGAAACAGGCGGTTTCCTGTGCAGCACGCTGCCGGCGCTGGAACCCATGAAACCGGGCAGTGCCGGCCGGGGCGTACCGGGCATCCACCCCATCATCTACGATGACGAGGGGGAGGCCATTAAAAAGGGCGCCGGAAAAGCCGGCAATATCTGCATCCAGAACCCCTGGCCCGGCGGATTTCAGACCATCTGGGGCGATCGCGACCGCTTTGTGCAAACCTATTATGCCCGCTACTGCAAAAATCCCAAGAGCAAAGACTGGCGGGATTGGCCGTATTTGACCGGCGATGCCGCCGTGGAAGCCGAAGACGGCTATTACCGCATCCTGGGCCGCATTGACGACGTGATCAACGTTTCCGGTCACCGCCTGGGCACCAAAGAGATCGAATCTGCCGCATTGACTGTGCCGGAAGTGGCCGAGGCGGCCGTAGTTCCGGTGGCCCATGAAATCAAGGGACGCGAACCGGATCTTTTTGTGTCGCTCAAACCCGGCTTTGAGCCGTCAAAAGAGTTGGAACAAAAAATTTCTGACGCCATTAGCACAGAGATCGGCAAAATCGCCAAGCCGCGTAAAGTCTGGATTGTAAGGGATATGCCCAAGACTCGTTCGGGCAAGATCATGCGGCGGGTGCTGGGCGCCATTTCCAACAAAAAGGATGTGGGCGATGTAACCACCCTGGCCAACCCCGACATCGTCGAGGAAATCAAAAAAATGGCCGAAGCGGGTTAATCGAATTCAAGCGGGTGTCGCACCGCGGAAGACATGCTGCCGGGCTTCTGGAATCAACCACTGAAAGCTGCGCCTGAATCGAAAAACTTATTCAACCGGGACGGGGTTTGAACCTGAATTCTGAATCTCCTTTCGGGTTGATAAGGCGCAGCTTTCCTCAAATTATTTCATTGCTCCGGGCGGCAGCTCAGCGTTCGGGTGTTTGTGCGGGTCATCGGCCGGAGCGTCGGCGGCGCCGATACCGGTTTTTAGGTTTTAACCCGCATGATCTTCCTGATGGGCCTTCAAGCCTCGCCGGCATTTTCGATGTTGGCCATTGCCAACAAGAACTCCAAACCCATCCCGCTGCAGAAGGTGAAAAATCAAAGCGGCCAATTAATCCGCTCAGGAAAATAGAACATTGATTGACGGATGTCGAATGTCGATTGCCGAATTGAAGGATACCAACAATCAATCGACATTCGTCAATCGTTAATTGCCAATCAAAAAAAGGAGGACAGACATGACCAATCCTTATGAGATAGCGTACCGGCAATCTATTGAAGATCCCGACACTTTCTGGGCGAAGGCCGCAGAGGATTGTCACTGGTATAAAAAATGGGACAAGGTGCTCGATGACAGCCGGAAACCCTTTTATCGCTGGTTTAGCGGGGGAGAAGTCAACACCTGTTACAATGCGCTGGACTACCACATTGAAAACGGGCGGGGCGACCAGTATGCCGTCATCTACGACAGTCCGGTAACCCAGACCATTAAGAAAATCACCTATAGTCAGCTGCGGGACGAGGTCGCCCGGTTTGCCGGCGCACTGGCCGCCCGCGGGGTTGCCAAAGGCGATCGGGTGCTGATTTATATGCCGATGATCCCCGAAGCCCTGGTTGCCATGCTGGCCTGCGCCCGTCTCGGAGCGGTTCACTCCGTGGTTTTCGGCGGTTTTGCCGCCAATGAACTGGCCGTTCGCATCAACGACGCCAAGCCCAAGGTGATTGTTTCCGCCTCCTGCGGCATCGAGGTGGCGCGGGTGATTCCTTACAAGCCGCTGCTGGACAAAGCCATCGAAATGGCAAGTTTCAAGCCGGATTCCTGCATCATCCGGCAGCGGCCGATGGCGGCTGCCGCCATGATCGACGGCCGCGACCTGGACTGGGACAAGGTCATGCAGGACGCCCGCCCCCATGATTGCGTACCGGTGGCGGCTACCGATCCCCTTTACATTCTTTACACCTCCGGCACCACCGGTATTCCCAAGGGCGTGGTGCGGGATAACGGGGGGCACCTGGTGGCCTTAAAATGGAGCATGGGCGCGATATACAACGTCGCAGCCGGCGATGTCTATTGGGCGGCCTCGGATGTGGGCTGGGTGGTGGGCCATTCGTACATCGTCTACGGCCCGCTTTTTAAAGGCTGCACGACCATTCTTTTTGAAGGCAAGCCGGTGGGTACGCCGGATGCCGGTGTTTTCTGGCGGGTTATATCGGAGCACAAGGTCAAGGTGATGTTCACAGCGCCGACCGCCTTCCGGGCCATTAAACGGGAAGACCCCCGGGCCGAACTGATGAAGAACTATGATTTGTCAAATTTTAAAGCGCTGTTTTTGGCCGGCGAGCGTCTGGATCCGGACACGTTGAAATGGGCCGAGAACAGCCTGGGAATTCCCGTCATCGACCATTGGTGGCAGACCGAAACCGGCTGGGCCATCGCCGGCAATTGTCTCGGACTGCATCAGTATCCGATTAAAGAAGGTTCCCCGACCAAACCCGCACCGGGATGGAACCTGCAAGTCGTGGATCCGGACTGCAAACCGGTGAAACCCGGCAACATCGGTGCGCTGGTGGTCAAACTGCCGCTGCCTCCGGGAACCCTGCCGACCCTGTGGAACAACGATCAGGGATATGTCAAGGCTTATCTGGAAGAGTTTCCAGGCTACTACAAAACCGCCGATGCCGGTTTCATCGATGAAGACGGGTATGTTTTTGTGATGAGCCGCACCGACGATATTATCAACGTTGCCGGTCATCGGCTTTCCACCGGAGCCATGGAAGAGATCCTGGCCGATCACCCGGATGTGGCTGAATGTGCCGTGCTGGGTGTCGATGACAAACTAAAAGGCCAGGTGCCGATCGGTTTTCTGGTACTCAATGCAGGGGTTACCCGGGATCCGGCCGACATCGTCAAGGAAACCATTCAGATGGTCAGAGACCGCATCGGGCCGGTGGCCTCCTTTAAAACCGCCACCGTGGTTAAGCGGCTGCCTAAAACCCGGTCCGGGAAAATCCTGCGGGGAACGATTCAGAAAATAGCGGACAATAAACCCTATAAGACCCCGGCGACCATAGACGACCCGGCCATATTGGATGAGATGGAAGAAGCCTTGACCGGCATCGGATTTGCCAAGGCCAAGCACGGCGATTGAGAGGCTGCTTGAGTGAAGTTGACCTGATCTGAACAATTATGCCAAGAGAAATTCTCATAGTGGATGATGAGCCCAGCATCGTGGTACCTGTCCAGTTTTTGATGGAGCAGCAGGGCTATCGAGTCATCGTGGCCGAAAACGGCCATGATGCCCTGGATCTGATTTACAAATACAAACCGGATTTGGTCCTGCTGGATATCATGCTGCCGGGAATTGACGGTTATGAGGTCTGCGAAATCGTCCGGTTGAATCCTGCTTATCGGGCTACTAAAATTATCTTTCTGACTGCCAAGGGCCGTGAGGTTGAAATCGCCAAGGGCCTGGCCCTTGGCGCCGATGCTTACGTTACCAAACCATTCTCGAATGCCGAACTTGTTGCCAAGGTCAAAGCGGTTTTAGAAGATGTCCATGAGGAAGCCGGGTAATAATTTCTGGGGAATTGTGGCATCTGCCGCTATTTTGTTTATCATTATCCTCGCCGGCTCTGCCGTCTGGTTCAGGTACCAGTTAACCTCCGAACAGCTGCAATACATTTTGCGTCTGCTCAGCTCATTTATCGGCCCCATCATTGTTATCGCCCTGCTGGTTTTGGTGGTTTTCGGCGGCTTGGTTCTGGCGGTCTTTCACAGATATATCCTGCCCGTCCGCAAAATCGCAGACGAGGTCTCCCTGATCAATTCTTCCAATCCCTCCCACCGGATTCACGGCGAAGGCGCCGCCGAAATTCGCCGGTTGTGTGACCGCATTAATGAAGGGGCGCAAAGATATGAAATCCTGGCCGAAAATGTCGACGGCCGGATCCTGCGTGCCAGGGCGGAATCGGAACAGGAGAAAAACATTCTGGCGGCCATTATGGCCGAGCTGCCCGAAGGCGTTCTGATCTGCAACACCGAAGGCCGGATCCTCCTGCACAACAATCGCGCTCGCCAGCTGTTGACCGGTCTTCCCGGTGGGGCGGGCACTAATCAAAAAGACGCGGCCTCAGCCGTTGAACGTTCACGGTATATCGGGCTGGGGCGATCCGTTTACGGCGTGATCGACCGCCATCTCATCGGCCACGCCCTCGATCAAATCAGTTCCAAACTGCGTTCGGGTGATCCCAGAGTTGTCTCCTATTTCGTTGTGTCGGGTGCGGATGACCGCAAACTGCGGGTTGAAGTCGTTCCGATACTGGACGCCAAGCGGCAATTTTCAGGCTTGGTTCTGATTTTTAACGATATTACCCGGCAGCTGGAAAGCGACAGCCATTTGAACCTCGCCCTGCAGTCATTTTCACGTGGGGTCCGGGCATCTCTGGCCGGTATCCGGTCGGCCATTGAAACCATTATTGAATTTCCGCAGATGGACGCCCCCCGGCTCGAGGCCCTCAAAGCCATCATCCACAAAGAATCGCTGGTTCTGGGCGAGATGCTGGAAAGCGATCTGCCCGTCAATGCACGGGGCAATTTCAGTCAATGGCCCCTGATTACCATGTCGACCGCAGATCTTGTCGATCTGCTCAAGTCCAAGGCCGGCCAAAAGCTGCAGCTGCCGATACGGGTGGAAGAATTCAATCCCGCCATCAGGGTCAAAATTGACAGCTATTCTTTTCTGCTGGTGCTGTTGTTCGTCCTCGACAAATTAAAAGCGCTGATCGGCTTCACGGAACTTACCTGCCGCTTTAATGAACTGGACTGGTACGTGGGATTTGATTTGCTCTGGCAGGGGGCACCGGTTAAATTCGAAATCCTGCGTGAATGGGAGGAGCAGCGGCTGGTGTTCGAAGAGGAGGGGGTGTCGTTGAGTTTGCGAGAAATCATCGATCACCATGCCGCCGACTTTGGATCTTATTCTTCTAAACGGCGCAAGGGCACCTCTTATCTGCGCTTTTTTCTGCCGGTGGTTGAGGTCGCCGAACCGGAGGAAACCCGGTACCTGACCATTCTGCCGGAAAGCCGTCCGGAGTTTTATGATTTTGATTTATTCGGCAACGTGGAGCATGTTCCGGAACTGGAAAATCGGCCCCTAACGGATCTGACGTACACAGTCTTCGACATGGAAACTACCGGGCTGAATCCGGCCGAAGGCGATGAAATCATAGCGATCGGTGCGTTTCGCATTGTCAACTGCCGTCTGCTTCGGGCAGAGCGGTTTGAACAGCTGGTTGATCCGCAGCGCTCGATCCCCTGGTCTTCGGTCAAGATCCACGGGATCCATCCCGAAATGTTGATCGGGCAGCCCTTCATCGACAAGGTTCTGCCTCAATTCCATCATTTCGTTGAAGATACGATCCTGGTAGCTCACAATGCCGCTTTCGATATGCGGTTTTTACAGCTGCAGGAAGCTAAATCCGGTGTCAAGTTTGCCAATCCGGTGCTGGATACCCTCCTGCTGTCGGCTGTGGTGCACCCCTCCCATGAAAACCATGATCTGGAGGCCATATCGCAGCGGTTGGGCGTCCGGATTCTCGGCCGCCACACGGCCCTGGGGGATGCATCGGCCACCGGTGAAATTTTCCTTAAAATGCTGCCGCTTTTGAACCAAAAAGGAATTTATACGCTGAAGGAGGCGCTGGCGGCATCACGCAAGACGTACTATGCCAGGCAGAAATATTGAGCAGTTTATATTTGGCCCTGTTAAAAAACAAGATCATACTCAAAAAATAGTCATGTTAAATTCCAAATCTCAAATCTCAAATTCCAAATAAATCTCAATGACCAAAATTCCAAATCTCAAACGTTTGATTATTGGGAAATTGGAATTTGGATATTGTTTGGTATTTGGTGCTTGGGATTTTCTGAATAAAGTAACAGAGGTCGGATGGGACAGACTCTTTTTCAGATTAAAATTAATGGCGCTGCACTAGGTGTTCGCCGCTGTCCGGTTGACCGGCAGCGTAAACGAAAAGATCGCCCCCTGGCCGGGCGTGCTTTCGACCCAGATCCGGCCGTGATGAAAATCGATGATGCGTTTGGTAATCGTCAATCCGATGCCGGTTCCAACCGGGCGGCCTTTGGTGGGGTTTTTAATCTGATGAAAGGGTTCAAAAACTTTCTTCAGATTTTCTGATTTTATTCCGATGCCGTTGTCGGCCACCTGCACCAGCAGGTTGGCGTCCTGGCTCCTCAATCGAATGGTAATGTTGCCGCGGTCGGGTTCGCAGAATTTTACCGCATTTGAGATTAAATTGACCAGGACCTGAACCAGGCGGTCGCGATCGCCGAAAACCGGCGGCAGGTGTTCCTCGGCATCCAGATCGAGAGTGATATTTTTGTCGTGAATCAGCTGCTGGGTGCCGGCGACCGCGTCATCAACGATTTCTTTTAAATCCAGCGATGCAATCGACCACTCGATCCGGGCCGATTCGATTTTTTCGTAATCCAGTATCTGACTGATCAGGCGGATGAGCCGGTCGCTTTCTTTGATGATGATATTGGTGAAATTTTCAATTCGGGCGGGTTCGATACCCGGATTACTGTGCAGTATTTCAGAAAGAGATCGGATTGAAGTCAACGGCGTGCGCAGTTCATGGGTAACCGTGGATATAAAATCATCTTTAAGACGGTCCAATTCCTGCAGCCGGGCGTTGGCTGCTTTGAGCTCGGCGGTGGCTCTTTCCAGTTCGCGGCTGTAAGCGATTACCTGCCGGGTTTCATCGAGGATGTTCAATACTTCCTCGACGCCCAGGGGTTCTTCCTTGACAACCGACGATACCATGACGCGGGCCGAGGCCGATCCAATCGCGCCGGTGAGAAGTTTTTCAGCATAGCTGACCAGATCGGCATCGGCTGTCTGGTACTGATCCCAGTTAACGTTGCGCCGGCGGGCGTATTGAGCCAGTTCATGGTCAGCTCCGTCTCGGCCGAGAAACCGTTGCAGCAGCGACTTCAAGGCCGGAAGGCTGGCGGTGCCCCGCCGGAAGAGAGAGTCTTCGGTTTCACCGGCATACTTGAAAACCTCCACAAACAAAGTGGCCTGGGTGTGATCGATGGCGCGGGGTCGGCTCAGAACGGAAACACCGATGTAGACGCCGGTGTTAAACAGGATGCTCCAGAAAACCGACTGGGAAATATGATTGAAATGCTGCAGACCGAACAGCTGGTAAGGCTTCAGCAGCTCGATGCCGAAGGGACCTGCGGTTACAAAACGCTGGGGGATCAGTCCGGCCTGGACAAGGTACGGCAGCGGCAGGGTGTAGGCCCAGACAAAGAATCCGGCCAATAAGCCGCTGAGTGCGCCGGTCCGCGTTCCGCCTTTCCAGAAAATGCCGCCCAGCATGGCCGGCGCAAACTGCGCCACCGCTGCAAACGACAATAAACCGATGGCGACCAGGGCATAAAATTCGCCGATATAATGGAAATAAGCATAGCCCAGCATGAGAACCAGGGCGATGCTCACCCGTCGGATAACCAGCAGCAAACCGCGCAGGTCGCTTTGCCCGGACAGGGTTGTGATCGGTGAACGGATCAGGACCGGCATTACAAGATCGTTGCAGATCATCGTGCTCAGGGCGATCGTTTCAACAATCACCATGCCGGAAGCGGCCGATATACCGCCCAGATATACGAACAGGGCCAGCAGCTGCTGATGTTCGGCCATCGGCAGCATCAATACAAACCAGTCGGCATTGGCCGAACTGCCGGGAAAATGCATGAGTCCGGCCAGAGCCACCGGCAGGACAAAAATGTTGATGGCCAGCAGATAAAGGGGAAAAAGCCAGATAGCCTTGGTTAAATGCTCTTCATTGACGTTTTCGACCACCATCACCTGAAACTGGCGGGGCAGAAAAAGAAGGGCCATCATCGACAGGAACAAATAGATACTCCAATCGATGTAGGTGGCATCCGGGGAACCGATGGTCAGAATATTTTTAAAGAAATCGACCGATTGATTTCCCGCGATGCCGGCGGCCGGCTTGGGTCCGATGAAAGCGTCGGCCTTTTGGAACAGATCCGCAAAGCCGTTGTGAAGAACAAAGGTTACAAAGATTCCCACCGTTAAAAAGGCGGCGAGCTTAACAATGGACTCAAATGCGATGGCCGCCACGAGTCCTTCGTGCCGTTCGGTTGCATCCAGATGACGCGTACCGAATAAAACGGCAAAAACAACGAGTATCACCGCCACATAGAAAGCCGTGTCACTGAAGACGGGAATACCGGTGAAATTAAACGACACCGAGATTTTGGGATAGTGATTGATCAGCAGAAAGCCGGTGGATATGGCCTTGAGCTGCAGGGCGATATAAGGGATGACGCCCATGACGGCGATAACAGTGACGGTACCGCCCAGCACGGGGCTTTTGCCATAGCGGGACGCAATAAAATCGGCAATGGAGGTAATGCGATGGACCTTGCTGATGCGGATAATTTTGCGCAGCACCAGCCAGCCCAGCATGATCATCAGCGTCGGACCGAGATAAATGGTTGCAAAACTCAGACCGTTGCGGGCGGCCATTCCCACACTGCCGTAAAAAGTCCAGGCCGTGCAGTAAACCGCCAGGGAAAGGGTGTAAATGTAAGGGTTTGCAATAACGCTGCGGCCTTTATCGGCCCGTTTGTCGCCCCAGTAGGCGATCGCAAAAAGAAGGCCGATATAAAAGAAGGAAACAAATAATATGGTTCCGGTATCCAACACGGATGAAGTTCCCGATTATTCCAAATAATCTGTATCTTCCTTTGATCGGTGCAGCGTCACCCAAGCCGACAAAAGGATTAAAAGGCCCCAGACACCAAATATGTAAATGAACTGCAGCGGCAAGCCAAAAACGAAAATTTTAAGATTAAGCAAAGAAAGGATCGGATAGTTCAGCAATACGAAGCCGAACAGAAATAAAGCGACCAAACGCTTGTTTTTTTTGCCTTCAGGCGTCATTGATCTACTTTAGGGTCTCGGTGACTTTCTGGTGCTTCCCAATTTGCCGACTGGAAGGAAGCCCCGGAATTAGCCATGGGTTGAAGAAGTGACAGGGTCGATTGTTGTCAAAGAGCCTTATCACAGAGGAACGAAAGTGTCAATTCGGGTTATGCTAGATGCTGGATGCTGGATATTCGGTAATGCATCTGGAATGAAATCCAGAAACCTCCAGCACCCAGCATCCAATATCAAGGACCAATCAAAAACTCCATCTAACATTGCGCTCGATGGCATCATTACCGACCGACCGGGGTTTGCGAAGCGAAGCGATTCAGCTGCGCGGCATGTTTAGGTCATTGAATATTTGAAATTGAGATTTACCTGCCCTGTTAAATTGTCCTGTAACGATTGGTGCGCAGGTCGAAAATGTGATGACTTTCGTCAGAACCTGCAACTCGATGAATCAAACTATTTAACAGGGTGAATAATTTGGTGCTTGAGATTTGTAATTTTAATGTCTTATAAGTATAAGATATATAAATTAGGTCAGAATTTGTTAAGGGCCTGTAACGAATTAGGATTAGCGCCCGGTCGAGCGGCTTTTCTCGATCAGGGTATAATGATCAGGTAATATCATGGAAGATAAGATTTACAAATTCTTGAAGGGGTTGCCGCTTTTTTCAATGCTGCCGGAAAAAGAGGTGGCCTTTGTCGCCGGAGAAATCACGGAAATAAAATATCCCAAAACCACCGTTCTGGCCGTTCAGGGGCGTACAAAACTGGACTGCGTCTACATTATCAAAAATGGCAAGATGGAGCTTTTTTATGAAACCGACGGTGAGAGGGAGATAAGGGGGATACTGGATAAAGGCGAAACATTCGGCGGGGTTTCCATTTTGATGAATGCCGGGATCTCGGTTCGTACGGTCCAGGTCGTCAATGATGCCACGCTGTATGTTATACCCCAAAAAGTGTTTCTGGAGGTCTGCACCCGCAATAAAGATTTCTACGAGCATTTTGCCGGTCGTTTTCGAGCGCAAATGACGAATTCGTCCTATGCGTCCATTGTCGCCGCCGGACAGGCGCTGCATTTTATATCCCACCTGGTGCCCTTCAGTTTTCTGCCGGAAGAAGAGGTCGTCAGAATTGCCGCGGCAATATCGATCATCAACTATCCCAAGGACACCTTACTGTTCATCCAGGGGCAGTCCAAGATCGAGTACCTGTATATCGTCAAGAAAGGCGCGGCCGAAAGGTATTATGAGGAAAACAACAAAAAGATGCTGCGGGGTATCCTGGGCGAAGGCGACATCTACGGCGGCATTTCAATGCTGATGAATAACAGCATCTCCATTCGCACCTTGAGGGTTACGGAAGACTCCTATTTCTATATATTATCTAAAGAGATTTTTCTGGACATCTGCAAAAAATACGAAGCGTTTTCCGACTTTTTCACGGATACCTTCGGCAAACGGATGCTGGATCGATCCTATGCTGAAATAATTGCCGGCAACTTCAAGCCGGCGGATTTTGCCCCGGAATTTTTCAATCAGCCGATTGAAAATATCGTCAACCGGGAACTGGTGTCTTGTGATCAGGAAATGCCGATTCAGGCGGCGGCTGCGGTTATGAGCGAGCACAATGCCAGCTCCATTTTCATTCGCGATGCTGCCGGGGAATATGTAGGCGTCGTCACCGACAACGATTTGCGCAAAAAAGTGACGGCCGCCGGTTACGATATTTTAAAACCCGTCTATGAAATTATGTCCTCGCCGTTGGCCACGATTTCGTCAAAAGCCCTTATTTTTGAGACCATGATGTTGATGATGCAAAAAAATATCAAACATCTTGCCATCCGGGATTCGGCGGACAAAGTGGTGGGCATCATCACCAACCGCGATCTGCTGAAAGCCCAGGGACAGTCGCCCTTTTTTGTCATACGCGAGATTGCCCAGGCCCGTTTTATCAATCAGATTGTCGAGATTCATCGCCACATTCCCCAGCTGCTGCACTCGTTGATCAATACGGGGGCCAAGGCCCAGAATATCACCCGATTTTTAACGACCATATCCGATGCCGTTCTACAAAAAATAATCGCTTTTGCGCTGGCGGAGATGGGACCGCCGCCGGCCCGATTCGCGTTTATGGTTCTTGGCAGTGAAGGTCGCAAGGAACAAACCCTTAGAACCGACCAGGACAACGCCATCATCTTTGAAGATCTTCCTGCCAAGGCCGGCAAATCAGCGATGAATTATTTTTTAAGTTTGGCCGAAAAAGTCTGCGGCTGGCTGGACGACGCCGGCTATACTTTCTGCAAAGACGGCGTCATGGCCAAAAACCCCCTATGGTGTCAGCCGTTGCAGACCTGGAAGAGATATTTCACGGAATGGATTCACACGGCCGCCCCGGAAGCACTGCTGCCGGCCGGCATCTTCTTTGATTTGAGGGGCGGCTACGGGGATGCCGAATTAATTAGCGAGCTGCGCGGCCACCTCTTCGATGCGCTGGTCGGCTGGCCGGGGTTTTTCCGCCACCTGACGGAAAATGCGCTGTTCTTTACGCCGCCCATCGGCTTTTTCCGCAACTTTCTGGTCGAGTCAAAAGGGGAGCATCGCGACAGTTTTGACATCAAGGCCGCCATGCAGCCGGTGGTGGATTATGCCCGCATCTATGCTCTCAATCATCGGATTGAGGAGACCAATACCCTGGGACGGCTGAAGGAGCTCCTGCGCCAGAATAAAATTTCCGCCCAGCAATACAACGAACTTGATGCGGTCTACAGCTATTTAATGCAGCAGCGATTTGTGCGCCAGGTCAAAGCGGTCATTGACGAAAAGGCCGAGCCGGATAACTACATAAATCCCAAAAAACTCTCCCGCATCGAGCAGACCACCCTCAAAGAGATATTCAAGCGCATCGAGAAGTATCAGGCGAAGCTATCCTTTGACTTCACGGGTATGACCTAGCCCGGGCGGGGCGTTAGTGACCCGGCATAAATCCCGATCTGCATGGGATCAAAAAAGAAAATTCATTACGAAAGCACGAAAGGACCCTTTCCAAACGGAATAAATTCAATGAAGGGTCCGGGTGTTTTTCTCGTCATGCCCGCGGAGGCGGGCATCCAGTTCAGCCGCTGCCGAATTCTCTGGATTTCTGCTTTCGCAGGAAGGACGGGGTATAGCGCAATAAACTCCTCGACTGCTCAATTTTTCGTCACTTTTGCCGCACTTTTAATTGAAAATAATTTGGTGTCAAATTCCGGTCGATCTTTTCAACGGCCCGCAATAAAAATTCTTTCACCACAGCCTTTTAGTATTAGACACCTAATACGAAACAACTTTCAAGGACTTAATGGGAGTCATTTCCAAGCCAGGCGTTCCTTCTGTCAATGATCGCACTTTGAAAATTGTATTCACATATTAGAGCGTTTTGTGAAAATATGCGCAGGACATATTCATGAGTTTAAACCGTTAGGATGCAAAAATCCGCTGTTTTCTTATACAGAAGCATAAAAAATCCCGCTCTCTTATTGAGGAGCAGGATTTTTGAGATCGCTGCATCATTTATTCTCCTTTATAAGGAGATGTGATCGAATCTCATAGCGCTGGGAGCGTTCATCGAAATGGAAACTCCAGTTCAACTTCACCCGGACGGACTGCAACGATAGCGGCTTTGATCGTTTTCATGACCCCCTGCCGGTTAAAACTCTCTATTACCCGTTCCCTGCAGCCGGCATTACTTGGTTCGAATTGCGAATCCATAATAACGCATTGCCTCTCTTTGAAGTAGATTTAAAAATTCGGACTGAAGTCGGAAAACTTTCTCCCGCTGAAGTTGACGTAATTGCGGCGCCGGCCCTGCTGCACGGCCGGGTTAAGTGCTTCCCGCACGGGTACTTCGCTCGGATTGTGTGAGCGATTTGGCTTCGACGAAGATGCGCTTAATCTCCGGGTAGGCCTCTCGAATTTTCTGCTCCAGCCGGTCGATCGCCGCCGTCAATTCGGCACTGGACAGCTTCGACCGAAACTGAACGTCCAGGTTCAGCAACACCTCGTTTGGTCCGAAGTGCATGGTGAGAGCTCGCCGCGCTTGCTGCACATCCTTATCGGCATTCACAATCTCATAAATGTGCTGCACCGTCTGCCGGTTTGCGCTTTCGCCCAGCAGCAGCCCTTTGCTTTCATAGGCCAGCACCATCGAAACCGCTGCCAAGAGCAATCCGATGAGGATCGAGGCAGCACCGTCCAGGCGCGGGCTATTGAATCGATGCGACAGGAAAATCCCCAGAAAGGCCAGCACCAGGCCGGCAATTGCCGCGAAATCCTCAAAGAGAACGACGAAGATGGTGGGATCCTTGCTGGCATGCACGGCCTGCCATATCGATTCTTCGCCCTTCACGTGCCGCAGTTCGCGCAGGGCAATGATAAATGAGGCGCCCTCAAAGAGGAATGCCAACCCCAGGGTGATATAATTCCAAAACGGATCCTCCAGTGGGCGCGCGTGCAGAATATGGGTGACGCCTTCGTAGATGGACATGCCGCCACCCAATCCAAAGAGGATAATGGCCACGACCAGGGTCCAAAAGTAGAGTTCCTGGCCATAACCAAAGGGGTGCATATGGTCGGGCGGTTTTGTGCTTCTATGGATTCCCAGCAGGAGCAGCGCTTGATTTCCCGTATCTGCCAGAGAGTGGATTCCTTCCGACATCATCGAGGAACTGCCGGTGAAAAGCGCAGCGGCAAACTTGGTGACGGCGATCAATAAATTGGCGGCCATCGCCCCATATACGGCGATAGGCTTTTGTTCGGATGGAGCAGACATAATAGATACCTGTGTGATGCAATACACCGGGAGCATCTAATCGAGCCGGGCAGGGCATATTGCACAAATAGCATTCAATCACAAAGAGGGTCAACTTGTTATTCCAATATTAAAGACCTGTTCTTCTGAACCATGTAAGAGGAGATTGGCTGTACCGTATATGAATCCCATGGGGTAATGGAATAATGGAGTGTTGGGATATTGGGCTTGATGGAATTTGATCTGTTTTTATATGAATGTTACAAAGCGGAAAGTAAAAATAGAGCACCATCCACTTTTAATCGCCAATATTCCACCGCTTCATGGGTTCTCAGACGGCCAATACCACCCCTCTTGGCCAGGATTCTTAACTTCAGGGGTCCGGTTACCGCAAACCGGATCAAAAGACCGCGGTTGCGGATAATAGTAGAAGGCAATGGACGGCATTGACTGCTCGTGATATAAGAGACAGCAGTAACAGCGTTTGCCCCTAACCACACCAATAGCGAGGATAGTACCATGGCCAAAACAAGAACCATACGAAAAGTTTTCAGGAGTCAACCGACAATCGAAGGCGCAGGCGTTCATCTGAAAAGGGCCTTCGGCTTTCGGGAAGTCACGGCCTTCGACCCATTTCTATTGTTCGATGACTTTCGCTCGGACATCCCGGAATATTATCTCAAGGGATTCCCCTGGCATCCGCACCGCGGAATCGAGACCATAACCTATATGCTCGACGGAAGGGTCGAACACGGAGACAGCATGGGAAATAAAGGCGTCATCGCCTCCGGAGATGTCCAGTGGATGACCGCGGGCAGCGGAATCATCCACCAGGAAATGCCGCAAGGCAATCCGGCCGGCGTGATGGGCGGATTTCAGTTGTGGGCCAATCTGCCGGCGTCCCATAAAATGATGGCACCCCGCTATCAGGAGTTTAAAAGCGACTCGATTCCGACGGTCGTTCTTGACAACGGCGTGACGGTGAGACTTATCTGCGGGCAAATAGACGGTCGGCAGGGACCGGTCGAAAATGTCGTCATCAACCCTGAATATCTCGATATCACGGTCCCGGAACGAACGGAATTCACCCATCCCACCCCGCAGGGGCATACGGTGATTGTGTATGTGATAGGGGGGCAGGGCTACTTCTGCCGGGAAAAAAAGCCGTTTACCTATGAAGTCGCGGGAAGCAATTATTTCGACATGAAGCAGGAGCCCTTCCTGGACAATGAGACCCTGGTCCTCTTTGGCGACGGGGATGAGGTCTATGTCTCGACCACCGATGAATCCGTCAGACTGCTGCTTTTCAGCGGCAAGCCGATCAAAGAGCCGATTGCCTGGTACGGCCCCATTGTGATGAACACTCAGGAAGAGCTGCGCATCGCTTTTGAAGAATATCAGAAAGGTACGTTCATTAAGTAACTCAAGGTTCAACGGTTCAGAGGTTTGGGGCTTCGCCCTTCGGGCTACGACCCCACAAGCAGGGTTCAGGGTTCGGAGTTTCAGAGTTTAAAGGCTTTCGATAAAAAAAATAGTATCCATTTTTGCTCGAAGTAAATGCCTGGTGGGAGTGGTTACCAGAAACTTGACAATTTCAAAGCGCACGGGATTGCCCAGCGCCTTGAACATATTGGCCAGCCGCTCCTGGGCCCTGCCTGAAATATTGAGCGTGCAACATAGAGGCGGTATTCCTGATTTAATTTGTTTCATAAAGCTGCTTCCACCTAATCGTATTTTTACGATCAAAATTATCCACCCGATATCTCTTTGTCAACCCCGGGATTTTTGAAATCTAATTCCACCGAGTGGCACCAAATTGAATAATAATTTTAATTTTGGACACGCTTTTTAAGTTGCCTAAAACGTTCAAAATGTCTAAAGTGCTAGGGATTAAAACTTAAGGAGGAAAGACGGATGCAAAACCTGGTGCAGGAAGCCGAAAAGTTTATTGTTGAGTTCAAAGGAAATGATTACGCATTTGGGACCGGTGTGCTGGAGCAGGTCGGACCCATGACGGCGGAAATCGGCAAACGGGCACTGCTGGTCAGCCGGCTGTCTTCGGCCTGGCTCAGGCCGGCCCTGGAGCAGGTGACGGCTTCGATGAAGGCCAAGGGGGTCGAGGTGCTGGGACCCGTGCAGGGGGCGGCGCCCAATGCGCCCCGTGAAGACGTCTATCGGCTGCAGGGGCATATCCTCCACCAGAAGCCGGATGTGATCGTCTCGCTTGAGTCCGGTTCGGGCATCGATGCCTGCAAAGCCGCCGCCGTGCTGGCAACGTTCGGCGATATCGAGGCCGAGCTGGATCCATACTTTGGCCTCGGTGAAGTCACGAAAGTCTGTAAAAGCACAGGCCGCAAGGTCCTGCCGGTTGTCGCCGTGATGACCGCCGCCAGCTCCTCGGCCCACCTCTCCAAATATTCCAATATTACCGACCCGATCAAAGGCCAGAAAAAACTGATCATCGACGAGGCCATTGTCCCGCCCAAGGCTGTTTTCGACTATGGGCTTACCGCTTCCCAGCCCATGGCGTTGACCCTGGACGGCGGGATGGACGGTTTCAGCCACTGTATTGAAGTTTATCTGGGTGCCAAGGGCGACGGCCTGGATCGGATCGAAAAAATTGCGCTGGCCGGGATTGAATTAATCGTGGCCGGTCTGGCCGTGCTGGCAGAAAAGCCGCATGATCCGGACGCCCGCGAGCAGGTGGCTCTGGGAACCGACCTGGGCGGCTATGCCATTATGGTCGGTGGTACGAGCGGGCCGCATCTGAACAGCTTTTCACTGGTCAAATATTTAAGCCACGGACGGGCCTGCGCCCTGATGAATCCCTACTACACGGTATTTTTTACGCCCGCCGTGGAAGATCGGGTCCGCAAAATCGGGGATATTTTTAAAAGGCACGGTTACATCGATGGCAACCTGGATGTGCTTTCAGCCAAAGACCTGGGCCGGACGGTCGCGGCCGGAATTTTGTCTTTTAACCGCAAAATCGGCTTCCCCACCACGCTGGCCGAAATTGAAGGCATTGACCAAGCCGTTCTGGAAAAGATACTCACCGCCGCCAAGGATCCCCAGCTCGAAAGCAAGCTGCAGAACATGCCGGTTCCGTTGACCGCCGATCTGGTGGATCAATATATGGGCCCGGTCCTGGCCGCCGCGTGGAGCGGAGATTTGGATAAGATCGTGCTGCGTAATTAATCCGCCAGCGCTTCGATCAGACAAGTTACTTCATTTTTCAAAGAGCCATATACAGCCCCGAATATGCTATTTTTAAAGGCGGATTAATAAGGAGTTGCCATCTGAAAGCAATGGTTAACAGGTTTGCTTTAATCTATTCATCCATCGTTGCCTACAGCGGAAAGTTTGTCTTTATAATCTCCCTTCCAATTTTTCTGAGCAGTCTCTGCGAGGCCCAAGTAGAACCGCCGCGAAATCCCAATTCTGCCAAGTCATGCGCTATCTGCCATTACCGCTGGGTTGATACCTTTTTTATTGAAGGCCGCGGATCGGACCTCGTCGATTATACGGCTGAAAAAGTAGTTGCCACCCCTGAAATGTGCTTTTCCTGCCATGACGGCAGCATCGAGGATTCCCGCGCCCGCGCCTACCAGACGGCCCAGCACAAAACCAATGTGCCGCCGCCCGGGCACATGAAGATACCCGCTATCTTTCCGCTGGACGAACAGGGCAACATGGTATGTGCCACTTGTCACACCGCCCACGGGGTTCCCAGCGGGCCGGACAGCAAAGAGACGATTTTCATGCGAACCTCCAACCGCAATTCAGCCATGTGCCGCATGTGCCACCCGGAGATGGCCGATGCCGGCAAATTCCACAATCACCCGCTGGATACCGTCAAGCAGGAAATTCCCCGCCGTCTGATCGAAGGGTATGCGTTGGCGGGCGATAAACCCAATCAGCTGATATGCGAAACCTGCCACGCCGCCCACGGGGCCAAGTATGAGAGTTTTCTGATCGAAAGCGGCCGCGATTCCAGTCTTTGCCTGGCATGTCACGGGGATAAGAATTATCGCACACCCGACGGCAGCAAAAAGCCCTTTCATGTCATCAATGTCAAGCCGGTTACGGCCCGGATCCCCCATGCGCTCATTAAAGCGGGCGCCCGCGTGGGGCGCGACGGCGAAATAATCTGCCAAAGCTGCCACAAAATTCACCGGAATGATATCAGCCGGCAGCAGCTGTTGATCCAAAAAAATCAACACTCCGCCCTGTGCCTGACATGTCATCAGGATAAACAAGTCATTGCCGACACCCGGCACAATCTTTTGCTGACGGCGCCTGACGAAAAAAATCTCGCGGGCGAAACTGTGGCGCAGGCCGGGGTGTGCTCCGCCTGCCACCTGCCCCACCGGGAAGCCCGCCGGCTCGAGGGTAAAACGCTGCTTGCCCAGGGGCTTTGTCTGAGCTGCCACAGCAAGGGCAATAATGCCCAAAAAGCCGCACTCAGCGGTGCGCAGCATCCTATGGCCGTCCGGCCCGGCAAAACAAATGTCAATTCGATTACGGATCTGCCGCTTTTCAACGATCGCGGTTTTCAGGATCGCAACGGAGTAATCACGTGTACCACCTGCCATGACCCCCATCGCTGGCGCGCTGGCTCCGCCGCAGGTGCAGCCGCAAAAGATGCGCCGGCCGACAGGCGAACATCCTTTTTAAGAAATCAGGCACCCCGGATTTGCCGGGAATGCCATGCGGATAAATTTCCCGTTGCCGGATCAAAACACGACCTGAGCAAAACGGCTCCGGACGCAAAAAACATGAAAAATCAGACTCCATCCGAATCCGGCCTCTGCGGCACCTGTCATCTGGTGCACAATGCCCGGGAATCTTTTCTGTGGGGCAGAAAACCCTGGTCCGAGAACGGAGAGGCCGCGGCGCATCTATGTCTGACATGCCACAATCGCAATGGAGCGGCGGCTAAAAAAGTAATCCGGGACCCTTCGCATCCGATAAACATTTCGCCGTCTGAAAAGGGCCTGTCCACAACCCTGCCGCTTTTCGACGCCAAAGGAGCCGCCTCCGACAAGGGTGTTGTCAGCTGTCCGACCTGCCATGACCCGCATCGCTGGGACCCGCTGGACAACACAGAGGAGGATCATTTTGCGTTGGAAGGCAGCGCACGCAACAGTTTCTTGCGGATGGAAAATTCGCCTTCCGCCAGGCTTTGTGAGGACTGTCACGCGGACCAGGGTTTTATCGATAAAACCGAGCACGACCTATTGGTGACAGCCCCTTCGTCCAGAAATATTGTGGGGCAGACGCCGCTTGAATCCGGCACCTGCGGTGTGTGTCATCTCACCCACAACGGCCGCAGCGAAATCGTTCTCTGGGCCCGGGGATACGGCATGGGCAACAATGTCATGGAAAGAATTTGCAATGCCTGCCACTCTCCGGAAGGTCCGGCAAAAGCGAAAGTGCCGCCGGTCTATTTGCATCCCCGCGAAAAGGTTCTCAAAATCACAGATCCGCACAAAAAAGGCCAACCCGGCTACTTCCCGCTTTTCCAAGGCAATACCGGCGAACGTGTCACGGCCGGCAATATATCTTGCCCCTCCTGCCACAATGTTCATCGTTGGAGTCCCCTATCGGCCGCCAAGGGCAATGGCGTCAACACTGAAGGCGACTTGACCAACAGTTTTCTGAGATCTCCGGCGGCGTTTGAGGTGTGCAAAGAATGTCACGGGAAGGATGCGCCGTTGCGGATAGAATACTTCCATGATGCCGCCAGGCGCAAATTCAAAAGCATTGACGATATGTTTTTCCAGTAACAAAGACCGGATTTGATTGATCTGGAGACAAACTCCAAAAGTGCCACATTTTTTTGGGTCGTAGGATCTGCAAAAATGAACGTCGATGTTGGACGTTCATCTTTCAAACCAACTCCGCAAGGCATAACTGCACCGTGTGAACATTCACTCAATTAATTATTGCCAATGGGAGTGAACTTTGCCGCTACAAACGAATCCTCACCCATGCGGCCATCACAGACTGCCGTAGCTGTGCAATCCGGGCAGGTAATTTACCCCGAAATAGGTAACCATGACCGCTGCAAATCCGAAGATCGAAATCAGGGCGATGCGCCTGCCGCGCCAGCCCCGCATCAATCGGGCGTGCAATAGGGTGGCATAGACAAACCAGGTTATCAATGACCAGGTTTCCTTCGGATCCCAGCCCCAGTAGCGTCCCCAGGCCGAATTGGCCCAGACGGCGCCCGTAATGATACCGGCCGTCAGAAAAAGGAATCCGAACATCACCAGCTGATGGGTCAATTCGTCCAGAATCCCGGGGTTGGGGAGCCGATCGAGCAAACCGGCGCCGCCCGCGGCATGCCGCTGTTTAAAAATGTACATGATGCTGATGCCGAAGGCGATGGCAAAGGCCGCGTAGCCCACAAAGCAGGTCATGACGTGGGCAATCAGCCAGTTGCTTTTAAGAGCCGGCAGCAGCGGCTGGATTCGATCGCTGATACTGGGTGATAACGAAGCATAAGCCAGCGCCAAAAAAGCCAGCGGGGTGGCAAAGGCGCCAATCGTGCGGTTTTTGTATTTTTGCTCGATAAAAAGATAAAGCAGCACGATGGTACCGGAAAAAAAGATCAAGGATTCATAAAGGTTGGAAAGCGGCGCATGTCCGATGCCCAGGGAATACGACTCCACCCACCTTGCTATGATTCCGGCGGCATTGCCGGCCAGCCCGACAATGGACACCCCTGTTGCCAGCCTGCCGGCCATCGGCTTTTTAAAAACCCAGGCAAAGGTATACAAACAAGCTGCCAGCCCATAAACAAACGTTACCATCGATAATATAATTGAACTCGTCATCTGCTATCCTCACTTAATTGACTTATAGGTATTCCTACAACCTGTTTGAAATATTTTGTTTTTTTGCTGCCCTCGTTGCAAAGCCGGACGAATGGTCTCGGCTCCTGCGCTCTTCCTTCTGCCCCTGGCCCTCTGCGCTATGCTACGTGCCCTAAGATCTGACGCATTGCGCGGTATGGCGGATCCCCTTGGAGGAGTGCTCTTGGGGCGGTGACTGCAACTTGGATAGTTTGGCGGCAAGTTTTTTTACCCGGTTTTGCATGGCCATCCTGTTCTTGTTGGCCTTGCCGGAGACAACGACAAGGCTGTGGTCCGCTTTTTCAATCACCGCAACACAGATCTGCTGATGGGACATGAAAAAAGTTACGTAACAGCCAAGGATCATCAGGACAAATCCGAGATAAACCAATCCGACGCCGGGATCCCTGGTTACCTGCAGACCGGTAAAAAACCGCTGTTTTAGTTCACCCACCGAGATAAGCTGCTGCCCCCGCCGCATCTTGTCAAAACTCGGAAACCGCAAAGGCAAAAGCACCTCTTGCTGCTGGCCGTCCACGGTTGTGAGGGTTCCGCGCAGGGCTTCACCGATATTTTGGCCTTTAAAACCGGCGGCGGTCTCGAATCCGTCCAGGACAAAGGTTCCCGTTTTTTCCGGCACTTCGATCGGCTCTCCGACAACTGCTTTTTCACTGTAGGTCCGACCGGTTTTTTGGCTGGTAAAATTTAGAATTGCTTCGTTGGGCGCCAGTTGTCCATAGCTGGATTGAAACATATTCACCCCTTTGTACCGCAGGGGATCATTGACGATAATTTCCTTATTCAAGACCGGCTTACCCCGTTCCAAAATCGTTAAGCTGGATCGGTACTCTTTCGGCATGCCGGAGTCGTAGAAACTGACTTCGAAGTTGTCGCAGCGGATCTCAAAGTCAAGCGGAAGCGATTTCGCGCCATTGCCGACCCGAATGCTGTTGACCGCCTCGCCTTCGGGGATGTTGACAAACCCGTCAAAACCGAAGATAGAGCCGATCAGGCCCCCGATTAACAGAAAAATTACGCTGGCGTGGACCACATACACCCCCAGCCGGGTCCAACGGCCTCTATCTCCGAAAACACTGAATCCTTTTTCCGCTTTTTCCAGGCAGCTGTATCTGAAGGCTCTTCCCAACACCGACGGGTAGAGTTTTTGCAGCTGTTCCGGGGAGCGGCTGTCTTCGAACGTCTCCCGGTTTTTAAGGTCCTTAAAGCGGGAAGCATCGAACGACGGGATTTTGGCAAATATGATTTTCCAGGTAGCGGATAATCGATCTACCGAACAGACAACGATATTGACCGTCAGCAGCAGGAGCAAGGTCTGAAACCACCAGGAATGGTACATATCAAAAATGCCCAGCAGTGAAAAAAGCTGAAAAACAAATTGCCCGAATGTCCGAATATAGGCGACCGGGTCTTCGTTCTGCGGGATAAGCGTTCCGATAATGGAAGTTGCCGCAAGGCTGATGAGCAGGACAACCGTCAGGCGGATCGATGCAAAAAAGTCCCATACCTTTTTAACCAATTTAAAAAATCCTCCTTTTTATTTATCTTACGCCCGGTATGTGCTATAAAGAGGTAACGATGGAAAAACCATACCACCATGTGACATAATTGGCAATCATA
Source organism: uncultured delta proteobacterium (assembly GCA_963769935.1). Taxonomy (GTDB): domain Bacteria; phylum Desulfobacterota; class Desulfobacteria; order Desulfobacterales; family JAFDCJ01; genus JAFDCJ01. Next base: position 162,664 of record CAVYNY010000017.1, on the reverse strand, counting down.
AACAGACTCATGAAAAAATTCACTGCCAGCGTTGTCATCATCACACTGTGTATCACCGGATGTTACCTGGATACCCGCAATAAGGAATTCCGCTTCGGCAAAAAAGGTTCGCTCGCCCCCAAAACTGCACCCGAGCAACCCAAATTCCAGCTTTCGTCACTGGCTACTACCATCGATATTCATTATTCCGCCCAATACTGCACGGAATGCCACGTCAACATCCCCCGCAAGGGAAGTAATCCGCAGTTAAGGTATGCGGGAGATTTTAAACTATTGTGCCGCTGCCATTACAGCAATACAAACAATTATGTACATCCGGTCGACCGCCGGCCCTCTCCGGATATGATAGACAGGATCCCGGCTCAATTTCCCCTGTGGGAAGGACAAATAGCCTGCATTACCTGCCATGATATCTACAGCCAATGCCAGGACCGGCCGCTCGACCGGGTATTTTTAAAGGATCAAAAATTTCTGAGAGGCGGACCGTTTGAAACCGAAGCCGGCATCTGTTTTCGATGCCATAATATTGAAAGCTACCGGATGTATAATCCCCACCAGCAGCTGAATGCTCAAAAAAGAATAATAAAGGACAAATGCCTGTACTGCCACGCGGAAGTGCCGGATACAAAACAGACCAGTGCCAGGAATGCCGGGCTTATCGGCAATATGAAGGCACTCTGCATCCGCTGCCACATGCAGGCTCCCAAGCAGGATTTCCACGCCAAGCACCTGCGTAAGCCTACCGTTGATGTTTTAAACAGAATGAAACAGCTGGAAGTTCAAGAAAACATCGTTTTGCCGTTGACCGAGGATGGAATGATTACCTGCGCAACCTGCCATAACCCGCATGAGAAGGGGGTTATTCCGGATGTCAGAGCAGGCGCTAAAGGTGCGGGGGAAAAGTGGCGGCAGCGTCTGGCCGATACCAACACCCTGTGCATCAAATGTCATGCCCTGCGATAAAGTCCGCGGTTGTCTGAATCCATCGGCATCCGGCAACAAAACCATCAGACTGAAAACTATTGATCGCCGGGTGAATACTAATGACTCCGCCCTGAACAATGCTATATCCAGGTTCATAACCCGATTTAAAAAAAACAATGGGCAGCATTGAATAATTAATCCGCCGGACTTTCAATCCGGCAACTTCTTCAGATATCAGCGAGCAAACTACAAACCCTGAACATGTTATTTTCAAGGCGGATTAATGCCGAAATAGTCCTCGAACTCTGCCTTCAGGTCGGGTACGGCAATCGCACCCAGCAATATTAAGGGCTCCTGCCGGCCATCGGTTAATATCAAGCCTACCACGCGGTCGAAATCCTTGCGATAGTAAGTAATGCTTTGGTTGTCTTCGAGCTGGACCTGGATTTTAAGCCCGGCGGTTGAAATTTCCTGGATATCATTCGCTGCCAGGAAGGGGCTGACTTCGCCCCTGTTGTGATAAAAGTCGTACAGCTCTTCATCGATCGCGTGTTTTTGCTCATCGTTCATGGCAAGATATTCAACCTGTGAAGGTCCGAAAAAAACGACCGCCTTTCCGCTGACAGATAGCGTGTCTTCAGCATTTGCCCCCTGCGCTGAAAGAACCGGAGCTGCCAGGATCAGCAAAATCATGGCTGAAAATAGTTTTATTTTATCCATTTTCGATATTCGCCTTTAAATCATACCTCTTGTATGAAAATCCATGAAATCCGATGTCATTACCCTGAACGGTCACCAACTATCAATCCTTGCCAAAATCAATTACTTCGGGGAGGTAGAAGGTTTCATATTTTTCAATCATGCTGGCGACCTCGGTCGATACCAGATGATTGACCCGATTTTTGGGGAACCCGAGTTTGGCAAAATTAAGATAACCATCTTTTTTATGGCAATCGACACAGGATACCGGTTTTTGCGAAATTTGTTCATGCAGCTTAATTTTAGCCTCCGCCATTTGGTCGGGTGTAAATTGGTCTTTGAGTTCCAGATACTCCCGGGCCGCTTTTTCGCTGACCGGGTGGATAACCATCTCTGCATTTTCGACGGTGGATTTGACCGGAAAAATTTTGGCCGGATACTTGCCGTATTCCCCCTCCGCCTTGCGGGAAATAATTCCCGTCACGCGATTGACCCAGACGAAAGAAAACGTTTTATCGGCAGGATCCCTGCGATAATGGCAAACCGCACAGGCCATAAAACCCGTATGAAGATTGAGAAGAGAGCGGACCTTCTTTCCCTTGCTGTGCGGAAAGGTGCCATGACACGAAAGACAAATCGGTTGAAACGGTTCCGGTTGATGCACGACTTCATCAACCATGTGAAAATGAGGCTGTGGTTTGCGCCTATCGCTTTTTAGAATTTTTCTGAATATGCCCTCTTCCTCGGCGGGCAGCGGTGTCTCAGCAGCCTTATGGGCTTCTAGGTGGGGTGAGTAGAGCATCTGCAGCAGCCAGAGACCGAACAAAAACAAGGGGATCGCAAAAACGGCTTTTACGAAAAAAATTCTCAATTTACTTTTCATCCGACCACCTCCTTGGATTGATGATTGACGAAGGACAATCCTTTTTAAGGTTTTCAGCTGAGGCTATTTCACCTCAGTTTTGATATATATTTTCTGGAGTTCGGGATCATTCATGATCTTTTTGTAATGCAGCGCATATTCCTCCTTCATCTCCTCTTCATCGATCACTCCGGTAAGCCACGTATTGTCCAGCGGAGATTTGTGCGGTCTGAAATGGATTTCATACAGATGCCATATCATGATTGCCAAACACGCAAGAATGGCTTCCATGCCGTGGACAAGAGCCGCAATGTCCACGACAAATTTGCTCCATTTGTACTGCGACCACAAGATCAGTCCGGTAACCGATACGATCGTGGTGCCGGCAATCAGGGCCCCGTATTCGATTTTATGTTTATAGCTGAAGCGATCAAATTCAGGTGGTTCTTCTTTCAGGTTGATGTAATAGAGGAAATTATCGCACATATCTTTTAAATCTTTTAAGCGCGGCAGCATGTCGATCAGCCAGCGACGGCCCGCCCGTTTAAAGATCAGATAATAAAAGTGATAGACACCCACCAGCATCATAATTATGCCGGCCGTGCGATGCAAAATGCTGCGGTAGCTGAACACGATCTCGCCCGCCGTTCCAAAGGACTTCACGATGCTGTCCGGAATTTTGAGCATGAATCCGGTGATGACCAGGACAATGAAACACATGGCAAACACCGAATGCTGCACCCTTTCGGAATAGTTGAGTCGCACAAAATACCGACTGCCCCTGACATTTTCGACAGGCGGTGCGGCAGCAGCGCTTAATACTGATTCTTCAATTTCCATGTTAGCGGCCTTTCAGGAAATATGTCTTACAATAGTTATTTATGATCCCGGATTATGCCTTATTTTTTTGACTGCTTCTGCCTTCTTTTTGTCCGCAAAAAATCCAGCCATTGATGAAAGCCCATAAACAAAACCGTCCCGCCGATCATGATTTTATAAAACAGCTTGATCAACTGCAGCACCTTGTAATCAAAAACTTCTGCTTCAGATGTATCGGCTTCGGCCCGTTTGAGTACGCTGGTCATTTCCTTATTACTGAAATCACTGAAGTTGGTGCCGGCCAGCATCTGAACTTTTGTGCCGTACGCATGCACTCTGCCGGTGGCAAACTCGGCCGTCGCCCCGGGATGACAGATCTGAATCCCGCCCTGGTTGCTGCAGGTCTTGATGCGGTTGAAAATGTGAAGCGGTGAAATCGGATCACTTCGGGGGCGTATGTCGTGAGTGGCATAACCGACCGGTACATGGCAGCTGATGCAGTCCGGGGCGTTTTTGACGCCGTACCTGACCAGGTTCCAGTGAAAAGTGTCTTTATAAGTCTCAATACTCTCCAGACCGTGGCGCGCCATTTTATGGGTATCTTCATGGCAGCTGGTGCACAATTTTACGACTTCGGCCTGGGTCCGGCGGCGCCGCATGCGATGGGTAAAATGGGCGTAAAAATTTTGAGCCCAGCTTTCCTTCGTGTGACAGCCGACACAGCGCGCCAGAGTTTCATTGGACAGGGCCGCGCTGTTGCCCCATACCCCATCCAACTGGTTGTACATGCGATTTTCGTGGCAGTATTTGCAGGTGGGCAAATCTTCGGGAAAAGGTTTGGGATTTTCGGCCGTTCCGGCTCCATGGACGCTGGCCTCGAATTTTTCAATCATGTTGATGTGGGAGAATTCCTGATTGGTTGAGGGCTCCTTGATGTGGCATTTGGTGGCACAATCAACCTTTTTGACATCCGTGTGCGGTATCTGGTTGAGGTCGACATGACAATCTTTACACTTCAATTTGCCGTGAACTGAGGCGGCAAATTTTTTATCGTTGACATAAAAAACCCTTTTGGTTCCGCTTTCATCATATCTGCCGATGCTCGGATATCGATGGCACAGCAGACAATTTTCCGTGTCGGAAACGGCATTTGTTCCCAGGGCCATGCCGGAAGACAGCAACAAAAAAAGAACGGAAAAAATACAGGATGTAAAAGCGCTTAATCTGCCAATTCCCAAAGCAGTTCTCCTCTATCTTTATTTTTCGGATCTATGAACCAAACGAAGGTAACCTGTTGTGTGCGGTTTCAATTTAAATCGGTTTCAGCGTATTGGAGTACTGGAGAAATGGCTAAAGGTTTGATGTCTTTTTCCAATACTCCAACACTCCAATACTCCATCACTCCATTACTCCAAGGCCGACAGGTTTAAGACCTTCTGATAGGCTTCAATTGCCTCAATATTGTTCATAGTTGTTTAAATATTTACTGCTGCGGGGCCGGGGCTTGGGTTCCCGCCCCGGGCTCCAGCAGCAATGGAATATAGAACTTGGTGTAATTTTTGATCATCCCGATGACTTCGGTGCTGACGATCGTATCAATGCGGTGCTGCGGATATCCGAGCTCTTTGAGCGGCAAAACCGGATTCTCCGTCTGGTGGCACATTTCGCATAAATAGGGTTTTTCACTGACGATGTTATGAATGATTTTTCTGGCCTTGGACTTTTGCAGCTCGGTCAGGTCTTTTTCCGTTTTCTGGTATTCGTGCGCGAATGCAATTCTTTCCGGATTGTCGACTCTTTGCAGCTGTCCGTTAACCCGCTCAAACGGCAGAATTTTTGCGTTATACATGCCGGGCCGAACCCCTTCTTTCACCGGACTTTCAACAATCTGACCGGCCTGGCGGTCGTACCATTTGAACACACCGGTCCGGGCTTCCCCCTCAAGCCTGACATGACAGGTCTCGCAGGCCATAAAAGAGGCATGCATATTGCCGAACGCCCGTAACTCCTTGATCTTGTCGTGGGGCAGGTCGCCGTGGCATTCAATGCAGTAATTTGTCTTGTCCGGCTTGAAATCAAAATCAATGTGATGAAAATGGCCTTCTATCCACCTTTGCTCCAAAACCCGGTAGCCGAGGTAAATCTTTTGGCGCTTCTCGCCTTCCAGAATCGCTTTTTGAAATGTGACTGCCTCTTTTTCCTTTTGCTGCTTTTCTTTTATTTGGGCGAGTTCTACATTCACCTTGCGGGCGCGATACTCTTCGACAATATGCCCGAAAGTCACCTTCCAGATAATGATGATAAAAATCACCGTTAAAGCCAAAGACCCCAGGATATATAGTTTTGCAACCAACGTCTTCATTAATAACTTCCTCTTTCAGCGTCCGCTCAGGATACTCGCGGCAGATCCGAGATGGATATGATGCGGGTTGGTTCCGGCGCTTTTTCCGATTTTTTTGCTGCCGAACCATCCGGTGCCAGAATCTCATCCTCTAATCCGGCGGCTTTCATGACTTTCTGGTAGTAATCATAATGTTCTTCGACCATCAGATGCTCCGGCAGATATCCCGTCAGAAATACCGTACCCATGGGAAAAACGGAGGTGGAAAAATGCACATTGTAAAAGTGCCAGATGAACAAAAACAAGGCCGCCAGCAGGGCTTCGTCGCTGTGGGCAATCAGGGCGAAGTTGATGACATATCCCGGCAGGATACTGGTAACGATTTCCTTCTGCCACATAATGATACCGGTGGTCACCATGATGACGATGCCCCAGAAGGGTGCCCAGTAGTCAAACTTTTCTTTCCAGGTAAACTTTTCGCCTGCGGGACGTTTATCGGTCAAGAACAGGTAATATTTCAAAAGATCGATGATATCCCTGACATCCTTGAAGCTTGGCATGATGGGGTGGGTCAGCAGGGTTTTGAGGACCGTGCCTACCCGCAGTTGGTTTTTTTTCTTCAACGGAATTATCATGTCCGTCACGATGCAGTAGAACACGTAAATCAGGTGAAACATAAAAAGAAGCATCAAGACCGTGCCGGCAGTCTTATGAACCACCGGGGCCACCTTAATTCCGCCAAAGAACGCATAAAGATAGGGCGCCCAGAATGCATCATGAAATTTAAGGGGCATGCCGGTCAGGACCAGCACGATGACACATGATGCAATGGTTATATGCTGTGCTCTCTGAAGCGGCGTAAATTTGTAGAAATATTTTTGGCCGTTTTTTATCTTGATTTTAAGATGTTTTTCCATTGGTGGACTTACTCCGTTTGATGGCAGCATGCGGAATCAATCTTCTGAATAAATCGAGAAACAACAGGCCCATCAGGGGCAGCAGGGTGCCGCCGGTCAATACGATAAAAAATACCTGAAAATAATACTGCAGAGGGCTTTGCTCCTTGTTGAACTCAGCGTGAACTTTGTAGTTGGCCATTTGCGGTGTGGCCTTGGGATGGCAGTCCGCAGTGGCGCAGATTCTGCCTCGGTTGTTTACATGCGTGATGGAATTCGGATCGTTGTGGCTCAGCATCTGGTGCACGGATTCGCCGGGTTTGACATGACAGTCGAGGCAATCGGGGATTCTTTCATCCAGAAAACGGGCCGCCTTGCCGTGAAACGTTTCGCCGTAGGAGAATACGGCTTTGGTGGACAGGTTATGCCGCGCGACGATTTCGTCATCGTCATGGCATCTGGCACACACTTCGGCGATATTTCTCGGGTTTCTGATCTTGTGCAGCCTGGTCGTCACGTGGTTATAGAATCTATAGATAAATTCATCGGATTTATGACAAACCCGGCACCGTCCTATAGCGACATCGGATATGCCGGGGCGCACCCGTTTGAAAAAAGACAGCGGCCGGTAAAGCGGGTTTTCATGACAGTTCTTGCACGTCGGTATATCCTCCTGATATTTTTTGGGTTGTCCATTTTTATCGACCTTGGCATGCACACTATTGGCCAAATAATCCGCGACATCTTTGTGGGAAAATTTTTTTTCGCTGGATGGCTCGATAATGTGGCATTGGGTCAGGCAGTCGACTTTTTTGGCCGGCTCGTGGGGAATCTTTTGGATGTCCGGGTGGCAGCCTTCGCATTTAACTTTGGCATGTACGCTTTTATTGAATATGTCTTCATTGACGTACATGAGCCTGAATTTGCCGTTTTCGTCTATCCGGCTTAGACCGGGGTACTTGTGGCATAAAAGACAGTTGCCGATATCGGAGGCTACGGAACCCGGCGGCGTGATAAGCGCTAAGAATAAGGTGATGGCCCAGAAGGAGATTATGAATTTAAGGAGTTTTTTGATTACCATAAGCTGCACTGCCTCTTTAAATTGAAGAATCGGCATTTACCAGTCGGTTATAAATTACCGCAGATGCTTTACCTGACCTTACTTAAAAATTGGGATTCGAAACGGAATTGGGTTGCAATTATTTGATTTTAAGAATATTTTGCAATGTATGTGCCAGAGCGTCTGCGACGGGAATGATCTTTTAAAAACCTTTTGTTAATGGTAGTCAGCCGGATTTAATTCGTTTATCAAATAAAGAACAATTGGGCATTTCACCGAATCAGATTGGTGATTTCACCAGGCAACGAATGCCCTGACCGCAACGGTTTTTTTGCACGCGGCCCTTGTTTTTCCGATGCAAAAACGAGGACGCGGCAACCACCCTGCTTTCCCTGAACACCAAGGGGGGGTAAAAGATGCTTTGGCAAAAAAGCTGGAAACTAAATGCTGTTTGGTATAGTAATTGCCTCTAAAGTTTCGAGGTTAGCATTATTGGCATTGGGTGATTCAGATTTTGAACAAACAGACCAGGACGTTATTGTCATGAAAGCGCTTTTTCATTCAATTCGTTTAAAAAATTTGAGGGCGTATCCATTGGTCTTTGTGACACTGGTTGTTTGCAGCTTGCTCCTTAGTACGGCCACTGTGAGCTTTGCACTCGACGAAGGGGGGTGCCTTACCTGTCATCAATATCCAGGTCTTGTCCGGCATAATAAAGATGGCGGATTCACAGTGCTGCATATTGATGAAGCAAAATATGACCAGTCGCCCCATGGCAAGGTGGACTGCCGCATGTGCCACACCGGTGTGGTGAAAGTTCCCCACACGGGTGAGACACAGGTTAATTGCAACACTGCCTGTCACCGCGAATTAAAAGACAAGCAGCTGGTAAAAAATTACCCTTTGAAAGATATCCATAAGGGAGAACAGTCGTATATCACCCGGCTGGATGACGAAACCGCCTGCCGTGTTTGCCACCCGTTGTATCCCCATACTGAAAATAAACTGGTCCGTGCGCTTTTAAATTTGCACACCGGATTTATGGTCTGTGACGTATGTCATTTAAAAAAAGAAAAATTCCCTGATTTCACCTTTGACTGGAAAGACACCGAAAACGCGGATTTCAGCGGGAAGCCTTTCGGTACGTATTACAACCCCAGGACGCAAACCGCCCACAAATCAGCGCATTTTTTATCCAGAATAGCGGTTTATGTAAAAAATGACGGAGAAAGACAACTGACATTCAACCCTGAGGACACCCGCAAGGCAAAAGAATTCCTGCAGAAGGAAAAATCCCTGACAGACAAGCAGAGAACCGAAGGCCTGAGTTATTTTCACCGGGACATCGCCAAAAAGGAAATCAGCGTGGCCTGTGAGGAGTGCCATTCTTCCCACAGCATCCTGGATTTTAAGCAGCTGGGCTTTAGCGAAAAGACGGCCACCAATCTTAAATCGCTGAACATCAAAGGCCTGGTGACTAAATACAAAACCTTTTATTTTCCGGACCTGTTTGAAAACTAGACGGGTGTCATGTCAATTTCCAGGAGGCAGAAAACCGATGGCAAAGAACTGGCGGAAAGGTATAAATTCCAAATTACAAGCACCAAATAACAAATAAATTCCAAATCACAATAATCAATGACCGAAACCGGCCATATCAAGAAAATCAAACTGTTTTATTTTTTCATGTTTTAGAACTTTTGTGCGTTCGCGATCAAAGGATCGCTTATTTATCTAAAGCGATAACAAAACCGATGAAGTCCTGTTTGGAATTTTGAATTTTGGTCATTGGAAATTGTTTGAGTTTTGTGATTTGGAATTTGTGATTTTGATTGTTGGCTGTGCTGACACCTGATACCTGAAACCTAAAAAAGGACTTTGATGTTATATTTGCCTAAACACAGCTACTCATACCTAGTGCTGTCGGCCGTCATCCTGCTGCTGGCGGTGACGCCGGCATTGGGGATTCGTCTAATTAATGTGGAGCTTCAATTCGAAATAACCGATCAGCTAAAGGAGCCCAGCGAGGTCGCTGTATCAAAAGATGGACAAATCTATGTGGTTGACGGCGTCAACAACCGTATCCGGATATACAGCTCCCGGGGAATGCCGGTTTCTTCCTTCGGCCTGGCGGGTGCAGGCGACGGGGAGTTCAAATACCCGCTGGGCATCGACATCCCTGAATCAGGCCGGGTATATGTGGCTGACTCCGGCAACCATCGGGTGCAGATATTTGATCGCACCGGCGGCTTTATCGCCCAAATTAAACTTCCGGCTTTGAAACATCCGGCGGACCCCACCGATGTGGCCGTCGATGACACCCGCCACCGCTGCTATGTCGTGGACAACGACAACCATCGCATTCTGGTCTACGATCTCTCAAATCTTAAATTGCTTGATTCATGGGGCACACCGGGCACCGACAAACGCGCCTTCCGCTATCCTTTTCTGATAGCGCTGGATAAACAAAAATACCTCTATATCGTTGATGTGATCAATACCCGGGTTCAGGAGCTGAATCCGGACGGATTGTTTGTAAATTTCATCGGCGGATGGGGGGTTGAAAAAGGAGAATTTTTCAGACCCAAGGGCGTCGCCGTTGATAAAAACAACCGCATCTATGTCAGTGACAGTTACATGGGCGTCATTCAAATTTTCACGTCGACCGGGGAGTTTTACGCCGCTATCGGTGAGCCGGCAACCGGCAAGGTAAAAAAATTCAAGACTCCTGTTGGCCTATTCATAGATCGGCAGGACCGACTCTATGTGGTGGAAATGTTTGCCAACAAGGTCGGCGTATACCGCCAGGTGGGCGAAGCTGAATCAAAGTAGGGAATCATAACCCCGAGGGCCCGGAATTGATTTCACACCACAAAGGCGGCGTTTTCCTTTAGACGTCCAATGGAATGCTGGAATAATGGAATATTGGGTTTAAAAAACGGAATTTATCTTGTTTTTAGTTTCTGATCTATGAGGTGTATCGAAAAAAGATTTCATCCTTCAGAACCCATAATTCCAACATTCCAATATTCCATCATTCCACGGCATATGTCTTCGGCCTAGCCGGTTTACTCTGGCCTGGCCCAGAGGACCAGATTTTCCAAATTTGAATAATTAGGGATGAAAAGAAAAAGTTTCCTGATTCTACTTAGCGTTGCGCTGGTTCTGCTTTTCAAGTTGTCCGATGCCCAGATGAATGTGGCGCCGCCGAAAAACCCCAATTCAGCCAAGGCATGTGCCATCTGTCACTATCGCTGGATTGACACCTTTTTTGTAGAGGGCCGGGGGAGTGACCTGGTCGATTATACGGCTGCCAAAGTAGTTGCCACGCCTGAAATGTGCTTTTCCTGTCATGACGGCAGCATCGAGGATTCCCGCGCCCGCGCCTACCAGACGGCTCAACACAAAACCAATGTGCCGCCGCCCGCGCACATGAAGATACCCCCTATTTTTCCGCTGGACGAACAGGGCAACATGGTATGTGCCACCTGTCACACCGCCCACGGAGTTCCCAGCGGGCCCGGCAACAAAGAGTCGATTTTCATGCGAACCTCCAACCGCAATTCAGCCATGTGCCGCATGTGCCACCCGGAGATGGCTGATGCCAGCAAATTTCACAATCACCCGTTGGATACCGTCAAGCAGGAAATTCCCCACCGTCTGATGGAAGGGTATGCGTTGGCGGGCGATAAACCCAATCAACTGATATGCGAAACCTGCCACGCCGCCCACGGGGCGAAGTATGAGAGTTTTCTGATTGAAAGCGGCCGCGATTCCAGTCTTTGTATGGCATGCCACCCGGATAAGAACCCTATGACTCCGGCCGGCAAAAAAAAACCCATGCATGTCGTAAACGTCAAGCCGGTAAAAGCAACGATACCTGAAGCGATAATAAAAAAAGGTGCCGAAACAGGCCGCAACGGAGAGTTGATATGCCTGACCTGCCATAAGGTCCATAAAAACCAGACCGAACAGGCGTCCCTGCTGGTAACAAACGATGAAAAGGCGGCCTTTTGCCTGAACTGTCACCCGGACAAAAAGTCGATTTCCGATACCACCCACAATCTGCAGCTGTCAGGGCCGAATGAAAGGAATCTTCAAGGCCAGACGGTAGCTCAGGCCGGCGTTTGTTCGGCCTGCCATCTGCCCCACAAGGCGGCCAGACAACTTGCCGGCGGAGAAAATTTTACCACAGCACTGTGCCTGAGCTGTCACAGCCAGGGCAATATCGCAGGTAAAGCCAGTTTAACCGGCACCCAGCATCCGCTGGCGGTTCGGCCTGAAAATAAGCCGGACCTTCCGCTTTATAACGATTTCGGATTGCAGGATCAGAAGGGGGTCATAACGTGCACCACCTGCCATGACCCTCATCGGTCGGCGGCAGCCCCTGCCGCCGCCGCAGCCAAAGAAAACAAACCGATCCGCCAATTCTTTATCAGGCAGCCGTCACCGGAAATCTGCCGTGAATGCCACCGTGACAAATTTTACATTGCCGATTCCAAACATGATCTGGGCAAGGTGGCGCCGGAAGCCAGGAACACCCGGAATCAAACGCCTTTGCAGTCGGGTGTCTGCGGCAGCTGCCACCTGGTGCACAATGCCCAGCAGACATTTCTCTGGGCCAGGAAACGAACCGCGGAAAATAAAAGTGCGGTCGATGGCCTTTGTCTCGACTGTCATAGCGACAACGGCCTGGCAGGCAAAAAAGTAATCAAAGATTATTCCCATCCAATCGACCTGCCACCTTCTGAAAAAGGGCTCGCCACCACCTTGCCGTTATTTGACGGAAAGGGGAAAATTTCGCCAAACGGTGTCATCGCCTGTCCCACCTGCCATGATCCGCATCGCTGGGCGCCGTCGCAGACACCTGATAAAAACCAGATTAAGATCGAGGGGACCTCACAAAACAGTTTTTTAAGATTGGAAAATTCACCCGCAGCCGGGCTTTGCGAAAACTGCCATGCTGCGCAGGCGTATATCAATAAAACCGATCATGATCTGGTCTCGATGGCACCGTCGGCCCTGAATATAATCGGTCAAACTCCGCTCGAATCGGGCACCTGCGGCGTCTGTCATCTGGTTCACAACAGCCCCAATAAAATCAGGCTCTGGGCCCGGGATTTAACCTCAGGCAACAGCATTGCCGAAATGATGTGCATTTCCTGCCATTCCAGAAATGGCGCGGCCGCTGATAAAATTCCACCGATTGCCTTTCACCCGGCGGGTAAGCTGATTACCAACGTCGGCCGCAATACGAAAGGCCGGGCCAACTACTTCCCACTTTTTGACAAGACCACCGGCCAGTTAATAACGGTCGGCAATCTTTCCTGCCCCTCCTGCCACAATGCGCATCAGTGGAGTTCAGGGAGTCCTTCCGAGGGCACCGGCGTCAAGACAGAGGGGTCGGCCGACAATAGTTTTCTCAGGGTTCAATCCCGTAATTTGCCGTGCATGGACTGCCACGGTCCCGACGGATTGTTTAAATACCTGTATTTCCATGATCCCGCGCAGCGCACAGTCAAGGAGGAGTAGGGCGGCGTGCCGGGTCGGCTATCTGTTGCAGTTGTCGACGGATGTCAGGTTAATTATGAGGTTTCAGGTGTCAGGTTTCAGGTGTCAGTCCAGCCTGTAACCGACCAAAATGATATAAAAAAAGACAATAACTATTGAATTATTTTTCCGGGACTTCGCTCCAAAAAATTGGCCTTTATGAGGCATTATACTCGTCCAGCAACAATTGAGCAAATTATAGGTCTCAGTATTCAGCACTTCCAATGCCTGACAAGTGAAAACTCATATGAAACTTCATTAAATTCGATGCGATTTTTATGAAGTGTCTCACCGCTGAGAGCGCAGAGAAATTAATTAACATTTTCTTCCTCGGCGTTCTCCCACCGGGGCGTAGGCCCTATGGGCCGGAGGCTGCGGGCTCTGCGGTGAACTATTCTGTTTCTTTTTTGATCAGACCGGCCGTTGTTTTGGCCGGCGGCCGAGCTGACACCTGAAACTTTTTGCATCTGACAAATGTTAACCGATACAGGTCTAAAGCCAGAGAAGCAGGGAATTTTGAAAGCAGTTTCGCTTTTCGTCACAATGTGGTATTTTGCGAAGATTTTTTCCAGTTTAGAAATCTAAACCTCTGAAACCCATAAAATAGCAGATTAAAAATGAAGAAAAAAATATTCATGGCTTTAGGCCTCGTCTGCATCATATTGATCAGCGGCGGCGTCTATATCGTTTCAACAATCCAGGATGCCACCTCGGAGCTCGGCTATCTGATTAAACTCCACCAGGTTGAAATCCTGCGGGAACATTTGCTGATCCAGATAAAAAATGTGCAGTCGGACCTCTACCTCATCGGGACACGCTACGATAAAAGCCCGGACGAAATTCTGACCAACGTCAATAATTTGAAGCGCGTGTCCGTCACCTGCTTTGATTGCCATCACAGACCCCAGGTGGTAAAACGGCTTGAGGTATTGAACTCGGGAGTCGAGTTGTTAAAAGGATCTATCGGCCGGATTCTGACCCTGAAGGGCAATCTTGCCGAATGGATGCAGGAGGGCGACACGGCGTTCCGGACATCGCAGACGCTGGTGGAGCAGGCCAACGACATGGTGCACATAGCCAGCAGCAGGCTGGGTGATAAAACCGAAGCCTCACTGAATGCAATCGGCCGGTCAGAACATATTGTCAATACGCTGGTGGTCATAACGCTTCTGATTGCGGCCGGCTTTTGTTTTTTTGTCATCGGCGAGTTTACCAAACCGGTCAAGGTTCTTTTAAAAGCCACGCGTCAATTGCAGGAAGGTGATCTGGATTACCGCATCAAAGGCTTAAAAAATGAGTTCGGCGAGGTGGCCACATCCTTTAATGCCATGTCGGAGTCCCTGAAGCAAAACATCTTAAATATCCGGGAAAGCGAACGAAGATACCGCACGCTCTTTGAAAGCGCCGGGGACGCCATTTTCATGGTCGAAGCCGAAGGCGAAAACCGCGGCGATATTGTGGATGCCAACCAGGCCGCCGCCGATATGCATGGCTATACGATCGATGAAATGCTGAAGCTAAACCTGATAAAAGATCTCGATGCCCCGGAGGATGCCGAGGTTGCCCCGGCACGGTTCCGGCGCATTTTAGAAGGTGAATGGATCAAGGCTGAGTTAGACCACCGCAAAAAAGACGGCACGATTTTTCCGGTAGAAATCAGCGCCGGGCTGGTCGAATATATGGGTCACAGATATATCCTGGCGTTTGACCGCGATATCTCGGTACGCAGGCAAATGGAGCAATTGGTCCTGCAGTCCAAGCAGGAATGGGAGGACACGTTTAATACCATCACCGATATGATAACAATTCATGATAGGGATTTCAGAATCATCCGCGCCAACAAGGCCGCTGAAAAATTCCTGAATCTGCCGTTTCTGGAAGATACCGAAGCAAAATGCTATCAGTATTACCATGGCAAGCAAAGTCCGCCGGAAGATTGCCCCAGCTGTGAATGCTACCGGACGGAAAAGCCGGCCTCCTTTGAAATGTATGAGCCGCACCTGGAACGGTTTCTTGAGATACGCGCAATGCCTATGTTCGACAGCGATCACCAACTTACCGGATTGATTCATGTCATCCGGGATATCACCGACCGTAAACGGGTGGAGGAAGCCTTGCAGCGAACCGAACAGTTGAAAACGGTCGGCGAATGGGCGGCCGGCCTGGCCCATGAAATCAAAAATCCGCTGGCCGGCATCAAGGGATCGGTGGAAGTACTCCTTCAGGAGCCCTGCATCTCGGAAGAGGACCGATCGATTGTGGTCAAAGCCGTTGATGAAATTAAACGCATCGAATTATTGATTAAGAGCCTGCTGAATTTCGCCAAGCCGCCCCAATTGCAGCTAATGCTTACGGATATAAACGATCTGCTTGATAAAACCATTTCATTTTCCTTGAAGCACCCCCTATTGTCCTCGAATTCCCCAAGTCCGATAAAAGTACTAAAGGACTTTGGCGCCGACATCCCCAAAACCATGGCCGATCCCATGCAGCTGCAGCAGGTATTTTTGAATCTGATGTTCAATGCGATCGAAGCCATGTCCGACGGCGGCGCCCTGGCGGTTAAGACATACTATGATGCCGCTTTAAATTCCATCCGCATTGCGGTTGCCGACACCGGCAAGGGCATTGAAACGACAGCGCTGGATCAAATCTTCCAGCCGTTTTTCACAACCAAAAGCAAGGGCTCCGGCCTGGGGCTGGCGATCACCCGGCGGCTCGTCGAAGAGCACGGCGGCGACATTTATGTCGAAAGCACACCCAACCGGGGAACCGTTGTCAATGTTTCCCTTCAGGTTTTGCAGGATATAAAGGGACAGACGGCATGAAAAGCAAGGGGAAAGTATTTTTGCTGGATGACGAAGAACTTATCGTCACGGTGCTCTCCAAGGCGTTGAGGAGGGAAGGCTACGACGTTTTTGCCGAGACTGAAACCACCGGCATTATCGATAAAATAAAGTCCTGCAATCCGGATCTGCTGCTGATGGACATCCGAATGCCCGATCGTGACGGAATTGATATACTTAAGGAAATAAAAGAAAATGGACTGACGACCCCCGTGGTGATGCTCACCGCGGATGATACGGCCGAAACGGCTGTCAGAGCAATGAAGCTCGGCGCCTCCGACTACCTGACCAAACCGTTTAACACGGATGAGGTCAAAATCGTTATCCGCAACATTATTGAAAAAGAAAATCTCAAAGAGGAGGTGGACTATCTCAGAAAAGCCTATTCCGAAGTCATTGACAGGGAAATTGTCGGAGAGTCCGGCATCATCAAGGATCTGGAGGAAAAAATCAAGAAAATTGCCCAGGCCCGGGTCTCCAACATTCTCGTCACCGGAGAGAGCGGAACCGGCAAAGAGCTTATCGCCCGACGAATTCATAAATTAATGTTCAATACGGACAACTCCTGGAATGCACCCTTTATTTCGGTGAACTGTGCCGCCATGCCGGAATCGCTGCTTGAAAGTCAGCTGTTCGGCTATGAGAAGGGATCGTTTACCGATGCCAAGTCGGACAAAAAGGGATTATTTGAAATGGCGAATGGCGGAGCCATCCTGCTCGATGAGATCGGGGACATGAAATTGGACCTTCAGAGCAAGTTGCTCAGAGTTTTGGAAGACCGCAAAATAAGACGCATCGGCGGCAAAGGGGAAATCGATGTGGAGGCGACGGTTATCGCCACGACGAATCGCAACCTCTCCGAAGCGGTGAGCAAAGGGGAATTCCGCAAAGACCTGTTCTTTCGTTTGACCGCCTTTTATCTGCACGTCCTGCCGCTTAGAAAAAGACAGGATGATATCCCCTTGCTGGCCAATTATTTTCTGAGCCACTTTGCCAAGAAATATAATAAAAAAATAATTAAAGGCTTTACACCGCAGGCAGAAGAATTGATGATAAACTACGCCTGGCCGGGCAATGTCAGAGAGCTCAAGAATCTGGTCGAACGATTCGTCGTGCTTGAAGATGCGGAAATTATTGCACCGGAACAGATGCCCAAATGGATCTTCGGCAACAATTTAAGCACCAAACAACTTACCGGCGATAAAATTTCATTGCCCGATTCGGGTATATCCCTGGAGGAGGTGGAAAAGGACCTCATCCGCCAGGCGCTCGAAAAATCAAATTACAACAAGACCCTGGCAGCCAAACTGCTGGACATCAGCTACGATACGCTGCGCTACCAGGTGAAGAAATATGGGCTGGAGTAGGCGGGCCGGTACGACCGTCTCAGCCGGCACCGGGTCCGGCTTTATCAGCCTTGATTTCCTGTTTGAGAATCTCCCAATCCACCATATGTTCGACGGGAGCCCGGTCGTCGGTAAGCGGTTCGTACTTGCCGTTGGTTTTGATTTCCCGGAACAGGGGCCGGCTTAACTGGGCGATGCCCTGAAGTTCGGTCCCGGCCGCCCGTCCGAACAACCCGAAGTCCAAGCTTCTGTCTGAGACGAGCACGATATTGTCGTAAGACATCGGGATTCTGAATAGATACACGTGACCGAACACAAGCCGCAGCGTGTTCATGATGCTCTGCAGGAGCGGCGAGTCTTCTCTGGGCGCGGAAACATTCATTGCGACAATTCCCTGTTCCGAAAGTCTATCCTTCAGCTTCGTGAAGAATTCCACAGTTGTCAGGTGAAAAGGAATGTAGACTTGTCGTGTGTAAGCATCGATGATGACAATGTCGTATTTTTTTTTGCTCAATGTCACAAAGATACGTCCGTCCTGATTGAATACATCTGCATCGGACCTAAGGGCGAAGTATTTCCGGGCGACCTGTATGACCTTCGGGTCTATTTCGACGCCATCTACGATGATTTCCGGATGAAAGTAGCGCAACTGGTTCGCGATAATGCCGCCCCCCAGGCCTATGATAAGGGCCTTTTTGGGCGTGCCCTCAAAAATGAAGGGGAGGAGAGAATAGTAGTCGTAGTAGTAGTTCAGGCCTGTGAGAGGACTTCTCTTGTTGGCGACCGTCTGAAATCCAGCTGCGTTGTTGTACACGAGATAACGGTAAGAGCCTATGTCGAACACCTCTATATACTGATAGGACGACTCCGTCGCGTAGATCTTTCCCGGAGTTCGCCTCGCGTCCGGCACCGGGAAAAGGAACGGCACGATCGCCGCTACTGAAAGAAGCGCCCTTGTTTTTCCAGTGAAACCCAGAGCGGCGACGACGAAGAGGGCTGAGGAAAAGAACAGGATCGTCTTGCTTGTGCCGATGGCCGGAATGAGCACAAGGACAGGCAAAAATGTTCCAACGACGCTCCCGATGGTTGAGATGCCGAAAATGCGCCCTACAGAGCCCCCCACGTGGTCGGTCCGGGCAACAATGCGTATAAGGAAAGGACTGGTCATGCCCAAGATCACGATCGGTGGAGAGAACAGGAAAATTATGGCTAAGAGCGATCCGAAAAATATGAACGAAAATGAGGAGTTGAAGCTCTCCAAGAAAGATGAGAGCCCCTGGACAACGGGGTAAACCACAAAAGGGAGCAGGAAGAGAAACACACAAGCAGCCAGGAGCAGCTTCAACAGGATACCAAGCCTTGGTTTCCGATCGGCGAGCTTCCCGCCGATAACGTAACCGGCCGAGAGGGCAATCATTATGACGCCGATGATGTTGGTCCAGACAAAGGAGGAGGTACCGAAATAGGGTGCCACGAGTCGGGATGCACAAAGTTCATTGGCCATGATGCACATACCTGAAAAAAAGGCGAGGACGTAAATATACGGCAAGGATTTTTTCATTTCAGGTCGAAAAGGGGTTATTACCGGATTTTGGGTACCGGGCTTCATCTTCTCACTTCACTTTCAGGTTCGCTCTGATCAACCTTTCGCGGTATAGTTTTTAGACACTGCTTTTATTCATAACGAGCCACTGACCAGCAACCAACGGCCAATAACCAATAACAATTAACTTGAAACTACTCACCCATCTCCTCCACCGCCAGCTGCACCATCTGGCTGGCCATCGCGTAAGCCGTATTTACCTTTCCCCAATCGAAAAAGAAAACGCCGTCATCCCCCTGATGATAGCTTTTTACCGACCAAACCACCTCGCGGCTGGCGCGTTCGAAGAGCTGGGCCGAGAAATCCACTTTGACGATACCGCTGTAGCCTCGATAGTCCTGATAATCAATGACCTTGCCGTTTAGAATGAGATCGGCATTCAACTCGTGGCCAATGAGATCGGCATCGGCCAGGGAAATGCCGCTATTCATGATAATCCTTGATTTGAGAAGCTGCTGCCGCACCACGCCGGGTTCAATGATCTTAAAATTCTCAAGCGCCCATAGCTGTCTGACAAAATGCAGCGCCAGGATCTCTCCGGCGAAGGTGCGGGCACTCGGGTTGAAAAAGGGCACAACCGCCACTCTATAAGTCTTGTCGCCCGCCAGGACATCTTTACGGTAGATGACCTCGGGAGCGAACTTTTTCTGGGGCGACCGGGAATTCACCCGTTTCCCCTGCCCGGATAGAAAAACTGTCAGGGATTGTGCCAGGCGATGAACGGCTCTTCTCATCAGCATCAGGGGGTCTTCGACCAACCCATGCGCCAGAAGCCCGGGAGCGTCGTCACCGGCCAGGCCGATACCATCGATCCATAGAATTTCCGTCTTACTTCCGGTTGAAACCAACCGGGCTGTCAACGCAATTTTGGGGGGAACTACTTCACTGTAAAGCTCCAACGATGTTATCAGAACGCAATCGGCCCCGGCATCCCGCCGCAGCGCCTGCGCGGTCGCCTTATCAAGACCGCCCAGGTAACGAACACGGTATTTGGTAATGACGCTGTCAAGGACGTCACCCTCGATGAGGGTGGCGTCCGAATCTTTAAGCTCCCCGATCAGCTGCAGGCCTATGGCGGCAAGCGGCGCGGTGCTTCCGCTGAGGTTTGAGACCGGATAGACTGCAATTTTAAGCCGTTCAGTACTGCCGCTGGTCTTGGGGACAGCCGCTTCATCGGCCGCGTCATTTTGGGCTGCAGCACTTGAATTGCAAAGCAGAAATGCAAGCAGAAGGACAGCCGTCCTAATAGAAAAGTTTATTGATAATATCATCTACCGCCGCTTGGGTTACATCTTCCATGGGCTGGCCGCCGCCGCCGAAAAGCCTATCCCAGATGGATATCCCGCCTTTGGTAGTGGCTGCAGACCATATGACTTTGCGTGAATCTTTCTCAAGCATTTGCATGCTCAATGATATCACATTGGCCGTTACGGCGCCCGACCGTACCTCCCCATATTCCGTGACAACCCCGGTAATCACGGAATCGGCACCGACAATCGCCGCGAATTTGTTGATATCCTCGCCGGATGGGGCCCATGGGTTGTCGATTCCAGCCCGTGAAATTCCGCGCGCCACCTCCCCGGGAGGAATCACATAAAGCGCGCCGGTAGACAGGAGGCTGTTCATAAAAGTACTGCGCACCCTTTCCCCCGCCAGCTTATCATTGGTCAGATTGGAAAACGGCATCACGGCCACAGTCCGCAGGAGCGCGAAATCGACATCCGGGTCATGGTAATTTTCGGATATGTTGTATTTGGAACCGCAGGCAACCGAAAAAATAAGGATAAAGGATAAAAGACAGAGCCTGAAATGTGTGCGATTTGCCGCTCTAACCATCTTAATTTCCTCGTATTAAAGTATCTTGGCCCTCTGATTTTGCAAAATGCTTTTTAAAGCATAGCTGCTTTTGCCTTTGCGATCAACTGCTTTGACATTCCCCGCTAAAATGACGATAAAAAGAAGCCCTTGCCGTTGCGAAAAACCAGCCTGACTTCACGCCGGCATTCACGCCTCCAGCTTCCGGGTGAGACTTAAAAATGGGTCCTTAAATCCGCACTGAAAACGTTTGATTCAATTTTCTCGGTATCGTTGTCGCTGGTCGTATAATTGTAGGACATATCTAAAGAGATGTGCGGACCGATGGTCCATTTCAAACCCGGTCCGACTACCCTTTCTTCCTGGTTGCTTTCAGACAACAGGATTTCGTTAAAAACGAAAAAAAACTGCAGATCGCCATCCGGAAAAGGCGACCAGTTCACGGTGTAATTCTGAAATGTGTCCGTCGAACCATCCCGGTAGACCGAATTTACTTTGGCAAAAAAAGACAGATTGCGAAACGGTATATAAAATCCCTGTATGTCCCATCTGGTTTCGTCGCTGGGTCCGACGTCTTCGCCGGATTGCATGGTTCGCTTATACGAAAAACTTAGATTAAGGCTGATTTTTTGGTTCGGCTGCAGGTTTGTGCCCTGTCTGATAATAACACTGGATATGCGGGATCCGATTTCAGGCTCTTCCCAGGTGTAGCCGGTATCCAAAAACGCACTCCAGCCTTGATAAAGAATGGCATTATTGCGCAGGAACAGGGCGTTCTGCGAAGATGATCCCAGAACGGTGTTGTCATATGACCCGCTGAACGTCAGCGCCTGATTGAACGTGGCCAGCCAATTTGCCCTTAGGGAAGTCCCATACGTGTAATTGTAGGAATCCTCGGTTCCATTCGCAACGTCATTGGAGATGTCGGTGCGTTGACCGTTGGCGTTGGCGGAAAAGGTATCGTTGAAGGTATGATTCAAATAAAGACCGTTGGTATATTGCGTGCGTTTGATATTGCCCGGATCTGTATCCTGCTGGTTATAGAACAGATTATAGCCAAGCAGGGTACTGGCGCTGAGCTTGCCTCTGAGACCGAGGTTATAGTTTTGATTCAGGACGCTGCTTTGGGTATTGAAGGATGTCCCCGAGGTCGTGATAAAGGCCTGCAACTCGGTGACAAAGATATTCGGGAAGCTCCCCGCACCGGGAACAACAGGAGACAGCGCGGCCGTCACCACCTTGATAAACCGCGTATTGACCCGGGGAAAAGATATCTCGAAGCGATTGTCGAGCGTCCCGAAATTGGCTGGGGACACGGTTGCAACCAGGGTCCAGGTGCTGAAATCCGTATTATCCGGACTGGTATAAACACTCCAGGAAAAAGAGTTGACAACCGTGCTGGTCGGACGGCGATCCACCCATACATGGAGGGTATCCACATCGATCGCAAATCCGAAATCGAGCCCCATGTTGACCGGCTGGCTCTGATCGCCGGCGGTTCCGATATTCAGGCCGGCCGAGGCCGTCAGATTGCCGTCGATTAAAGCCGGGTTGGTACCCATCGCCGGGCCGTCGTCCGGTGTATTGCTCAGCGACGAAAGACCGGCAAACCGCAGCAATGGAACTTCGGAAGTACCGCTGCCTCTCGAAAACTCAAATTTGCTGTAATTGACCGTATAGGAGGTGTCCATGGACAGGCGTTGGTTGAAAAAATTGCGGGAATATTCGGCCGTACCCAGATGCGATTGTTCGACCGTATCGAAATTCTGAAGTTTTTCTTCGGTATCGGTGCGCGCGTACGAGTAGTCGAGAAAGAGGCCACTCAAAGGCGTGTAGGCGGTATCCAGCATCCACACCTTCTGAAACTGATCCTGGGTTTCCGGATCGTCGTAGGTGTGGATATCGCTGTAGCGCAGGCTCCAATCCGGAAACAAGTCGGAAGGGGGGTTCATCCCCAGCGTCCCGGTGATTTCATCGCGGTCTGCCCGGGTATCAGGCACATCGGTTACATCTTCCTCGATTCTTCTTTTGTGATAGGCAAGGCCGGCCTGGTATATCGGATTGGTAAGGTTCAGTTCGGCAAAGGGAGTCAGAATCTTCTCCTCGGTATCGACGTTGTTGTCTCCGCTTGAAGACGAGGTTGAATTTATCTGGTATACGGTTCCACTGTTAAAAAGCAGATAAGGATAAATGTTTTTTGAAAGGTTAAGATTGTAGAGCTGATTAAATTGCTCATAATTGGTATCGAGATTTTCCCCGGTAAGTTTAAATTTGGTCGTGCCTCTGGAATCGATATACCGATGGTCGGTATTAAAGTCCACGCTGTCGGCCCTGGCGCTTGAACCCAATTGGGCATGGATCCAAAAGAAAATCGCAATCAGACAGATACAAGGGAAAATCGTCCGGCCCATATCCTACCTCTCGCCCATGACCACAATTGCGTAAGCCCCCTTCCCCACTTCTATTTCAGCAACGACCTTCTTGCTGATGAGATTGATTTTCTGAAGGATTTTACGGTCGGAAAGCGCCGCAAACAGCGATCTCTCCTGCTCGTCAATCGCCAGGAACACCGGCCTGCCGCCGACCTGAAATGTGTCGACAAACATCGAAGAAGACGGTTCGATGACGGCGATTTCGCCGCCGGTCTTGCGGCCGACATAGAGCAGACCGCTTTGATTGTCGGCCTTTATGGAAACAGCCCCCGTCCCCACAAAAATTTTTCCAGTGACGGCCAGCCGGGATCGATCGATGGCGGTGAGGTAAGGTGAATCGCCGCTGATAACAAATAGCATATCGCCTTCACGATTAAACGTGCCTCTCAGCGGAGACGCCTCGACGCCGATCGTAACCACCAGGGTGTTTTGGGACAGATCCACCACCGAAATCGATCGCGAGCGCGTATTTAAAATGTAGACCCTTGAACCCGATGGGTCCATAACCGCAGCGGCCGGCCCCTCACCGACCCTGATTCTTCTTTCCTCCGTCATCGAGAAGGCATCGATAAGGCTGACCGTATTGGAGTCGTGGTTAACCGACACCAGCCGCCGGCCGTCGGGGGTCAGGACCAAATCGACCGGATTGTCCCTGAAATTGAGTTTCAGCCTGTTGATAATCTGCCGTTTGAAGACGTCGATCGCCAAAATGGCGTCATCCCGCGCAACCGTTGCATACACCAGGCCCCGGAGCTGGTCGAGGGCCAGTGCCATGGGTCCCTGGCCGGCGGCAATCGCATCGGCCACCTGCATGGTCGCTTTGTTGAAAACTGTGATGAGATTGGTTTCGGGGTTGCTGACGAGAGCGGTGAGATTGATCAGCAATTGGCCGGCTGACGCCAGGCTGAAAACAGGCGCAAATCGATTCTCCCCCGTAATCTGCCGGCCGGGATTAAGCGTCAGAAACAGGGCCGAGGCTTTTTCCCGGGCCACGTCGAAGGGATGCGCCACGCTCAGCGGTTCCTCGGGAACTTTCAGCGCGGCCTCACCTTCGGCGGTCTCGACCCAGGCCTGCTTGATCCGGATGGAGAGTCCGGTGTAATGGCCCGGGGTCAGAACCCCGCTTGCCATCAATTTTTGAAGCCCCGCGAGATCTGCGCCTTTCAGGCCGGTCAGGGAAAGGGATAAGGGCACCACCGAGCCGTCATCCCTTACGGCGGAAATCCCGTCGATATCAAAGCGAAGCTTGTCGGCTTCCGGCGGCAGCTGCTGCAGGTATAAAATCACTTCGCCATCCTGTCCCAGGGGCATTTTAAGGACGGCAACGTCAACGTCCGGTTCGAGGGGAAAACAGCCGCCGATAAGCACAGCCAGCAAAAAAACAAAATATCGATTCAGCCGCGGCATCTTCAAAAGCCTGACCTCCTTTAGGGGCAGAAAAGGGGGGCTTCAATCCAACCTTGAAAAAATGGGATATCTACATACCGACGGTGATTGGATAGCATCAATCATAATATACCGTCAATGCCCAATTCAGTCAAAAAAATAGCCGGCGGCAGAGCGCCGCCAGCCATTTATGCTTGCCTGGATTATTCAGGTTAGTCCTTGACGTGGCATTTGTTGCACAGACTCCGCTGCTCGGGATCGAAAACGGTCGCAATATCCCGGCCGTAGTAGCTGGCCAGCTGATCCCCGGCAATTGCTCCCGTATCGGTATCCTGCGGATGGGAATTGACCAGCAGTTCGGTTTCGAAATCCCAGCGCCCCGAGTTCGGAAAAGCCGAAATATGGGCCCGATGGCACGACAGGCACATAACGTTCGAACTTCCATCCGGTCCCTGGGTACTGTGCGAATCTAACAGCGTCGAATCCGAGATCTGCCTTTCAAAAGGCACCAGCGCCAGGTAAGAGGTTGCGGCATTTCCCGTTAAATCGCCTGTCTTGACATAGCTGTTGTAGTTATTGAAAATGCCGGCGGCGCCCAGGCCGGAGGTATTGCCGGCCGGATGCTTATGCTGTCCCGCCCCCCCGGGTGCCAAAAAAGCCGTGTGGCAGTTGGAGCACCATTCGGACATGCCCTTGCCGTAGTCGGTGTGGTTGCTGTCGCTCTCTGGATTGGGAGCAATTGAGGTGGTGGCGGCGATCGGCGGCGAGTTTGTAAATGTCACGATGCCGCTCGCCGGCCGGTATCCGATGTCGCCCAGAAGCCGATAATTTCCCAGATCCGCGCCGGGCGGAGGTGCGTTACCGTAGGAGCCTGATCCGGCAATGGGTCCGGTCCGGTTAACCTTGACACCGTGCGGGTCATGACAGCTGCTGCAGGTCAACAGTGCCGATGGAAAGGTGCCTCCGGGGGCTTGAGCCAGATCGGGGTCCGGAGTCAAAAAACCGAAATCTGCGGCGATGATCGTGTGCCCGAAGTTGTACCCGTGGCGGGTTACAGTGCTGCTGCGCACCGGATAGCTGAAAGTTTTGGTCAGCCAGTAGAAATCGCCGCCCGGGGTCTGGTTGGAGCCGTCATCGCTGAGTACATGGTAGCTGCCGCTTCCCGCGTGACAGGTCAAACACGTGGAGCCGGGGTCGGTGCCCTTGGTCAGGTAGTCGCCGGTTACGCCGACAACTCCCCCTTCAATGATGGATTGGCCGTTTTCCGAGTTGTGCATGGTATGGCAGCCGTCACAGTGCGCCACGCCGCCGTTGTGGAAGGCCAGGGCCGCGGTACTTAATCCGAAGGACAGCAGGACCGCGGCCATCATGGCTAAGCATAATTTAATTGTTTTCATCCAGTTGTTCTCCTTATCTTCATCTTCCCGGCAGCCCGGCCGTCCCCCGTTAATGAGGACCCGTCGGCTTTGTGACCCCACCTTTCGATGGGTTTACCTTTTTCGGAGGGAAAATTTTGTATCGACCGTTAAAATTCGGAAACCAAAAAAAATCCTTATCCCTACCTGAGTTTCATCACCTCCTTTTTTCCGGCAGCTTCTACAGATGTTTGAAGCTACTGGTAGATAATTTTAAAGACGCTGACGCCGATACTGGCCAGCTGGGACACATACAGCCGGCCGGCGGCATCCAGATCCAAATCATTGGGAGCTATCAGATTATACGGCCGGCGTCCGCGATAACCGAACTCATTCACGAACTTGAAATCTTTATCAAATATGATGACAACCGACTTTAACCGGTCCGCCACATAAATATAGCCCTGGTCATCGGCGACAATTCCCCCCAGATTGTTAAACCGGCCGGGAGCGCTTCCCGGCTTGCCGAAGCTTGCCAGCTTACCGTCCGGCGAAAGTTTAAAGGCTGTAAAAAGCACCGGCACGGTAAAGTATATGTTCCCAGCGTGATCCACGCTGAACCCGCCGAGCTGGGTTGCCATTCGCTTATTATCGTCGATCTTCAACAGCGCGCCGAGATCGTAGCCGGCCATGAAATAACCGTTGGAATCGGTGACGGCCAGCCGCAGTAAATTATTATCCAGCAGGTAAAGCCGTCTGTCTCGGTAAACCATGTCTGTCGGTGAAAAACCCGAAAAATCGGGGGGGAAGTCTTGCAAAGCAAGTACGGCCAGAAACTCGCCTCTGAAATTGCAGAGCACAATTGAATTTGCGGAGAACCTGCGGGTCAAGACGAGAATGTTTCCATCATTTCGGGCGGCGGCTGCCAACAGGAGGCTGCCTGAATTCCAGTCATCGCCAAAACGATAAACCTCCATGCCCCGATCATTATAAATCCGGATAATGCCCGACTGGCCGTCGGTTACATAAATTTCGTCTCTGGCTTGATCAACTGAGATCGTTGCCCAATTGGAAGCCACGGGTCCTGAAAAATTGGACAGCCGGTAAAGGAAGGAGGTTTGAACCTCGGCCTGAACTTCGGCCGGGACACCTGCAACCCATACGGCACTCAACAAAAATGTGACAACCGCCGGTCGAAGAGCGGCTGAAATGGAGTGTTTGATTTTGTCGAGCATACGTTTCATCGCGGTAATCCTGCAATTCAAGCTATTACCAGATATCAGGTCCCAATAGTTATTGCAACGATAATTGCAACGAGTGTGCCACGCGGCGGCAAGGGGCGTCATTGATCGATTGTTATTTAATAACAAATTGTTATAAAAATTCAGCGCGTACTAAACGAAATGCATGGTTTATAAAGGATGGTGAAATTGCCAAATCGGTTTGGTGATTTCACCACCTGCGGCGGGTGTCGCCGCCCAAGCATTGAATTGGCAGCTCTTACATCGGTGGATTAATTTTATTGGTTATGTCGGTTCCCTCCTAGTGCGGCGGTCGGCAGTTTTCCGCCGGTGAACTGCACCTGGCATAGTAATTGCTCGAACATTTCCCTTAAGTTTGGGCTTGTAAATAATTAGGAAATATGTCATGGCTTTTTTCCGCCTCAGTGTACCCACGAGAGCACATCCGAAAAGGAATCCAATGCGCCTGAAACCAGTTTCATCAGTGCTGATCATCGTGACGGCCAGTTTTTTTCTCCTGGCAGCTGCCGGCTACGGCAAGGCGTCTGATCAGAAATTGCCGATCATTGACGGTAAAGAAGCCGTCGCAACCGTCAATGACGATCCGATCAGCCTGGAGGAATTGGATCGCGCCGTGGCCGCTTCCCATGCCGCCCGGCCCAGGGGAGAAAAAGCCGGCCGGATCGATTTTTCCGACATTATGCAGCGCCTGATCAATACGCGATTGATCGTATTGGAAGCAAGGAACATGGGACTGGATGAGCTTCCCGAAATTAAAGCGGCGCTGGATACATACTCAAAACAAGCCCTCAGGGAGCTTTTGCTTGAAGGCTATGTCAAAGATATTACGGCCGATGAGGACGTGGTTGAACAGCGCTATAAATCCATGGTAAAGGAGTTTAAGATCAAATCGCTTCGGCTGAAAACGGAAGATGCTGCCAGGCAGATTCAAACCCAGCTGAAAGCGGGCGTCAGTTTTGACGACGTTTTGCAAAAAGCCCTTGACTGGGGCATCGGCGAAGCGGACAACCGGGCCGATTATGTAAAAAGCAAAGACCTGACGCTGCCGGTGGCCCAGCTTGCGGCGCAAATGGAAGTCGGATCGGTCAGCCCGGTTCTTTCCATCGGCAAAAAGGGATTTGTCGTCTTTAAACTGGAAGATATCCGCTATCCGGCTGATGAGGACCCGGAGGCCAAGGAAATAGCGCGGCGGCAGGCACTTAACCAGAAGAAAGTTAAGGCGGCCAGACAATACTACAGCGAATTGAAAAAAAAATATGTTGAATTGGATCAAACGCTTTTAGACCGGCTGGACTACGAAGCTGAAAAGCCGGGATTTGAAAATTTGTTGACGGACAAAAGAGTTCTGGCCCGGATTAAAGGCGAAAAACCCATTACCGTTTCAGACCTCAGCGCGGCCGTTGAAGCGAAATTCTACCACGGAGTCCAATTGGCCGCCAAAAATAAAAGAATCAACAGCAAAAAAAGCGACATCCTGGAAGAAATGCTTCAAAAACGACTGCTGTTGAAAGAAGCCTTGAAGCAGGGACTCGATAAAACAGACGAATATCGCCAAAAAGTTACGGAATATGAAATTTCTCTGCTCTTCGATGAGTTCATCCGCAAGGCTGTCGCCCCCGATATTAAGCTTGAACCGAAGGATTTGAAAACCTATTATTCCCAAAACGCTGAACAATACACCGCCCCCCGGCTGTTGAGAATTAAAAGCCTCGTATTTGACCAAAGAAGCGCTGCCGTGGCGGCCATCGATAAGCTCAAAAAGGGTACCGACTTCAACTGGCTAGGCTCCAATGCCGAAGGTCAGGTCGATCAAAATACCCCAGGAATTTTAAAGTTTGACGGCAGTCTGATAACGGAAAGCAGTATGCCGGAAAATGTGCAAAAAGCGGTTTCCAGAGCGAAGACCGGTGATTTCAGACTGTATGAAGGCCCCGGGGGCCGGTATTATGTGCTGTACATCTATCAGGTCGTCCCGGCCCAGCTTCAACCCTTTGAAGAGGTCAAGCAGGAAATTGCCAAAAAGGTTTTCGATGATAAACTGAAAAAGTCCGTGGAGGTTTGGGCCGAAAAGCTCAAAGCATATTATCCCGTTAAAATTTATCGCACCGACCTTAAAAGATAAAGGATACTGCGGTTAACATTCACCATCCAATGAGGAAAACCACGATTTCATTACCGAGGCTGTCCGGATCTGCCGGAGTCGCCATTCTATTGGCCGCCGGCATTTTTATTTATGTAGCCGCCTGCGTTCCGGCCCCTTCACGCCAAACGGGTAAATTCGCCCGCAAGGAATGTCTGGATTGCCACAGCGACTTTGCGGCAAAATATCTGGCAATGAAGGATGTGCACGCGGTGGTCAAGGAAAAAAAGTGCGAAGACTGCCACCTGCGACACGGCATCATCCCTAAACTACTGCTGAAAAGGGAAGGCAACGACCTCTGCTATTCCTGCCATCCTCCTGAAAAAATCGGACTGGATAAAGCCGCGGTGCACACCGCTTTGAAAACCGGGAAATGCACCGATTGCCATAACCCGCATGCGTCCCAGACAACCCCTCTCTTAAAGGCTGCCGGCAGTGATCTGTGCTACCAGTGCCATCCGCAAAAAGCCTTTCAAAAGAAGGTGGTGCATAAGCCGTTGCAGACAGATTCCTGCGACACCTGTCACTTCTCGCACAGCTCGGATCAGGCCGATCTTCTCAGGAAGAAAGAAGTGCCGCTGTGTATGTCCTGCCACAACGTCCAACAGGCCGCTTTCAAAACTGCCCATCGCGGATATCCGGTGGAAACTGCTTCCTGCGCCGGCTGTCACAGCCCTCACGCCTCGGCTCAACTTAAGCTTTTAAAAACCAGCGCGCATTCCCCGGTGGTCAAGCTTGATTGTGAAAAATGCCACAATGCGTCCTCGTCTCAAAACCCCTTTGCCACCAGGCAAAAAGGCGCCCAACTTTGCGAAGATTGCCACAAGGCTGCCGATCTGAAGGCCGGCGGCACCATCGAACATCAACCCTTCCGGGAAGGAAAATGCATTGCCTGTCATGCTCCCCATGCTTCGGAGAATCCGGTTTTGCTGGTCAAAGCGGGCAATACGCTCTGTTTTGACTGCCACGAAAATAAAAACGTACCGGCAAGCGTCCCTCACAAAGCGGTAACCGATGGCCGGGGCTGTCTTTCCTGCCATCAAAAACACGCGGCCAAAACCCAAAAACTTCTGCTGGCCGAAGAGCAGCCGCTATGCCTGGGCTGCCATGCGAAGACCAAAGAGGCTCAAAAAGATCACATCCGACATGAGCCTTTTTCCGAGGGCAAATGCGACGTCTGTCACAACCCCCACGGATCGAATTTCTACGGGATGCTCAAAGGCAAGACCGACACGGTTTGTTACGCCTGTCATTTTGACGCTGAAGTCAAATTCCTGAAGACGAATACGCACCTGCCGGTAATCGAAGGAAAATGCGAGTCCTGCCATCGATCCCATGGCGCAAAGAACAATAAACTTCTAGTGGCCGCCATAGACGACCCGAAACTGTGTGCCGCTTGCCATGGCGACTTGATGAAGGCAGCCGTGGGAGGGTCCAACCATGAGTTTTTTAAAAACGGAAAGTGTCTTAAATGCCATGCTGCGCACGGCAGCGATTTTGCCGGAATGACCGTCGCCAAACAGGGATTTTTATGCTATTCCTGCCACGGCACGGATCCTGGGGAGGAAATAAAAGACATCGCAAGCAAACACGACCCGGTTGTCGCCGGCGAGTGCACGAAGTGTCACAGTCCGCATAAAGCGAATCTAAAAAATCTTCTGCTGGCGGATTACCCGGACCTCTGCCTGACCTGCCATAGCGACCTGAAGGCCAGGATGTACCCACCGGAGGAAGAACCGGCTGCTGAAGCCGAGGTTCCCGCCGCCGGCGCAAAAGACGCTATGGCAGCGACTGCCAAAATTTACGTGCATGCCCCCTCGGATCTCAAAAATTGCCAAATATGTCATAAACCCCATTTTGCAGCCCAGCGAGCGCTGATGGTGCAACCTATCCAGCTGTTGTGCGGCAAATGCCATGACTATAAGAAAAATTCTTTTCAAACGGCCCATCTCAGCGTCGATGCCGGCCGGATGGATTGCGGCAAATGCCATGACCCCCATACCTCTACAGATCCCAAGTTTTTTAAAGCCGTCGTCCACAAGCCGTTTGCCGACAAAACGTGTAAGGATTGCCATATTATCGAATAGCCATGCGACGAAACTTTATAAACCTTAAATCTGCCCGATTTTTATTAATCGGCACAATTTTAACGATGGTCTTTGCTGCGCCGGCATACCCGCAGCATAAGGTTAGTCTTCAGCCCGGCGCCAAAGGCACCCAATGCCTGAAATGCCACGAGGACGTGGCCAAAACGAGCAAACAACGGTCCGTGCATCCGCTGCTTAAAAAGGGAGATTGCACCGCCTGCCATGATCCGCATACTTCCAGCCATAAGAATCTTTTAGTTTCGGACGTCAATACGCTTTGCCGCAGTTGCCATCAACAAGTCGTGCCGGACAAAGCGCGCAGCATCCATAAGGTGGTCGTTGACGGCAACTGCCAGACCTGCCACAATTCCCACGGGTCGGACAACAGCTTCCTTCTCAACAAATCGGGCAATGCGCTGTGCGTGAATTGCCACCAGGATGTCGGTAAGCAAACCAACGAAGTACGATTCAAACACGATCCATTGATGAAGGGCAAAGGCTGCCTCAACTGCCACGATCCGCACGCATCGGCAAGGTCGGAGTATCTGTTAAAAAACGTCGTTCCGGCCCTCTGCACGGAATGCCATAAAACCAACCAGCTTTCGTTTAAACGCAAACACCTGGGCTACCCTGTTGCCGATACGAACTGCGACTCCTGCCACAGCGCGCATGGATCCAATACCCGCGGTATTTTATACGATCAAGTCCATCCTCCGGTCGCCGAAAATAAATGCACCGAATGCCATTTCGATGCCGGCTCGCCGAATGCCACCAGGACCAAAAAACAGGGAACGGAACTGTGCCGGCAATGTCACCGCGATGCGGTGGATGCGATTTTCGCCAAAAGCCGGGTGCACTGGCCGCTGACGGACAAAGTCGGATGTTTGAACTGCCACAATCCCCATGGCTCAAAACAAAAAAAGCTTCTGGAAAAATCCATCGGCGAAACCTGCGGCAGATGTCATGAAGATACGGTTAGACTGCAGCAATGGTCGATCAAGAATCCCAAAAATACGACTTTGTGCGAACCTGTAAAAACGGGCAACTGCACCGCCTGTCATGCACCCCATGCGGCGGACAATATCCTTCTCATGCCGCCGCAACTCTCCATCGGTGAGAAAATTTGCGGTAAATGTCATCAATGGGAGACCCATGCCACCCACCCGATTGGAGAAAAGGTGATTGATCCGAGAGATAAGAACCTTACCGTAGAATGCCTGAGCTGTCACAAGGCCTGCGGTACCGGAAACAAGCCCAATATGATGCCGTTTGAAACCACTTATGACTTGTGCATCCAATGCCATCCCGAACGCAGAAAGTGAGACTGCAACCGCAATGAGCGCATTTATCAAAACGATTGTCCTGATAACCGCCACGCTGAGTTTCGGGTTGATTTCAGACGCATCTTTCGGGACCGAAGTGTTGAAGTTCAGCTATATCACAACCATTTATGCCGCTCAGACGAGCACCGCCGGCCAGGATGGCACGCCGCTCAAGCAGCCTGAAGGCATTGCCTGTGATGACCAATCCCATGTAATTGTAGCGGACACCGGAAACGGCCGGCTCCTGCGCTATATATTGCGGGATCAAACCATCAGCGGCGGCTCGCCGGCAATTAAGATGCCCGAGCTGGCCTATCCGACCCGGGTGCAGCTAAATTCCAAAGGCGAAATTTTCGTGCTCGACCGCAAAAAACGCCGAATTGTGCGCCTGACCCCGGCCGGCGCATTTATCGGCGACCTGAATCCGACCGGACTGCCTTCCCCGACATATGTCCCGCGCAGTTTCTGTATCGACCGCAATGACGACATCTATATTTTAGATATATTTTCCGAGCGCATCCTGGTGTTGAACTCTGAGGGCCGATACCTGGCACAAAAAAAATTCCCGAAAGCCTACGGTTTCCTCTCGGATCTCACAGTGGATTTTAAAGGAACGGTTTTCTTGATCGATAGCATCAATGCCAAGGTATTTTCGGCGGCCAAGGATTCGGCCGAGTTTTCTCCGCTGACCCAAAGCTTGAAGGAATATGTGCGGTTTCCGACCGCCATAACCACCGATAACCGGGGACATATGTATCTGGTCGACCACAATGGCAGCAGGGTCATCATTCTCGGGCCGGATGGATCCTTCCTGGGGCGACTGTCGGCGATGGGCTGGAAAGAAGGTCTTTTAAATTATCCCTCTCAACTGTGCATCAACAAGAGCGGGAACATCTTTATTGCCGATACGAACAACAACCGCATACAGGTATTTGCCGTTAAGGAGTAACCCGGGCCGAGGGTTGAGCCCCATAAGCGCTAAGTTGTATTTGCGTGGGAAATTCATTTAAAAGGGGTGACATTCCAGACATCCCTGGGAATTTTGGCTGTAATCCCAGCGCAGCGCATTATTATAAGGTGTGGCATGGGCGCGGTGGCATGAAAGACAGATCAACTGGGCTCCGTAAAGGTCAGAGGAATTTCCCGATGGATATTCGGCCTGGGTGATGCGCTCGGACTGGCTGGACCAGTGGTTGAAATCGGCATGTCGGGAGCCGGATATCGTAATTCCCACAGGATGCTGACGCCACCCTCTTGCCCCACGGCTGTTGCGGGTGCGGTTGAACCGCTCGTGACACGCCCCGCAAAAATCGTTGATTCCGGAAATGTAAACGTTTTGTTGAAAATTCGGGTCGCCATCCGCCTCGACCAAGGTTGCGTATCCATTTATCTTTTTTTTCAGATTGCGAAAATTTCCGTTGTCGTGGGCGTCATGGCAGCTTAAACAGCCAAAATCATCCAGGGAAGCGCCGCCCGGGGGGGTCAATCCCTGTTCCTGATCAATGGATAGAATATTATGGCCGACGGTGTCGGAAAAAATTGTGGGCGAAAAAGAACCGCCGGCCAATTCCTTCCGGCCGTTGATAACATGAGGCGGATTAAGTCCGGATACATCCATGCTGCCGTCATGGCAGGCAAGACAGCGCGCACTGATTGGAAATTTAGTACTGTCGTGGACATAATCTTTGAGCTCTTCCGCCGTCTTATCATGGCACGTCGCACACGGAATGCTTTCATGATGACCCCAGGCAATGCCGAAAAAAGCCGGCACTATAAATAAACCGAGAAACATCGACAGTATATGTCTTGCTGGACTAAATTTTCGCATGATGATGGAATCCATTCTATTTATGAGCACGACGGCGGCAAACCTAAGGGTTCACTCAAAAATAAGTTCACAATTTTAGGCGTTGCGGCGCCCGGCCGGCAAGGCGCGAAAACGCAGGAATATCTGGATATTCCGAGCTTTCGCAACGCAGCCGGGCGGGATGCAGCGGCGTATAAAATGGGAAGTTATCTTTGAGTGAGCTCTTAGCTGGAATATCGGCCGATATGAGGGTAAACTTGAGTGCGGAAATGAGACGGGTTGACCCGTGGGCCCGTTAGCCGGTTAGCCCGTTGGGCCGTTGGGCCGTTGGCCGGCTAACCGATAAATAGGCTTAACGGCCTACCGGCTAACCGGCAAACGGGCTAACCGATTTATCCAACATTCCAGCATTTTATTTGGAGAGAAGCCTCGAACCTGTTGTAGGAAAACAGCAACTATGATAGTTTCAAGCCGTCGCAGCAGCGCCGCAGCTTAACCCCGAAGGAGAATCCGATAATGGAATTAAACAATAGGCTTTATGATCTATTCATCGAACAGGCCCGAAAGGTCAATGTAACGATACTAAGCCTGGGTCTCGGCTACACCG
Organism: uncultured delta proteobacterium; assembly: GCA_963769935.1. Lineage (GTDB taxonomy): Bacteria > Desulfobacterota > Desulfobacteria > Desulfobacterales > JAFDCJ01 > JAFDCJ01. The sequence continues at coordinate 127,505 of CAVYNY010000017.1, read as the reverse complement.
CCGTCACCACCTCCGATGGCGGGATCGGCCTGTCATACACCTACTTTAGCGATAAAAAGTCCTGCATGGTTTTAAATACCCGCGTCGATTATGAAGGCCGATCCGGCGGAACAGCTCCTTGAAAAAATTAAGAGCGACATACCCATTGAAAAAAGCATGGCCCTGGCCCTGATCAATGCCCTCAACTACCGAGCGGCCCTTGAGCTGCCCGAAGATGACGACAACAGCCTCATGTTCGAAAGATTTAAAATCGGCCGGGGCCGCCGGGTCGCCATGGTCGGCTACTTCGGTCCGCTGGTCAGAAACTTTGAAAAAAATGGAGTTTCGTGGAGATTCTGGATACTTCCAGAGGACTCGGCCACAAGGAAGAATTCTATAAAAAGCTGAAAAACTGGGCCCAGGTACTGCTGTTGACCTCCACTTCCATTTTGAACAACAGCACTGAAGAAATTCTGGCCAATGTCGCGGAAAAGGTAAAAACGGTGATGCTCGGTCCCAGCACGCCCATGGCGGCGGAGGCCTTCCGTCACCTGCCGGTCGCTATGCTCGCCGGCACCGTGCCGATCGACAAAGAAAAAACCCTGAAAGCCATCCGGCACGGCATGGGAACCCCGGTGCTTCATAAGTTCAGCCGCAAAGTGTTCCTGACTTTACCCAAAAGAAGGCCAGATTAATCGAGAAAGAAACTTTTGGGAATTCGGACACAGTTGGACTTACTATCACGCCCACTTCGTTAGAGCTCGCAGAGACCGCGGAGAACATTTTTCTTTCGCCGCAGGCGACTACTAACCCGAACCTCTGTGACCTCTGAGCGCTCTGTGTGAGATGCAGTCTCATATAACGCGGTGTGAAACGCAACGGTCCCATATAAATTCAAAAGGAAGAGCTTTGTGAAGAACTTAATTTGCTACTGTTTCGAGTACTCGGCCGATGATATTAACCGGGACTATTTAGAAAATGGCAAGTCAACGATAATGGAAAGAATCCAAATGGAAAAGAAGTTTGGCAATTGCCGCTGCGCGACGATGAACCCTAAGGGAAAATGATGCTTGGCCGATATCCGCCGGGTGGTGGATAAGTTGAAAGGTTTTTGAAATGAAAAATGACAACCAGTCAACTCGTATAATTAACCTGGACAAGTCTCTGGAATCGCTTAAAGAGCGATTTAACAGGGATCGTGACAAAATCCGATTCTTCGCCTTGCTCTCTCCTACATGCCCCATGTGACGTGACAAAGGTGCCCGTGCGGTGCATGAAAATGTTTTTGAAAAATATCCCGATGCAGATATCAGCGCTGCAATCATTTGGATTCCCATGCTCGAGGATGATTCCTTGGAGGCGGCCCTTCCATCTGTTAAATTCTTAAGCGATAAAAGAATCCAGCATTTTTACGATCCACACAAAAAGGTCGGCAAGCTAATCGCCGACAGTGTTGGCTGGGCCGGGAACGTCGCCTGGGATATTTATCTTTTTTACCGGCTATTTGTGGAATGGAAGAAAACACCGCCAAAGCCTATATACTGGATGCATCAATTAACCGATGATTGGGCCGCCAAATGTAAATATCGCGCCCGTAACGATCTAAAAAATGAATTATTGATCTCAATGGAAAAACTGTTGAGCAACTAATAATTTTCTGCCGGACACCCCCCAATTCTATACAGGCGAACGGGCGACAAAGCCTGGTCCTATGCAAGACCCTCAGACCGGAAAGATGAGAGTGACAGTTTTCCGCTGAACATCCCCCTTGCAGTCGAATTTGATACGATATACGAGCAATTCACGATTTCGATGGCGCCCGGAGACCGGCTCTTGGTCTATACCGATGGCATCATCGACACACCCAGCCCCAAGGGTGAAAATTTTGGATTAACGCGTCTTAAAGATGTCCTTGACGCTAACCCGAAAGCCTCTCTTTCCGAACTTAAATCTGTGGTGCTCAAAAAATTGCATGATTATGCCGAAAAATCGCTTACCCATGATGACATTACACTGATTGCTTTGGAGATTTGTTAGGGTTTAGAATTTCGGTATTAATTTTTGCAAAAAAGATTTGACAAAAGTGGCGAGACCGACTATATTCTATTTTAACGATATATGAGGTTATCATGAAATCATTTGTGAAAGTCATGAAAGCGTTGTCTGACCCAAATCGGGTCAAAATTATCAAGCTGCTGCAGCAAAAATTTATGTGCGTTTGTGAGCTTCAGGCGGCATTAAAGCTGGCTCAGCCGACGGTATCCAAGCACCTGAAAATACTCGAAGAGGCCGGGTTGGTTGACTATAGGAAAGAAGGCTTGTGGGTAAACTATTCCCTTGCCAACGGCAAGAGTAGCCCCTATGCCGCCAGTCTGCTTGGCAATCTTCAGCACTGGTTGAACGAAGATGCTGAAATCGCAGAAATGATGAAAAAAGCACCTTTTATAAACCGAATCGATATCTGCCGGGGCTAATTTTTTTTATTTTAATATATCGTTAAATATGCATATAGCGTTTTATTAAACACTGCCCCCCGACTTAAATATTCAGATAAATTTTATAGATTCAGCATGGATCATAAGGGAGAAAGGAAATACAAAAATGAGTGAACCATCCGCAGTTACTGAACATAGGGCCGGCATCAAACAATCCTCTAAGGTTGAAAAGGTTGACACCCAACCCAGCTCAATCGATTGGAAAGCCATATGGAAGCCTTTAAGTCTCATTATCGGCGTTTTTCTTATATTTTTCTGGCTTCCGATAAACAATAGCCGATTTACCGGCGCGGTGATCGAGTCGTTGGCTTTAGTCAAGTGGTACGCCCAGGAGCACGTGCTGCTGTGCCTGGTGCCGGCCTTTTTCATCGCCGGCGCCATTTCCGTATTCGTGTCCCAGGCCGCGGTCATGAAATACCTGGGGGCCGGCGCCAAAAAGGTCATGTCCTATGGAGTGGCCTCCGTGTCGGGCTCCATCCTGGCGGTCTGCTCCTGCACGGTGCTGCCGCTTTTCGCCGGTATCTGGAAGCGCGGCGCCGGCCTCGGCCCGGCCATTGCGTTTCTGTATTCCGGCCCGGCGATCAACGTGCTGGCGATCGTCTTGACCGCCAGGGTGCTCGGGCTGCCCCTCGGCGTGGCCCGGGCCGTGGGAGCCGTGCTGTTCAGCGTGGTCATCGGCCTGATCATGCATCTCATGTTCCGCAAGGAAGAGCAGGCCAAGGCCCAGGCAGCCCTGCACCTGCCGGAGCAGGAAGTGGAGCGGCCGCTGTGGCAGAATGTGATCTATTTTGCCTGCATGGTGGGAGTTCTGATCTTTGCCACCTGGGGCAAACCCGAACAACCGGTGGGGTTTTGGAATACGGTCTACGGCGTCAAGTGGTGGCTGACGGGGTTTTTTGCGATTGCGCTCGGCGTGCTGCTGACCAAATGGTTCCGCGTAAAAGCTATTAAAGTCGTCCTAGCCGCCGCCGCCGTTCTGGTCCTGGCATTTGTTTTCCCGCACCGGCCCCTGATTGCCTTTGCGGCCGGCATCATTGCATTGGTGGTGCTGCTGACCACCACCCGCGGGGAAACCGAATCCTGGTTTACGTCCACCTGGGATTTTGCCAAGCTGATTACCCCGCTGCTGTTCGGCGGGGTGCTGGTTGCAGGTCTTTTACTCGGCCGACCCGGCTCGGAAGGCCTGATTCCATCCAAGTGGGTCGCCGGACTGGTGGGTGGCAATTCCCTGGGGGCCAACCTGTTCTCATCGGTAGTCGGCGCATTTATGTACTTTGCCACGCTGACCGAGGTACCGATTCTGCAAGGTCTTCTCGGCGCCGGAATGGGGCAGGGTCCGGCCCTGGCGCTGCTTCTGGCCGGTCCGGCTCTGAGCCTGCCCAACATGCTGGTGATCCGAAGTATCATGGGTACTAAGAAGACGGTGGCCTTTGTGAGCCTGGTGGTGGTCATGGCCACTATCAGCGGCATGATTTTCGGCCATTTTTTCGCTTAACCACTTAAACGGAGAAGAAAATAATATCATGACTTCAGATGAAATCACTCAAATCAAAAGTCGGAGGGGATCGCACCGGCATTATCGGGCTGAAGCCTGTTCTAACCGAAGTGGCTGAAGGGTTTGCCGTCCAATCCGATGAAGAAATTCGTAGCGAACTATTAAAACGGCTCGCTAAGCGCAACTATATTCCCGAGTCGTCGAAAGCGGAATACGGCAACGCTTTCTTAAGAGAGTTTAAAAAATTTACCGGCCGTCCAATTGAGAACAGCGGTCCGGACGGGCTGGAAATCAAGGTGCTGGGCTCCGGCTGCACGCGCTGCAACCAGCTGGAGCAGGATCTGATGGCGGTGATGGCCGAGATGAATATGGCGGCTGATGTCGAGCACGTTACCGACATCGCTGAAATCGGCAGCTACGGGGTGATGGGCACCCCGGCGCTGATTGTCAACGGCGCGGTCAAGTCGGTCGGTTCAATTCCACCCAAAACAAAGCTAAAGCAATGGCTGCAAGATGCATTTGCGAAACAATAAAATAAAAGCCCACAAAAAATTAGTCAAACATTAAATTTTTTAATCAGGAGGTACTCATCATGGAAATCAAAGTGCTTGGACCCGGTTGTCCCAAATGTCAACAGACAGAAAAAATCGTTAAAGAAGCTTTAGCGGAAGCGGGCGTGGATGCTACCGTCGGACATGTGACCGACACTATGGAAATTGCCGGCTACGGTGTGTTCGGCACGCCGGCTGTTGTTATTGACGGCCAAGTCAAAAGCGTCGGCAAAATCCCCAAAAAAGAAGAGGTTAAGTCCTGGTTGGCCGAATAACATCACGCTTCGATTAAGCTGAGGCAGCAATACCGTTCCACACCAACAATCAACCCAGCGGGCATGTCCATACCCTACCGTTAAAAGGGTTTGATATGCCTGCTGACAGAATTTCCTGAGGGAGCTGTCAAGTTGAAAAAAAATAGAATTGTCATCTTACTTGGTTTTTTGGGATTTATTGTTATGGCCGATAACTGGGTCGTGTCACCCATTCTGCCTGCGATTTCTGAAAATATAGGCGTTGCAGTCGAGCGTGCCGGGCTTCTGATCGCCGCTTACATGATTCCTTTTGGCATTTTTCAAATTATTTTCGGTCCCCTGGCGGATCGCTACGGCAAAAAACAGGTCATAACTTTTTCGATGATACTGTTTACCATCGCCACCGGAATGTGTGCGGCGGGCTTTGGCTTGACCGATCTGGCGATTTACCGGGCGCTGACCGGCATTTTTGCGGCGGCCGTGATGCCCATATCGCTGGCGTTGATCGGCGATATTTTTCCGATCGAGCAAAGACAGGGCGCCATCGGAAACTTCATGGGCATATCCTTTCTCGGTCAGGGCTTAAGCATGGTTACCGGCGGCGCGATTGCCTATTTTTTAAACTGGCGCGGCGTGTTCGCGATCTATGCCCTGCTGTCCGTCATTCCGATGGTGATGCTCATCAAAAACTATAAGCTGCTGCCGGATACCAAGCATGCGGACAGTAAATTTATTGCGCCTTATTTGAAACTTCTGGCCGATCCCAAAAGCCTGTTTACCTATATTCTGATATTGCTGGAAGGCATGTTCATCATCGGCAGCTTTTCCTATCTCGGCGCCTTCATTGCTAAAACACATCATTTCAACTACCTGACCATCGGAATTATCATGACGGCTTTTGGCTTGATGACGGTGGTCGGCGGGCGCCTAAGCGGCAAACTCGTTCCAAAAATCGGTGCCCGCAAAATCCTGACACTGGGGCTTATGTTTGCCACTCTGGCCGACTTTTTCATCTATTATTTCGGCCCCAGTGTCGGGTGGCTGGTGGTCGGCATCGGATTGCTGGGTCTCGGGTTTATTTTCACCCACTCCACCCTTTTAACGCGTGCCACTGAGTTCGCCCGCAAAGCGCGGGGGGCGGCCATGTCTCTGGTGGCTTTTTGCTTCATGGGCGGCGGAGGTCTCGGGACAGCCATCGGCGGAAAAATCGCATCCGTCTACGGCCTGTCCGCGTTGTTCATGATCTACGCCGCTGCCTTAGTCATCACGCTGATGCTGAGCTTTATTTTGATCAACGGCCAGGTCGTTCCATCCCGTCTGGCAGCTGAATCGGAGCCGGCCTGATTCCAGTGATCGCATAGGATTTTTCCGTAAATAATGCCGCCGGCATTTTGATGTAAACAGAGAGTCTTTCAATAATGAAGTCAGCACCAATTGGATATGCACCGGTTGAATAATTTTTTTGGCAAAGTACCAGATTTTTAACAAACAAGCATAAAAGGAGGCCATACATGGCTAACGATTGTTGTACTCCAGATGGAAACATTATGATCCTGGCCTGCTCGGGCGGTTCCAACGTGGGACAGCTCACCAATCAAGCGGCGGTGGAATTAACCCGCGAGGGTTTCGGCAAAATGTTTTGCCTGGCCGGCATTGGCGGGCAACTCAGCGGGTTTGTCCAGTCTGCCAAAGATGTACCGCAAATGGTGGCCATCGACGGTTGCTCGGTGGGATGTGCTAAAGCCATTCTTGAACAGGCGAAGGTGCCGCTTAAAAATTATATTGTGGTAACCGAACTCGGGATTGAAAAAAACAAGGACTTCAACCTGAAACCTGAAGATATCAAAACTGTCAAGAACGCCATGCAAACAGCGTGTGCTCGCAAAGCTTCGGCTGAGCCAGCGGCTAAAGGTGTGACGAGCTCCTGCTGCGGCTAATCGTACAGCTCTAAAAAAGCAAGCTGCGGTCGTTTACTAACACCTTACTTTTGGCGAAACGCACTGCCTTCCCTCCTCCGAAAGATTCAGTTGGCAGGCATATGAGATAATAGAAGCAAATATCGGTGCGAGGTTCAACTGGTCAAAAGTAGACGCCGATACAAGGACCAATCAGTTTCTGACCGATAGGGGTAATTTATGAATCGATATTATGCCGGCATCTGCCTGCGGAGCATCTCATTATTGTTTGTCGCGGCTGTCTTGACAGCCGGTGTCGCCATGGCCGAAGATTTCGATGACGTACCGGTCAAAGGCAAGGTTACTATGATCGACTTGGGTGCCACTGAATGCATTCCATGCAAAATGATGACTCCCATCATTGAGAAGATGGAAAAACAATATGCGGAAAAAGCCGCCATTGTGTTCATTGATGTCTGGAAGCACAAGGAACAGGCCCGGCGCTTTGGAATACGGGCCATCCCCACGCAGATATTTTTCCATGAAAACGGCAAGGAGGTCTTCCGCCATGTCGGTTTCATGAGTGAAAAGGCGATCGTCAACCAGCTAAAAAAAATGGGAATTGAATAATGAAAGTCATGAAAAAATATGTGCTTAGTCCCCATTGGCATTTTTAGCAAAGGATCGATGCGGATATGTTTGATCAGTTTCTGCTGACCGTAAATCAATGGATGACCGGCGGTTTGGCCGTCGCCGCGGTGGGCGCCTTTGCCTGGGGTATGGTCAGCGTGCTGTTTTCCCCCTGCCACCTGGCCTCCATCCCCTTGATCGTGGCCTATGTGGGCGGGCAGGAAAGCGCCGTTAACCCCCGGCGGGCCGCCTGGTATGCCGGCGCTTTCACCTTGGGGCTTTTTATTACCATCGCTGTCGCAGGGATCGTCTGCGCCCTGCTGGGCCGTATGCTGGGCGATGTGGGCATATGGTGGCAGATCCTTGTCGGCGGCGTCCTGATCTGGGTGGCCCTGGGCATGCTCGGCGTGCAGGCATGCTCCATGTCCGGCGCGCTGCTCTACCGGTTGAAATTGCGGGGCATCCACGGCGCGTTCGGCTTGGGGCTCGCCTACGGCATCCTGTCCGGATCCTGCACCTTCGGCTTCATCGCCCCGATCCTGGCCATCGTCACCGTGCAGCAGAAAATCGTCGCGGGTTCGGTCATGATGATCCTCTTCGCCCTGGGTCACTGCCTTCCCATCGTCGCGGCCGGCAGTTCCACGGCCATGGTGCGCAAACTGACCGAAAGCAGCGCCTGGCAGGGTGCCGGTTTGTGGTTTCGACGCGCAGCCGGAATTACCATCGTCCTTTTGGGAGTGTATTTTATTATCGATCCGCTAATATTATCTTAAAAATCCTCTTATTTGGGGAAAAGGTGGGGATACGCTGCAAATGTCGACAATGAATAAAACGGATAGTGAGAACAGGCAAAGAATACAATATTTGCTGTTAACCCTTTTGCTGGCAGTTAATTTCTGGAGCGATCATAAAAAAATCGACGCCGATCTATTTATTAACTACCTGCCTTCTAATCTGATCTACATTTTCTCCCCAAAGCAGTGGATCATAACAATCGATCCGTCCGGTAAAAAGCATTCATCGCATTATCAAAAAGACAAATCCCTCCGAATGAGAAATTCGCCCTATTTATGAGGCGACTAACGAGGAGATGATGAAATCCGACCACAGCCTAAACATGAAGCGGAATATACCACAAATGAATAAGAACACCGACATCCATATCGACAATCACCTGGAGTATTTGTCTTCAACGCAAATCCACCAGAAGGAGGATGAAGCGACAGATAGCCATGCACACAGCCATTCGCATCACCATGTGAACATGGAAGATACCAGCGGATCCCGTCTTTTGATGACCCTGGGCTTGAATCTTATTATCCCTATCGCCCAGATCATCGGAGGGGTTTTGGCCAATAGTGTGGCGCTGATTTCGGACGCAATTCACAATTTCAGCGACTCAGGCGCCATATTGATATCCTATATCGCTTTTCGTATCGGTCGAAAGGGAGCAACGGTGCAAAACACGTTCGGCTATCGCCGTGCTGAAATTCTGGCGGCCCAGATCAATGTGGTAATACTGGTGGGAGCAGCCGCCTTCATTGTTTTCGAAGCCATCCAGCGGTTTCAGAATCCGCAGCCGGTGATTGGACGGCTGGTTATGGGACTGGCGGCGGTCGGTATAGCCGGCAATGGTCTTTCGGCCTGGCTGCTGCACCGGGATTCGAAACACAGCCTGAATGTCCGCGGAGCCTTTTGGCACATGCTGGGAGACCTGCTCACCTCGGTGGTCGTCTTCATCAACGGCGTGGTGTTGATCTTTAAACCCTGGTACTGGCTGGACCCGGTGTTGTCGATTCTGATTGTGCTCTTTATTTTGGAGAATTGCTGGGGAATTTTAAAAGAATCCGGGTTGGTTCTGATGAATGCCACCCCCAAGGGACTCGATCTTGAACAGATCAGAAAGCAACTTTTGAAACTGCCGGATATTGTGGGCATCCACTACATGCATGCCTGGAATGTGTCTTCAACCAGCGTTGCTTTTTCCTGCCACATAGAGGTGGCGGATCAACCCGTAAGCCGGACCGAGCAAATCGGTCAAAAAATTCGTCATGCTTTATTTCACAGCTTCGGCATTGATCATCCCGTTTTGCAGTTTGAGACCGCCCAATGCGGCAACGGCGGCATGTTGTGCGAAATTTCGGAAGGAAGAGGAAAGAAATATTGCTCTGAACCATAGCCTGAACCTTCAAAGGCCTGCGAAGGATCATTAAAAATGCAGCCAGTCGGAATTTATGAATCCGATGCGAGATGTTTTGCCTGATGACTCAGGGGAGGAAGGAAAATGACGATAGGCCGAACAAAAAAAGGCCCGAAAGGAGTAACAGGAAAAGTGATGATAAGCCGGCAAATCAAAATATTTTTGTTGCCTCTGCTCATTATGGTCCTCCGGAATCCGACAGTATGAAGGAGTTGCCGATGGTATTGAACATCAGCGAGGAAGAATTTATCCATGAAGAAATTTAGCGGTTATGCTGGGTAATTTAAAATACTGGCTGGAAGATCATCCGTCCGCTCAGGCAACGGGCTGCTCACAGATGCCCGGTACAGAGGGCGTTCGCTGAATCCGGCAGGTGTTCGGACCGCCTTGTCTGTTGAGCGCACATGGCACCCCGGGACCATCTGTTTTAACAGGGGTATACCCCCGAAGGAAAACCATGAGATACCGCTGGAAGCTGCTTATCATACTGCTGGTGGTTGCGATTATTCCGCCGCTGGCCTTAAGGACATTTGGTTTTATGCACCTGCACAAACTCGGCAATGAACTGATCAGGCAAACACCACTGGTCCGGGAGCCGCTTGTCAATTAGCTCATTTCCAACCAATTTGACTTTTCTCTGTATTTGATGCTGGCAATGATTCTAATTGCTGCGGCGCTTGCCTTATTGTTTTCGCGAACCGTCACCCAACGTCTCCGGATACTGACTCAAGGCGTTCGGCACTTGGCTGCGGGAATTTTAACACCCGGGTGGATATCCGCTCGCGGGATGAATTCGGCGAGCTTGGACGCGTTTTCAATACCATCGGCCCGCTCTGCAAAAGAACGTCCGCGTGGAGCACTCAATGGCGCTGGCAACCGAAGTGCAACGCAGCCTTTTGCCCCAATCAGATCCGGAGGCTCCCGGACTGGATGTTTCCGGCAGCTGCATTTATTGCGACGGGTAGGTGGTGATTATTTCGATTACTTGACTATCGCTGAGCACAAGGCCGGCAAATTCGGGGTGGTCATCGGCGATGTCACCGGACACGGCATCTCCGCAGCCCTGCTAATGGCTACCGCCCGGGCCTTGCTGCATCAGAGGGCAGCATTTCCGGGTTGCATCGCTGCGATCTTTCCGACATCAACCATCAGCTCTGCCTGGACGTCGGCGACTCCGGCCGGTTTATGACCTTGTTTTACGCACAATTCGACTTCCAGGCAAAAAGCGTGCGCTGGGTCAGAGCCGGCCACGACCCGGCAATTGTTTATGATCCGCATATGAGTATTTTTGAGGAATTGGGAGGCCAGGGAATGGCCATGGGTGTTTCCAAAAATGTAGCTTACGCAGAATACCGACGAGAGATCAGACCGGAGCAAATATTTGTCTTCGGAACCGACGGACTGTGGGAGACGCAGAACATAAAAGGCGAATTGTTCGGCAAAGAAAGGCTGCGGGAGATTGTCCGGGCGCAGGCCGGCAAGTCGGCAAAGGCTATTAAAGAGGCAATATTGAATGCTGTACAGAATTTCCGAGGCGCCCGGAAACAGGAAGACGACATCACCCTGGTGATTGTCAAAGTCGAATATTGATCGCTTCAATTGCTTGAGTCGAAATGAATGATCATAACTAAAGCCAGTGAAAAAATGAAAACACGGTTAAGTTAACCCTAAACCAACCACTCAAGGAGTATCGGTCATGTTGCTAAAAAGCTATTCCAAAGAAATATTCAGACCCGAGTGCAACCCGAGCTTTGAATCCGTGCACTGCATCGCCCATCTGGAGCAGGATATTTCGGCGGTGCTGCCCTATCTGAATGCCGTCCTCGGCGGTTTTGATTACCTCAAGGATCCGCCGGCGGTTATATTTCGATCACAGGGCAAGCTTATTACCGTGCACGGCTGCAAAATCGCAATTAATGCTCTCAAAGACGAGGACGAAGCCGACAAGATCCTCGCGTGGCTGCAGCGGGAAATCAACGATGCCTGGGAAAACCGAAATGGGATTGAACCCAGCTATGAAGGCGCACCCAAACCCCAACTGATCGAGATTCTCAAACTGCTGCCGAAGACCAACTGCAAGGAATGCGGCGAGCCAACCTGCATGGTGTTTGCCGCCCGCATGGCCGAGGATGCGAAAGGCCCGGCGGATTGTCCGTCGTTGAGTGCTGAAAAAAAACAGCGGCTTGGAGAATATATGCGTCAATTTAAGTTTGACATTTAATTTAGCTATTGACGGGTCCGGCTCGGCGGGTATTTCCATCAGCTGTAAGATTGCCGGCGAGTAAATGCTTGAAGTTCGAATTGATAGAGATGCGAGATCGTCCCGACCGCCTATATTAGAGGATCCTCGAGGTCTTTTTTACTGCATTCCCTGCGCGCGCTCTGCGTCGGCTTTAACGTGCCCAGGTAAACGGCAACCAGAACCACCAGCACCCCCAGCCAGTTGATCGTGCTGGTCGGCCTCTGGAAAATCAGCACATCCCAAACGAAGGCCAGGGCCGGCTGCAGCAGCAGGATCAGGCCGGACAAGGACGCGCGGATATGCGGCAGGGCATTGGTAATGATGACCCAACCCAGCGATTGGCTGAACAGCCCCAAAGCCGCCAATGCGACCAGGCTTTGCAGATCGGGAATCGCAAATGTGCCGCCTGAGTGGATGATTTCCGCCGCCAAAAAAACGGCGGTGACAAACGACACCGCCATCAACACGAAAAAGACCGATACCCCCGCCTGTTCGGCCTGCAGTTTACGCAAAGACAGCAGAAACCAGGCATAGCAGAACGCCGACCCCAGACCGAAGTAGATGCCGACCTTGTAGCTCGCATCCAGACCGCCCCAATCGATGCCGACGATCAGAAACAATCCTGCAAATGCCAGGGGAATCGCTGTCAGGAGCGACCAGCGAAGCTTTTCGCCGAGAAAAAGAATCCCGACGGCCGCCAGGATGAATACCTGAAAATTGGGCAGGATGGTCCCCAGGCCGGGGCCGACGTAAAAAATGCTGGAATGATAAAAAAGCAGATCCAGAGCCAGAAAGGACCCGCTGGTCGTTGCCAGGGCCAGCTGCCGGATACTGGGCCATTTGACTTCTCGGCGCCAGATTGCCGCTGCCAGCAGCAGGAGATCGCCGAAAAGGACGCGGTAAAAGGCCGATGACGCCGGCGTCACATGACTGACCTTAACCCACACCCCTGAGAAGCTGATCATGACGGCCCCTGCCAAAAGTCTAAATACAGCCATCCGCATGCTGTTATGATCCGCGGCGGTAGTCAATGTTGCCGTTTCCGTGACTGCAAAATGATTTTAATGCCGCCCAAGTAAGAAATCCTCCTTAACTTTTCTTTTAAGCGCCTGAAACGGTGCCGCCATAACCAGGCCGAAGCTTCCCGCCGTCGTCTTCAAACTTCGGAGGCAACATATTTCATGTTAAAAAGATTTGCAACCGGTCAGCAAAATTGAAATCTATCGGCAACCTTGACGTTTACGCAAATATTGAATTGATACGGCCAAATCGAGTCCCACCAGCGGCGGAACACACCGGTGCGCCTGCCGCCTGATTTTTTTTATTATGCGGCTTGACATGACCAATTCTTAATTTTATATTTCGCCACATAACGAAATAGGAACAGCTGCATGCTTGAATTCTTAAACATCACAAAGGCCCTGGCTGAAGAAAACCGGCTGCGGATCCTGCTGGCTTTGAAACGGAGAAGAGTTGTGCGTTTGCCAGCTTATCGAGCTTCTCGAACTGGCGCCTTCAACGGTTTCCAAACACATGTCCATCCTGCGCCAGGCGCGGCTGGTTTCCGGCCGGAAAAAAGGACGCTGGATGTACTATCGTTCAGCAGGCCCTGACGCACCGCCGGAAATTAAAGAAGCCATCGCGTGGGTTAGCAGATCATTGAATCGCTCTGTCAGAGTCCGGCAGGACGCAATCCGCCTGGAGCAGATCCTGGAGACGGACAAGGAGGAGTTGTGTAAGAATTATCATAAAAGCTGAACCGAATCAGAACTCAGATGATGGAGTAAGGAGACAGCCATGTCCGAGATTAAACGTCTTTCGTTTCTGGACCGCTTTTTGACCCTGTGGATTTTTCTGGCTATGTTCGCCGGAGTGATGTGGGGCTACCTGTTTCCGGGCGTCCGGGAGGTAATCAACTACTTCCAGGTGGGCACCACCAATATCCCCATTGCCATCGGGCTGATCCTGATGATGTATCCGCCCCTGGCCAAGGTTAAATACGAGCAGCTGCCCCGGGTATTTCGCAATGTGAAGGTGCTGGGCCTGTCGCTGATACAGAACTGGGTGATCGGTCCAATTCTGATGTTTTTACTTGCGATCACCTTCCTCTCCGGCCGGCACGAATACATGGTGGGCCTGATTCTGATCGGCCTGGCGCGCTGCATTGCCATGGTGATCGTCTGGAATGATCTGGCGGCAGGCGACCGTGAATACTGCGCCGGGCTGGTGGCGTTCAACTCCATTTTCCAGGTGCTGTTTTTCTCGGTGTATGCCTATTTTTTTATCACGCTGGTGCCCCAGTGGCTGGGTCTGAAGGGCGCCGTGGTCGAGATTTCAATTGGTCAGATCGCCGAAAGCGTGTTCATCTATCTCGGAATTCCCTTCATCGGCGGGATGATTTCGCGTTGGGTGGGGCTGAAAACCAAAGGCCGGGAATGGTATGAACAAAAATTCATTCCCAGGATCAGCCCCATCACCTTGATCGCGCTGCTGTTTACGATCCTGGTGATGTTTTCGCTGAAGGGAGAATACATCGTGCAGCTGCCGCTGGATGTGGTGCGGGTGGCGGTTCCGCTGTGCATCTATTTCGTGATCATGTTCTTCGTGTCGTTTTATCTTTCCATGAAAGTGGGCGCCACCTATGAGCAGGCCGCCACCCTGAGCTTCACGGCGGCCTCCAACAACTTCGAGCTGGCCATCGCCGTGGCGGTGGCGGTGTTCGGCATCGATTCGGGCCAGGCCTTTGCGGCTGTGATCGGTCCCCTGGTGGAAGTGCCGGTATTGATCAGCCTGGTCAATGTCGCGCTGTGGTTCAAACGCAAATATTTTCCGTTCAGCATCGAAACTCCCACCGGCGTGTGCCATGTCACTTGCGAGCCTTGAAAAGCCTGTCGCCTGTAGCCGACAGCTTGCATAGAGAGGAGAATTGCAGCCATGTTTACACCGGAGCAGGCGCGGCGTTTTTACGACCGTTTCGGACGCAAACAAGACACCCAATCCTTTTACGAAAACCCGGCCCTTGATCAGCTGGTTGAATTCGGGGATTTTGAAAATGCTCATGATATCGTCGAATTCGGCTGCGGGACCGGCCGCTTTGCGCTGCGGTTGTTCAATGAGTGTCTCCCGACCGATGCCGGCTACCACGGTTTCGACATAAGCGCCACCATGGTGGACTTAACGAAGCGCCGTTTGAATGGATTCAAAAATCGCGCTTCCGTCACACTGACGAGCGGATCTGCGGAAGTGCCGGCTGAGGACGGCAGCTGCGACCGATTCATTTCAAATTATGTCCTTGATCTTCTTCCCCCGGACCAAATCCGGGCAGTTGTCAATGAGGCCTATCGAATCCTCAAGAACAATGGCCTTCTGTGCGTGACAAGCCTGACGTTTGGCCAAGGTGCGGTCTCCCGTGCAATTATCGCCGTTTGGCGAGCGATTCACAGTTTAAATCCATCTCTGGTGGGAGGCTGCCGACCAATCGAGGTGGCCTGCTTTATTTCCGAGCATCAGTGGGTAATCAAAAACAACACAACTGTGGTGTCATGGGGCATTCCTTCGGATGTTCTCGTAGCCAGGTGCTTGAAATGAATTTTCCCGTCTCACCCTGCTGGATTACTTGCCAGCTCCTAAACGGATAGTTTGTTCCATCTGAGAAGATGGGCAATGATCATCCCTGCGATAAAACCCGCCGCAAGATTGGACGCCAGGGTGATGCCAAGAATCAAAGTCGCGACATAATAGTCTTTGCGATTGTCCAGGTCCATAATGGTGAGTGTCAACTGGGAGCCCGCAAACATGAGCAGGACACCTAGGATTGACATGGGCAGCAGGTTTAAAACGCTGACGATATTGTTGCCGAGAACGATCGCCAACACCGCGAAGAGCAGTCCAATCATCAAATTGGACCCTGCCGTTCGTGCGCCGAAACGATAATGCGCCGCCAGTCCCCCGGCACCGTGGCAAAGCGGCATGCCACCCAGGCAAAAGCTGAAAAAATTGGCCAGAGCCATACTCACGCAGGCCTTTCGATTGGTGAGCTTGGCCGACCGTTCTCCAAAATACTCCTTTGAAAGATCCGTATACGCCAATACCGCGTTACCCAGCGTCATCGGAAGTTGAGGCAGCACCAGGGCAAATAGGGCAAAGGTGAAATCGGCCTTCCCCGGAAATCCGAAGGGGAGAATTTCCGGAACGTTAAAGGCAATGCCGCCACGGCTCGGGTTGATTTTGGCGCCCAATGCCATGCCCGTTATGAGTCCACCCGCCACTACAATCAAGCCGGCCGGGAATTTTCTATTATCCAACAGCAGCAGCGTGATGATGCCGCTGATGCCGCCAATAACCAGGCTGACGGGTATGGGGCCGATGAACTGAAAGGCGAGATACGGTTCCACTGCATTCTGAAGGGCCTGAAATTTCGAGGTCCCGATCAGGAACTTGATGCCGCCGGAAATCAGCAGTGCTCCGGTGGACAATTGCACCCCGCGAATGACCGATTTAGGGGTAACCTTGCGGATGACGTCAATGGCCCCGGTCAGCCCGATGATCAAAAGAAAAATCCCCATGAGAAGGGATGAAGCCAGAATCTGGTTGGGACTCATGGATGTGGCAATCGCATAGGCACCGATAACCTTCATCGGCTGAACCGGAACCGTAATCCCGAAATAAATACCGGAAATGATGTAGTAGGCCCCGATGCTTAAAAATAGACCCAGCGGGTTGAGGCCGTTGAAAAGAACCATGGCGATGGCGATGGGCAGCAGTGTCCCGAGATCCCCCAAAGACCCGGCCAGTTCCATTCGATCAAACCTATATCGTTCGGACATGGATCCTCCCATTCAGTTGAAAAAAGACTGGTGTACCAGTTTGGCGCACATTACAACTCGAACCCGATGGTTGTCTGGCATGGCGGTCAACCTCAATTTTGGTTGCAACGATCACGAAAATAATTATTATCGTGTCCATGGGTACCAGGATATTCGAGGCCTGTCAAGTTGTTTTTGGCCTGGCGCTGTATGGGGTGGATATGTTAAGAATAGTGAAATGCAGCTAAACGGGCATGACCGGTAGCGCAGTCCCATGAAACCAAAACCAAAAACCAAACAAATGAGTCCTGTATCAAGGATATCAGTATCAAAAAGCATGAACCATGGACGCATCGTCTCGATTCCAGATGAAGAGCAGTGCCTGGATACCACCCAACTCGATTTGATGGAGGATTCCTTTCGTGAATGGACGGATAGTTCCCCGCGTGCCGATATCCGCTTTTCCCGCCGGCGTATTTTGATCATTTTTCTTTTGATCCGCTACACGGGTGCCAAGCTGAACGAGGTTTTGGCGCTGAATCCGCTGCAGGACATCGATCCGGCTCGGCATGCGTTGTTCTTTCGTGCCACGAGCATTGGCATACAATCTCATCCAAGGGAGGTTCAGATCTCGGAAGCACTCTCCAACGAACTCCGAGACATGCTGGCAGATCCTGCCTTTCAGGAGGTGCCTCCGGACATGCTCGCTGTCGATCCCGGTTTTGTGCGCCGTAAGTTTTACGAACGCGCCCAAGCCTGCGGTTTTTCCAAGCGGTTAGGCGGCCCGGAGATGATTCGCAGGGCACGGGCGGTGGAATTAATGCAGGGCAACATGCCCCTGCCGGCAGTCCAAATGATGTTGGGACATTCGACGCCCAATCTGACCTCGTCTTATGTTACCTTTTCCGAAAACGAAATCCAGCAAGTTGCTAAGCTTTTCATGGAAAGGGAATCCAGGCGCAAAACCAGCGCGAGAAACTCTTTCTGCGGCAAGATCCAAACTATTCAGAAGGGCGACATCCAAACCCGCGTCGAACTGGTGACCATAAGCGGACACCGCGTCACTACGGTTATCACGAACGATAGCTTGCAGCGGCTTGACCTGAAGGTGGGCAAGCTGACAACGGCCGAGATCAAAGCGCCGTGGGTGATATTGCAGAAAAGTGGCAATGGACAAGGATGCAGCGCAGACAATATGTTCAAAGGAGTTGTTGAAAAAATCACCGAGGGTGAAATCAATACGGAATATATCATCCGCATTTCGGATGGGACTGAGGTGTGTTCAATTGTGACGAGTGAAAGCTGCAGACGTCTTGCACTTGTGGAAGGGGATGAAGTTTGGGCATTGTTTAACAGTTATTCGGTGGTACTGCTATCCGAATAATTTTTGTCATTTGCATTTGAAAGACTGGCTGTTATTTCGGATTTATCCAATAGGGATGCTTCGCGCGTGCTTATGAATCTTTCTCAGAGAGGAGCCATTATGTATCTTCCGAAAATCTACGAAAAGTTTTCCCGCAAATTTCCCGAAGTTTTAAAAGATTTCAAACAACTGGGCCAAACCTGCCGCGCCGCAGGCCCCCTGGATCCCAAATGCCAGGATCTCATCAAACTCGGTATTGCCGTCGGTGCCAATTCAAGGGGCGCGGTCATGTCTCACACGCGCAAGGCATTGGACTCCGGCGCCTCCGCCGATGAAATTATGCATGCAGTTCTGCTATCATTAACGACGACGGGTTTCCCCAATATGATTGCCGCTCTGCAATGGGTGGATGAAGTATTGCAGGAAACCTAACCCGATCGATCAAACGGATCAGAAATCGCCGGCTGCCTGAATTTTTTCTAGGATCACACCCCTTATCTTCTTCTTGGTAGGATCAGCAGCCGGAAATTTTCTTCCCCGGCTGACGGCAATTTGGGTTTCCCGCTCATAGATGGAGCGTATCGCAGCCATCACGCCGGATACGTATCCCGCTATGGTCTTATCCAGATCGCTGCCGGAAAAATACCTCTGCCCGTAGATGTCTCGAGCGGCATTGTCGACAAAGACGGCAGCCGCCCTCACTTTGCTGACGCGCACAATCACAGCTGATATTACCAGTCTGATCGGCGCTCCCTTTTCGTTCAGGAGAATTAAGGAAATATTTTGAAGCAGGCTCGGCACCTTTGAGAGTTCGGCCTCGTATTGCTGCTTTAAAAACCTTCCGGGTGCAAACCATGGGTATTTATTATCCAGAACTGCCAATGCCTGCCGGAATTTCGGGCTGTCATAATGTCCTCCCAAAAAGAGCGCCCGCGCCCGATCGGCGATCACGGCAGCTTCAGTGGCGTCTCTCCACTTTTTTCTTTGCTGTTCTCGAGCCGCATCGTCTCCGGCCGGGAGAAGATAGGGAAAAATATCCTCTTGATATTGAGCGATTGCATTGGCATTGGTTTGCATAACATCTTTTCCTACCGAAACCGGAGTTGAAAATTCAAGGTATAAGTTATCGTCCGTGTTGATGATTCCGTTCCGGCTGAATTCTGTGACTGCTTTGCTGCCCATTACAAAATAACTGAGGAAATCGGTTGCTGTGCCCATCATCACCGGTTCCAAATCTTTTGAGATCGGCGGCCGGGCAATGCGCCTTTCCAGTTCCGCCTCATTGATAATAATCGGCTCATTGCTTCCGATCAGCTCGGCGTCGTACTGGGTCATCCAGGCCATGGTATACCTAAAACTCAGGGCAAAGGTTCTGGTGACAGACTTGAGATCAGCTACGCTCAACTCATAAATCGGCAGCCACTGGCACATGATGCCCCCGGGGAGAAGATGTTGCGAGGCTAAATTAAAATACTCGGCCGTATAAAGATATCCCGAGCCCTGGGTCCATGGATGAATCGGATCGGCGGTAATCACATCATATTTGTTTTTGGTGGTCGTTAAAAAATTCCGCCCGTCGTTAAATACAATCTGCAGTTTGGGATTTTCCAGTACGTGGTTGTTAAAATTTGCAAAGGTTCTGGCGGCTCCGATAACATTGGGCTCAATTTCCACCAGAGTCAATTCCTCAAGATTTGGGTGGACTGAAACTGCTCCCAGCGTCATACCGGTACCTAATCCAATGACAAGTATTTTACGAGGATCTTTGTGCAAGAGCATCGGCAGATGCCCCAGGGTCAGTTGGCATTGGCGGTCCTGCGCGGACGAGGACGCAACGACTTTCCCGTTTACCAGCAATGCTTGAATCCCGCCCTTGATCTTGATGGAGCTGATGGTCGAATCGACACCTTCACGATAAAAGAGAACGTTGGTATTTTCAACGGCGTCCCGTTTCTTCGCAAGGGTGTCGTAGGCATCGGGCAGATTGTTCTGGAATATAGCAAAAAATTCCGCGTCCCACATTCTCATAAAATTGGGACGCAGAATCAGCAGCACCAGGACGGCCGCCGTCAGCGCAACCACTCCCCGATTCAGCAGTTTGATGTTCCGAATACTCAACATTACCAGCAGTCCCAGTCCGATATTGAGAACGGTTAAGAGCTGGAGGGAGCGCTCGATGCCAAAGATATATATCAGGAAATATCCGCTCACTGCCGACCCGAAAATCGCACCTACTGTATTGACTGCCAGTACATCTCCAATCGCATGGCCTGCCTTCTTTCTATATATGGCATTCACGCTGCCTGCGATCGGAAAGGCCAGACCCATAAAGAAAGCCGGCACAACCATATAAGAAAAGGCGAGGGTCAGATTCGCCCATTGCCGGGCAGCAAATACCTCAAATCCCCGGCCCACAAAAAATTCATACAGGTTAATAGAGTTGACCGGCAGATCGCGCACGTAATACGTTATAACCAGGGCGCAAACACCTATGCTGCCCTGTACCAAACCGAACCCGACAATTTGATTTTTCGTACCCATAGCCTTAGAGGGCAGCAACTTTTGTAAAAGCCCGTAGGCTTTGCTGCCAAAAGCGATGCCCGTCAAAAAGGCCACCAGCATGATGGTAAAGCCGTAAACACTCGTACCGATGGTTAGAGTAAGGATTCTGGTCCAAAGCACCTCATAGCCCAGCGCACAAAAACCACTGATTCCAATCCCCAGGAAAACGACCCTGAATGGAAATCGGATCTCGAGTTCGCTGGGTGTTGCTGCCTGGTGCAAAGTTTTACCAACGCCGTTCAAATCGGCATAATTCGGACCCATTGTTAAACGGTCCGGCGCGATCGATGCCTTAGGCGCAATCACAATGCTCAGAATCCCGATAAGGCTGTTGATCAGAATGGCGATATAGAGCGTTGTGCTGACTGAATAAAATCGCAGCAGCCAAAAGCCGGCTGCTGCCGTACCGACAACGGCTCCCAGGGTGTTAAATCCGTAAAGGAAGGATAGTTGTCCCCCGAGCTTTTCAGGGCGGCTTGAAACAAACCGCGTCAGCAGGGGAAGCGTCCCACCCATCAGGGTTGTGGGCCAAATCAAGACGGTCAAGGCAAACAAGACCCGGATGAATATAAGATATAAACCCGCATTTTCCTTCCCCTGCACCAAAACGATATATATCGCGGGATAAATTTTCATCAAAAAAATGAATATTACGGCGGACAGGGCGATGCCGATTTCCAGCAAGCCGTATAATCTTAACGGGTTTTTGACCGCATCGACACGCTTGCCGATTAAAAAACTACCCAGCGCCAGACCTCCCATAAAAACAGACAAAACGCTGGTCACGGCCAGGTGGGTTCCACCGAAAATAAGGCTTAGTGAACGAACCCAAACCACTTCATACATCAGGGCGGCCGCACCCGACAAAAAAAAGATCAAATAAACGAGAGTTAAAATGAACTGCAAAAATACTTATCCCTTTCGATTATTTTCCTGATAAATCAGCGACCGCCAGCAGAGCTGGGGGTACAAGGCAGGCCCCTGGGAGGGGCCGAGACCACGCTCTGCCCCTAGTCGCTGATTTGCATAAAAAATTTTGGCGGTATCATATGTGTTTCCGACTAACGCCTACCCTTGTATTCTTACCCATTGATTTAGTTATCGTCAACCCTGGACCGTGCGCCGGGCACCTGAGGATATAAAAACAAAAGCTTGATTAATCCGTCCCCAAAAACAGTGCTTTCAATCTTAGGTTGTTCCTTGAAGATTGAAGAAAGCGCGGAATAATTAGCAGTGGTTTCACGGTCTCGATTCTGAAATAGGCTTGCGTACACGGTTTAAAATAGAAAAACTCCGCTCCAAAGCTTTTTGGAGCGAAGTTTTTTTAAAGAGCTGTTTGGCAAGAGGGCTTTTGGCTATTCCGGAAATAATTCTACCGGCCGCTTGGTGTTGCCCGTGGCAGCCGGAAAATCCATGGCCCGATAGGCCTTCTGGTTGTGCTTGATCAGGTTATCGGCCTCCTCAAAGAAGTTAATAAAGCGTTTTTTGCACTCGTAGAAGCCGTGCCACCAGGCGTAGTCCGGCGCCATCATGGCGGCGCCGAAACGCGCCCGGCGCCCTTCGTGATGCCACAACTCGTAAAACTCCCATTCCAGGCGCTCGTCAAAGTATTTGGTATTGTCCAGCAAACCCTTGGCATATAAATCATCAAGCATCTTTTTGGCCGGCTGGTAGTAAACGTCATTGTATTCTGCAACGACCTCATCCAGTCTGACAAAATGGCCGTTCACCCAGGTGTCGCCGTGGCATTGCAGGCAAATGGCCTTCATTTTTTTGCGCTCGACTTCGTAATTCGTCTTGGCGGGAAAGGGTTTGAAATCACTGGGTCGAACGGTCAACGGCGCCTGGGTTTCCCAGGCCAGCCGCTCGGTAACGTCATGGCTTGTCAGCACCGGGCCGGCGCCCGAAATATGGCAGACGGCGCAGGTCGGCGCGCGGTAGTCGACCCCCGGTGTCCAGGTGCCCGGGGCGGCATTCCAGTTGTAGGAGTTGCCGTGCGCCGTGTAAATATCGCCGTGCTTGGATTCCATATAGATTTCGATCTGAGGATGATCGGGTCCCAGGTGGCACTGGCCGCAGGCCTCCGGTTTGCGCGCTTCCATGACCGCGAAGCGGTGCCGCGTGTGGCAGGAGGTGCAGCTGCCCTTGCTGCCGTCGAAATTAAGCCGCCCCACGCCCGCATTCGGCCAGGTCGCCGGATCCAAGGCACCCTCTTTTTGTTTTAGAATGGTACCATGACACACGTAACATCCGGTCGTCCTTTCGAGATCGCTGTTCATGCCCTTGTTCAGCCAGGGATCGATTTTCCAGATGATCTCCAGGGTATTGGCATGTTTGCTCCGGCTGTATTCCAGCACCTCATCCGGGTGGCAGCGGGAACAATCCTTGGGGCTTACGGCCGCCGTCACCGGCACTTTGTATTCCCGGGTGCCGTATTTTGTATCGGAGCGCTCATACTGCTTATAGTGCTCCTGGCTGACGTCCGGATCAAACTCTTCGGCCTTGTGGCAGTCGTAGCAGGTAATGTTGGCGCTGGCATGCCGGCTCTGGGCCCAGTCGTCGAAAATGCCGGGATGTTCCGCCTTATGGCATTCCAGGCAGGCGACCGCCTGCGGCGGCATGCTGCGCACAATGCGAAACTCCTTGTCTTTGGGAAAATTTCCCGTGCTTTGGGCAGCGGCGACCCTGGTCCAGGTTGCCGTCATGCCGGCAGCTGCAGCCGTAAGCGCGACGATATAAAAAAGCCTTTTCATACTCTGCCCCCCTTTCTTAGGACTTGGAATGCAATATCGACGATCCCGCCTGCCATGCAGGGCACTAGCGGGCATTTTAGACAATTTAGGCATTTATATCAGTCAGCCGAATTGTTTGTAGTCATAAATTTGGCGCGGGATATGAACCAGGGGACGATGGCAGTCCACGCATTTTTTTTCATAACCCGGCCGCGGGTAGACGACGGTTCGGTGCGCCAGCATGGCGCCGCGCTTATCCGGAATGTAAAGCAGATTGCGGTGGCACTTCATGCACTGTTCATTCTTAAAAGAAGCATAGGCCGCTTCACGATTTTTTTTGCGATCGTATTCGCCCTGCATGAAGTGCACGAATACGTCTTTGATGCCGTGCAGCGTCTTCTGATAGAAAAAATTAAAGGTGTCGTGGGGAGCCGGCAAATGGCAGTCCATGCAGTCGGCCACAAAGCCCTGGGCATTGTTGACGTGGGTGGAGGTTTTCCAGGTGTTGTAGGCGGATTGGATTTCGTGGCAGCTGGCACAAAATTGCGGCGTCGATGTGCGCACCATGGTGTAATAAGTCATGCTGAATAACGGAAAAGCGATGATAATACCGATTCCGATGAGAACGACGGGTTTAATCGCTCTTCGCCAGGCGGGCTTTTTCCCCTGCGATGCACGGTCGGCTTCGTTCATAGGCCCTCCTAACCGGCAGTTTATTTCTGCAGTTTAAAAATGCAGGCAGTCCGCATCACCGGCGGAAATATTAATAAGTAGATCGCGCCGGTAAAATGGAGATGTTCGCTCATCGTCTATTATACGAAGCTAATAAAGAAAATCGTTGTATTTGTCAAGCGACGGAAATGTAAAAGTTGTAACATCCCAATTGGGAGCTAAATTTTTATTGCCTTTCAGGCAAATAAAAATTCCTTTCCTGTTAACCAAATATTTTGCTGAAAATTTTGTCATCCGCGGCCATGCACTTTTTTTCCAAAAACTTGTATTTTTCCAGCAGTTCCTTGCCATAGCGGGTCAGGCGAGTGCCCTCTTGGCGGTCGGCATGCACGATTTTTTCGTTCAGGTGTTTTTCGGTGGCCTTTATCTTGCTCCAGACGCCTTTGTAGGACATTTGCATGACTTTGGCGGCCTGGTTGATGGAGCCGGTCTTTTCAATGTTGGCCAGGATTTCGGCGCGACCTTTGCCGAGAATGATATTGCCGTCATCATCAACGATCCAATGACTCGATCTTAAACCCAGTTTTACCATTTCGCCCTCTAAATCGAGTGTCCCGCATCCAGCAGTTCGAATTCAGTTTTGGTCAACTTAACATCGGCCGCGCGCACCCTGCGGGTCCGGGATTTGAAGTTTACGGCATGATCCTTGAATTTGTATTGATCTGTTACGAGACTTCTTTCGACACGTTTAAGGATCGATTCGATGCGCAGTTAAATTGCTGTAAATTTAACTCTGTTTTTATCATATAAGAAATTGACGCCGCAATTAAAATCGCATATCTAAAATAAGGTCAAGCGGCCCACCTTTCGAATCCCGCTCAATCCTTACGCACCCACACGGTCAATACGGCCCTGTGATTTCTTGCGGGATCGCCCGGGAGGTCTAACTGTGAAAATTTTAACGTTACAGACACATAAATCTATGCTATTTAAAGATCCACCGTCAAATCGCTGGTAATTTTTTTTGTCGTTTGTTATGTTAACATTAACATAAGGAAATTTGCTTTACCGGTGATCTATCAGTAACGAAGTGGGGGGG
The DNA here is from genome assembly GCA_963769935.1 of uncultured delta proteobacterium. Classification (GTDB taxonomy): domain Bacteria; phylum Desulfobacterota; class Desulfobacteria; order Desulfobacterales; family JAFDCJ01; genus JAFDCJ01. Next base: position 102,531 of record CAVYNY010000017.1, on the reverse strand, counting down.
ATTTTGACCTCTGAAGACCGGCTGTCAAAGAAATGCCTGAAATAATCTGAAATGATTTAAGTATGCAAAGTTTCGAATCCCTTTTAAAAAGCTCGGCCGCCGCCCACGGGCACCTCTGCCCGGGACAGGTGGTCGGCGTGCGTATGGCCATGCTGGGGTGCAAACTCATCGGCCTGGATGAACCCACCCGCCGCGATCAAATAAAGAAACTCATCGTATATGTGGAGATGGACCGCTGCACGGCCGATGCCGTCGCCCATGCCACCGGTGTCAGATTGGGACGCCGCTCCCTTAAATTTGCAGATTACGGTATCATGGCGGCCACTTTTTTAAATCTCGAAACCGGCAAGGCGTTCAGGGTGATATCCACCGAGGAGGCCCGCAGCCTGGCAGCGGTCTATGCCCCGGAAATAGAACAAAAATACCCTCAGCAGCTTGAAGCTTACAAGCGCATGCCGGACAGCGTCTTATTTCGGGTGCAGCAGGTGCAGGTAGCGGTCGATGAGTTTGATCTGCCCGGCCCTACGCGCAGCAAGGTGGTTTGCGATCAATGCGGCCAGGTCGTGCGAGACCACCGCGAGGTGATCAAGGACGGCCGCCGGCTGTGCAAGCCCTGTGCTGAAGGGACCTATTATTCAAATGCGCGCGAGGTCAGCTGGCCGGATATGAATTGGAGGCCTGAAAAAAACTCCCAAGCCGTCGTCGACGGCGATCGGAATGCAAAGCCGGCACCGAAAGCCGTAAACGCATGCTGGTCTGAAAAAGAGTTGACCGGTTGATTGTCTGATTGGTGGCCGAAATAAAATCGATCTGATTACAGGTAATCGGCTAGGGGCTTATGGCTCTTGCGCTATACCCCCTGCTCTTTGCCCGTTGCCCTTTAATTTGAAAGGAGTCGGAACCGTGCTGAAAAAAATTAATTTAGAAGATGCTGTCGGTACCAAACTGGCCCATGATATTACCGAGATCCGTCCCGGTGAGTTCAAGGGACCGGCTTTTTTAAAAGGACATACGGTTTGCAATGATGACCTCTGCCACCTGCAAAAGCTGGGTAAAAATCATCTTTATCAGATCGACCTGGCCGAGGATGAAATTCATGAAGACGAAGCGGCGGCCGTTTTAGCTGCCGGACTGGCCGGAGAGGGAATTGTCTGGCAGGATGCCCCCCGGGAGGGCAAAATCAAGCTTCTGGCCGAAAAAGACGGTCTTTTCACCGTCAACACCACATCACTGGCGGCGTTCAATATGGTCGATGAAGTCATGTGTGCCACCCTTCACAACCACACCCTGGTCAAAGAGGGAGAGCTGGTGGCCGCGACAAGGGCCATCCCCCTGATAATGAAGCGCGCTCCGATTGAACGGGCGGCAGCCATCGCGCAGCAAAACGGTGCCACCCTGTCGGTCAAGGCCCTGCGACGGGCCAAAGTGGGGCTGGTCATTACAGGCAATGAGGTTTATCACGGTTTGATCGAAGACCGTTTTGCACCGATTCTCACTGAAAAAGTGACCGCTCTGAACAGCATGGTGGAAGCTCTGGCGTTTGCCCCGGATGACCCTGCCATTATCAGCAGCGCCATTCGAACCCAGTTGGAGCGCGGCTGTGATTTGCTGTTGCTGAGCGGCGGCATGAGCGTTGATCCGGATGATGTCACCCGCCAGGGAATCCGCCTGGCCGGGGCGACGGAAATGCACTACGGCTCGGCGGTGCTGCCCGGCGCCATGTTCCTGGTGGCCTCCATCGGGGATGTCCCCCTGCTGGGGGTGCCGGCCTGCGGTATGTATCATCGCATCACGGTACTGGACCTGGTGCTGCCCCGCATTCTAGCCGGCGAAAAAATTGGCAAGGTCGAGCTGGCATTATTGGGTCATGGGGGCCTATGCAAGGATTGTGAGCAGTGTTCGCACCCGCATTGCCCGTTTGGCAAAGGTGCTTGACTGTTGAACCGGCGAAACGGTAAAGCGATGAAACGGTGAAAAAACAGGTCATTTTTTAAATACTAAGGTATACCCTGTTTACTTGGTTGAATCGAAAATTATATTTAAGGTAAGTTCTGCACAAAAGGAGGGAAAAATGGCGATATCAAGCAAGTACGGCAAAATCGAAATACCGAAAATAGGAAAAGACGAACCCGTCTTTATTCTAAGGGCCCAAGACAAGCTGTCCGAGGCAGCCATCGAGATGTATAAGAGCCTGGCGGCTTCCCATGCATCCCCGGTAGCCGATCAGCTCAAAAAGGAGATCGAACGGTTTCGCAAGTGGACCGGCACAAAAAAGATTCCGGATTAGCGACAGGCCGTTCGACCGAATCATCCACTATTTTGGCTTTCCCGGGTCAGGAAAGTTTACTGCAGCTTCACCCCTCGACGCTTTTTGAAGCGCAGCAATAATTCAGCCGCCGGCGAAGCCGGGCCTTCCTCGATTTTAGCCGCATCAGGGTCCATATGGCGAAATGAGCGTTTTTTTTGCCGGCCGGCGACACTGTTTTTGATCCGACTCAGAACTCTCCCATCGATAACCATGAGCCCTGCAAATATGCATCCCATACCGGCATATTCCAGCAGATGGATGACTTCCCCCAGCACCCCGACCCCCAATAGAAGCGCACTGACCGGTATCAGAAAGGTGACCAGCAATACGTTGGTTGCGCCGGCAGAGGCCAGAATCCGAAAATAGAGCAGGTAGGCCACGACGGTACTCACAGTCGCCAGGCCGCATACGGCAGCAACGGCGGCCGCGGCCGGCCGGGACAAACCCAGGGCGCCGGTCATAAGCACCAGCGGGAGCATGATGACACTGGAGCAAATCAGCATGCCCGCTGCGTTGACCACGGGAGATGTTTTTTTAAAGCGTTTGCCGAATATGCCGGCCAGGCTGTAGGAAACCGCGGCGCCCAGGACGGCCACGTGGCCCAGCCCGTGCCAGCTGAATCCATCTTTGAGCTCGGGCTGCAGCATGATATAGACTCCGCAAAAGCCGATCAATACCCCCATCATTTTTCGAAACGTCAGGTGCTCGTCCGATGTCATAAAATGAGCCAGCAGCACCGTAAAAATCGGAGTCGTGGCGTTCAAAATCGACGCCACCCCGCTGTCGATAAGCGTCTGTCCCCAGACAATCAAACTGAAGGGAATCGCGTTGTTCAGGGCGCCCATGACAAAATAGGAACCCCACACCCCGGGTGAAGACGGCAGGCGTCGGCCGGTTAGATATACCACGACTGTTAATATGATTGCCGCCAAAACCACGCGCAAAAAGACGATAGCAAAGGGCTGAAATCCGCGCAGCGCGACTTCAATGAAAAAGAAGGAGCCGCCCCAGAAAACGGAAAGCACCACCAGCATTGCCCACTCGGATGGTTTCATCGAACTCATGACTTTCACCTCAATTTCCTATAATTTCTACTGTTAATTTTTAGGTGAATATATTTACATTCGGAAGGACGGTCCACCCGATTCTTGCTATCCACAAAGAAAGTGAGAATAGTGAATTTTAAGGTGTTTGAGAGGCAGGCAATATACGGCGTGCGGTCCAATAATACTTAAGCCAGTAGTCGGCATCGATTTTGGATATGGTGACGCCTTTGGTTTTGGAGGCATGTACGAATTGAGAGCGGTTTAAAAAAATACCGACGTGGCGCGGAAAATTCGGCGGGTTAAAAAATACGAGATCGCCGGGCCGGAGATCACCCAAGGGGACCGGTTTGCCCTGGCGTACCTGCGCTTTTGTCGTACGAGGCAGTATGATGTCGAAGGCGTCCTGGTAGACAGCTTTCACAAACCCGGAGCAGTCGATGCCGTCACCGCCGGTTCCACCCAGTAGGTGGCGGGTTCCTTTCCAGCGGTTATATTCCTCAAGGATGCGCTGCTCCACGCTGCCGCTTCGCGGGTGTCCTGCCGCTTTTGCAGCCCGGCTCATAGTTGGGGCTGCGGCGGCCGGCTGTTTACGATTTGAGGCGCAGGATATTGTAAAAACAAATAAAGATAGAGCTGCCAGGCCGACTCCGATAAATACGTGGTATCGAAAAACCATTGGCAATGAACTCTTCATAGACTATTCATCGGGAGTTAGGCCTAAAAACTTTATTTGGCTCAAGCCGTACCCTATGACGATGCCAAAGCCGGTGCTGCGGTCGCCGTTCAGTCGTTTGGTGACTTTCAAACCCAGGCAAACCGGTGAGCTATATTCGAATTGGCCTGAAAATGCACTCCCGGCGTAAAAAATTAGTCTTGACAGCAAAACCGGCTTTGATTATTTGAGTATGTATAGTTTGCTCTGATGGGTGCTTCAATCTGTTGAGCTGCCTTGTCCCGTCGTAGCTCGGAGAGCGAAGTCGGAAGCCGAAGCCGATACACAATTCGCGAATTTCGATTTATCCGCTCTGGAAAAGCAACTTCTTATCTTTCTGAAGGTGAGCAAAGTCGAATCCACGGCATTGATTCTGGGAGAATCGGGAACCGGCAAGGGATTGGTGGCGGATCGCATTCACAAGCACTCCGCACGGTCCGATCAACCCATGATCAAGATCAACAGCGGCGCCATTCCGGAGTCTCTGGTGGAATCGGAGCTGTTCGGGTACGAAAAAGGGGCCTTCACCGGCGCGAACAGAAGCGGCAAACCCGGCTATTTCGAACTGGCCGACGGCGGCATTTTGTTTCTAGACGAGATTGCCGAACTGCCCCTGTCTTCCCAGGTGAAGCTGCTCCGGTTCCTGGAGGACGGACAGGTCGCTCGAGTAGGCGCCACGGCCGGCCGCCGGGTCGATGTCCGAATCCTGGCCGCCACCAGCCGGAACCTGGAGACAATGGCCGAGGCGGGGGATTTTCGCCGCGATCTCTATTACCGGCTCAATGTCATCCCCTTGCGGATGCCCCCGCTACGGGAGCGCCGGGAGTGCCTTTTGCCCCTGATCCGCCATTTTCTGCCCCAAAGGACCCACATCCCATCCGAATCGAAGCGGTTTTGCCCGGATCGGCCGCCGGCAACCTTGAAAATAAATACCATCAAACCTAAGACATGCTTCTTGCGAGAGCATTCATGGCACATTGGACGATACCATTCCATCAAACCCATCTAATCAGTAAGGAGGACATTATGAAACGCGGACTTCTGACAGTCATGATACTGGCCCTGATCGCGGCGGGCCCCGCACTGGCGCAGGATAGGGATTTTTACAAGGTGGGCGTTATCACGTCCCTTTCCGGCGATCTGGCCACGGGCGGCAACGTTACCAAGCGCGGATACGACCTCTGGGCCCAGGCGGTCAACAACGCGGGCGGCATCGAAATTGGCGGGAAGCGCTACAAGGTACAGTTGTTTTACACCGACGCCCAGTCCAAGCCGGATCAGGGCGCTTCCGGGGCCGAACGGCTGGCCACCCAGGAAAAGGTCGATTTCGTGCTCGGCCCCTATTCCTCGGGGGTGACCCTGGCATCGGCGCCGGTGCTGGAAAAATACAAGATACCGATGATCACCGGTTCCGCCGAGTCGCCGCTTATCTGGGAGCAAAAATTCAAATATACATTCGGCACCATTCCGCCGGTCAACTTCACCGGCGCCACCCCCATCGACACCATCAAAAATTTATCGCCTCCGCCCCAAACAGCCGTTATTCTGGGCTCAAACGACACCTTTTCCAAGGCCACCGCCGAGGCGTTCAAGGCGGCCGCCGAGGAAAAGGGCATCAAAGTCCGTAAGTTCAACATCGTTCCCACCGGACAGGACCTGACCCCCTTGATGTCGGCGATCAAGGTGCTGCGGCCGGACCTGGTGGCCTTCGGGGGCCATGACGAGGAGCTGATCAACATGGTCAAATCCCTGCGTCAGATCAACTACACCCCCAAGGCCCTGCTCATGCATTACGGCGTGACCGAGCCGGCCTTCGTGGAAGCCTTGGGCGCGGATGCCGATGGCGTCTTCGGCGGTTCGGTCTGGACGTCGACGGTTCACACCGAAGCCGAACTGCTCTGGAAGGATGCCGCTACCTACGCCAAAGCAGCGGAAGACGCCTTCGGCGTGCCGGCGGACTACACCCAAGCCGGTTCCTCCACCGCGGGCCTCGCTTTCCAGGCGGCTCTGATGAAGATTCAGGCCGCGCCGCCGCTGTCCGACGAAGCCAAGGCCGCCCTGGTGAAAGCGCTGGAGGAACTCGACGTGAAGACCTTCTACGGTCGGCTCAAGTTCGCCGACGAGGGGCAATATTATCACGCCAACATTGGTATCACTCCTCTTACGATCCAGATCCAGAACGGCAAAACCGTGATCGTGGGGCCGGCAAAGGATGCGGAAGCGAAACCGATTTATCCCATGAAGCCTTGGGATCAACGGTAATCGCCGTCCGTCCGATTTGACAGATAAAGGCCGGCCGCGGGCCTCGCCCGCGACCGGCCGTCATCCATCTCAGGGAGGCAGCCATGCTCGTTTTATTACCCCAGGCCATTGTGGACGGACTGCTGATCGGCGGCATTTACATCACCATCGCCATCGGATTTTCCCTGGCATACGGCGTCATGCACATCATCGATTTTGCCGTTGGGGAATGGATCATGCTGGGGGCGTTTCTGGGATTTTATCTCAGCCAATGGACCCGGATCGAACCCCTGCTCTATCTGCCGGTGGTCTTCGTAGGGTTCGGGCTTGTCGGGTATTTGTTCCAGCCGGTCATCCACAGAGTCTTGAGCGGCAAAAAGGGAAACCCGCTCCTTATGGCCCTTGTCTTCACATTCGGTCTGGCCCTTATGTTCAAGGGGTTGGGCCTGACAACCTTCGGTTTTTACAGTCGGTCCATTCCGTCGAACTTGTCCGCCGACTCCCTTTCCCTGGAGTGGGGGGATTTCTTCGTGACCATTCCGACCATACGACTTGTGGGGTTGGTGTACGCCCTGATCGTCACCGTGCTGCTCAACCTGCTTCTCAAAAAAACTGACTTTGGGCTGGCGGTGCGGGCCCTGGCCCAGAACAAGGAGGCCGCCGGGCTCATGGGTATCAACGCCAAGCGGACCAATTGTTGGGTCTACGGCATTTACGTCGGCATCAGCGCCATGTCCGGGGTGCTCATCGGCTGCACCTTTTCGATCAGCGCCCAAATGGGGGCGAAATACACGGTAATGTCGTTTTTCATCGTGGTGCTGGCCGGGATGGGTTACCTTTCGGGAGTACCCTGGGCCGCCATCCTGCTGGGGCTGGTCCAGTCCTTTTTCCTCATCTATTTCAATCCGGGCTACACACTGCTGGCCGTCTTCGTCATCCTCTACGCAGTGCTGCTCGCATCACCCAAGGGCCTGTTCGGGAGGGGGGTATAGCCATGCGAAACAAAAAGACCCTCATTTTCTGCCTGATCATGGCGGTACTACTGATCATCCCACGATTCACACAGGATTCCTTTGTACTGCGCATCGTAACCGAATGCTTCATGTGGATCGGCATGGCCATCACCTGGGACGTCATGGCCGGTTACACCGGCTACCTCAATTTCGGCCACGGCGCATTTTTCGGCATCGGCGCCTATGTGACGGCAATCCTCATGATGAAATACGGCTGGACCTTCGCCGCCACACTCCCCGCGGCGGGATTGGCCGCCGCCGCCGCCGCGGTGATTGCCGGAGTACCCACCCTTCGCCTGAAGGGCGCCTATTTCGCCATCGCCACCTGGGCCCTGCAGTTGGCCGTTATGCAGGTCGCGCTGGTGATGAACATCACCGGCGGTCCAGACGGCATGCGGCTGCCGCCCTTTCTACACCCCAATTTTTTCTATTATCTGATGCTCATAGTAGTCGCGGCCACCTTTCTCCTGCTCTGGTTTCTGCTGGAGCGGGCCCCCTTCGGATTGAAGCTAAAGGCCATGCGGGAGGACGAATCCGGCGCCATGGCACTGGGACTGAACCCGGCCCTTATCAAAACCAAAGCCTTTGCGCTCTCGGCAGTGCCCGCCGGCGTGTTGGGGGGGATCTACGCCTACTGGATCACCTTTATCGATCCGGCTTCGGTACTGGCCGACATCGTCACCGATCAGGCCATGGTCATGGCTGTTTTCGGCGGCCTGGGCACCCTCATAGGACCGGCGATAGGCGCCGTTCTGGTTTATGCCTTCAAGACCTATTTCTGGGCCTACCTCTCCGAATACCAGGTCCTTTACCTTATCATTCTCGGGGCCATGATCGCTTTGACGGTGGTCTTTCTGCCGAACGGTCTTTGGGGCACCCTCACCGGGTACGCCGGCGGGAAAAAGGCCCTAAAGAAAGGGGTGGGAATAAACGACGCGCCGGCCGACTTCAAGGCGGAAAAAGGAGGAGCGGAACATGTCTGACGCCATCCTGCAACTCGATTCGATCACCAAAACATTCGGCGGACTCCACGCTGTGGACAATGTCTCTTTTGAGGTGTCGAAAGGGGAAATCGTCGGCCTAATCGGACCGAACGGCGCCGGCAAGACGACCATCTTCAACGTGGTGAGCGGCTATTTCGCTCCCACACGGGGCCGCATTCTCTTCAAAGGGGTGGATGTCAGCGGCCGTCCGCCATACAAATTGGCCACGCTCGGCATCGGCCGCACGTTCCAGGTGGTCAAGCCCTTTCCCGGTCTGACGGTGCTGGAAAACGTCGTCATCGCCGCTTTTTCCCGTCATCCTCGCCGGCCCGACGCCGAAAAACATGCCTGGTCGATTCTGGAATTCACCGGACTGGCGGATCGGGCCCGCATGTCGGCGGCCAGCCTCCCCCTGGCAAGCCGCAAGCGCTTGGAAGTGAGCAAGGCCATGGCACTCGAGCCTTCCCTGCTGCTGCTGGATGAGGTGGTGGCGGGGCTGAATCCCACCGAGACGGACCTGACCATTCAGCTCATTTTGAAACTGAGGGACAGCGGCATCAGTATCCTCATCGTAGAGCATATCATGCGGGTGATCATGAACATCAGCGACCGGGTGGCGGTTCTCAACTTCGGCAAACAGATCGCCCTGGGCACGCCTGCCGAAGTGGCCAAGAATCCGGAAGTCATCAAAGCCTATCTGGGGGAGGAAGCTGAATGAACATTCTCGACGTTAACGATGTATCGGTACATTACGGCGGAACGCAGGCCCTGTGGGATATATCCTTTTCGGTCCAGCCCGGCAAGCTCGTGGCCCTTCTGGGCGCAAACGGCGCCGGTAAAACCACGACCTTGAAAGCGATCTGCGGCCTTCAGCACGCAACCGCGGGGAAAATGCTCTACAAAGGAGAGGATATCACGACGCTGCCGGTTCACGACACCGTGAATCTGGGCATTACGCTTGTGCCGGAGGGGCGCCAGCTCTTCCCCAAAATGGACGTGGAGGAAAACCTCATCGTGGGGTCCTACCTGCCTCGGTCAAAAAAAAATCGCCGGAAGAACCTGGAAAAGGTTTATGACATCTTTCCGCGGCTGGGAGAGCGGCGAAAGCAACTGGCCGAGACCCTTTCCGGCGGCGAGCAGCAGATGGTCGCCATTGGCCGCGGCCTGATGCAGAGCCCCGATTTCATCATGTTTGACGAACCCAGCCTGGGCCTGGCACCGATACTGGTCCAGGAGGTGTTCAATGTGATCAAAGAACTCCACAAAGAAGGGTTGACAATTTTTCTCGTGGAGCAGAACGTCCACCAGACATTGAAGATCGCCGACTACTGCTATGTCATCGAAAACGGCAGGATCTTTCAGGAAGGTACGGGCAAGGACCTGGAGAAGGATCCGAAAGTGCGGGAGGCATATCTGGGTTTCTGAAAAACGGATTAGCCGTAGAAATTATCCGGCGGCCGACATGCAGCAACATGATTCGGAAAATTCGATGTTTTCCATCACGAGTCCCGTCACATGGGCAATCGGTGCTTGACCGGTCCTCAGCAACAAATGAAATGGTTTGATAGCAGCGCCCAAGCATAACAGCCGGTGGACGTCTCGTTTAAAACAATGCCAAGTCTTTCAACAAAGCCATCTGGCCGCACAATCAGGAAGGTCTTGAAAATTTAGCACGTTATATTATCAGGGCATCTTTTTCACAGGAGCGCATGAGGTATGTGGCGCCATCAGATTCATTAGACGGAATTGCCAAAGTGATCTATGCATCCAAGGACGGTAAAACGTCTAAAACGTTTGACGCGCTGGACTGGTTAGCACAATTAACAACCCATATCCCCAATAAGGGCGAACAGATGGTTCGTTATTATGGATATCATTCTAATAAATCAAGTTGGTTACGCAAAAAAGGCCGGCACCGATGATCAAGTTCCGCGCTGATTGAATCTACGGTTTCACCCAAAGAATTCCGCCAAAATTGGGCAAGGTTGATCCAGAAAATCTATCAAGTCGATCCTTTAAAAAGTTCCAGCCCAGGTAAACCGGTGAGCTCTATTCGAATTGGCCTGAAAATACACTCCCGGCGTAAAAAATTAGTCTTGACAGCAAAACCGGCTTTGATTATTTGAGTATGTATAGTTTGCTCTGATGGGTGCTTTAATCTGTTGAGCTGCCTTGTCCCGTCGTACCTCGGAGAGCGAAGTCGGAAGCTGAAGCCGATACACAATTCGCGAATTTCGATTTATCCGCTCTGGAAAAGCAAGTTCTTATCTTTAACCTATAGGAGGATCTATGAAAACTCGCCAATCGTTGAAACATTCGATCAGCCGCGCGCTCGGCTTGGGCGCGGCCCTGGCCCTGGTCGCCCCGTCACCGTCACCAGCGCAAGCGCCGCCGGTCTGCCGGCGAAATACAAGGACAAGGGCGTGCTCACCGTGGCCTCCGACGCCAGCTATGCTCCGATGGAATTCATCGGCAAGGACGGTAAGACCGTCGTCGGCGCCGATGTCGATCTCGGTCACGCCATCGGCAAGGTGTTGGGCGTGAAGTTCAAATTCGTCAACGCCAGCTTCGACAGCATCATCCCGGGCCTGCAGTCGGGCAAGTATGACCTGGGCATGTCCGTCGTTCAGCGATACGAAGAAACGCGAGAAAGTCGTCGACTTCGTCACCTATCTCGTCGCCGGCACCTCCTTCTATGTGAAGGCGCATGGTGGCCCGAAGATCGAGGGGCTCGCCGACCTGTGCGGCAAGACGGTGGCCATCGAGAAGGGCACGATCCAGGTCGATGACGCCAATGCCCAGAGCAAGAAATGCACCGCTGCCGGCAAGAGTCCGGTGACCGTCTCCGTCTTTCCCGATCAGAACGGCGCCAATCTCGCCATTGCCAGTGGCCGCGCCCAGGTGGGCATGGCCGATTCGCCGGTGGCCGCGTGGATTGTCAAGGAATCCCATGGGCAATTCAAACTCTCGGGCAAGGCGTATAACAACGTGCCCTATGGCATCGTCGTGCCGAAAAATTCGGGCCTGGCCGAGCCGCTGCGCGCCGCCGTCGAGCACCTGATGAAAAACGGTGAATACGCGAAGATCCTGGACAAGTGGGGCATCAGCCAGGGGGCACTGAAGACCTCGAAGATTAATGTCGCCGAGCAATAAACCGCGAGGGAAATGAAGGGGAGCGGGCATTGCCCTTCCCGTTATTCCCGATCCCGCGCGGCATGTCCGGCCGCGCGGGATCTGTTCATGGTTGAAAAGGACAATAAAATGAGCGCAATGAGCGCTCGATGGGAGAAGATCATTGCCGCCGGAAACGCCTGAGCCGATCAAGTCGATACCGGTGCGCCATACCGGCCGGTGGATCGCCGGGGCGATGGTGCTGCTGCTGTCGCTGGCGGCGCTGTATTCGATTACCACCAATCCGCGCTTCGAGTGGAGCATTGTCGGGCAGTTTTTCTTCTCGATGCGGGTGCTGGACGGCCTGGTGCTCACCCTCGAACTCACCGTCATCTCGATGGCCATCGGCATCGTTCTGGGCGTCGTGTTGGCGGTGATGCGGCTGTCGCCCAATCCGCTGGTGGCAGGCGCGGCCTGGTTCTACATCTGGTTCTTCCGCGGTACCCCGGTACTGGTGCAAATCATCTTCTGGTTCAACATCACCGCGCTCTATCCGGTCATCGGCTGGGGCGGCTTCACCCTGAACGCCAACGCGCTGATTACCCCGTTCGTCGCCGCCATCCTGGCGCTGGGGCTCAACGAGGCCGCCTACATGACCGAGATCGTCCGCGCCGGCATCCTCTCGGTCGACGAGGGCCAGAGCGAGGCGGCCTCGGCGCTGGGCATGTCGCGGCTATTGACGATGCGCCGCATCATCCTGCCGCAGGCGATGCGGGTGATCATCCCGCCCACCGGCAACGAGACCATCTCGATGCTCAAGACCACCTCGCTGGTGAGCGTCATCGCGGTCACCGAGCTGCTCTACTCGGTGCAGCTCATCTATTCGGTCAACTACCGCACGATCCCACTGCTCTTGGTGGCTTGCATCTGGTACTTGATGGTGACGACGCTGTTGTCGATCGGCCAGTTCTACATCGAGCGCCATTTCGGCCGCGGCGCCAGCCGCAGCCTGCCGGCCACCCCGTTGCAAAAATTCCGCCGTTTCCTTGTCCGTTTCTCCACCGGAGTGCCCAGTCCATGAATGATCGCCCTGCCACCCAAACACCGACACCATCGACGCCAATGGTCAAGGCCGAGGCGGTATACAAGCGCTTCGGCCATATCGAGGTGTTGAAGGGCATCTCCCTCGAGGTGCAGCGCGGCGAGGTGGTGTGCCTGCTGGGGGCATCAGGCTCGGGCAAATCGACCTTCCTGCGCTGCATCAATCATCTCGAGAAGATCGATGCCGGCAGACTGTGGGTGGATGGTCACATGGTCGGTTACAAGCAAATGGGCGAGCGCATCTACGAGCTGCGCGACCGCGAGGTCTGCGCCCGTCGTGCCGAGATCGGCATGGTCTTCCAGCGCTTCAATCTCTTCGGCCACATGACGGCGCTGGAAAATGTCATCGAGGCGCCCATCCATGTTCGCAAGATCTCCCGGGAGCAGGCGCTTGACAGCGCCCACGAGCTGCTGCGCCGCGTCGGCCTGGCCGAGCGCATGCATTCCTATCCCAGCCAGCTCTCCGGCGGCCAGCAGCAGCGGGTGGCGATCGCCCGGGCGCTGGCGATGCAGCCAAAGCTGATGCTCTTCGACGAGCCCACTTCGGCACTCGACCCCGAGCTCGTCGGCGAGGTGCTCGAGGTGATGAAAACGCTGGCCCAAGAAGGCATGACGATGGTGGTGGTCACCCACGAGATGGGCTTCGCCCGCGAGGCCGCCGACCGGGTGCTGATGATGGAAGACGGCAAGATCATCGAGGAAGGCACACCCGCGGCCTTCTTCAATCATCCGCGCGAGGAACGCACACGGCAGTTCCTGTCGAAGATCCTGTAGTTTTCTACTGGAATCAATCTTTCAGAGGCCCCATCTCTCGAGATTGACCCTATATCTTGTGGAAAAAATTTCCTGCCTCCTCTGCAAATTGTGTTTCTCCTTCGATTCGTTACCATCACTCTGATAAATTCCAACGGTATCGGCACCCTCCCGCAGTGCCCTGACACCCCGTTGGATTGCGGGCCGGGCACCGCACCGGGGCCGGTACCACCCAATCACGGATTGCCCGCAGGGGCGCCGTTTCCAATGCGTTCAAGACAGATCGACCATCCGGGCATTAAGCAAGGAACCGCACGCCATGCGCATCAAAAAGCCTGGGCTTGTGGGATGTCAAGCGTAAACCGCCTCCTCGAGCCAATCCACCTGAGGCGGACCAACTGAGTCCTTCCTCATCTATGATAAATCCTCATCGCCCGGCGCGGATGATTACCTGATGGATGTGCTGCATCCGATGGGCTTGTCGCGGCGTAGTTCGACCTGTTGGGTCGTAGCTGAAAGCGAAGCCTAAAGAACGAAGACGGAATCCTACCTTTAAAAAGTTCCAGCCCAGGCAAACCGGCGAGCTATACTCGAATTGGCCTGAAAATGCACTCCCGGTGTAAAAATTAATCTTGACAGCAAAACCGGCTATGATTACTTGAATATGTAAAGTTTGCTTTGATGGGTGCTTCAATATGCTGTACGTGCTTTCCGACCCCACGCGGCGCGAGATTATCGCCAAGCTGATCGACAGCGAGGGCATGAGCTGCAATGAAGCCTGAACCGGCTTGCCGCCGTCCACGATTTCCTTCCACCACAAGGTGCTGCGGAAGGCCGGCTTGATTCGCTCGCAGAAAATCGGCGTCGCCATGCGTAATACCGTGCGGCGGGCGGAAATCGACAAGCGTTTCCCCGGCCTGCTTGCCGCCATCCTGCGAAATCACCGCGCCGGGAAATAATCCCCCAATCTTCAAGGAGCCATCATGGAATATCGCCAGTTCGGCCGCTCCGGCCTGAAAGTTCCCGTACTCACCCTGGGCACCGGCACCTTCGGGGGCGTCGGCGAGATGTTCAGCAAGTGGGGCACCACGGAAGCGCAGCAGGCTCGTCGGCTTGTCGACATCTGCCTGGAAGCAGGGCTGAATTTCTTCGATACCGCCAACGTGTACTCCGGTGGCGCCTCCGAGCAAATTCTCGGCGAGGCGCTTAAAGGAAGACGCTCCGAGGTACTGATCTCCACCAAGGCAACTTTCTCCATGGGGCCCGGCCCCAATGACAAGGGCTCCTCGCGCCATCACCTGCTCGAGCAGTGCGAAGCCAGCCTCAAGCGCCTGGGCACCGACTACATAGATGTCTATTTCATGCACGGGTTCGACGCGCTCACGCCGGTGGAGGAAACCCTGCGCACGCTGGACGACCTGATCCGGGCCGGCAAAATCCGTTACATCGGCTGCTCGAATTTTTCCGGCTGGCATGTCATGAAGTCATTGGCCACCTCGGAGCGCTATGGCCTGGGCCGGTACGTGAGCTATCAGGGCTACTACTCGCTGATCGGCCGGGAGTACGAATGGGAATTGATGCCGTTGGCGCTGTCCGAAGGCCTGGGTACCATGGCCTGGAGTCCGCTGGGCTGGGGCCGGCTCACGGGCAAAATGCGCCGTGGCCAGGCGCCGGGCGACGGACGCATCCAGCAAGGCGGCGCGGCGGGCGGCCCACCGGTGGAAGAGGAATATTTGTACGACGTGATCGACGCGCTCGATGAGGTCGCCAAGGAGGCAGGCAAGAGCGTCCCGCAGGTCGCGCTCAACTGGGTAACGCAGCGCCCGACAGTCGCCAGCGTTGTCATCGGCGCACGCAACGAAGAACAGCTGAAGCAAAATCTGGGTGCCATCGGCTGGCAACTCGACAAGGCGCATATCGCCAAACTGGATGCCGCCAGCCGCCGCCTGCCGATCTATCCGTACTGGCACCAGCGTGCCGCGTTCAGCGAACGCAATCCCAATGTGACAGACTGACCTGGACCAGCGGCCTGGGGAGCGCGGACGCCCGAAGGGAGGCGCTGCCGCCGCAATCTCCCCGAACAGATGCGCATCGCCACCGTCTACTACAAACCCACCAAGAATCGCAGCGCCCTGGTGCCCGACTACTACGTGCGCTCCACTGGCCAGTGGCTGGTCTTCCCTCACGAGATGCAGGGATTGACGCGCGAGGAAATTCTCAAGCACAAGCCGGCTGCTTGACGGTTTTGCAGGCCCTTGTCAATGCTCGTTGCAGGCGGCAGATGCCGCCATACGGCAAAATGCCACCCGGTCGCCATCACTGCCGATTATTGCTACCAGATCATGCGGCAGCAAAACAAAATCCGCATGCGGATTCGGCTTAAGCTGCCCCTCCCGGACAATGCCCACGACAGAGGCGCCTGTTTTTCTTCGTATTTCGCTCTCTCCTATCGACCGATGAACAATCGTGCTCTCCGGAGCCAACTGGAACCATTGCAAATCAAATTGCTGTTCGGCATCCCGGAGTTGGGAAAGCACTCGGTATTCATCGCCTTTATTAAGCAAATGGGCATAAAGATCCTGTCGCACGGTATCCGTATAGCGGTGAACTTCGGTCGGTGGAACTTGGAGACGGAGAAGAGATTGGCGGGTCATTTCAAGGCTCGCCTCGAATTCCGGCAGTACCGCTTGGGAGACTCCCAACTCCTTTAATACGGCAAAATAATCCGGACCGGATATTCGGGCTACGATTTGGAGCCGTTCATTTAAACGCTTTGACTGAACTAGGACCGATCTGGCCGCAACAAGTCCGGGAATCGTCATGATCAGAAGCGAGGCATCTTTGATTCCGGCCGCCTCAAGAACAATTTCCTGGCCGGCATCGCCATAAACAACCGCCATTCCAGCTTCCTTGGCTTGTTCAAACCGCCGGTGATCAAGCTCGATGATCACAACCTGCAGGTTCAAACGTTTCAGGATCTGGGCTATCTGAAACCCCACGCGTCCGCCGCCGGCAATAACAACATGGCCGGCAACTCCGGCATCGGGCAGGTTTGATGACTCGAGCGCTTCATGGCGGAACCACCTCTTTTTCAATGCGTATATCCTTGCAGTCTGGCCTGAGAGAAAAGGCGTGAGAACCATCGTCAGGATAGCAGTGGTCAGTATCAAAGAGTAAAGATCACTCCCAATCGAGTTCGTCGATAGCCCCACCCTGGCGAGAACCAAGGAGAACTCACCAATTTGAAACAAGCCCAGCCCAACGGCCAAGGGTATTACATTTCGATATTTGAAAACTCGAACTATCAGCGCGAAAATAAGTCCCTTGCCCAGGCAGACTGCCAGCACCAGGATAACCACCTGCCGTATATGATTTAATAGAAATGCTGGGTCAAAGAGCATGCCGACCGATGTAAAAAACAACAGGCCAAAGAGATCGCGCAGCGGAATAATATCACTTAGGGCCTGATGGCCATAGTCCGACTCGCTCAGCACCATTCCGGCGACAAACGCGCCAAATGCAAACGAAAGCCCTACCAGGTAAGTTATATAACCCACCCCCAGCCCGATAGCGGTGATTGCCAGCAAAAAAAGCTCCCTTGAGCCGAGTTTGGCGATATGTGCCATCAGGCGCGGCAACAACCTGGTGCCGAGCAGGATCATCCCAATGATGAACGCCCCGGCTTTCAGGGCTGCGAAACCAAGAGCCGGCAGCCCCATCGCCGGATTGTTCAGCTGGGGGAGAATGATCATCATCGGGATCACCGCCAAATCCTGAACTATGAGCATCCCGATCATCACCTTACTCGAAAGGGTTCCCAACCAGCCCTGGTTCATCAACGTTTTGAGAATCACCATGGTGCTCGAAACAGAAATAAGGGCACCGAGCCATAGCGACGGCTTCCAATTCCATCCCATCAAGTGTCCAATACCGATACCAAGGCCCATGGTAAGGACGATTTGGATCGGTGTGCCTATAAGCGCCACTTCTTTAACCGGCTTGAGATCTTTGAGAGAAAATTCAAGTCCGAGGGCGAACAGAAGCAGCGCAATGCCGATCTCGGCGAGCAGCTCAATCTCGTGAATATTGGAGATCGTAAGCCCCCCTGTATGGGGTCCCAAGATTACTCCCGCAGCGAGATAGCCGATAATTAAGGGTTGCCCGAGCCGCTGCAGCACTAGACCACAAATAAACGCCGCAATAATAAGAAGGATGATGTCAGTCGCAATACCCATTCATTTTCTCTCGTGTTTTAAATTTGTCTGTGCCCGAGTTGTGGTCAAATAATATATGGCCTGGTAGTCAGCAGGTCAATAAAAGCTGCGGAGGGCAGAGATCGTAAATTGTTACACATAAATCGGGACGTTCGTACAGGTGGGTTTCAGATGTCAGCGCTGCCGCTGGCCTGCAAAGCAGCCAGTTTGATCAAAGACGAAACTTCTTGGGAAGCTGAGAAAAGTTTTAAGATGTTGTGGGAGCGGTTTCCCTCCGGGGCGTAAGCCCTACGGGCTGGAGGCAGCCGCGATCAATTCGGTCGGGCCAACGCCCGTAATCGTGGTTAAAAACCACTCCCACCGTTTCGCCGCGGCCGATGGCCAGATCCACTCCGTCGACGGCCTTGGCCACCCCCTGTCTGGTTTGAACTGGTTCTTGAGGTCTTTTATTTCCAAAATCGGTCGGCTCATTGGGACCTCAAAGATGGATCCAGCACATCCCGCAGCCCGTCGCCGAACAGGTTGAATCCCAGCACCAGCAGTAGAATCGCGGCGCCCGGGAAGGCGACGACGTGGGGGGCCAGCTGGATGTACTGGCGGCCTTCGCTGAGCATGGCTCCCCATTCGGGCTGAGGCGGTTGGGCGCCCAGACCGAGAAACCCTAATGCAGCGGCTTGCAGCACGGCGGTGCCCATCCCCAGAGTGGCATAGACAATGATGGGCGGCAGCGCGTTGGGCAGGATGTGCCAGAAGATAATCCTTGCGTGGCTGCCTCCCAGCTGAGCGGCGGCCTGAACAAAAAGCTGTTCTCTCAAAGACAGCACACTGGAGCGGACGATGCGGGCATAGTGCGGGATATAGACGATCCCCACGGCAATCATGGTGTTTGGCAGACTGGGCCCCAGAATGGCGGTGATAAAGATCGCCAGCAGAATGGCCGGAAAGGCCAGCAGCATATCCATCAGGCGCATGATCAGACTGTCCATCCAGCCTCCGAAATAGCCGGCCAAAAGGCCCAATAGCGTTCCCGGTACCAGAGAGATGCTCACCGAAATGAGTCCGATCATGACGGAAATACGGGCGCCGTAGATCACACGGCTGAAAATGTCCCGGCCCAGGCTGTCGGTACCGAAATAGTGCGCGGCGCTGGGGCCTTTGAGGCGCTCCAGGGGTACCGGGGCGTTGGGATCGTAAGGCGCCAGGCCGGGTCCCACGATGGCCACGAGCAAAATGATGGCGGTAAGCAGCATGCCGACCGCCGCACTTCGGTTGCGCAACAGGTCGTGGAGCGCTTGAAATTTAGTCATGAACGCGAATCCTCGGATCCAACAAAACGTAGACGAGGTCTACCACCAGGTTGATCGACGCCATCATAACCGCGAAAATCAAAATGCAGCCCTGGACGGCGGCGTAGTCCCGGCCCATCAGCGAATCCACCACATAGCGTCCCAGACCGGGCCAAGAGAAAATGGTTTCGGTCAGGACCGCCCCGCCCAGCAGCAGGCCGAGGTTGAGGCCCAGGACGGTGACCACCGGCAAAAAGGCATTGCGCAACGCATGCCGCAGAATGACCACCGCTTCGGTCATGCCCTTGGCCCGGGCCGTGCGGACATAGTCTTTATTGAGAACCTCGAGCATGGCAGAGCGCGTGATGCGCGCTACGACGGCCATCGGTATGGTGGCCAGGGTAAAAGAGGGCAATATCAGGTGGCGGATGCCGTCCCAAAACATGCCGAATTGACCGGCGATCAAGGTGTCGACGAGAATCAGGCCGGTCACGGGCGGCATCTCGACTCCCATGCTGATGCGGCCCATCATGGGCAGGATCGGGAACCTGACGGCCAACAGATAGATGAGCATCAGTCCCAACCAGAAGATGGGCATGGACACACCGATCAAGGCCAGAATCATGGCGCCGTAATCTAAAATCGAGTGCTGCCGGACGGCCGAAATGACGCCGGCTGCAATTCCCATCACCGTGGCGATCACCATGGCCGCCAACGACAGTTCGAGGGTGGCCGCCAGACGGATGCCGATTTCACCGATCACCGGTGCTCCGGTGCGGACGGAGTTTCCGAAATCACCCTGCAGGATGTTTTTGAGGTAGATTCCGTATTGGACGAAATAGGATTGATCAAGACCCAGCTGAGCCCGCAAACGGACCAATTCCTGCGGACTGGCATACTCGCCCAATAAAAGCTGGGCGGGGTCTCCGGGAATCATCCTGAGCATCAGAAAGACCAGAACGGAGACCCCGAACATTATCAGGATCAGCTGCACGAGGCGTCTGAATATATAGCCCAAGGGCATGAGTCGCTTGATCCCTTTCTATCGCCATAAAAAACCGGGCCTGTTAATTAGTTACTGCTCCTTCCAAACCATCTGGAAAGAATTCAGCCCGTTGGGCCGCAGCGGGACATCGTGCAGCCGCTTGCTGAAGCACCGCACAATGGTCGAATGAGCCAGCGGCACCCAGGGGGCCTGATCGTGAAAAATTACCTGGGCCTTAAGGTAGAGTTTGGTGCGCTCGGCCTTGTCGAATATCCGCTGGGCTTTGAGACACAGTTCGGTAAATTCGGCATTTTTCCATAGGGCTACGTTGGCAGCCCCCGGGGTTTTGGCCGTGTCGGCGGACAGCAGGCCGTAAAGGAAGTTGTCCGGATCGGCATTGCCGCCCAGCCAGCCGAGCATACACATATCGTCCTCGCCGTTGGCGGTTTTGCTCAGATAGGTTCCCCAGTCGTAGCGCACGATTTTGGTTTTGATGCCCACCGCCGCCAGATAGGCCTGGATCAACTCGGCGGTTTTGACCGGCTCGGGCATGTAGACTCTGGAAACCGGCATGGCCCACAATTCCAGTTCGGAGTTAAAATCGAAGTTGGCGTCGGCCAGAAGCTGCTTGGCCTTTTCAGGGCTGTAATCATAGGGCTCGATGGCATCGTTGTAGCCCCAGATGGTGGGCGCAAAAGGATTTTTGGCCGGGATCGCCAGACCCTGATAGATGGCTTTGATCAGGGTTTGCTTGTCAATGGCATGGTTAATGGCGCGGCGCACACGAACATCGGCCAGGGCCGGCTTCTGGGTGTTGAGCGCCAGATACCCGACATTGATGCTGGGCCGTTCGATGATTGCCAGGCGGGAATCCTTTTTGACCAGATTGATGGAATCCGGGTCGAGATCATCGGCCATGTCGACGGTGCCCGACTGCAGCGCCATCAGACGGGCCGATGGCTCGGGGATGCTCTTGAGGATGATCTTGTCGACTTTGGCTTTTTCACCCCAGTAATCCTCGTTGCGCTCCAGGACGATCTGGTCGTCTTTGACCCACTTGACGAATTTAAAGGGGCCGGTTCCCACCGGGTGCAGTCCGATTTGATCTTTGTACTCGGCCATGGCCGCAGGTGAAAGGATCGGGCACAGCCACAAGGCCAGGTTGTTGAGCAGCGGGGCATAGGGCTTTTTGGTGATCAGGGCGATGGTGTATTCGTCGATGATCTTGATTTGATCGACCGGCCCCAAAGACAAGCTCAGGTAGCGCCATTTGCCGAAGCCGTGCCAAGGATGCTTCTCGTCGATAATGCGGGCAAAGGAGTCATAGACCGCCTGGGCATTGAACGGGGTGCCGTCGTGGAATTTGACCCCCTCGCGCAGCTTGAAGGTCCAGGTCAGCCCGTCTTCGGAGACTGTCCAGGATTTAGCGAGCTGGGGCTCGATGTCCATCGAGTTGCGGCCGAACATCACCAGGTTTTCAAAGATCTGGATCCCGGCCTTGATGGACTCCCCGTCGGTCGCCTGAGCCAGATCCAGATTGACCGAGTCCCCGCCGCGGCCCCAGATCAGGGTTCCGCCCGCAACGGGCTGCTGGCCGCCGAAGGCCAGCACCGGGCATACCATAAGCAGCACAAATAGGCTTAACCGGATGTTACGCATGACACGTTCCTCCCTTCCTTGAAAAAGGTTGAATTTGAATTGGTTGCGGTTTTATTTAGCTCAAAAATGCCCGATGCGCAATCCCAAATACCGTTTATCCTACCGGCGCCACCTCAACAACACCCCGCCCTCCGGCAGTTGGGTTCGGATGATGGCACCCGGCTTTTCAGGGCGCATGAATTCGATAAGCGCCCCGGCAATCAGGCGATGGGCCCTGGCGCACAGCGCCAGCAGGCGGCCCGATGCAACCTCGTCGGTAACTTCGGTAATGATTTCTGACTGGGTCAGGGGCCAGCGGCGTTCTGCGAAGTTGGTTTTGGCAACCCGTTTTTGGGGCGGCAAAGCCACCAGGGTATCTTCGGTACAAGCCGGAAATATGCCGGGTTCGGCTGAGCGGGCATAGCGCCGGTAGCGGTCGCTTAATTCGCGGTTAAGGTCGATGATCTCGCGGTCGTTGGTAAGCGCCTGTCGCATGCGGTGCACCAATCGGCCGGCCATGTCATGACCGGGGTGGCCGGGCTGGTCGATGAAGGGCACGATCGCGTAGACAAAGGTTTTGGGAAGCCAGAATTCTTGAAAGGGTTTGGGGGGGACGTAGCCGGAGAAGGGCTGATCCCATTCGTGGCTGGGCACCCCGTGGGCGTCCAGCACGATTTGCGGCAACCAGCGGCGCCAAAGGCGCGGTTTAACCCGGGCTTCGGCAAAGCGGGGCGGATCGGCAAAATAGTCCGCATACCACTCCACTCCCAACGCGTTGTAACGGGCGGCATGCAGCTTGTGGTCGGGTGCCCCCGGCAAAAGCGCTTCCAGCGTGGCCACACCGTCTGCGTTTTCAAGGGGAATGATCACGATATTGTTATGTTGCAAGGTCTCCCGCCCCTGCGGGGTGGTGCTCAATTGCCAGGCCAGGTGCAGCACGGCGTTGGTGCTGGAGATTTCGTTGGCGTGGTGGCGCGCATTGATCAGCAGCGTGGGCTTGAGAAGACGGGCTTTGGCCACAGACGCAAGTTTTCCTCCGCCCTGCAGTCCGGCTTCGATGGCCCAGATAGGCCGCCCCTGCCAGGAACGGCCGGCCTGCCAGGCCTGCAGATGGGGCATCCGACCAAGATGCTCAATCCAGCCGGATACTTCCTGAGCGCTGAGCAGGCGGTCTTCGGGAGGCGGGGATTGGCGGCCGGATCGGAGGGCTGCGCGACGCACAGGCCGGGGCGCTTTGATCTTCACCTGCAACCGGCCTTGCATTTGGGACGGTTCCATAGAAATTCCCCAGGCATGTGCTACCGTACACAGATGGCGAACATTTTCGAGCGTCAGCCCCTTGATCCCGCCGCTGAATTCAAGATGCCATTGCCCGCGTTCAAATCTCAGGGCGGTCACTTGGGGCCGGGGGCGGCGGGTGCCTTTTGTTGCGGGCCGCTGAAATGGCCGGGCAATCATGCGGGCCGATGGTCGCGTTCCCTCCAAGCGGGCCGAAACCAGGGGCAGAATGCGGCCGAACTGAATTGCCGGGGCAAGCTTGTGTTCGCGGCCAAAGATATGGAAAAAATTCAGCAGACCGAAGTAGAGATCCTCGTGCAAGGCCTCCATCGGGCAGATGCGCTCGGCACCCAGGTTTAAGCGCACATCCGTCTCTTCCAGGGCCACCTCCAGCCGAACCTCTTCCCAAAAAGCCGCATCCATTTCACCGTTTAGCGCCGCCAGATGCTTTAGCATCTGAGTTTCCAAGGCCGGCAGCCAGCGCGTCTGAAATGTGCGCCAGAAATGTTCGCGGTCGGTCATCACAGCCTTGTCGAGGACGGTGTTCCGCCCCTGGTGCAGGCGGATTCCTCCGCAAGTCGGATAAATGGTTCCCGCCTGCGGCCGGGCGGCGAGATAGGGCATACGGCTGACAAAGGGGGTGAATCCCCGGGTAAACACCAGGCGCCCCTGCGTGTTCCAGGCTCGTATGCGATACGCATCGGCAAGATTTCGTCGCCGGACAAGCCGGATGCGATCCGGCTTCCACCCCAGCGCTCCGGCCAGCAGGTCGGGCCCCGGAAATATTTCCTGCAGCCAGCGGCCGGGCAATTCCAGGCTGCCCCCCTCAACTTTAAAAGAGCGGTAGGCCAGCTCGATTTCGGCCGGATGTTCGATTCCCTGCAACGTTTTGACGACGACCTCGAGCAGCCAGGACAGGCCGGGTTTGTAGGCGTTGAGAACCGTCAGATCGGCCCGATACCCTTTTTGGCTTAAAATCGACGTCAGCTGCTTTTTGAGATCAAGCCGGGTGTGGCGCGGCTTGCTGACAAAGACCAGCCCCTCCAGCCGGCCGGTGCCGGGCCGCAGCCGTCGGGCAAGATCCAGAATTTGTTGGTTTTCAGAGCGCCAGGCTGAACGCCGGTACAAGGTGGAACTTGGGGCTTTGGTGGGCGGCGCCAGGCAAAGCGCGCGGCAGGCGCGCAGCACTTTGGTTCGCTCAGCGCCGGTGGCCGGCGGCAGCACCGGCCCACCGGATGCGGCTTGCATAAGATGCTGGGCCCAACGCCCCCAGCGGCCGCAGCCGGCCACTAAATCCCGCACGCCTTCCACCTCGGTGTGGAACGCGTCCACCGGCTCGCAGCCGCGACCGTGCCGGTAAAGTGTCAACTGGATCCATTCCCTCAAGGCTGTTGTCAAGGGTGTGGTTTGACCCTCGGCCAGGATGACAAGCTGTCGTTTGGAGCGCCGGGAAAAAAAGCGAATTTGGTGGGTGACACCCGAACGCTTCGGCTTTTGCTCGCATACCTTTAACACAAGTCCGGTTTGGGGCATCGAGCCGGCCACAACCAACGGCAGCGTCATATCCGTGGCCTCCAGGACCGCTGCGGCCACCAGATCCGACAGAACCATTCCCAACTGCGGGGAAAGCCGCAAGGCATCGATGACCAATTTCAGGTTCAGGCCTTGCCCGCGGGGCTCGTCCGGCGGAATATCATAGGCGCAGCCGAAGGGATTTAGAAGATCGAGTTTTTTAGGAGATGTAGACCTGCCGCGAGGTTTTCCCGGGGTGGGAAATGGGGGCAGGGGAATCCATTCCCTTGTGCTAAGGCGGCCATAAGAAATTTCCATGGCACAAGCCTCCGGCTCGACCAGCCGGATGGTACGCCAGTTTCGAGACAGCAGACCGCCTGAGGCCGGCGATAGCGCGAGGCCGGCAATCACCCGCGCGATGCTCTGAGGGCACCGGCCGCCGATGGTCACCCTGGCGGGCTTTTGATGCTTGATTTCGGCGGCTGCCGGCAAATTATGGTCAGGACACAGCACGACGAGCGCCGGCTGATTCCCGGGCTTCGGGCGCAAAGGCCTTACCAGCGGCAAATCCAGGGCCGTGACCTCAATTGCCAGCCTGGCCGTGAGATTTAACACCTGGGCCCAAATGGAAGCGTCATCCAGCCGTGGATCCACCTCGATAGCCAACCCCAGACGGTCCGGGTATTCGTCCTGGTTGGTATCCTCAAAGATCCGCCGGGCGGAAAAGAGGCTGAAAAGTCCCAAAGATCCGCAGTCCGTTGCTGAGCCGACGGTGTGAGCCATCATTACAAACCTAAGCGAGTCAAGAATTAATTATAAGTTATTCGCTTTTATGCCCAAAGACATAAATCATTGCTCATACAAAGTTTCGCCTAATTGTCCCAGCCCCCGCCAAGCGCTTTGTATAACGCGACCAGATTTGTCGAGACATTGCCGGTGCTCTGAACCAGCGCATCTTCCGAAACGAACAGGGATCGCTGGGCATCCAGCACGTTGAGAAAGTCGATCTGGCCTTGCGTGTAGAGCTGGGTCGAAAGCTCCACCGCCTGGCGATTGGCCGCAACCGCTTCCGCCAGTGCCTTGAGGTGATCCGCCTCTTTGGCGGAGGCAATCAAGGCGTTTTCAACATCCTGCAGGGCTGTCAGGACGGTCTGCTGATAGGCGAGGACCGATTGCTCCTGGAGGGCTTCCTGGAACTTGATATTGGAGCGAATGGCGCCGCTGGCAAAGACCTGCCAACTGGCCGAGGGGCCCACCGACCAGAAACGATTGATCCAGTCCACCCATGAGGAGAACTGATTGCTGCGGTAACCGACCGCGCCGGAAAGCGCGAACCTGGGGAACAGGTCGGCCGTGGCCACACCGATGCGGGCCGTGGCGGAATGAATCTCCGCTTCGGCTCGGCGGATGTCCGGGCGTCTTCGCAGCATACCCGCCGGAAGGCCTGCCGGCACCTCGGGAGGGGCGGCCGGAATGGCGGCAGCCGGCGCCAACTCTTCCAGCAGGGCAGACGGCTCCCGGCCCAGAAGAATTCCCAGGCTGTAGATGGCCTGCTGGGCGGAGGACTCCAGCAACGGGATCATCGAAGCGGTGGTGGCGACCTGGGCGTCGGCGTTGGCCACATCCAGGCGGCCCACGAAGCCGGCCTCGAATCTTTGGTGGGTCAGTTCGGCCGTGTGCTCCTGCGCCTTGAGGTTCTGCCGGGCAATTTTAATCCGCTGCTGAAAGGAACGCAGGTCGATATAGTTGAGCGCCACTTCAGCCGTCAAGGTCACCAGCACGTCCCGGCGATCCTCCACTGCGGCTTGAAGATCGGCGTCGGCCGCCTCGATGTTGCGTCTGGTTCCACCGAAGATGTCCAGTTCCCAGGATGAATCCAGGCCGGTCTGGTACAGGTTGCTGATGTTGCCTTGGATTCGGTTGCCGGTTGTGACGGCGGTACGGCTGCGCACCACGTCGCCGGAAGCATTCACCGTGGGTCCGAGGCCGGCAACCGCGATACCCCGCGCTGCCCGTGCTTGCCGGATGCGCGCTGCGGCCAACTGCAGGTCCAAGTTGGACGCTGCGGCCTGATCCTCCAGGGAGGTCAAAGCGGGATCATTGAATGTGGTCCACCAATGGACAAGATCCTGGACCTCGGCCGGAGTCGGCTGAGCGCTGGTTGGACCGGACCAGGCGGCCGGCACCTGCATTTGCGGCGGCTGATAATCCGGACCGACGAGACAACCGGTCACACTGCCAAGGCACAGGAACATGGCCAGGGCCAGGCAGGCCGGAAAGGGCTTTCTATGGGAAGCGGTGTCGTTCCTGCACAACATGTTCTGGATTCCTTTAATGGCGAATGTTAACCCTCCTTGCTGGCGGGGTTATTCGTATCTCAATGCATCGATAGGGTCCAGCCGTGAAGCCTTCCAGGCCGGATAATAGCCGAACAGGATGCCCACACTGGCTGAGACGATAACCGCCGATGCAATAGCGACCAGGGAAGTCCCGATGGGCCAGTGCAGGAGCAGCCTGACGAGGTGCGAGCCGCCATGGCCCAGCAGGATGCCCATGGCACCGCCGGCCAGGCACAGGACCACCGCTTCCACCAGAAATTGCCTGAGAATGTCGCGGCTGCGCGCCCCCACCGCCATTCGCAACCCGATTTCCCGGGTGCGTTCGGTGACGGAAACAAGCATGATGTTCATGATGCCGACCCCGCCGACCACCAGGGAGATCAGCGCGACGCACAGCAGCAAATTGGTCATCAGCGTGGCCGTCGAAGACAGGACCTTGGTCATTTCGGTCATGTCGCGGATGTGGAAATCGTCCGGCTCGCCGTGGTGAATCCGGTGGCGCTCGCGCAGCACCTCTGTCATCTGGCTGACGGCCTGCTGGATTTCGTGGGAGGACCGCGCCGAAACCAGAATTTGATCCACGTTGGTAAAGCGCACCGGCAGCGGGGTGTCGGCGGCCTGGATCGCCGACGGCGCCGGGTAAAGGTTCTGTTGCCCGCCGGGATAAAGCTGGCTGAGCGAGTTGACCGTGGACGAGCTGCCGGAGCTGGAACTTGGGCTGCTTTGGTTGACGTTGGCCAGCGGCGAGCCTGCCACCCGGTATTTGATGGTTGTCCAGGGCGCCATGACGACGTCGTCCTGGTCCATTCCCATCATGTTGGCCCCCTTGCGGCTCAGCACGCCCACTACCTTGAACAATACGTTGTTGATCCGAATGTCCTTGCCGATCGGAGACAAGCCCTGGAACAGTTCGCGGACCAGGGTCTGCCCCAGCAGACAGACCCGGTTGGCATTGCGCACGTCGCGTTCAGTGAAGACCTCGCCTTCGGCCAGATTGTTCCAGTCACGCACCTCGAGATAGGCCGGCGTGGTACCGTAGATCGAGAACGGAACCCAGTTGCGGCCGGCATAGACCACTTGAGTGCGGGCGCGAACCACCGGCGCCACGCTGCGAACGGCCGGGCATTCCTTCAGGATCGCTTCAGCGTCCTGGGGTGTCAGCGTCATGACGCTGCCCGAACCGAAGCTGACACCGCCGCTGGCGGCAGTGCCGGGTTGGATCAGGAGGTTGTTCGCACCCATACTGGCAATTGACTTCTGGATGGCTTCCGAAGAGCCTTTGCCGATTTCCATCATGGCGATAACCGCCCCCACGCCGATGACGATCCCCAGGGTCGTCAAGGCCGCCCGCATCGGGTTGCGGCGCAGCGCCCGGAGGGCTGTCTGCACTGTGCGATAGATTTTCACCCGGCACCTCCCATTTCCGTCTGTTTTACACCCAAGGCATTTGAAGACTGCCGGCGCTCGGGCGGTTGCCGGCGGCCGGCGACCGAGGCGTCATCCTCGATCACACCGTCGCGGATGCGGATGATGCGCCGGGCGTGCCGCGCAACTTCGGCATCATGGGTTACCAGGACAATCGTAATGCCGTCCTCTTGGTTGAGCTGCTCGAACATCTCCAGGACATCCTCGCTGGTATGCGAATCCAGATTGCCGGTCGGCTCGTCGGCAAACAGCAGTGCCGGCCGGTTGACCAAAGCCCGTGCAATGGCAACTCTCTGCTGCTGTCCGCCGGAAAGCTGGGAAGGCAGGTGATCGAGTCGTTCTCCCAGTCCCACGCGTTCGAGCAGTTCTGCCGATCTGCGCCGGGACTCCCGCTCGGGCTGGTTCCCGGTTGCATACGACAGGGGCATCATTACGTTCTCGATGGCACTGGTGCGAGGTAAGAGGTTGAAGCTCTGGAACACGAAACCGGCCGTGCGGCTGCGCAGCAGCGCGCGCTGGTCGGCGGAGAGCCGGGACACTTCCTGCCCGTCCAGCCAGTATTCACCTGAAGTAGGTCGATCGAGGCATCCCAGAATATTCATCAGCGTACTTTTGCCCGAGCCCGACGCACCCATCAGGGCAACCAGCTCGCCGCGGTCGACGGTCAACGAGACATCCCGCAATACCGGAATGTCCAAATCCCCGATGTGGTATGTCTTGCAAATATTTCGCAATTCGATAAGCGCCATGATCCCCTTCCTCCGGAATTGCGTAAAAGCGGGTCAGATTCCAATTACCGGTTCGCTGTGTTTCTCCGGCGCAATTGCGGCGTGAAAGGATTTGCGGAGGCGGTATCGGCGGTTGCCGCCTGCTTTTCTCCAATAATGACCGGTTGACCTTCCTGTAATGCTTCGCCGGATATTTCGGTCAGCGCGCCGTCGCTCAGGCCGATTTTAACCCGGACAGGCCGCACCAGATTCTGCTGTGGGACCCAGACAATACCCGCCTGCTCCCTTTCGGCGCCGCCGCGTGCCGGTTTCATGGAAGTAGGTTGATCCTGCGGATGGTTTCCATTGCCGTTCGACCCGGCGGCCGCCGTCCGATACTCCGGCACAACCTGTTCGGGCGTCGGTGACCAGGCTAAGGCGGCTTTGGGCACCAGCAGTACGTTGCTGCGACGGTGAACCTCGAAGCTGACGTTTGCCGTCAGATAAGGCAGCAGCTTCCCGCTGGAGTTGTCGGTAATGATTTCCACGGTATAGGTAACCACGTTCTGCGTCATGGTAGCGTTCAGGCGGATCTTTCCGACCTCTCCACGGAAGACCTGGTCGGGATAGGCATCGACGGTAAAGGTTACGGGTTGGCCGGGGCGGATACTGCCGATATCGGCCTCGTTGACGGAAGCCCAGACCTGCATGCGTTTGAGGTCTTTGGCGATCAGAAAGAGGCTCGGCGCATTGAGGCTGGCTACGACGGTCTGACCGATGTTGACGCGCCGGTCGATGATGATGCCGTTGACCGGCGACCGGATCGTGCAGTACCCGAGGTTGCGCTGCGCGCGCTGCAGGACTGCCTCAGCCTGATCCATGGTAGCTTGCGCCTGCCCGATGGCGGCCATGGCCACCGCGACATTGGCCTTGGCAGTTTCATAGGCCGATTTGTAAGCATCATAACTGCTGGCGGCCAGGGCCTCGGACGGCCCGAGTTTCTGGGCCCGCTCCCAGTCGCGCTGAGTCTGGTAGAGCTTGGCTTTCACCTGCTCCAGGTCGGCCTCGGCTCTGACGACGCCTGCCTTGGCTAAGTGCAGTTGGGCGGCGGCCTGGGCCGCATCGGCTGCATACAGCGAGTCATCGATCCGGGCCAGCACCATCCCTTCCTCCACAGCGGATCCATAGTCGATGGATTTGCCGTTCCGGTCCTTTCCGAAGGACAGGATCTGCCCCGCAACCTGGGCCCCGACGTCGATCACCTCCTCGGGTTCCACCGTGCCGGTGGCTGCGATGGAAACCACAAGGTCATCGCGTTTGACCTCAGCGGTGCGATAGGCAACCGGTTGGCCCTGGGCGCTTTGAAAATACCATGCGGCTCCCGCTCCCGCACCCCCCAACACCAACATGCCGATAAGGCACTTTTTGATCAAAGTTTTCATGGATACAAGCTCTCAATGTTTGGGTTCGTCGAGCTCGCCACACTCGATCCGACGCCGTATCTCCTGAATTCCGGCCAGGCTGAATCGCGTTACATGTTCGGCGATGGCCTCGATGCCGGCGTTCAATGGTGATGGTTCACCGGCGTGAGCCGGCAGCAGTTTGCGAAAGCGTTCCCGCATCATGGGGTGCAGGCACTGCGCCATGATGCTCATCTGGCACAGCCTGACCTGTCGGTCCGAAGCTTTGGGACCCAACAGTTGCTCGACAATGCCGGACAGGGCTTTTCCGACCGGCTCGATGGAAGCCCGCATGACCTCTGCCAGCAGGCCCGTCGGGTGGGCCATTTCCTTGCGGACAATCTCAAATTCATGGCTCCGGGGATCGATGATCCGCCGCATCAGCGATAGGATGTGCCCGCGCAGTCTCTCTTCGCTCGGTGCCGCGGCGGAAATTCCGCCGTTGGGCGGATGGGCCTCCAGCGACCGCTGAAATGCCAGCCGCCAGGCTTCGGCATACAAGGTCTCCTTGTTGCGGAAATAGTAGTTGACGGCTGCAATGTTCGCGCGTCCGCGTTTGCATATCTCCGCGATCGTTGCCCTTCGATAGCCTTTTTCTGCAAACACCTCGCAGGCCGCGTCCAGAAGCTGCGCCGGGGTGTCAGTGCGTTGTTTTTTAGCCGGGTTCATTCCCCCTCCAAGTTTAATAAAATGAACATTTTAAATGAACATTTTAAATGTGTATTTAAATCACCTCGCAAGCTTGTGTCAAGGTTTTTTTTCGCTCGATAGTTGATGAAGCACGACCGCAAAAGATGGTGCTCTGTTGCGACTGCTGCTCTTATTGACAAACTCCGGTATTAAACATATAGATGAGTTAATTAGAGATAGGCCGAGTATTTGCGAGCTAATCAACCAAAGCGAGTTCGATTTGCGGGCTGCAATTCGCCAGGGGAGGCTTTGCAATGTCAAAGGAACCAACCTATGAAGAATTAACACATAGAGTTAATGTATTGGGAAAAAAGGCATTCGACCTGGAACATACCAGGGAAGCATTGCGAAGAAATGAAGCGCTCTTCAGGGACATGGTTGAAAAATTGCCTTTTCCTATTGTGGTCGGTACCGCCGATTTAGAAACCATGTACATGAATCCCCAGTTCACGAAAGTATTTGGTTATACGGCGGACGACATTCCGGATCAAAAAGCCTGGCGGGAAAAACTGATGCCGAATTCGGATTACCGGGCTGAAAAATCATTTGAGGTGGATCGGTGGATCGCGTCAGATGACAGATCGACCCGGTTTATCCGGCGTTTCATCGACAAATCAGGCGGAATCCACGACATCATCGTACATGTGATCAAGCTTGAAGACCGGTTTTACAATGTTCTTGAAGATGTCACCGTCCGCAATCGTGCGCAAGATAAGCTTCATCGCGCCCATAATCTTCTCGAGCAGCGGATTGCCGAGCGAACCGCCGACCTGATCAAAGCCAACCGCCTGTTGGAAGGAGAAATCGCCGAACGCCGCAGAATCGAAGAAGCACTGCGGGAAAGTGAAACGCTGTACCGTTTTTCGATCGAGTCCGCGCCCCACGGCGTGATGGTGCTCGATCCCGAGCAGAACATTTTGATATTTAATTCCCAGCTTGAAAGAATATCAGGGTATATAAAGGAAGAAATACCGGATGGATTTACCTGGCTGGAAAAGATGTATCCGGATGAAAATTATCGCCGAATGATTAGTGAAGAAGCAAGGAAAATCGATACGGCAGAGCAGCCGCGCATCCGGGAGGCAACTATTACCAGAAAAGACGGCCGGCAGAGGATCTGCCAGTTTACTTCGTCTATTTTGACCTCCGGACTTCGAATTTCATTTATCAAGGATATCAATGATCAGAAACTGGCCGAAATGGCCCTGCTGGAATCCGAAGAAAAGTACCGCCTGCTGGTTGAAAATGCCAACGACGCCATCGTTGTGGCCCAGGACGGCTCACTGATGTTCGCCAATCCGCGCGCGCTGGCAATAACCGGCTATTCTGAAAACGAATTAATCGGTGCCTCCTTTGCCGATATAGTCCACCCGGATGACAGAAAAATGGTGTTGGAAAGGCATGAACTCCGGTTAAAGGGTGAAAGCGTTATCAGCAACTATACCTTCAGAGCGCTTGCCAAAACAGGGGACCAATTATGGCTGCAAATCAATTCCGTGTCGATCACATGGACCGGCAGGCCGGCGTCTCTCAGTTTCATCCGAAACATTACCAATGAAAAAAGACTCGAAAATCAGCTGATCCAATCGCAAAAAATGGAGGCTATCGGCACCCTGGCCGGCGGCATCGCCCATGATTTTAACAATCTGATGGCGACCATTCAGGGCAACGTTTCTTTGGCAATGTATGATCTCGATCCCAGCCATCCGGTTTACGCAAATTTAAGAAACATTGAAAAACAAATCCAAAGCGGCGCCAAACTTACCTCGCAATTGCTGGGCTATGCCAAAAAAGGAAAATATGAAGTCCGGCCGATCGATCTGAACCAGCTTGTGCGGGAAACCTCCGAAACGTTTGGCAGAACAAAAAAGGAAATTTTCATCACCCACGAACTTGCACCGGACCTGTTTCCGATCGAGGTGGACCAGGGACAAATTGAACAGATGCTGCTGAATCTTTATGTAAATGCGGTCGAGGCCATGCCGGCAGGGGGCGCGCTGGTTATCAAAACCGCCAATTCCACCCATGGCGAATTAAAGAGCAAACTGTACACGCCGCCAAGGGGCGCCTATGTGCATCTGGCGATAACAGACTCCGGGGAGGGTATTGACAAAGCCATCCAGTCCCGCATTTTCGATCCTTTTTTTACCACCAAAGGGTTGGGCGGCGGCACCGGACTGGGGCTGGCATCTGTTTACGGCATTGTCAAAGGGCACAACGGCAACATTGAAGTCGATTCCGAGAAAGGCCACGGAACCACCTTCCACATTTATCTGCCGGCTTCCGACAAAAGGGTTCAGCCGTCTGTCGAAATGACGAGTGAGGTTATTCTGGGAAGCGGGACCCTTCTGATTGTAGACGATGAAGAGATGGTGCTCAATGTCGGAGTCATGCAGGTTGAAAGGCTTGGATACAAGGTGCTGGCAGCCCAAACCGGCCGCGAGGCGGTTGAACGCTTCAAAAAAAATAAGGACGAAATCGATTTGGTAATTCTAGATATGGTGATGCCCCAAATGGGAGGGGGGAGGTATATGACCGACTGAAGAAAATCAATCCGCAGGTGAAGGTCCTGCTTTCCAGCGGATACAGTATCGATGGCCAGGCCGGTGAACTGTTAAAACGCGGATGCAATGGATTTATTCAAAAACCCTTCAACTTGAAACGACTCTCCCAAAAAATCAACGAAATCCTCAGCTCTTAATAAGCGAATTCTGGTCCTTTTATCAAAATCCAACTACTGGTACGGCAATAATTATTTAAACTTGGGTGTGCGATTCAAAAAACGTATTCACCGCAGAGCTCGCTGAGAACGCAAAGAATAAAACGATCTTTATTATGCCTTTGCGGATTTTGCCTCTGCGTGCTCTGCGATCTCGAGCGCAGCGGGCGGTGAACTCGTGTCTAAACAATAATGAACTCATTAGCAAATCGCACGCTGAAGAATCTCCAATAACTCATCGGCGGTCAGTTCAATCGGATTTCCTTTCATGCTGCTGGCCCGGCGGGCTTTGTCAACGATGGTTGCAAAATCCTGATCTTTATTCCATGGTCGGCCAGCGGCGGCACCTTAAGCTGCCGGCATAAATCCCGCACCCAGGCGATCCCATCCGCCGCGCGTGCGGTCGGGCGCAGCGGTCACCAATCCGCGCGATCTCATCATAGCGATCCAACGCCTGGGATTCCGGCGCTCTGGCGCGCAGCGCCCTCACATTTATATCCATGACATGCGGCAGCAGGCCGGCGCACAGCGCACCATGCGCCGCAGGGTACATGCCCCCCAAGGGCCCGGCAAACCCATGCACCGCACCCAATTTTGCATTGGCCAGCGCCAGCCCGCCAAAGAGACTTGCCAGACTCATATCGCAGCGCGCATCGGCGTTATGGCCGGCAAGATAAGCTTTTGTCAATGACCGTGCCGCCCGCTGCAGCCCTTCGCGGCAGACAGCGTCTGTGAGAGGATTGGGCTGACGGCAAACGAAAGCCTCCAGCAGCTGGGTGAACGCATCCAGGCCTGTGCTGGCCGTTATGGCGGGCGGCACCGAGAAGGTCAACTCCGGATCCACAAGCGCCAGCTGCGGCAGCATAAAAGGGCTTCGCATGCTGACCTTGACACAATGCGCGGGTGAATCCAGAACCGCATTGCGCGTCACCTCGGCACCGGTGCCGGCCGTAGTGGGAATGGCGATATAGGGGGCCGACGCATGCTGCAGCGGTCGGCCGGACCCAATGACTTCGAGATAATCCATTAAATCGCCGCTGTTGGTCAACAGTGCAGCCACCACCTTGCCGGTGTCCAACACGCTGCCCCCGCCGATTCCGATGACCACATCGCAATGTTGCCGACGCGCCTCCCGCACCGCCGCCAGGGCCAGGTCGGTTGTCGGCTCTGCGGCAATGCTGAACTGTGAACAGCTTACCGCATTTTCTTTTAGACCGTCTATCAGGGGTGCGGCCCGCTCAACGCTCCGGCCGGTGACAACAAACGCATGGCGGCCCATTGGGGCGGCATGGCGGCCGGCTTCCTTTATGCTTCCCATTCCAAAAATTATCCGCGTGGCGGTGGCAAATTCAAATCGCATCATACTTCCTCATTTTACAAGAAACATATCACAACCATGAATATGCTATTTTCCAGGGCGGATTAATTATCCGTAAAACAGCCTCACCAGCGACATCGGTATCGCCGGCACATAGGTGACCAGCAGGAGCACCGCCACTATGACGGCGACAAAAAAGACGTTTATACGGCTGACTTCCCAGATATCCGCCTTGGCCACCGAACAGGCGGTTATCAGCACGCTGGCTACCGGCGGGGTTTGCTGGCCGATGCCCAGGTTGAGGGTGACGACAAGCCCGAAATGTACCGGATCGATGCCGATGGCGTGGACCAGCGGCATGACGATCGGTACCACCAGGATGATGGCAGCCGCGGAATGCAGAAACAGCCCGACTACCAGAAAAAAAACATTCAACAGCGCCAGGACCAGATAGCGGTTTTGGGTCCACTGCGTAATGGCCGCCGCCAGCTGCTGGGGCACCTGAAGCTCCGTGAGATAATTTCCCACCAAAGCCGAGGCGGCCACCAACAGCATGACGACCGCCGTGGAGATTCCGCCTTCGATGATGGCCTGCCGCAGATGCGGCCAGTTGAGCTCACGATAGATGACGGCGCCGATAAAAAGTGCCGCAGCCACCGCCAGGCCGGCCCCCTCGGTAGCCGTCACCAGGCCGCCGAAGATCCCTCCTAAAATGATCACAGGCAGCAAAAAGGCCCAGGAGGCGGCCCTGAAGGTAGTCCACACCCGCTTGAACTTGAAGACCTCCTCCACCGGGTAGCTGTAGCGAACCGCAAACCAGTAACAGACAACCATCATAATGACGCCGCCCAGAATACCGGGGATGATTCCGGCCACAAACAGCTGGACCACCGAGCTGTCCGACATGACCGCATAGAGAATCATGGGTATCGACGGCGGGATGATGACGGCCAGAGTGGCCGAAGAGGAGGTCACGGCCGCCGCAAAGCCTCTTGGATACCCCTTGCGTTTCATGGCCGGAATGAGAATCGATCCCAGGGCGGCCACATCGGCCACCGCGGAGCCGGACATCTCGGCGAAGAACATCGAGGCGGCGATAGTGACCATGGCCAGGCCGCCTTTGACAAATCCGATCAATGCCGAGGCAAAGGCGATCAGCCGCTTTGAAATTCCGGAGGTGTTCATGATGGCGCCGGCGAAAATGAACAAGGGGATCGCCAGCAATGGGAAATTGGTGGCGCCGTCAAACATGACCAGGGCGACGTTGGGCAAGATGCCGACGCCCTGGGTGGCGATCATGGCCACCACCGCGACGACGGCCAGGGCGATGGCGATCGGGACATTAATGGCAATCAGCGCAAACAAGCCTAAAAGCATCAAAAAAAGCGTCATGGGCGAGGTCCCTCCGTAGCGGCCGTCACTGAGTTGGTTTCCATCTCAGTCGGTACGTCGACATTGGCGAATCCGTCGGGTTTGGCCGCTTTTTTCAGCAGCTCCGGAATGCCGAGTGCCTCGGCGATAATAAAAAGGATTGCTCCGATGGGAATAACGGATTGGGTCAAGCGGGTGGGGACTTCCGGTAGACTGATCAGGGAATCGCCTTTAAGGATGACCAAGACCTGGAATCCGACCCAGGCCAGCAGCGCAAAAAAACCGAGAATGCAGACTTCGCTGATGACAATTAATGGGATGCGTACAGCGGGCTTCAGAGCTTTGATGAGGCCGGCAAATCCGATATGTTCCCGGTGAATGGCGGCCAGGGCGGCACCGTAATAAGTAAGCCAGGCGAGTAAAACGGATGCAATCTCGTCATACCAGCTCAGCGAGGCGCCGGCTTTGCGGTAAATTACGGCAACCAGAACAATGACGGTCAGGGTCACCATGAGCAAAATGACGATGGCTTCCATCAGACGTTCAAAGCCTTTGCGAAATTGTGCCAACAAAAACACCCC
The DNA here is from genome assembly GCA_963769935.1 of uncultured delta proteobacterium. Lineage (GTDB taxonomy): Bacteria > Desulfobacterota > Desulfobacteria > Desulfobacterales > JAFDCJ01 > JAFDCJ01. The sequence goes on along the minus strand of CAVYNY010000017.1, from coordinate 65,740 downwards.
CCCATTGATTGAATATTTTCGATTGAAAATTGAATATTTAAGGTCCGCCTTCGATAGCGCCATGTGTCATTTTAAAAATACCATATGTCGCTATCAGCACTTGTACCATATGCCATATGGCCCAATTAAAGGCGGATCTATTTTATAAAAGACGGAGCGCAGCGACATCCATAAATATTCAATTTACAATCTTCAGTTTTCAATTGAATAAACCACATCCGGGCATAACCCCGGATGTGGCCAGCGTTGTTTTACTTGTAGATGTTTCCCAGTTCCACGGCTTGTTGCACGAGTTCGGCACCTCCCGGAACGGTTTTGCCGAATTCGGCATAGATGTCGCTGCTGGATTGGATAAAGGCGTCTTTATCGGCGGTGTTGATCTCAACCGAGCCTTTCATTTTTTCCAGAAGCTCATTGTCGAGCTGTTCGGCCTTCAGGTAGACGAATTCCTGCATGCCCTGAGCGATGGCTTGGAGTTTGGCGCGCTGATCAGCCGGCAGTTTGGCCCAGCGCTGGGCGCCGACCGTCACGTAGGCCGGAGTATATACGTGGCCCGTCATGGACAGGTATTTCTGGACTTCCTGGAATTTCTGGCTGTAGATCTGGGCCAGGGGGTTTTCCTGCCCGTCGATGACGCCGGTTTGAAGAGCGACAAAGACCTCCGACAGCGCCATGGGCGTGGGATTGGCGCCGTAGCTTTTGAACATCTTCAAGCGCCATTCCCCTTTGGGGGTGCGCAGCTTGATTCCCGCCAGGTCGGCCGGAACGTTGATGGGTCTGACATTGTTGGTAATGTTGCGAAAGCCGTTTTCCCAGACGGCGATGATTTTATAGCCCTGCTTTTCGACCGCCGGCTCCAGTTTGCTCCAGAAGAGACGATCCCGGATCGCCCGCATATGTAAACGGTTTTTTACCAGGTAGGGCATTTCGAAAAGGCCGAAGACGTCGACCACTGAGGACATGACTGTCGAGGGCAATGCAAAATCGACGGTGCCGAGTCTGAGCTTTTTCAAAAGCTCCTGGTCCTTGCCGAGCTGGCTCGAACCAAAGGCGACCACGGTTACATCGGGTCCCATCTGGGCGTTGACGCGTTTGGCAAATTCATCCACACATATTGAAAACAGGGAGCCCGGGGCTCCCACGTGCCCGAATTTAAGCTCAACCGCCTGGGCACTGAAAGCACCGGATAAAATGAGGGCTAAAGACATGACGGTGACCAACAAAATTGAACGCTTCATGGTTTTTCTCCTTTCTCTTCCTGAGGCATTTGAGACGGCCGATCGGCGTCTCATCGGTTTATTTTGACTGCGGCGGAAATAAAGGATGACAACAACCAAAGATCGCATGTGCACCATTCCAGCCGCGGATTACCCGGTATTTTGCCTGTGGGTGCCTTCCAGATATTCAAGCGCCGCCGTCACCCCTCCCTTGGAAAAGGGAATCCCGGCCAGAGAGAGTCCCATCTCCAGCCCGGCCAGGGTTCCGGCCAGCATCAGGTCGTTGAAATAGCCCAGATGGCCGATACGGAAAATTTTACCCCTGAGCTTGCCCAGTCCGATGCCGAGCGACAAATCGAATTTCTTTAAAACCAGATCCAGCAGGACGGCGGTGTCATGTCCAGCGGGCATCATGACGGCGGTCAGCGAGCTGCTGTATTCCTCGGGGGTTTCGCACAAAACCTCGAGTCCCCAGGCACGCACGGCCCGACGGGTGGCTTCGGCATGCCGGTCATGGCGGGCAAAAACGTTCGACAGCCCCTCTTCTTCCAGCATGCTAATGGCTTCCCGCAGGCCGTAAAGCAAATTGGTGGCCGGGGTATAGGGGAAGAAGCCCTGTTGGTTGGCCCCCAGCATGGCATTCCAATCCCAGAAAGACTTCGGCAGCTTCGCCGATTGCCCCGCGGCCAGGGCCTTTTGGCTGACGGCATTCAAACCCAGCCCCGGAGGCAGCATAAGACCCTTTTGGGAACAGCCCACGGTGACATCCACCCCCCACGCTTCATGCCGGTAGTCAATCGAGGCCAGCGATGAAATGGTGTCGACCATCAACAGGGCCGGATGTTGGGCGCGGTCGATGGCCTTTCGAATAAGCGGAATCCGGCTGGTAACTCCGGTGGAAGTTTCGTTGTGAACCACCATCACCGATTTTATCTCATGATTCCGGTCTTCGACCAGTTTTTGCTCGACTATCGCAGGGTCCACCCCGTGTCTCCAGTTGGTCGGCACAAAATCAACCTCCAGCCCGAAGCTTGCAGCCATGTTGCGCCAGAGCGTAGCGAAATGGCCGGTTTCAAACATGAGGACCTTGTCGCCGGACGAAAGCGTATTGACGATGGCCGCTTCCCAGGCGCCGGTTCCCGAGGATGGATACACAATTACCGGACCGGTGGTTTGAAAGATCCGCTGCAGACCCGCCGACAGATCCAACGCCAGCTGAGCGAATTCCGGACCGCGGTGGTCGATGGTCGGTTTGCCCATGGCCCGCAGGATCCGATCGGGAACGTTGGTGGGGCCGGGGATCTGCAGGAAATGACGACCGCTTTGGTAAGGCATGTTAAAATTTCTCCAGGTATATATGTTGAAGGTTTCAGGTTTCGGGTGTCAGCACCGCCTCTGGCCGCGAGCGTCCAGTCTGATCGAAAAAGAAACATAATAGTTCACCGCCGAAAACGCCGAGAAAGAAAAGTTTAATTAATCTCCGCACTCTCTGCGCTCTCAGCGGTGAGACACTTCATAAAAATGGCATCGAATTTAATGAAGTTTCATATAAGCGCCGCCTCTGGCCGCGAGCGTCCAGTCTGATCGTGGAAGAAACTAAATGTAGTTTCACACGAGGTGTCAGTCTCCAGAAGACTTTATGCCGAAGTCAGATCACAAAATGACAGATCGCAGTTAAAAACCGCTTCCACAGTCTCTTTTAATGCCGCCAAAAATTTATAGAGCTTCGTTTGGCTGACACCTGAACACTGACACCTGACACCAAGAGATTATTCCCACGACTTTCCCGACATCGGGGCCGGCGCTTCAATCTCTTTTATAAACAAGCCGGCTTTGGATCGGGCATCGATTTTCTGGGTTACGACATGCAGCTTTGAGCCGAATTTTTGCCGGCATAAATCGCTCAAGGCCTTCTGGGTTCTGACACTGCCGGTCACCGGCAGACAGGGCCAGAAATAAGTGGAAACGCCCATGGCCACCGTCCACATCGCTTTGGTTACTTCGGCCGTACGGTTGGCTTCCGGAAAATAGGCACAGATCGGGTAATCCGAAAGCGCCTTTTCGCCGGCACCGCCTAAAGTCAACAGAAAATCCGTCAGGCTCCAGTCGATTACCGACGGTACATTCTCCCCGTAGCGACGCCAGCAGGGCTTTGACACCAGGGCCGCAATCCTTGTCCCGGCCGGCCGGATCCAACAGCCGGTATTTGGCCAGGCTGACACTGGCTTCCCCATCCGAAACACACAAAATATCGTGAGCCAGCAACTGCTTGGCGATCGTAACCAGCTCCTCGTCCTGGGTGTATTTGACGTTATTACTGCCGGCCAGGATTGCGATGCCCTTGATGCTGCCGCTTTCCAGGGCCTGCACAATCTTATTGATGTCGATTTCGGCGGCAGAATAGCCCATGACGGCCGATTCTTTGACCATGGGAATGTCTCTGGCAATGTTCTTTCGCATTTCAAAAGCCTGCGCGGCCTGCGCTACGATCTGTTGAGCAAATGCAGCCGTATCCGGATTTTGATTTAACCCATCGGTCGGCACCACGGCTACCTTCCAATCGATGGCGACGGCAGCCAAAGACGGGTTGACAAATTGGCTCCCGACGACAATCAGATCCACGGCACCGGTCATCAGGGGAACCTCTTGGGAAACATAGGTCGTAACCGGGAAAAAACGATAGGAGGGCAGCAGCGGATCTGTACAGACGCCCATCACATTGACGTTTTTCTCCTCCGCCGTTTCGGCAATCTTTTGTTTGAGCAGCGGCGAAACCGGACCATAGATAAGAATGGTGGGGCCATCGCTTTTAAGAACACCCAGATTGACTTCAAGTTCTGCCGGAGCGGTGCGGCCGAAAACCGCTGCTTTTAATTTATGCTGGAGTCTGTCGCTCATACATCCAAGCAGCGCGGTTTTAAAGGACCACAACAGCGTTTCCTCCATATCGCTGAAACCGCCTTCCAGCCGCTGGGAAGCCTTGAACACATCGCTGGCAATTCCTTGGGGGAGGACGCCTGTCGTTTTCCAGACTTCCACCAGAGCTGCCGGAAACTCGCCGACAACCTCGGAGCTGCCCGTATGCAGCAGATCCAGAATCGCTTTCACGGTCTGCCCGGCCTGTTTCTTGTTGGCCGGTTCGACGGCACCGGCCTGAAACTCATTGACAAAATCATTCAGCTGATCGAGATAGGACATGGTCCCCTTCAGCACCAGCCGCAACAAAGATTGAGCCGTCAGTACGTCCTTGTCTTTACCGCATACACCCAGCTTGCTCTGACCTCTGAACGGATGGCTGATGCAGGGACCCTGCAGGCAGTCTCGACAGCTCAAGCCTGATTCACAAAATCCGCATTCTGGAAGCTGACCTTCAAACCGGTCCCATGTAACGTTTATCTCCTGATCTGCTGCTTTCAGCAGGAAATGGTTAACGGCACGATCAGCGGTCTTTCTCTGGATAAACTCCATCTTTTTCTCCTTTCTTATGCCTAAACCTAAGCACCCGGAACTCAACAGAAATTTTTTATCACGAAAGCACGAAAGGGCGAAAACACGAAAAAAAATAATTATCTAATTTCGTGCTTTCCGAATTTCGTGTTTTCGTGATTAATTTTTATTAACTTTGCCATAAGTTGCACAATCTTCCTTTTAAAAGACTTTACGATAGTCCTGCCGGGGTTCAACGGATATGGCCTGAGTCGGACATACCTCCGCACATATGGGGTAGCCCATGTTACGGCAGCGGTCGCATTTAATTGCCACCCGGTGGGTCGGCGACGGATTGATGATGCCGAAGGGACATACCATCACACACATCCAGCATGCAATACAGGTCGGCTCATTTACATACACCAGTCCGGTTTCCGGGTCCCGCCGCATGGTTCCGTTGGGGCAGGCATCCAGGCACGGCGCCTCAACACAATGCCGGCACTGCAGGGCCAGCTTTTTACCTTCCACATACACCCGGGGCACCGGCTGGGGTTCTTCATTGATTGCGCCGGATAATTCCTTGGCGAGAGATGCGATTTCCGTTCCGCACCAAAGCTCGCACTGGTGGCAACCGGTACATTTCTTGGGATCTACTTTTATAACCTGCAATTTGTCCTCCTCGTCAACAAAGGGTTCCCAGGTTCAAAGTTCCCCGTTCAGGGTATCCTTTAATTACCTGGTGGATTGGCGTTCACGCCAATTATTATGCTTTAATCTTCTAAGAGTGTTCTACCCGCGAACAATTTTCTTTCAAAACTGATGCAACTATCGGTTCGGATTCGAAGTTAACCCTGGACCTCTGAACCATTGAACGGTGAAGTTTTCAAAACCTAAAGCCCCGTATCCATCAGCTCTTTGTATTCGGGTTCGGTGAACTTGTCGCCGTAGCGCCGCAACAACGGCAGGATATCCATGAAGCTCAAATTGTTGCTCATCAATGTTTGAATATAGTCGGAAACGTCAATTTGCCGCCTGAGAAGAATCGATATAAGGCCGCAGCGCTGGGTTTGACCCACCCCGATGAAGATCGCCCCGACAATGCATCCGTTTTTTAAAATGATCTTCTTGTAAGTGTTCCGGGTCCGTTTTTTGATCTCCTGGAAGTGACAATCTTCATCGACATATGAGCATTCCTCGGTGCGGGTAACACCCATGGACATGGCCGGAATACCGATAAAATTACCGATGGAGTTCATTCGGACGGACCCGCCGTATTGTCTGCTTTGCCCGGCCATATTCAGTCCGGCAATCCGGCCCTGTTCCACGGCCATCGGCCAGATGGCATTGATAAAAGGCTGGTTGCGGGCAATATCAAAGGTCTCACATACATCCCCGGCGGCATATATATCCTGCCGACTCGTCATCATAGCGGCATCGGTTGTGATTCCGCCCATCATGCCGACCTCGATCCCGGCCTGCTCGGCCAGCTCCACCGCCGGCCTGACCCCAACGGACAAAATGACATTGTCGCACTCAATCTCGCCGGTGCTCGTCACAACACTCTGCACCCGGCCGTTGCCGGTAAATTCAATCGCGCGCTCGCCGGTGATCACCTCGATTCCCATCTGCTCGATGACTTCCCGGATGATGCCGGCCGCCTCGTCATCAAAAACCGTCGGCAGCACCTGGCCCAACTGTTCGAGCAATGTGACCTTGACACCCCTTCGCATCAGGCTGATACAGGACTCGACGCCGATGCTGCCGGCACCGATGACCACCGCCCGGCCGCCGTCAAAATTATATATTCTTTCCGCATCCTGCATGGTCTTGAGCGGCGAGATGCCTTCCTTGTCAACGCCCGGTAATTTTGGGACGATCGCATTGCCGCCGGTGGCAAGCAGCAACTTGTCATAGGCATAGGTGTGGCCGTCATCGGCGGTCACCGTTTTGGCAGCCGGATCAATCGCTTGAACCCTGACGCCGATATGGGCCGTAACATTGTTTTCCTGGAAAAAATCAGCCGATCTGAAATTTAACAGCGGTTTCGAGAGCTCCTCGGCCACATAGTAGGGAAGAAGCACTCTTGAAAAAAGCGGCGCTTTTTCATCGCTGAACAAATCAATTGGCGACGACTTGTCAACGGATCGAATCGCCTCCAGCGCACTTACGGCTGCAGCGCTCCCGCCCACCAGTACATATCGCATCTTTGTCTCCTTATACTTGTAACGTTTCCGGTTTCAGTACAGACTATGAACCGTATAGGTTGAAAGGACTTCCTGGAATATCTTTTCTCCGCGTGTCAAATTGAAGTTGCCGCAGGTACAGCACCGGGCCAATTCCACCACACAGGATCTGATGGTCCGGCGCCCGCGTTTGACGTCCCGCACCATTTTACCCACCAGGTCGGAGGCAATCATGGCATGCCCGCACATCGTAACCAGCTTCAATACCGCATACCCGGGCAATCTTTCGGTTTTGCCCCAGGTCCCCAATGAATACTCGAGTGAATGGATCGGACCGAGTCCGGCTTCGAACATACACTGCTGCACGACATCGGTCACGCCGGAAATGATGACGGATATTCCGGGTCTTCTCTCCTTGAGTTCTTTCATCAAATCCACAATTTTATCCCGGTTGTCGAAAGTACACTGAACGATGGTACCATCCGTTACACTTGCCAGGATATCATCCATGGTGGTGTTGTAAATATTGCCGGTTTTCATATCGCCCAGGTTGACCGGACCGTGCTTGTAACAGATGCTCAAAAAATTCTGGGTCTTGGGGGCGGACCCGACCTTGTTGACGCCCGTCGCCGGGCAGCCCAGTACCACAAAATCTTCCTTGAGGCTCTCGTAGTCCCCCCTGCGGTGCAAGCTGTGTGTCATGAATCGTCTCCTTTATGATCCGTAAAAATCAAAGGCCGGCAGTCCCAGCCCGAGGTTGTTCTTACTGTTGATGGAGTACCAGAAGCCTAATTTTTCCAGGACGGCTTTGGTGGGCACCTCTCCTTCCGGCGTAACCTTTGTGATCACTTCCACGGTAAACACCGTATCGACCTTTTCAGCAGCCTCCTGCAAAGCCTTTAACGCCTCGGGCAGTTTTTCCAACTTGCACTTGCCCTCAATAATTGCGGATGTTGCCTTTTCACCGAGCACATCGTCTCGCAGTTTGCCCGTTTTTTTGTCCGACATGAAATGGGTAACCGGATTTTCCGCGGCCAGTTCATAGCCGATGTTCGCGCCCATCAAGGCCATCGCGATGATTTCGACGTCCCTGAAATAAGCCCCTACACCGGGACGGCCCAGCTCAACTCCGACCCCAACCTCACCGGGCAGAAAGGAGCCTTTAACGTCGTTGGTTTTCATCTCTTCAGTTCCCCGTCCCGGCACCTGCGAGCCCTTGAACTCGATGAGCGGATTGCTCAAAATACCTCTGATTTCCCGCGGCCATTCCTCGACTTGCTGATAAAGGGCATTGACCGGACAGATGTTGGCCCGCACGCACATGCCGCAGTCGGTACAGGCGTCCTGGTCTATTTCAATGTAAATGCGGCCGGGAATTTTCTCATGCCGATGAAAAGTCTGTATCCGGCCCATGGGGCAATATGCAAAACATCGTTTGCAGGCGATACATTTGTCTTTATCTGCTTTCATCAGAACCTCCTCATTCGGAATATCCGGAAACAAACACTGTTTATTTCAGCGGATCATTGTTTTTTCTCAGAAATTTTATGCAATGCCTCTTCTTTGGCCTCCCGGATATGTTGCCGCATCACACGCTCACATAGCTCCGGGTCTTTCAGACTAATGGCCATCAGTATTTTTTTGTGCCCGTCGATGGTTCGCCGCGCACCGTCGAAATAATGAAGGCTGTCCTTGCGGTAGCGCAGCACATATTTGCGGGTATCGGCAATCAGGGTGTGGAATCGGGTTTTGCGGGCAATCACGCCGTGAAGAACATCATGAAATTGGGTGTTGTATTCAAAGATCTCATCGAGTTGCTTGCGGGCAAGTGCATCTTCTGCTTTTTTGATGAATTCGTTGAGCTGTTTGATTGTTTCCGCGGATATTCGGGCGCAGATTAATCTTATCGCATAGCCTTCCAAGGCGGCCCTGATATCGAAAAGATCCTCCAGCTCTTCGCGCGAATCCCGTGCAACGTAAAAACCCCTGCTTTCCAGGGGCTTGACCAAACCTTCGGATTCCAGCTTATGAAGGGCTTCTCTGACCGGTGTTCGGCTGACGCCCAAGCTTTTTGCCAAATGCTCTTCGGTCAGTCTTTCTCCCGGGGTAAAACGGCCGGAAAGCAGGTCGGATTTCAAATCGTTATAAGCCCTTTCCCGCACCGGGACGGACTTTTTTGAGATCTTTAATTGAGTGGCAGATTTTTCCAATTTTGTATACAAATGGCTTTAATTTTGTGAGATATTAGTATTTTTAATCGATCACCTATGAAATGTCAACAAAAATATATTTTTTAAATATGTATATAATTCAATATATTAATTAATTTTCTGCCAAAATATAGCCCGATAAGGGTCAACCAATAATTTTGAAATTTTCCTGGATTGCTTTATATTTTGGATACAATTTTTCTGTTGACATTTTTGTGAAAAATTCCGAATCTAGTGGCATCATTCAACTTTGTATAAGTCCAGCCACGGACACAAAGCGGTACAAAGGAGGATCTATCACAAGATGGGATTTAAAATAACACTGAACCAGGAAAAATGTAACGGCTGTGAAGAATGTCTGGAAGCCTGCACATCGGAAGTTTTTGAAATGCGAAATGGTAAGTCGACCCCCGTAAATGCGAAAGATTGTGTGGGCTGTCTTAGCTGCGTTGAAATCTGTGAGCGGGAAGCAATTGCGGTCGAGGAAACCGGGATCGAAATGTCGGATACCTGCGCCGCCCTTTTGCGTGATCTTCTTTAACTAATTAATCCGCCCTGAAAAATAGTACATTCAGGATTGTAAATTGTTTTTTGAAAACTGAAGAAAATTGTTAATCGAGGGTCCGGCGGATTAATTACCGTGGTTGGAAACCGCTCCCACCAGCCTGGACATGCTCACCGACAGCGAGTGGGTCAAGGTCAAAGAAGGCGAAGCGGACATCGTGGATGAGTTTGATTCGCCGCAGTCCTTTTCAAGTTGGGTTGAACCGGTCAAGCGGGTCCTCGATACGTTTAGCGCTCCCTGTCTGTTTCAGCGGGGTCAATAATAGTTTTTGAATTTGTCCCAGTATTTTTTGTCAGTCTCCTGCCAGTCGGGCCCGAATTTTCTTTCATAATACGAGGCGAACCGGTCGAACCAGCGCACCCACGTATTCCGGCCTTTTGCCTGCGCTTCCAGCACATCGATCAGGTGTCGTTCGATGTTGAACATTTCTTCCTTGGGAAGATAATAGGCTGCGCCCTTTTTATGGGACTTGAGGGTGTCTTCCGGACTCAGCGCATGCGCGGTCAGCATGATGGCGGTAATTTTTCTTTGCGTGGCCAATTCCAGAAGTTTATAGCCGTCGACCCCCATAATATCTAAAATTGCCATATCAAAAGGGCCGGCAAGCAATTTTTGCCGAGCTTCTTCAAAGGTCGACGCCGTTGTTAGTTCGCACATGCCCAACAAGTCGGCCAACGCATCCAGGACATCCGGTTCGTCATCTACGATTAGAATCCGCTTGCCTTTCAGCAGATCTTGCTTTTCCATATCGGGTCTCCAGAGTCTTGCGAGTTTTACCTGCCCTTTAAAATTTTTTGAACCGACTTTTCGGGTTTCCGCTAATAGGTGATAAGGCTGGGTAAAAATGTTGCAATTTGGGGAAATATCATCAGGACAATCGTAAACAGTATGAGAGCCAGCAGAAACGGCAAGATGCCTTTGAATATGACTTCGAGCGGTATTTCCGGAGCTATTCCCTTGATTACAAACACATTGACGCCCACCGGGGGTGTAATGACGCCCATCTCCGCTACCAGCACGATAATAACCCCGAACCAGATGGGATCGAACCCGAGCTTCATCACCATCGGGAAGAAAATCGGGATGGTGACCACCACAAGGGCCATGGAATCCATGAAGAACCCGCCGACAAAGTATATAAAGACAATTACCGCCATTATGGCGAAGCTCGGTATCGGAAGGCTGCCGACCCAATCGGCGAGCATGAACGGAATCATCGTGACAGCCATGAAATGGCCGAATACCGTGGCGCCGGTGATGATGAACAGCACCATACACGAAGTCCGCAGGCCGTCTTTGCCGGCTTCAAAAAAGCTTTGCCAGCTGAGCTGCCGCCGGATCAACCCGATCAACAGGGCACCGCCGGCACCAATCGCTCCGGCCTGAGTGGGGCTGAACCAGCCTAGAAACAATCCGCCGATCGTCAGCACAAAGAGAATAAAGGCCTCAATGATCCCCTTGACCGCTTTTACCTTTTCACGCCAGGTAGTAGAGGCGCCGGAAGGCCCCAGTTGCGGGTTGCGCGTGCATATTATGGCTACGGTAGCGACGAACAAAAGGCTCAAAATCACACCCGGCAGCAGTCCGGCCACAAAAAGCTTTCCAATCGATTCCTCCGTTAATATTCCGTAGACAATCAATATGGTACTGGGCGGAATAAGAATGCCCAGCGTGCCCGCTGCGGCAATGGTTCCGGTAGCCAGCATATCGCTGTATTTATACTTTTTCATCTCCGGCAGCGCAATCTTTCCCATGGTGGCCGCCGTTGCAGCAGTTGAACCGCATATGGCGGCGAATCCCGAACATGCCAGAACGGTGGCAATCGTCAATCCCCCGCGCAAGTGTCCAACCCATGTATACGCAGTGTCATATAGCCTGCGGCTGATCCCCGAGGCAAAAGCAAAGGAGCCCATGAGAATGAACATGGGGATCACGGACAGCGGGTAGGAGGAAAATGTCTCAAAGATATCCTGCCTCAGAACTCCCAGGCCCGGTTCCAGACCTGTCAAATAGCTGAAGCCGGCGACGCCGACAAGCGTCATTGAAAAAGCGACGGGCATCCTCAAGAGAAAAAGCAGAAGAAGCAGCGCGATGCCGACGATACCGGTGACCACAGGACTCAATTTTTTATTAACCTCATGAGTGATACGATAAACCGCTGCAGGTATACCAGACAGACCGGGATGAAGGCCAAGACCATTGCATAGGCAAAGGGATAGAGCGGTATCCGAATTGTAGACGTCACCTCATGGGACGTCTGAAGCATGTGCCCATAAACCATCAGACGCCAGCAGATCAATACAAACAGCAGCAAGCCCAACAGCTGGATAATGCAATCCACGATCCCGCGCACGACCTTTGGGAGCAGCGGAACGAAAAATTCCACCTCAACATGCCGGCCTAAAATGAGGCTGGCGGCAACGGCAAAGGAGATTGAGAACAACTGCAACAACATGACGAAATCAATTGCCCCCGGAACCGGCAGGCGGAATATCTTCGCTCCCATCACGTCCATGCACGTTATAAGCATCATCAGGAGCAGGCTGCCAAGACCGATCCACTCCACGAGGTAGCTGAACCTTTGGTTGAAACGGTCAAATTTTTCAAGCAGGGACGTCAAAAGTCACGGCCTCTTTTTCGAATGGATATGCCCGGCCCCGGAATATTTCGCCGGGCAATATGATCTTCCAGCTTTTTTTCTATCCGGGGCGGGCGACCGGCACCGACCTAACCCTAAGTCCGTCGATTCATAAATACGGTGGCGTATTTATTCACTCAGGACTTAGTGCTGAGTGAGCAATATTAATAATTCTCAATCCAAGCATACGTAACTGTAATTGCGAATCGAAGCACTAAGGTCTCATTTCATCCGGTCCGGTGACGGATTTAATCCGGTAATCAAGCTGCTTAGCGGTCCAAAAATCAATCCGCTGCCGCAGAAAGGCGATCCAGCCTCTGACTTCACTTTCGGAATATCCTTTTGAAGTCATGTCCTTAACATAGTTATCGATCACCGGCTCCGTGGCTTTTTTCCATTTATCCACCTGGTCCGGGGTCAGCTGCAGGATCTCAACCCCTTTTGCGGCGGCAAAATCCTTGCCGTCAAAATCCAGTGAATTCCACATCAAAGCGAACTTCTCTTTATACTCCCCGCTAAGTTCCTCAAGAATCAACTTTAAATCCGCCGGCAGCCTTTCATAACTTTTTTTGTTCATGATGACATAAAAGGTATATATGTTGCCGACCTGCCAGCTGGAGGTCGTATATTTCGCGACCTCGGCGAACCTGAAGGTTTTCAGCGTCTCAAAGGGGGTGTTGACGCCCTGAATGACGCCTTTGGACAGACCGTCGTAAACTTCCATAATCGGCATCGGGGCAGGGGATGCGCCCAGGGCTTTGACGGTATCTCCGACCCGGCCCGGTCCCCTGATGGTCAACCCCTTAAAATCCTCTAATGTGCGAATCGGCTGGGTGGAGATCATGACGTTGGGTGTACTGGCATGCATCCAGAGCACCTTGACCTTGTCCCATTCCTTTGGTTTGAATGTGTTGTAAAAGTCGTTTACCACCATGTTCGATACCCATCCACTGGGGTAGCCCAGCGGCAGGTCGCAAGCTTCGGTTACCGGAAAACGGCCCGGGGTATACTCGATATGGGCGAACCCCATATCAGCGATTCCCATTTCTATGCCATTGTACATGCCGGGTGGTTTGAGCAGTGAGCCGCCGCCGAAATAGCTGGTTTTGATGCGTCCGCCGGACCGCTCTTCAAGATCCTTGATAAAGGCTTCACAGATTAGCGAGTGCTTGGCGGTCGGCGGAAAAATATGGGCGAACTTAAAATTGAAAACTTCGGCCGCGGCAAAACATTTTCGGGCGGCAGGCAGCTCTGCGAGCGCCAAGGTCAACAAAACGGCAATGATAATGACTGATTTTCTTTTCATCGGGATAATCTCCTTTGGCTGAAGCAGTTATTTCCTGACAAGATCCATTCCTTCAGGGGGCTTCAGGTTAATATAAACTTTGATCCAACGCTGTTTATTATAAATGAATCGGGCAAGGCATCTGCCAGTTTTTTGGCGGCGTTCCATCCGGTGCAGTGCATGGGGACGATAACTTCCGGATGGATCTCTTTTAATGTTTCAACGGTTCTATCGATAACCGTTTCAAAAAAAGCGCCGCTCAGATGAAGCCCTCCGAGCACCCCATAAACGTTCTCAATTCCCGTCAACTTCTGTGCAAAGCGGATGGTGTTGATAATGCCTGCGTGGCAGCAGCCGGTGATCAGGACCAAGCGGTTGTTTTTCAGTTGAACGACCAGGGATTGATCATCGATAATGCGGTCTTCCTGATAGTGCCCATCCACCTGTAAATAGGCATTCGGCATCCCCTTCTCGAAATCGGTTGTCCTCTCCACTTCGCCCGTTACAGCGATGGTATCATGGGCAATGAGGGTGGGGGTTCGGCTCTCGATAAGCGTCAAGCCGGTCGCTGCGATATCTTCTTTGATGATAGTTCGGGGGAAAAATACGCGGTTCCCGTTTTTATCCTCCAAAAATCGAGGAAACGAGAAAATATCCGGGTGCACAACCAGCGCTATCGGTTTCGATATTCTATCGAGGATGGAATATAATGCGCCGGCATGGTCCATGTGCGCATGGCTGAGAACGATCGCTTCGACAGATTGAATATCGACGCCGAGTTGATCGATGTTGCGCAGCACACTATTTTTATTGTACCCGGCATCCAAAAGCACGGAATGCTTTTCAGAACCCCGGCAGGTCGTAACCAAGAGGGAAAGACCGTGTTCCGCCGTCAAGGTTTCACGGGGCAGTTCTTTGCCATTTGAAAGCGGAGGTCTTTTAACAATGGGAGTATCCTGCAGCATAAGGTCGACATAGTTATCGATCAGGGTAGTTATCTCAACACGATCGACATCTTTCAGAAAAACGCTGCTTAAACGAGTCATTGATTCCGGTCCTTTTCTAAACATCCGGTCCTGAAGCAGACTTGAGTCATAAGCGCAATTTCTTAAGGATTTGCTTACAGACAGAATAACCCAAATTTCAGGGCACTGTACCCTGCCATTAAATTTTGTGTCAAGCACTAATCTGCCGGATGTTAATTGTTTTTCTTCCCATCGATAGAGGATTATTTATAACATTTGGGGTAAAATTGCAGAAAGCCGTGTTAGAAGCCGGACGATTGAATTAGCGGACATTAGCGGCGGTCAAACGGTTTTAATGGATTTGAGATAAAAACGCGCGGATACCATCAACAGCTGTTATTTCCTTCCGAAATGATTCTCGCTTTGAAAAGGTAAGGCGTCCTGGTTCAGCGAACCGGGATTTCGATGGCGGCACGGGATAAGAGGAAGAGTGGGTCCTTAAGGTTCATGAAGCCACTTCAGAGCATCTTTTTACCGGTCGAATTGTAATTTCGAAAAAATGAACCGAGAGAGAAAATGATCCGTCTGTAAGTCCCGGTGGCGAGCGCCATTCGCTCCCTTTTGAATATCCCCCGGCAGATCTTCTCATCCCTCCAAATTAGTTCTTCTCTGTCTCCTAAAATCAGTGTCTCTGCTCCTCTCCGTATATGTCGAACCCTATTTGAGGGACCCACTCCTTCAAAAATGATGTATACGATATTTATACAACTTTCAAGCAAAAATCGAACTTCATGTGCTTGTCCCGCAATTGAGCGTTTTCAATCAGGGCAAATTGATTATCGCGAAAGCCCGCACCGGAAAAGATCCCATACCTTTAATGGGGGCCGGAACGGCGAAAAATTTAAACCCGGAATCCGGCAGGGCCCCCAGGTCGTGCAGATGCTCGACAATCGGTATTTCTGCCCCCAGCAGGATGGTATGGGCCGGCCGGGTTCCATCTGTGTTGTCGTCTATGTTCAGCGAGTCTATCCCAACGAGGACGGCCCCCGCTGATTTCAGAAACGCTGCCGCTTCCCCGGTCAAATACGGGTAATCATCGAAATACCGACCTGTCCCCCAATGCCTGTCCCATCCGGTATGGATCAGCACAGCCTTGTCTTTCACATCCCGGCCTTTGAAAATCTCCGGTTTTATTGCCCGGGTCGCCTTAGCGGCATGAACAACCAATCCGTCGAGGTCGGCCGCCGAACCAATTTTAAGCTGCGACAAATCCCCGCCGTCTTCATATCGATGAAACGGCGCATCGATATAGGTACCGGTGTTCGCCACCATCTCTATTTTGCCGATTTGAAATGTTGTGCCGGCGGCATAATGTTCCCGCGAGGCAGCGCGGCTCACATAGTCTCTGATAATGGGGCCCGGAAGACCGGTATACGTTATCATGCCGTCTGTGATAATGTGGCTGAGTTCAACAAATTTGGTCATATCACAACCTCTTCCTGTTTTTTATAAACCGGAAACCTCCGGCACAAATCGACAACCGCTTTTGACACCTGCGCCAGGACCTCACCATTTCGCCGGTTGATCATGGCACGATTCATCAAATCAACGATTTGAAAAACCTCGCTCGCTCCCATACCCCTTGACGTTATACCCGGACTGCCGGCTCTGATGCCGCTGGCGACCTCCGGCCTTTGGGGATCTCCCGGAATGACGTTGCGGTTGACAACGATTCCCACCGACTCCAGGGTATGTTCGGCAACATCACCGGTTAAATCCTTTGGTCTTAAATCAAGCAGAATCAAATGGTTGTCGGTGCCGCCGGTGACAAGGCGATAACCTTTCTTTTCGAAGCCGGCCGCTAAAGCAACGGCATTTTCCAATGTCTTTTTTTGCAGTTTTTTAAATTCCGGCTCCATGGCCAGCTTGAAGCACACCGCTTTGGCGGCCAGCAGATTGAGGGAGGGCGTTCCCTGGGCACCCGGAAAGATGGCACGACTGATTTTTTTGGCATGGTCCCGCCGGCACAATATCACGCCGCCCCGGCCCCCTTGAAGGGTCTTGTAGGTGGTAAAGGTCACAAAATCCGCATGCGGCACCGGGCTGGGAATCAATCCGGCCGCAACCAGCCCGGCAATGTGGGCCATATCCACCAGCAGATAAGCTGAGACACTTGCAGCGATCTGCGCCATTTTTTCATAATCGATCAACCGGGGATAGGAACTGGCACCGGCCACGATCATACGGGGCCCGAAATCCCGCGCCAGATCTTGGACCTCGTCATAATCGATGTACTCGGTTTCAAGATTTAGGCCGTAATGCCGGAAGTTAAAACACTTGCTGGTAATTGACGACGGGTCCCCATGGGAAAGATGCCCCCCGTGGGATAATTTCATGGAAAGAATTCTGTCGCCTACATTAAGCACCGCGAAGTAAACCGCAAGATTGGCTGAAACTCCGCTGTGGGGCTGCACATTGGCATGATCCGCGCCAAAAAGACGGCCGGCTCTTGATATTGCGAGACGCTCCAAATCATCGGCCTGCCGGCAGCCGGCATGGAAACGGTTGCCCGGATACCCTTCGGCCGCTTTGGTGCTGAAGATGGATCCTTGCGCTTCAAAAATGGATCGCGGCGCATGATTTTCAGCAGCAATGAGATCCAGGGTGTCTTCAATTCTGGCTTCTTCCCGGCGGATAATTGCGGCAACCTCGGGGTCATGATCGGGTAAGTATTGCATCGTCGGCACTCCTCAGCTCACAAGATGACTGATGATAGAAAGCAGATGACAGAAAACAGACGACAGAATGGTCTATACTATTGAGGAAGATTTTTGTAAAGAAATATGGGGTGGCAATGCCGCCGACCCATCGTCGGTAAAGGGAAAAAGGATTGGATGAAAACTCCAAAATCCGCAATCAATTATCACTATCTTCCGGCCCGTAAGGTTTTAAGACGACCAGCAATTGCGGCAGCAGCGTCAGGGAGGCAAACATCGCAATGAACATGGCCAGTCCCGTCAGCAGACCGAAATAGATGCTGGGAAGGAAATTGGACAGAACGAGGATGGAAAAACCGAGGATGATGGTAACCGACGTGTAATACATGGCGCTGCCGATGCTTGCATGACAAAAATGCACCGTGTTGATGTAACCGCGCTCACTTTGAATTCCCTCTTGAATCGATAGATATAATGAATCGTATTGTCCACAGCAATTCCCATGCTGATCGCCGCGATGGTGATGGTCATCATATCAAGGGGAATGTTCAGCCATCCCATAAAACCCAGCACCGCGCCAACTGCCAGCAAATTGGGTACCAGCGCTATCAAAGCAACTTTCAGAGACCTGAAAAGGATCCAGAACATTCCCAATAGTGCCAGCACCACAATTGCCAGCGTCAGGATCTGTGACTCAAACAGACTCTGCAGCATATTGTTGTAGAGCACCAGCAGTCCGGTCATATGGATCTGATCCGGCTTCAAACCGAATTTCTGCTTCAGATCGGATCTGATTTTTTTCAGAAGCAGGTCCCGTTTTAATGTTTTGGCAGAATCCTTTACCCGGATCGGAGAAACGCAGCTGATCATGGGCCATGGATACATATGGGTTTAACACGACGTCTCTGAACTTCGCGGGCAGTTCGCTGTACAGCAGGGCCAGTTGAAAATTGTCCAGCGGCTTGCCATGGTTTAACTTTTCAGCAATTTTGAGCATGGTGGCCAGCGAAAGCACTTTTCCGGTTTCCGGCAAACCGTCAAGGTAATTGTGAATCCTGGTGACCAGCGCCATCTTGCCTGCAGTAAACCAATATTTATCGTTATCATCTTTTTTTTCGAATTCATCGAATTTATCAAATTCATCGTCGCTGTTTGCATCGATCCCGGCGGTCTTGGCAGGCGCCGCCGTTTTCGGCTTGCCGGATCCATCAAGTCCAATGATGACATCCAGGGGCGTGGTGCCGCCCAGCTTTTGATCGATGACCTTCATGCCCCGGTAGATTTCGGTAGAATCTTTAAAATAGTCAATGAAGCTGTTTTCTACGGTCAGCCGGGATATGCCGACGGCGCTGATAATAAAGATGATGCTGCCGGCAGCCAGAATGGCGGTGCCGTGGGCTTCCGTAAATCCGGCCAAAAACGATGTCAATGAATAGCGTGATTTTCCGGCGGGCGGAATCGTTTTCTTTTTCATCAGCATCAGACCGGCCGGAAATATCAAAAATGTCAGAATCAGCGATACCGAAATACCGGCGATCATCATCCATCCAAATGTTTTGACCGGCAGGATATTGCAGAATAAAAGCGAGCCGAAACCGGCAATTGTCGTCAGGGCGGCAAAAAGACAGGGTGTCATCATCTGCCGCACGGTATCGAGTATAAGCTGGCGCTGTTCGGCGGCGGGATTATTAGCCAGAAGCAACCGATAGCGTACGATCAAATGGATCGTCATGGCCATTGTGACAATGAGTTGTAAGGAAATGAAATTGGAAGATATCACCGTCACCGGCCAGTCGAACATCCCCAGCAGACCCATCATGGCAATGGCCGCAGATGCACAGCAAAGAATCGGCAGTATCACCCAGCGCTTGCTGCGAAATATCATGCCTAAGGCGGCTATCAGAAAAAACAGTACTCCGAGCCCGAATATTTTCAAATCATTCTTGATAAAGCTGATCAGATCGTCGGTAACCATGCTGATACCGCCCAGAAAAAGCTCGGCATCGCCGCGGTAACGGTCCATTATCTCGCGAATTGCAGCAATGTCCCGGTGGCGGATTTCCTTTAGCTCGTCCTGTCGATTTTCAATTTCCGCAGCGACTCTTTTTAATTCATCATGCTCGGCCGCCGTAAGCGCACCCTGCCGCTGTTTTGCCAGCAACTGATCGTGCCGGGTCAACAATTGCTCATAGACCTCATCGGGATGAAATTTAATTTGAAGGGCCGTTGTTTTGAGGTCCGCGCTGACCAACAGGTTGCGATAAAGCGGGCTGCCGGCGAATTCGATTTTAGCCAGCCTCCTGTCAACGGTGGGCGATTCGAGCGTCTCGATGCTGGTGGCCAACTGCTTAACCGGCGCCGGCGGGCTCTCCAGCAACGGCGCATCCAGGATGGAAACCACCTCCGCCACACTCGGCAGCCGTCTTAAATCATTCGCAGCCGTCCAAGCGTTTTCAGGACGTGGTCCGCGAACAAATCGTCCTTCGGAGTATAGGTCAACATAAGATAGTCATATCCCCCATAACGGGATCTGATCATCTGGGAGTAGCGCAAGTCTTGGTCGGTTTCGATAATCAGCGTTTGGGCAGAGGCATCCAGTTTAAAATCTTTGGCCTTATATCCCAGAAAAGAAACCAGCACCAAAAGACAGAACAAAATGATTCGCGGTCGCTTCAACACAAGCTTATCGTAAAAATTTATCAGCAGGGGCGGCAATCCACTCATAGGTAATTTTAGACTTGGAAATTGAAGATTTAAGGATCAGTTTTAAACCTCGTTGCAGCGCGCAATGCCCCGACATAATCAGGGCCAATGCGCCAGCCGGATCCGAACTTTTAAGCAGTTTCTATTCTACGCCCGGTTTTTCCATCTTCGCCAGCAGATCTTCAAACGTCCCATTCTGCAGGATCTGGTCAAACTGCTCCCGGTAGCTTCGGATAATGCTGACACCCTGAATCTCTAAATCATAAACTTTCCATCCGGGCTCTGAATCATAAAACTTGTACAAAATGGATATCTTCCTGTCTTGGGAGACCAGATGTGTCGGAATATTAATTTTTTGGTTGTTCTCGACAGGCGGTTCATAAACAACTTTTTCATCCGTATAGAGGGTAAGCCGGCCAAGATAGGATGTCCGCAGGCGATTGATAAATAGTTGGGTAAATTTTTCCTTTTGGTCCCCGGTGAGGCCGGACCAGTATTTTTTCCCCAACGTCAGCTTGGCCATCAGAGAAAAATCAAACATCGGAGTTACGATATCGACGATTTCCTTGTTTTTCGTCTCCTGGACCAGGTCCTTTTTTTCCAGGACCGCAAATACGGCCGCCAGATTCTTCTTCAATACCGCTTCAGCAGAAGCGTCATCTGCCGCCATAACTGACTGGCCTACCATTAGCAGGCCTACCAATGTACAAAACAATACTTTCACCATGTTCCAATCCCGGAGCTGCTGTTTGCCATTAATTAAATTTTTTCCGTTTATTTGATTATTTAGACGGCTCAATTCACGGATTCTGAAAGGCCGGTAATTGATTTGGGCTCATAATACGAACAAATGCCGGCCCATGTCAATCAATAAGCATAACAAATACTGATAGGTATTGGCGGCGAATAATTGAAATGATCTCCTTTTTAGGCGGATTTTCACTTAAGTTTTGGCCCGATTGGCCGATCAAAGGGGTGTTGAATTAATCTTCGATAAAGTGGAATGTGGAAACGGTATTCAAATCATCCTCTCTCATATTTTAAAAATTTCAAATAGATAGATGACCAACAGTTTCAGGGCCACGGGTGGCGGCTCTGATGAAGAGCAGGTGTTGATAATTTGGATATAGCAACCATCATAGGGCTGGTCGGTGGTACATTTTTAATTGCTCTGGCCATCGTTACCGGCGGCAATGCGCTGATATTTGTCAATATACCGGGCCTGTTGATTGTTGTCGGCGGTACGGTAGCCACCTGCTTTATCAAATTTACAATGTCCGATGTCGTCAATTCGTTCCGGGTTGCCATGAAGGCCTTCGCGGTTAAAATTCAACCGCCGGACCAAATCATGGAAAAGATGGTGGGCATCGCTAAAGTCGCCAAGGAAAGAGGATTGATGGCTTTGGAAAACGAAAAACCGGATGATGATTTTGCCGCCAAAGCTTTTCAGTTCCTGGCAGACGGCTTTGACGAGGAGCAAATTAAGGAGTTGCTGAACAAAGACATCAATCTAACCATCCAGCGCCACTTAACCGGGCAAAAAGTCTTCAAAGGCATGGGGGGATCGGCACCCGCCTTCGGAATGATCGGAACCCTCATCGGATTGGTTCAAATGCTGGGCAATATGGCCAACCCGCAGGACATCGGTCCGGCTATGGCCGTAGCCCTTTTAACCACCCTCTACGGGGCCGTGCTGTCCAACCTGGCTTTTTTACCCCTGGCAGATAAGCTTGCGCTCAGAAGCCAGCAGGAACAGGTGACCAAAAATCTTATTCTCGATGCCGCCCTCGGTATCGCGCGCGGTTTATCCGGCATGGTCTTTCAGGAGACGCTTAAAATTCATCTCTCGCCCAAAGATCGTTTGAAAGTCGTGCCAAAAGTCAAAAGCGGGGGTGCCGCATAGTGAGTGATGAAGCCCAGACGGTTGTCGAGGAAGTTGAAGAGGGCGCGCCGGCATGGATGGTAACCTTCGGGGATCTAATGAGCCTGCTGCTCTGCTTTTTCATTCTCATGCTGTCGTTTTCCGAGACGGACCGCAACAAATACCGGGTCGTATCCGGTTCTTTAAAAAACGCCTTCGGGATGCAGCGTAAAAAACCGGTCTTCGAATCCCCCAAAGGTCAGAAAATGATTGCCAAAGAATTCGACCAGACAATAGTTTTAATTAAAGTACAAGATGTCGTTGATCCGGTCCTGGAGGAACTGGAAAACGAATTCCAGGAATTTAAAGAGTTTGTGGATGTATCGGTGAAGGAAGACCAGGTTACCATCCGCATGCTGGGGGAGGCCACCTTTGATACCGGGCAGGCCAGGCTTAAAAAAGAATTCGAGCCGCTGCTGCTTAAAATTGGAGAGGTCCTGAGCAAAACCAGGGGGGAGCTGATCATTGCCGGTCACACGGACAATGTGCCTTTGGAGGGTGGTCCGTTTAAATCCAACCTGGGATTGTCCATGGCACGCGCCGGATCGGTGGCTGAATTCTTGCTCAAATCCACTGCCATTGATCCGAGGAGATTATCAACCATGGGCTTCGGCGAGTATCGTGCGCTGGCTTCCAACGATACCGAAGAAGGCCGCCGAAAAAATCGCCGTGTTGAAATCATTGTTTCCATGCAACCTTAATGTTGAGAAAATGAGCTAAAATTTGAAATGACTCCCAGAACCTGTCACATGACGGCTGCTGTTTTATTTTTGATTTTAATACCGCTGACGGCGTGGACTGACATTTTGCATTTGAAAAACGGTAACGAATTAAAAGTCGAAAGGGCCTGGCAGGATTCGGATCAGGTATGGTTTATTCTGCAGGGACTGAAAGCCAGCATACCGCAAAGCAAAGTTGTACGCATTGAAAGCACCAGCGGCGTGCCGGAAAAATCCGGTGCCCCTGAGAATCAAAACCCGGCCGACATAAAACAAAGCAATCCACAGCCGGCGGAGGACTCCGTTTCCACCGCACAATCACAGCCCCGGCCGGCAGATAAAGCCCTTGTTTTGCGCAAGGACGGTTTTAACGATCTGAAGTGGGGCGTCCGGCTGTCCGGTCTGATAGGACTGGAGAAAAGGCCGATCGATTCGGGACTGGATGAAGTCATAGAATATGTTCGGCCGGCAGATGTTTTAAAACTCGGTGAGGCCGCCCTGACAGCCGTAATTTATTCTTTCTGGAAGGATCAGCTTTACACAGTTACGGTCTGGATCCAGGGACCGGCGAATTACACCGCCCTGCGCGATGCGGTCTTTAACCAATTCGGCCAAGGCAACCAAATCAAGGGGGCCGGCGAGAGATATTTATGGTCGGAAGGCCTCACTGAGGTCATGCTTAAATATGACAATGAAGATCAGTACGGCCTGCTGTGGATGAGAAGCACGAATCTGGACCGCAAATTAAAACTAACTGAACTCAGCAGCCCCACCTCATATCTGAAATGGATGAAATCAAGAAAATAATTCCTTTTTTGTTCCGACATTTAAAACCTGGTCCTGTGGGCCAGGATTCTTTACTTGCAGGATTGAATCTCCTTCAGGACTCGCATGCCAGGCATTCCTTTGAATATAAAGCCTATATTTATCCCAGCAAGAATAGCCGGATTCGCGGAAAAACTCATCGGCGATCCCCTTGAATTCCGGCAATAATGTTGTATTTCTTCTGAAAAGGGTTCACGAAAAAATTAGTCCACAATTTCAGGCGTTGCGGCGCTCGGCTGGCAAGGTGCGAAAACGCAGGAATTTCTGGATATTCCGAGCTTTCGCAACGCAGCCGGGTGGGATGCAGCGGCGTATAAAATGTGAAGTTATTTTTGAGTGAGCCCTAAGGAGCTGCTGAAAATGAATGACCCGAAATCGGACTTTCAATCGACACCGGAAAATGCTGAAAAAAAGATGTACTCGATTCGGGTATGGGATATCCCTACGCGGCTTTTTCACTGGCTGCTGGTTGCGTTGGTTGTTTTCTCTTTTTCTACAGGTAAAATCGGCGGCAACGCCCTTAAGTATCACGAATGGAGCGGATTTGCGATCATAGTGCTGGTTGTATTCCGGCTGGTATGGGGCTTTACGGGTGGACAGCAGTCGCGGTTTATCACCTTCGTGAAGGGTCCGGCCGCGGTTATTCGCTACGCATCTTCCCTGCTGCACACAGATTCAAGGCGCCATCTCGGTCACAATCCGCTCGGTGGATGGTCGATCATAGCCATGCTGATTTCACTCCTCATTCAGGCCGGCACCGGTCTATTTGCCAATGACGATATCCTTTTCGAAGGTCCGTTGTACGGTTGGGTCAGCAAGAAAACCAGTGACTGGCTGACGGGCATTCATCTCCTGAATCAAAAAGTACTCCTGGTTCTGGTGGTAATCCATATCTGTGCAGTCCTGTTCTACCTTGTCGCCAAGCGCGAAAACCTGATCAAACCGATGATCACAGGTACCAAAGAATGGCATCAAAACCAGGATTCTGCCTGGGGCAATCCGGCCTTGGCCCTTACCATCGCTGCGGTGGTGGCAGTCGCCGCCTATTTAATTCTTTATTGAATTTTAGGTTGAGCGGTTCAGGGTTTCCCGCCTTGGATTGCGCCCATTGGCATATGCCGATGGTTACGACAATTGGCCACGTGAAGTAAGCGGCATATGGTAGTTTTTATTATTCTTGGCAATGGTTTTCAATTGCAACCTTTGAGCCCTGAACCTGAAGCCGCTGGGCTCTACTTTTTACGAAATTCCTTGTGGCAGTTGTTGCAGTTTTGGGCAGTCTTGCCGAATTGCGCCTTGATGGCGTTAAGATCGCCGTCTCGGGCGGTACTGGCCAGCTTTGCGGTTGCAGTTTGAAATGATTCCGATATTTCTCTGAATTGATCCTCCTTTTCAAACACCGCCGAAGTCATGTTCGTATCACCTTTATCGGTACCCGGTTGCGTGAAGGCCTGCCACGGAAGGGTTGCCAGCATTGCGACGACATCGGCGTTGGCAGCAAAATCATCCTTGTCGTAGGCCGCCTTGCCCTGGACGACAGCTCCCATGCGCTTGACATGCTGTCCAATCAGAAACATGACCGATTGACGGTATTTGATGGCGTCTTCGGGTTTATCAAACTGAGCGTAGGCAGCCGTCAACACAAATGCAGCGATAAATACGAAGGTTGCGACCCTGGCGATTGTTTTCATATGTCTCCTTTCATTTTCTACAGGTTTTTAAATTTCAGGGGTTTTCGAAAATTTTGTCCGATTTCTATCATTAATATGTCCGTGAGTACAACGGTCTTTTTGGATTTATTCTAGAATTCTTTTTCTGAATGTGCTATTTTTCAGGGCGGATAATTTAAGAGGAGCGGGAATTTAATCTGCACCAATCCAGTTGGCTGAGCTGCTCGTCTTGACGGCCACGTCTGAAAACCATACGCGGAAATTTTTATCGGCCCCTGGACGATTCAGTGAAAGCACCAACGGTCCTACCTGGCGATTGTCCTCCCAGGTGGCGATCCTGGTTGGTGCTGCTGCACCGCCTTTATGGTAGATCCATTGGGTTATCCGATAGCTGTCGTCCAGAAAAAGTTCGTATACATCGCCGGGCGTATAGCCGCCTTCAGACGGATAGCTCACAACCAGACATCTGGCTTTTCCGGCGCCTATGGGCAAATCTTTTTGACCGGCATCCTCAACCTTGGCCTGATGGTCCCAGGCCATGTGTATCGGAAATAAAAGCCAGTAATTGTCATTGATAAACATACCGTCGATCTTTTTCAAATTATCGGGGGCGGCAGCCGAAATTTTTTTGCGGCTATAGGTGATCGGCTGCGCATTGCCGCCGGCCGTAAAGGTAACCTCATCCGTCTTCGGCTGCCAGATCCAGGATCGGCTGACACTTTTGTCGCCCAACTGCACGTTGAACGTATATCTGATCTGCTCGATTTGCCCGAAGTTTTGAATTCCATAAGCTTCGGCGACTTTCTGGCGCATGTCCGCCGCCCCGGCCTGATTCTGGACCCCGGAGCATGCAACCGTAATACCCAGCACTAATGTAATTAGAAGATATTTTATTGGTGAATCCATAATGGACACCTCCTTCTTTTTATAAGTAATTAATTCGGTTTAGCGGCCTTATTGTCGAGCGATTGCAGTTCTTTTTCAATAGCCGCCTGGAATCCTGCAAAGCTTCGGTTTCTTAAAAGCCTGCCGTTGATAAAGACGGTGGGGGTGCTGTTGACCCCCGCTTGGCTCCCATCAATAATGTCCTGTCGGATTCTCTTTTGTATTTCGGGGTCTTTCATTTTTTTCTCGAATTCGACCATATCCAAATTCAATGATAAGGCTATGTCCCGAATTGTCTGATCATTCAGGTGGTTGTAATTTTCAAACAGCCGGTCGTGAAATTCCCAGAATTTTCCCTGGGCGCCGGCCGCCAGAGCGGCCGCCGCGGCTTGGAAGGCAAATCTGTGGCTGTTGAGCGGAAAATTTTTAAAGACAACTTTTACATCCCTGGGATATTTTTCGAGCACCTGCCCGAGTACCGGCACAAGCCTGGCACAGTAAGGTCACTGGAAATCGTCGAAAGCAACAATCACAATGGGTGCATCGACCGGGCCTTTGAACGGGGAGCCGGAAATATTGATCTTCTGAATGAAGTCAACGGCAAAGACCTGCACCGTTTTGTTTTCACGGCTGTTTGAGATAAGTATGTCCCCCTCGGGGCCCAGTCGGATTTTGTCCACCTGCCGTCCCACGTCAATGGTGGCCTCTTCTTCGGCATCGGCAGAATAAACAATGATTTTTCCCTGCTCGGTAAGCACGAAAATTCTTCTGCCGTCGGGGGAAACGGCCATATCAATAGGGGCGGCATCCAACTTGAGCGTTTTCAGGATGCTCCATTCGACGGCTCCGGAAGCTCCCAGAGGGGAAATGGAAAACACAACCATAACAATGGCCAGAGGGATTAAAATTTTAATGCATTTCAATTTCATTTCTAAAACTCTCTTCCGAATATAGTTCACTTCGAATCTGATACACCACCTCCGCATAAGTCTATTTAACACAAACGCTGCTCTAATTTTAGTCTTTTTTTAAGGTTTAGTGACCTGCGGCCCGCCTGGGGATATTTCCCTTGGCAGTATTTTAAAAATTTCGTTTCTCACCGGGCTCCATTACAATAACCTCTGCGGAATGACCCGCAAGTTGTTGTTTCAGCTCCTGGGGGGTCCCCTTCAGGGGCGGAAAGGTACCGTAATGCATGGGTATGATCCGGCTTACCTTTAAGAAATTTCGAACGGCATAGGCGGCGCCGGCCGGATCCATGGTATAATGTCCACCTATGGGTAACAAAGCCAGGTCCGGTTTGTAATAATCTCCGATGATTTGCATGTCGCCGAAAACCCCCGTGTCCCCGGCATGGTAAATTTTAAAGCCATTTTCCAGCTCAATGATGTAGCCGACCGGCTCGCCGCCCGGGAGCACCGTTTTCTTTTGCGTCGCCGGGTCGGTAAAAACCACATCCGAACTGTGCTGGGCCTGTACCATGGTGATTCTTATATCCGGGCCAAGCGGCGTTATCGTTCCGCCTTTGTTAAAACCGATTAAACGATCATACGGCACCCATCCCAATGAGGCAAAGGTATGTCCCATATCGGCGTTCATCGCCACTTTTGCACCGCTCATTTTTGAAATTTCAGCAGTATCGCCGATATGATCGCCGTGGCCGTGTGTGACAAGTATCAAATCAATCTTTCCTAATTTTCCAAGGTCCTTGAAAGCTTCGGGAGTCTTCGGGTTCTTCGTGATAAAAGGGTCAATCAAAATGACTTTGCCGCCCGGGGTAGTGATTTTAAAAGCAGATTGTCCGAACCATTGCAGTTCAAAAGCCTGCGCCGGTGAGAAAGCAAAAACTAAAATTGCCGTTAAGAAAACGGCCGATGTTATATTAAAGAACTTATTATTCACTTGGTATCCTCCTTTGAATATGGCAGACTTGGATCGATGCTGTCCCTCGGGCAGGTAGACTAAGAATAGAAAGATCTCTTCCCCAGGTTATCTGACACGGTATTAAGAAAGGATCCGAGGAAAGAATCTATTACCCGAAAATACGACAACGCGGCACATTGTCAAGCCGGCACGATCTGCGTAGAGTTTTCCTTTATTATTTCATAGCGGCCGCCGGAAAATATGGGCAATCTCTTGACCGAATTACAGGGCTGCATTAGTTTGATGCTAAACTAATTAATATCGAGACATCAATGACAATTTAGAAAAACGCGGTCTGGTCAAAGGGAAACGCGACCGGGCAGACCGGCGCTTTTTTTATTGTCCATCAATATTCAATTGAAAAACGGAGGAATCAATCATGAAAGTATTAGTTGTTTTTTATTCGACATATGGACATATTTATAAAATGGCCGAGGCCGTGGCTGAAGGCGTCAAGCAAGTGGACGGAGCCGAAGTCGAGCTGCGACGCGTTCCGGAAACATTAACGAAGGACGTGCTTGCAAAGATGGGCGCTGTCGATGCCCAGAAAGCATTTGCCCATGTACCGGTGTGCACAGTGGATGAGTTGCCCGGCGCCGACGCAATTATTTTCGGGACCCCCACCCGCTTCGGCAACATGTGCGGCCAGATGCGCCAGTTTTTGGATGCCACCGGGCAGCTCTGGGCCAATGGTTCCCTGGTAGGCAAAGTGGGCAGTGTTTTTGCAAGTTCCGCTACCCAGCACGGCGGGCAGGAATCCACCATTCTAAGTTTTCATATCACCCTGCTGCATCAGGGGTTTGTGGTTGTGGGCCTGCCCTATGCGTTCCAGGGGCAAATGCGCATCGATGAGATAACCGGCGGTTCCCCCTACGGCGCTTCAACGATCGCCGGCAGAGACGGCTCCCGCATGCCGAGCGAAAACGAACTGGAGGCCGCACGGTTTCAGGGCCGGCATGTAGCGAATATTGCTGCAAAACTTGCAAAGTAAGCAAGTCAAGGAGGGGGTATTTTATGAAATTTTTTGGGGGATGTCTTCTGATATCTCTTCTGCTCATAGGTCTTGGCGCCTGTGCCGGTCATGACAAGCAAACATCGGAGATAGTCATACGGCAGCGCATCGGCAAATCTTATGGTGTTCAATATTTTCCTCAGGTTGAACAGATCCAGTACACGTTTAACATAAAGCTCGGCGAAATTCAGATCAGCCGTTTCTGGATCTGGGAGCCCAAAAATAACAGGGTCACGTTCAAGGGGATGGATTATCGGGAACCGGTCACTTACTATCGTCATGAAATCGAAAGGACCGCCTCATCCGCGCTGAAAAAGGTTGATGCCTGGTTCATCAATGACAATTACTGGCTGTTGTTTCCGTTTCACATTGTCTGGGACACCGATGCAAAAGTGGAAGATGTCGGCCGCCGAAAGCTTCCTATTGGCGGCGGCCCGGCCGGGTGTGTCGTGGTCACCTATTCGGCGACCGAGGGGGCGTATACCCCCGGTGATGTTTATGAGGTTTATCTTGCCGATGATTACCGGCTGCAGCAATGGGCCTATCGCCGCGGCGGTTCAGACAAACCCACCAGCATCGCCACCTGGGAAAATCATCGACAGGTGGGCCCACTGGTGGTGGCTTTGAATCATCAGGGGGAGGATAAAAATTTTCGGGTGTGGTTCACAGGCGTCGGAATTAAGTTGACCGGCTCGGATAACTGGATGTTTGCGGAGTAAGAAATTTGCAAATAGCAATCAGGAATTAATTACGGCAGAAAAATATTCACGCGGGTCCAGGCAGACGGGTCGCTTTCTATGTCTATACGGCCGCCGTGAAGTTCGATGATACGCTTTACGATGGATAGTCCCAGACCCGATCCGCCGTAGGCGGCGGATCGTGACTTTTCAACCCGATAAAACTGCACAAAAACGCGATCAAGATCCGCGGCCGGAATGCCCATGCCGGTATTCAACAAAGACATGTGCACCCCCTTGTTCTTTGCCGCCGCCTCCAGTTTTATTTTCCCGCCTTCTTGATTATATTTGACGGCGTTGTCGACCAGGTTGATAATGGCCCGCTGCAGATTTTCCCGATCCCCCTTGACTTTCAGCTCTGGCGGGATATCGGCCTGGACGTCGATCTTTTTTGTGCTGAATACCACTTCATAATCGCTGAGAACCGATTTTATCAATTCGGCCAGGTCGATCTCCTTCAGATCGAGGCATTCTTTCAACTCCAGGGCTGATAAATCCAGCAGGTTTTTTACCAGTCGGCTCATTCGGCGCACAATATCCGTTTGCCGGATTAATTGCTCCCGGAAACTTACCGGCAAATCCGGATTTTGGATGCCGTCCTCCATTGACAGCTGCAGCAGGGCCAGCGGGCTTTTCAATTCATGAGAAGCACTGGCGACAAACTCTTTTTGGGTATCAAAAGAACTCTGCAATCGGTCGAACATTCGATTGAGAGACTTCGACAGGCGATAGAGCTCGTCGCGGCTTTGGCCGAGGGGAATGCGCACGCTCAGGTTTTTGTCATTGATCTCCCGCGCCAACCGGTCAATCACCCCGATCGGTTTGAGCACCTTGCCGGCGATCAGGTAGCTCAGAACAACGAGCAGCAGCATCGCCGTTGCTAGCCCGAAAGCAATCCCTTTTATTGTCTCGATAGTTTCTTCATCCAGCTTTTCAATCGGCTTGCCGATCTGAACGATATAGGTGCCGCCTTTAACCGGCACCCGAAATCTTCTAACCCGAAAAGTCACTTCCTTTTCTTTGTCCCGGTTCAGCCGCAAGTGCTCGCCGGGGACAGTGGTTCTGACCGTATATCCGCTATGCTTATCATACAGCGGCAAATCTACATAGCGGGTCAATTCCGACTGGTAAACGACCGTCTGATGGGTGTTGAAGATCTTGATCCAATATTCCTTTGAATTCATCGGCGAGTTGGTGTTTTTTATCCGCTCCGGTATTTCACCTGTCGGAAGCGCAAAGCGCATCACAAACTTGGAAACCGTACTCAACTCATTATCTATCAGGCGGTAGGGCTGCTCAATCATTGCCAAAAATACGACTGTCGAGAATACCAGACTTACCAAAACGCCGGCCCCGGTAATCCACAGAGCTATTTTTAGCCGTATTTTCAACTTGGGTCATCCTCGATGATAAATCCGATGCCGCGGATGGTGCGAATGACCTTATGGTCGCCGGCATCGCCGATTTTGCGTCGCAGATTTTTCAGGTGGACGTCGATGAAATTGGACATGGTAAACGGATCGAAGGCCTCGCCCCAGACATGCTCCGCCAGCGTGAATCGGGAAACCGCCCGGTTTTTGTTATACAAGAGAAATTCCAAAATTGAAAATTCTTTGGGTGTCAGCTCTAGGATACGACCTTGACGGCGGGCTTCGCGGGTTCTGGTATCCAGGGTGATATCATTGACGATCAGTACGGCATGCATCTGCTCACCGCTGCGCCTGAAAAGCGTGCGGATTCTGGCCATCAATTCGGCCGTGGCAAAGGGTTTGGCCAGATAGTCGTCCGCCCCGTAATCCAACCCCTTGACCTTGTCTTCGACCGCGCCCTTCGCGGTCAGCATGAGGACGGGAGTCCGGATGCCGGCCGCACGCATTTCCTTAAGCACCGTCAACCCGTCGGTCTTCGGCAGCATAATGTCCAGGACAACCAAATCGTAAGGGTTTTCAAACAGTTTGTCCAGGGCGGCTTCTCCGTCGGCGGCGGTATCGACATCGTAGCGCTGGCGGGTGAGCATTTTGACGAGTTGATCCAAAAGGCCCGGTTCATCATCCACGAGGAGTAATTTCATATACTACCCCTTCCGATTGGAGATCAGCACCATCGCGCGATGACCGATTTGGTCCTGGAAAAGCAGCTGAGTTTTGGCCTTGAGGGCATCGCTTAATCGTCTGTATTGCTTTTCTCGCATAACCACCAGAGATAGGGTCGGCTGATCGAGAAACACCTGCAATTCGTTATCGTCCTCTAAAACTTTGCAGAAACTGTCCGTGTAATAGACATAGGCCGCCCGGTAAAATTTGTACATGGCCCACTGCCCGCCGGTTGCCAGCCGCGCTGTAATCTGCTCGCAAAATGGGCGCGGCGACTTGTAAATTTCCATTCTGGGTATCAGCACCTGCACGGCGTAGAGCGTAAATACCAGCATGAAGGCCGCCGGCAAAAACAGCAGGCGGCGGGCCTGATTGCGGCGCCAGGCAACCCATAGCAGCACGGCGCAGATCCCGGTGATCACGCTCACGCCCGTGGCCGCCCAAAACCATTGCTTGAAGAAAATGCCCGTTGCCACCGGCAGCGCCAGGGTTGCCAGCGCCATAAGCCCCAGGAAGATCAGCGACGGGACGATCACCCACTTGCGGTAATATTTATCGGGCCAGAGCTGAATGGCTTTGTCGCCCCAATACCCCACCAAAAGCGCCAGGGCCGGATAAAGGCCCAGAATGTATTCGTCGCGCTTGGCCTGGGAAATGGAAAAGAACACAAACAGGCCGATGGCCCAGATCAGCAGAAAGCGCAGTGCGTTGCGGTCGTCCTGTGACCGCCGGGAAAAGGCCGAATGGAAGGCGCCCGGCAAAAACAGCGACCAGGGTGCAAAGGCCCACGGCAGATTTATCAGGTAGTAATAGAAAGGCTCCTCGTGGGTCCAGGTATGAAAATAACGCGAAACATTGGTTTTGATGAGCAGGTCGAAGGCGTAGCCCTCCTGCAGACTCACCGCGACGTACCAGGGGGCTGTGATCGCCACAAAGATCAGAATTCCCCATCCCAACCGCATGTACCTGATATGCCGCCAATCCTTCATGAACAGCAGATACACGAATATGACCAGACCGGGCATTGCCAGGTTGACCGGCCCCATGGTCAACACCCCCAGGCCGGTGGCGGCATACATCAAAAGGTAGGAAACCGTGCGTTTGTCTTCCGATCGGTAGCCCCGATAGAAAAGAAAAAGTGCCAGCATCGCAAAAAATGTCGACAGCATATAGGTCTGCGACCAGCGGGCGAATTTGAGAAAAAGAATGCTGGTTCCTAAAACCGTTGCCGCTAAAAGTCCCGCTTGGGTCGAAAACATTCGCCGGCCAAGATAAAACGTCATCAAAAATGTACCCAGGGCGGCCAGGGCGGAAAAGACCCGGGCGTCAAACTCATTGACATCCCCACCCGGCAGTGAAACCGCGGCGATAAGCCAATTGTAGAGCACCGGCTTGATGGCCCAGGGTTGGCCGTTGACGGTCGGAAATATCCAGTGGCCATCGCGGATCATTTCCCGGCTCATCTGGGCGTATTCATCTTCATCCGGCGCCCAGAGATCGCGGTCTCCGACCTTGTAAAAGAAGAGTAAAAACCCCATGCAAAGGAGCAACATGAGAATGGCAATCTGTGTTTTGCGATGTATGCGATAATGTCCATGATGACTAGGATGCTTTCCTTTTTTGTTTTTGTTCGAGGGATTTCACCTTGGTTCAGGGTCCCACCCGCATGAATTTACAAATTAATGGCAGATAGACCCGCATCATTTTTAAGGCGCTTTCGCAGAGTATAAAACATGCCGAAAAAAATAACCAGCAGGATTGCATTGGCCGGCACAACAAACATGCGATATTTAATAAGCCAGGGGTAAACCTCGCCGACAGCCAACTTTTCTAAAGCATCTTCAAACTCGTCGCTTTTGTCCACCTGAATGATCCGCTCGGATACCCGATCCTGGCTGACCGTCACCACCACGGCATGATGAAATTGTTTGAATTTTTTATTTTTCAGGCGGGCACCGCCGCCGCCGGTCACCAGGTAATTGGTCAAACCGAAATGGGTTCGGGCGTAACCGTGGAAGTCGCCGGCAAAGACATAGTCCACCTGCAATTTATTGAAAAGCGCAACCAGTTTGGCGCCACCGGTGAAGCTGCGGGCGTGAAAATCGGGGGAAATGGGCGGAGGGATGTGCATGAATACAAATTTGTGTCGGAATCTATCGCTTGGACCGGAGGCGATATGGTTCAAAAAATCGATACTTTCCTGGTTCGAATAGGGCTCGTCCAAAATCCGCAACCCGATAAAAAGGCAATCCTGATAAACAAAAGAAAAAATGCCGGGTCCGTAAATCTCCTCAAACCGCCGGACCGGAAAGGTAGCGGGCTCGACGTCATGGTTGCCGATAATATAAAAAGTGGGAACCTCGAGCTTATATTCTTTAATTTCAGCTCTTAACAAGCGGTGAAAAGCTTCGGTGCCATTGTAGGCGACATCACCGAGCAGCACCACGAAGTCAAGGGGTTCGGTCCGCAATTCTGCAGCGATCCTTTCAAAGGTTCCGATACTCTTGGTGTCTCCTGCAACAGCAAAGCGAAATGACTCCTTCTTTCCCTGGTCAGTCAGCATCCGGATCACATCCGGGCGGTTGCCAAAATTGGGCGGCACAGGCGTTCCGCCTTCAAAATAGTTGATGCAGAGCACGTAGACTTCGAACGCCAGCAGCACCGCTATGATCGCCAGGCAACCGATTCGCCCGGCCGGCGAGATAAATTTAAAAGTTTGTCGGGATGGTTTAACACTTGGATTCATGGTCTTACCGCCATAATTAGTTTAGAATCAAGTGATTCAGGCTCCGACATACCGATTAATAGAGTCTTTATTGTCAAATTTGTCCGGGTTGCCATTTTATAAAAAAGGCATCCAGCGCCGAAGTCGGGCCTATCGGAAAATGCCCGAAACGCAGCGACAGCTGCCGGCCGGCCAGCGCTTTGGGTTCTCCGTTCACAACAGCTTTCCATAAAGCGGCAGCCAGTCCGGATCGATCCGCCCCGGCTTTACAGTGCAGCAAAACAGGACGGGGAGCGGTTTCGAATAGATGCAGCAATTTTTTAACTTGCTCGGGTGATGGGCTTTTGTCGGGTGGAATCGACAGGTCATAGTGCCGGCAGTTAAACTGTTTACTGACCAGCAGCTCTTCCTGGTACCAGCTGCGGCCGGTTCTTTTGCCGCGTAAGTTGATGATGCTTTTGATTTTGTATTTGCGAATGTAATGTTGCAGCTCGTCGCCGTCCAATTGGGCAGAGCGGTAGGCTTCACCCGGCGTTATCGCATGAAAATTGCCCTGTTCCTCCATGTAGATGAAGTAGCTCGCCGGCAGGAAAAAAACGGCGATCAAAAAGATAAAAATCCATTTTGTTTTTTTGTTCAGCGAAATTTTTCTCACGGCCAACCACTCCTTGCAAATGTTGTCCCAAATACAGTAATACCGGTACCAGTCTTTTAGTTCCAAGCGTAATTTGGAATATATCCGATTTGTTAAAGAGGCTAAAGGCTCAGCTGCCGGGAACAAAAAGATCATGTTGCTGAAGTTGCAACCCCATCCCAATTTTAAATTCATGCGCCAGGTAAGCGCGCCAGGTAAGCATTGGATAATTGAAAGAACTTTATATCTACTGATTATTAATCGGCTTAACAAGACGATCATCCTTCTTGAAAAATGAAGATTTGAGTTACTATACAGCGGATTTATGAAGAATAGGTGAAGATTGGAATTTTAAAGTGCTTGATCGTGCAGGCCCGCAGGTGGCTCCGAGCCAGGCCCCCTGACTCGCTAAAGTACTGTGCCCGGCTTTTCTTATTCGTTTACCGATGGGAAAAGCAAAAAGACCGCCAGGAGCCTAAAAGCTTATCTGTACCGACATCCCATAACTCCCGCTGGACGGCTCGATCAGGGGAACAAAGGTAACCGATCCATCAGTTTTTTTGTGCAGATAAACCACGCTTTTGCCGACCACCGTCCCAAGGACCGCTCCAGCCCAGACATCTGAGGCCCAGTGTTTGTCATCGTAAAGACGCTCCCAGGCAACCAGACC
The DNA here is from genome assembly GCA_963769935.1 of uncultured delta proteobacterium. Classification (GTDB taxonomy): domain Bacteria; phylum Desulfobacterota; class Desulfobacteria; order Desulfobacterales; family JAFDCJ01; genus JAFDCJ01. The sequence continues at coordinate 30,014 of CAVYNY010000017.1, read as the reverse complement.
GGCCAGGCTGTAAGCCAGAGCCCCGACCCAAGGGCTCTCATATTCGTCCGCAAACACTGAAGCGATGGTAAAGGCCGTGGTTGCATGTCCCGACGGAAAGCCCGTATCTGACCTTGAGCCTGAAAACGGCTGATAGCTGTAAGCCCCCCGGTCTCTCATCGGCCGGGACCTTCCGGTTGCCCACTTGACGGTCAGCGATATGCTATTGGCCACCGTTAGGGCTTCCAGTCCCAAATGACCGGTCTCCTGCATTTTCTCGTTTTTCACCAGATAGCCGACGCCGCCGTAGGCACCGACAAATCCGATCGCATATTGCCAGCCAAGTTTTTCAGCACCATAGGCCAGACTATCTGCTTGGGATGACTGGTTTTTCTGAAAAAAATCCCTGATTTGTTCATCATAGGCATAAAGTACACCACCCACGCCGATGACGCCGAGCGTGATCAAAGCACTCTTTGCATCCAGTCTTGCGGGAGATGTAGCTAAATATTTAAAGCCTGCTCCTATGGTTCCCAGAATATTTCCTAAAATGGAATCAGTTTCCTGGGCCCGCAGGTTACCGGGCAAGACAAGCAGTGCCAAAAATGAAATCAAAAACAGCCTGGCATACTTCATATTTTGCCTCAGGGCGAAAATAAGAAAGAAAATGGTATGACGGCTTAAGCTTCTTTAATTCATTTCAGGAACACAATTCTAAAACGTCAGATAAAGACCCAGCACCACAGTGTTGATGCTGTCCTTGCCGCTATTGTCGGTGATACTGCTGCCGATATCTTTTTCCGTATTCACCCGCTCATACCCGAGCTTGAGGCTGGCATCCAGCCGATGGACCTTGAAAAAATAGCTCAACCCCAGCCGGTAGGCCTCCCACCGGCCCAACTCATTTGTGGCGTGCCACAGTTCATAGCCGGCCCAGGGTTGAATCTTCCAATCGGGAAAGTAGTAGCCGCTCTGAACGTAAATGCCTTTACCCTCGGTGGCATTGATCGGATGATCGGAGATGCCGGACCCCACGGGCCCGGATCCGCCCACCATTCAGGTATGCAGATAAGCGCCTTCAAAGGTTACGCTGCCCGGTCCGGCCGGCCAGTCGACAAATACATCGAACTCATTGAAGGAAGTATAATTCACGCCGCTGTCGTTTTTTAAATTGGTGACCACATCATGCTGGGTGTCATTGCTGTAGCCGATGCCGATGGTCTTTTTGGTGCCCAGATACGTGCCTGAATTGTCGTAGTCGGGCTCCGGATCAAACAGGTTCATTTGCACGCGCGCGGTCAAGCGCGGCTTGAAGCTGCCGTCGCTTGTTTTTTGAATTCCTCGATACATGCCGGCATAGTATTTGAAATGGAGCAGATCGCTAAACGAGTAGGTTCCGAAAAAGGTGGCCCCCAGGTCGCGATCCTGATAAGGCCCGTGAATGCCGCTGTTGGTATTTCTCAGGGTGGTGGTGTCAAATTCGGTTAGGCTTCTCAGCCCCCAGGTAAGATTGTAGCCGGTGATCCCGGGGCGATCGATGGCCATAAGCGCGTCGTCGGAGGTCAGAATCGACCGGTAGGAGGGCGGTTTTTGCAGCCCCATGATCAGCTGGGCGATATCCCGGTAGTGCAGGTTTACGGTGGCGTCGCTGATGCGCACACTAGGATCGTTGTCGGTCGCACCGGAAGCTTCGGTCTGCAGAAAAAACTTGAGGTAATCGCCGGTCTGGCCCCCCGCACGCAGGAGGCCCCGGCGCAGGATAAAATCCAGACCGCCGTCGGCGTCGTTGGAATTGGGATTGCGAAAATCGGTCAGGCGCCCCAAGGTCTGAAGGCTGAAGCCGAGATCCACCTTGGTATTGTCGCTGATGTTCAACTCAACCCCGGCGGCAGCCCCCAGGGGCAGGGCCATCACCACCAGGATCAGCACGCCAAGCACACCCACCTGCTTCATCTGCCGTCCTCCTTTCTCCATGCCGAGTGCGGGTTCAAAAAAGTTTACCAGATGATTCTTTTCAGAGCCTCGATGATCTCCAATGCAAATACCAAACCGAAAAACCACATGCCCTTGACCATGGCACGCGATAAAAGCTGCGGATTGATCTCGATCCGGTCCCGGCTCCGGTATTTTCGAAAATTAGGCAGAAACCGATGGACCCGGGCGCAATAGACTTCATATTCGCGGCCGAAGAGCTGCGATAAGCGTTTTTCCTCGAATTTGACGACCAGAAAATAATAGAAGCAATAAATTGCAGCAAAACAGACAACCAATACGATGCGATTGGAGGCCGTCGCCACACCCAGCGCGCCCAGGAAGGTAAATACGTAGAGGGGATTGCGGCAAATGGAATAGGGTCCGTCCTGGCACAGCGTCTTGCTTTTGCGCCCGAATACGTAAATACCGCACCATAGCCTACCGACCGTTGCCACGGCGACCAACATGTAGCTCACTATTTCCGGGTACTCAAACAGACGGTCGCGCTCGGACGGGGGCGGGCTGAAAATAACAGCCGCAAAAATTCCGGCATACAGAAACCAGACCACCCATCTCCGGTAACGCTCCACCGCGCTCTTCTTATGTGTGTGCTCCCCGCCTGCCCCCTGGCCGGTCGCGAGCCAGGAATGTACTTTTTTGGAGTAAAAAATCATGGTTTCTTCCTTTATCGAAATGAAAAAAGGATTTGCTTTTTCCTTTCGTATGGTTAAACCATAGCTGCAATCCGGTGGATACCTTATCTTGCATAAGTAAAGCAAGCAAACATTTACAATTTTAGGGGCTCATCAGGTAGACCCCTAAGAATTTTCCCTCGCCACTGCCTTCCTGTCCAGTTCTCAGGGCCAACGGATCCGATCATTCAATCGGAAAGGTTATCACAGGCGCCGATACCCGGTGCGAAATCGTCCCGATCACCACCGTCGAATAGAGTGTCTTGATTAGTTTGAACCTTTTGAATACCGATTCCGCTCCCACAACATTTTGAAACATCTTCCGGTACCAAATATGTGTCTTTCTCGATCAAAACGGCCGATTTTTCGGCCGGAGGCTGGGCTGGAAAACATAAAGAGAAAATTTTTAGAATCCCTTGCAAAAATTTCAGCGACAGCATAAAGATTTCATGACAGCGACAAATGCAAAAAACTGGAATATAGGAGCAGATACAGAGGATTTCAACAACGCTATGGAAGCCTTCAGGGAGGAATTTGATTCCTGGATTTATCGGTTGTCAGACGCCGCCAGTCTGCCATCGGACACGAATGAACAGCGCCTGCGCAAAGCCGTTCTGGTTCTTTTAGCAGGAATCTACACAACGCTCGGCGTATTCTGGGGGGTCGGTTATTTGGCTCTCGGCCGGCCGCTGGCGGGAATCTTCCCGCTCGGGTATTCGGCAATTTCAACGATCAGCCTTTTTTACTTCTTCCGATTCAAAGGCTATAAATTCTTCTGCCGCGGCCAGCTGTCCCTGATATTAATTCTTCCGGTTTTGCTGCAATGGAGTTTGGGCGGCTTTGCCGCCTCGGGCGCCGTCATCATCTGGTCGATTCTGGCCCCCATTGGAGCCCTGATGTTTGCCGGAACCATGCGGGCCATCCCCTGGTTCTCTGCTTATGTGCTGTTGATGGTTATTTCGGGTGTTCTGGGCGCCGAATCCTCTTCCCAGCCCTCCCAGCCGGCGGTTATCATAGTTATTTCGTTTGTGCTGAACATCGGCGGGGTTTCCGCCATTGCTTTTTTTCTGCTCAAATACTTCGTGCAGGCCCGGGAGCAGGCCATGGCGGCGCTCGCCCGTGAACATCGGCGGGTGCGTCATTCTCTTTCCCTGGCCATGGAAGTCCAACAGAATCTTATGCCGCAGAATACGCCGCACGTCGTGGGGTTGGATATTGCGGGCGCAAGTATCTATTGTGATGAAACCGGTGGTGATTATTATGACTATTTGAAGACCGGCGACGGCGGCGATGGAAAACTCAGTGTGGTGGTAGGTGATGTTTCAGATCACGGCATACCATCGGCGCTGCTCATGGCCACGGTCCGGGCCCGGCTTCGCCAGCAATATTTTCAGTCCGGCGGTATCGAGCAGGTGGTCGGCGAGGTCAACCGGCAACTTGTAGAAGATGTCCAGGATTCCGGCCGTTTCATGACTCTTTTCATGGCCGAATTCGACCGCCGGAACACACACCTGGCTTGGTTGAACGCCGGCCACGAGCCGGCCGTCATCTACGACCCTGATGCAAATAAATTTGAGCTGCTGGCCGGTGGCGGCAGCTTGCCTTTGGGAGTTGTGGAGGACAGCGCATACAAGGCCCATGACCGGGTCGTCAACTCCGGTCAGATCATTGCCATTGCGACGGACGGAATTTTTGAAGCCCAGGATCCGCAGGGCGAAATGTTCGGACGAAAGCGCTTTTATGACATCATTGGTCGATACGCTTCCGGGACTGCCGCCAAAATCATGGACGCCGTTTTGGAGGCAGTCAAAAATTTCAGACAGGGCCTGCCACCCCAGGACGATTTAACCCTGGTCGTCATCAAGATCGTATCGCGGCCGGATGCCGCTCCCCCTGCCTTAACTTAACTCGAACAAGCCGGAACTAAAAAGGACAATTTAATCACGAAAGCACGAAGGGACGAAAACACGAAAAGTAGAGAAGATAAATTTCGTGCCTTCAAGTTTTCGTGTTTTCGTGATAAAAATTTTTTCCCTAAATTAAAAATATCACAATTAAGACTCTTAAGTTGGATCATGAAGCGTGGGGGCGCGGCATCCGGCCGCGATTTTCAGCTGCAATAGAATTTAAAAAAGTGGCGCATGATAAACTTAACAGTAGGCTTGTTGACGTGGTAGTTTTCCCGGCCGTCGGCAAATTGGGTCAAACCGCCGAGCGGCTGATAAATAGTGGCCATTTCAAAAGCCGGAAAATAAAAAACATTATCATGCCGAACCGTGAATTCATCGGCCGCCGCCCGCAGCGTCGACTTGGAATTGCAGCTGGCGCTGATAACATCCAGATCCTGGCGAAAAGTGGCCCACAGATTGACCGGTGAAATCGTGACCAGCAGTTTGCAGGCCGGATTGTGACGCGCCATGATGGCATGAATGCGTTCGAGGTTTTCTAAATTTTCCCCGTAGCGGCTCACCTTGAACTCGTAGCGTTTCATATCCCCGCCTTCATTAACATACGGCCCCGACGGCAGGCTGATCACCGAGCCGTCAACCCGGTCCTGCCAGATTTCCGTTAATCCGAGGGTCAGGATCAGTACTTCGGCTCCCTGCAGGGCACGACGCGAATGCTGCCGATGCTGCTCAAAATCTTTTACGGCTGCTTCCAGACTGTCATACAATACAATGCGGCGGTATGGATCCTGGATTTTCCGGGAGTGCGGCGCAACCCACCAGCGCAGCTCCGGCTTCCACTCCTCAAAGGTATATTCGAAAATCTGGCGCAGGCAAAACGTATTGTATATCCGCTCCCAGGCGGCGCTGGCGTGGATTGCCGCCGGATGGTGGGTTTCTTCCGTCAGGTAGTTATATCCCTGCTGCAGGAGGCGGCGCTTGATCTCCCTTGCAAAACAGGAACCCATCGAGGCAATCGGGGTTGATTTTGAAATTCTCAACCCGATTTCCGCCGGGACCGGAAAATTTCCATCTACCGGCGGGTTGTCGAAAGATCCCGGCCAGACCTGCCAGGGTTCGAAACGGTGAACCGGGTGTACGTCGGAACGTGCCATTTTATATCCATTGAAGATTGAATACTGAATATTTATGGAAATCTATCTATTTTAATCAGAAACTCAACATAATCATTATTTCAGTGACGATATCATAAACAGATTACCACATTCAAATGAATATGGAATTATTTGTGGTCTTATATAATAAATGGATGGAGCGCAGCGAACTCAATAAATATTCAATCTTCAATATTCATTCCAGTCGGTTGACACTTCTAACGCAAACCCCTATATTGGCTGGTCGGTCAATTGGCCGGTTCGATTCGAAATAATACTGGAGGATACATGAGGATATTATCGGCTCATTTCAGCCATGACGCCAACTGCACCCTGCTCGAGGACGGGGTGCCCGTGGTTGTGCTCGAAAAAGAACGACTGTCGCGCATCAAGCACGATCAGGGCATCATGGACCTGGAAGGCATCCTGGCGGAATATGGATGGGACCCCGCGACGATAGATATCGTTGTGATCAGCCCCTGGGTGAGACCTACCCTGGATGGGAATCTGCATCAGTGGGAGCTGGAGGGCGAGCTCTATCGCGATCATCCCGATTACAAGCTGGACGGATGGTGCGGTCCGGTGGACGGCCGCTACAGCCGCCACCGGATCAAACTGTTCGGCCGCTGGTACGATGGATATGCCGTCGATCATCATCTGGCGCATGTTGCCGGAGCACTATTCAGCTCTCCTTTTGAAGAAGCCGGCATACTGACAGCTGACGGCGGCGGCGATTTTCGCATGTGTGCCCTGGCATACGGCAGCGGCAGCAAAATCCATGAAATCGAATACGGCTGGGGGCATGAACACAAGAAAATGCAGCTAAATATCGGTTCGGTCTGGGCCTCTGTGGGTGAATACAATTTCGGCATGAAGCGGCTGGAAGGCGCCGGTAAACTCATGGGGCTTGCCAGCTACGGTGCTGCGCGGGACGGGCTGGCCGAAGCGCTGAGGGAGTTGATGCTCTACCACCCGTTTAAGGCATTTCCGAGCCACAAATTCAGACAGCAGAACGGCCTGCGGCTGGAACCGGATGAATCTTTTGCCCAGGATCTCTGCACCTCCCTGCAGAAAATAACCGTAGATTTTTATCTTGAAGCCGCAGCCCGCCTGCAAGCCTGGCAACCGGCCAGCCGCAGGCTGATCATGACCGGCGGCTGCTCCATGAACTGCATCGCGAATACCGCCATTCACCGAAGCGGCTTGTTTGAAGACACCTGGGTACCGGCCCAGCCCCATGACGGCGGTTTGAGTCTGGGGCAGGCGCTGTTTGTCTGGCACCACGTTTTAGGCCGGCCCCGCAAGCCGGCGGCCCTGACCCCCTATCTTGGAACCGATGCCGGTGAGATTCGTGAAGATTTCATCGATGATATTATTGAATTTCTCGACCCAAGGCAAAAGTGTTGGATTGTGCTACGGTCGTGCGGAATCCGGACCGCGGGCGCTGGGGCACCGCAGCATTCTTTTGGATCCGCGGCTGCCGGACGGCAAGGATCGTTTAAATCAAAATGTCAAACATCGCGAATGGTACCGTCCCTTTGCTCCCATGGTGCTCGGTGACTGGGGCGTGCCGAGCAAATACATGTCTTATATTGTCCCCACCAATGCGGCGGAAATCCCGGCCGTCACCCATGTCGACGGCACCAGCCGGCCCCAGGTCGTCGAACCGGGCGACGATCCGTTCATCGTAAAATTGCTGTCGGCCTGGCGTGACCGCACCGGTTGCAGTGTGCTGCTCAACACTTCCTTCAACTGCCAGGAACCACTGGTGGATACGGTAGATCAGGCGCGCGCGACCTGGAAGAGAACCGGACTGGATGTGCTGGTATCTCCCGAGGGCATTGAAGTCGATAAGGCTGGGTGAAACTCGATACTAGATGCAGGATGCTTTATTCCGCCACGTGAACGGCAACGCCTGCATCGGCGATTATCGCATTTAATTTTTTCGGCGGCTGCCGGTCGGTAAACAGCGCATCAATCTCACCAATGTGCGCCAGACGCACCATGGCGTTGCGGCCGATCTTGGTGTGATCGGCAGCCAGAAAAACGTGGCGGGAATTTTGAATTATCGCCTGAGCGACCCGCACCTCCTGATAGTCGAAATCCAGCAGGGTACCGTCGAAGTCAATCCCGCTGATACCGATAATGCCGAAATCGACTTTAAACTGCTGGATAAAATCAATGGTGGCATGGCCTATGACACCCCGGTCTTTGCTGCGCACCACCCCGCCGGCCACGATGACTTCAAAATCTTCATTGCTGCTTAATATCCCGGCGACATTCAGGTTGTTGGTGATGATCCGCAGGCCGTTTTTCTTCAGCAGCACCTTGGCCACTTCCTCGGTCGTCGTTCCGATATTGATAAACAAAGATGCCCTGTCGGGAATGCAACGGGCAAGCAGTCGGGCGATCCGGATTTTTTCCCTCAGACACAGCACCTTGCGCGTTGTATAGGCGTAATTTTCCACACTGGAGGGCAGGCCCGCACCGCCGTGATGTCGTTGCAGCAACCCGTAATCGCTAAGCTTATTAATGTCGCGCCGAATCGTCTGGGGGGTGACCTGAAAATGCCGGGCCAAATCCTCGATGGAAATAAAGCCTCGTATCTGGACGGATTCATGGATCTGCTTCTGGCGATGATTCATGGCAAGCGCCGCCGATGAGGAAAGAGCATCTTGTTCAGCTTCGTCGGGAGACAATCCATCCGAACTCTCAGTTCTCTGTTTCTTGATTGTCGGCATCGATCATCGCCTTTATCATGCGTGTCAAGTCGAGAAGAATGTTCATTTATCATCAGATTTGATTTAAAAAAGCCTTGACCGCACCGTAGGCCGTTGCAATAGCCAATCCCGATCCGCATTTCATGCGCATCCAGTCCTGGTGGGCCAAAATTGTTCCGGCGGCATACAGATCGTTGAAGACCGGCCGGCCGGCGGCGTTCACGGGATGAAAAGCATCGTCGATTTCCAGTCCGGCCCGATTGATCGCATGTCCCCTGGGGTCCAGCAGATCCGGCCGGTGCCACTCGCTCCGGCCGGCGGGCTGGCAGACCGGCAGGTCAAAGATTGACTCCCGGATGTCCTGTCTCCGGGCATAAAGCCCTTGCCCCAGGAAACGTCCGCTGGCCAGAATGACAGCCCGGGTTCGAATATGACGGGTGATTTCCTGATTGCCGATGTCCAGTTGAAAGCCGCCGCCGGCCAGAGGTTTCGCCGCCAGGACTTCCTGCTGCAGAAATTGCTGAATGCTTTTGGATGGAAGCTCGGTTTCAAAGGCTTCCTTGAGGCGCTGGCCGGGAACTGAAACCGGCATGGTGGGAATTTCAAATACCGGGACGCCGATTTCACCCTTGAGATCGGCAAGAATTTGGCGGGTCCTTCGCAGGCCTAAAACGGCGGGCATCCCGACCGCCAGGGCATCTTTAACATGAGGGTGCACCGATTGCGCCAGCTTTTTCCTGCTCTGAGCCAGTTCCAGCGTCTGGGCCATGCGGACCGTAAAAATTTCGTGCCCCTGCACGGTTTCCGGAAAGGCAAGTCGAACGGCCCGCAGGCCCGGCCACACGCCTTTCAAAGTAGCCGCGATCTGGCGGGCGCTGTAGTCTTTCATTCCCTCAAAATCGATCAGCAGGCACTTGATTTTGTCTTCCAGCGCCCGGGCACCGGCCCACATGGTTTCGGGTACGGCATACGTGTGTTTAATCGTTCCCACCGGGGTCAGGACGGCACTGTTGCGTTGCGCGTCCCTGAAATATGAAAGCCCGGCTTCATCAAGAAATCCGAGCAGTTCATCGAAAGCCAGGCGGATGTCTCTCTGATTCAACCGCGCAAAGGGGTGTTCGGGCTCATCGGCAACCAGGGCATCGATCGCCGCCCATGGATCCTGCCAGATTCTGTTTTCGGCCACCGGATGCACACCCATCAAATCCAAAAGTCCGCTGGCAAAAGTCATGCCGCCGATCCGACCGACCTGAACCACAGGCACCCCCCGATTGGCCGCAAAAAGAGCGGCAGCCATACCGGCCATGCCGGCCCCGATGATGGTTAATTCGGAGCTAGTGGTTTCAGGAGTTCCCATAATTATAATTCTCGGCCTTCAAGACTGAATGCCCGGGTTTAAATTTGAAATCCGAATACCGAAATTCCACCAAGGGTGAATTTTGTTTCATCAATTTCTTCCGAAAATTGATCGCTCAATTTAAGTAATGGCAAGTTCCAAACCAAATAATCCGCAATGCAGTGCTTCCATCAATTCCGCCTGGATGAGTTGACCGTTCCAGAGGATCGCATGCTGGCCTTTGAAACGTGCACGCAAAAATTCTTTGAGCTGTTCCAGACCTTCGCTGGCCTCCAGTTGCCCTTTTTCGTAAAGGTGCGCGGCCACCCGGACGCTGCAAAACGTCCCCTGACAGGGACCTTTGCCGATCCGGCTGCGCAAGCCGATGGCTTTAAGATTCGCCCGGCCGTTTTGCCTGACAATATCGGCCACGATTTCGTCCACCGCACTTTTGGGGACCATCTCACATTCGCACAACAGGAGATCACGCGGATCCGATTGTTTCATCCAGAGTTTTGGTGCCAGGCCCGGTTCGGTCCACCGGCTGCTGCCATCCGAGGGCAGGGGCTCGAGGCTTGTCAGGCATGGCTGCGTGACATTCAGCCGCCGGCAGATAAGATCCGAAACCTTTTCGGCCATGAATCTGAACGTAGTTAGTTTGCCTCCGGTGATGGTGGCAAGATTTTCCACACCGTCCTGCTCGTGGTCCAATAGGGCAAATCCGCGGCTGACTTTGCGGCCTTCGTATTTATCCTGGTAGCCGGGCAGGGGACGAACACCGGCATACGCCCGGATGAATCGCGTCGTCTCAAGTTCCGGAATCATCTGCGCGCCTTGACTCACGATCAGATCCGTTTCCGCGACGGTGGGCCGGATGTCATCCAGAGAGTCAATGGTCACCGAGGTTGTTCCCAGTATGGATACGGTACCGCCGGGTACGATAATGTCCGCATCGGAGGGCGGGCGCAAACGATTCAAAACCCGCTGGCTGATCCGGTTATACGTCACCAGCATGGTCCCTTTGGAAAAAATCATGCCGAGCGAAATTCCGGCCATCGAAGCCAACTCGCCGGCCCAGGCGCCGGCGGCGTTGACCACCTGCTCGGCCTCCACGGTAATCTCCTCTCCGGTCAGGATGTTGAGCAACCGGGCGGCCGCCACGCGCTTGCCATCCAACCGGAAGCCGACCACCCGGGTGTTGCGCAGCAACGTGCTGCCCAGGCGGCGGGCATGACCGATATTTGCCAGTGAAAGCTTAAAGGGGTCAATGGCGGCATCAGGAACCTCATAGGCGGCAATCAATTGGCCGGAGAGAGCCGGTTCAAGCCGGCGGGCATCTTTGATATCGAGCGACCGGGCGGTTATGTTGCATGTTGCACACATATGGGGAAAATCGGCCACGTAGTTTTCGTCATCGCCCTGCACGGCCACATACAGGCCACCAGTGTCCTCGATACAATTGCCGGCCAACCGTTTTAGAAGTTCACCTTCTTGGCGGCATTCAGCGGCGGCGGCGGCATCGTGGGCCACGTAGCGGGCGCCGCTGTGCAGCAGGCCGTGATTGCCGCCGGAGGCTCCCGCGTTGATATCGCGGTATTCGGCCAGAATGCATTTGACACCCCGCAGCGCCAGATCCCGCGCAATACCGGTGCCGGTGACGCCTCCGCCGATGATAAGTACCTGGGTATTCAATATTTTCATTCTAAAAAAATTCTTCTGCCAGCAGATGCCCATTCAAAACCAGCCGGCACGGCTATGACCAATAAAATGAATTGCGTTCTTGATGGTTATTAATTCTGAACATTTTACATACCATATCCTAAAATTTTGCGACATAAAATATTTTCAAATATCAACATTTTTTTTGATTTTTTTTCGAATTATAACATATTTGGGTTTATTTTTCATTTATGAATATCCTTGCGGTATTAATCGACCATTAGATTCCCAGCGCATCATCATTGAGATAGTCGATTGCATGTTTCAGTTTCAACATCAATATGGTATGCTTTTATGAAACATTCAATCTCGGAGCAGAAAGAGGAAACCATGGCCAAATACGTGGGGGCTTTAGATCAGGGCACGACCAGCAACCGTTTCATTATTTTCAACCACAACGGTCAGATCGTCGGCTGGGAACAAAAAGAGCATCAACAGATTTTTCCGCAGCCGGGCTGGGTGGAGCACAATCCCCTGGAAATCTGGCAGAACACCCAGGATGTCATCCAGGGCGCCCTTTTTAAAACGGGAATTGCCGGCTCGGATCTGGCGGCCATCGGCATCACCAACCAGCGCGAAACCACCGTTGTCTGGGACAAAAACACCGGCAAGCCTTTCATGAACGCCATTGTCTGGCAGTGCACCCGCACGGCCGCGATCTGCAAGGCGTTGGAACAGGAGCAGGGACAGAATCGGTTTCGTGATAAAACCGGTCTTCCCATTGCCACCTATTTTTCGGGTCCGAAAATCAAGTGGATTTTAGATAATGTCGGCGCCGCCCGCGTGGCGGCCGATAATGGCGAGGCCCTTTTCGGAACCATGGAGACCTGGCTCATCTGGTGGCTGACCGGCGGACCCAACGGCGGTGCCCATGTAACCGATGTGACCAACGCCAGCCGCACCATGCTGATGGACTTGGATTCGCTGCAGTGGAATCCGGAGATTCTGCAGGTGTTGAATATACCAGCCCAAATTCTGCCCCGCATCGTACCCTCCAGCGACAGCACGGCCTGGGGCGCAACTTTGACCGATGGCCCCTTTAATGCTGCCATCCCGGTTTGCGGTGCACTGGGAGATCAGCAGGCGGCTCTGGTGGGCCAAACCTGCTTTGACCCGGGTGAAGCCAAGAACACCTATGGCACCGGCTGTTTTATGCTGCTGAATACCGGCCATACACCGGTGGCCTCCCGGCATGGCCTGCTCACCACCCTGGGCTATCAGGTCAATGGAGAGCGTCCCATATATTGTCTGGAAGGCTCCATCGCCATTACCGGGGCGCTGGTTCAGTGGCTGCGAGACAACCTCGGCCTAATTTCCAGTGCGACGGAAATAGAGGAACTGGCCGAAAGCGTCGCCGACAACGGGGGTGCCTATTTTGTTCCCGCCTTTTCCGGCCTCTTTGCTCCTTACTGGCGTTCCGATGCCCGCGGGGTAATCGCCGGATTGACCCGTTTCGTAAACAAGGGGCATCTCGCACGCGCCGTGCTGGAGGCCAGCGCCTATCAGACCCGCGATATCGTGGAAGCCATGGACAAAGATTCCGGCGTGCAGCTGACCAAGCTCAAAGTGGACGGCGGCATGGTGGCCAATGAAATGCTGATGCAATTTCAAGCGGACATTCTGGGAGTCCCGGTCGTACGCCCTGAAGTTTCAGAAACCACCGCTCTGGGCGCCGCCTATGCCGCCGGGCTGGCGGTCGGCTTCTGGGCCGGACTTGACGAGCTGCGCAAAAACTGGGCGGTCGATAAAACCTGGCAGCCCAAAATGGATCCGAAGCTCAGGGAAAAGTACTATCGTGAATGGAAAAAAGCGGTAGATCGAACCTTTGATTGGATGGATTAGTTTCAGGCAACCTCGGAGTGATGGAGTGAGGAAAAAATTCCAATACTCCAGCACTCCATTAATCCGGCTTTGCAATGATAAACTCCTGGCAGATTTCGGGAACCTTGATTTTTGAAATGCCCGGGATCAGGGTTTTGGTGCTGATGACGCCCGGCAGTTGCCGGACCCGTTCATGCACGAACTGAGAGATGATTTCAGCATCCGAAGTGAGCAGATCGCGTGTCAGGACGGCTTTTACAAGCACGTCCACATCGCCATGCACGGAATGGACTTCTTTGACTTCCTCCAGTTCAAACAGCCTGTCAATCAGCTTGATCTCTTTTCTGGCCTGAACGTTCATTAATATGAAAACGTTGATGCCCTGTTTCATGTCAGGATATTCTGTATTTTTTAGCTCGCTCATTTTCTTACGGAAATCCTCCATATTTTTGGGGACCAGTTTGTCGATGCCGATGCCGTAATTCCGTTTGCGTCCATCCCGCCACTGGTGAAGGGTAATGTAGGCAAATAGATCGTCAACGGTCCGCCCGGGTAAGGAGTCAATCAGCCGGCTGCGTTTGATGATCATACAAAGCGGGCGATATATGGTTTTAAACCAGTCCAGGGCCGCACTTTCAAAAGAAACCGCATCCCCCTGCGCCTGCCTTAGGTACTGCTGATGCTCGGATATCTGATCGTGCAGATTGGCGTATTGATTGATCTCGGTCAGGTTGATTTCAGCCGGCAGCCGGGTGCGGTCGGCAAATTCCGCCCGCTCGCGATACAGGATGTTTTGCAGGGTATTCTTAGATGGAATAAACTCCTCGATATGCGCCAGAATTTCGTCGTGCCCGAGCTCTTTGGCTGCAGCAATCCGGTGATTTCCATCCAGCACATAGAATTCATTCTTGATTTCAAAAAGTTTTACTGGACCCAACGTTCGGCCATCCCGCATCGCCGCCCTGACCCACTCCAGTCTATCCGAAGGGATAGTCTGCTTTAATCGGAACCGGCTGTCAAAATCTTTATAACGACCGACACTACCCACAATCCGGTTCAGCGGTACCGTCCGAATTCCGCGATCCCGATGGTCAAAAGCGGCTTCCTTCTGCTGCTGATCCCGGAAGCTCTTGACATCGGATTTATCATTTTTCCGCTGCCCGGCGCTGGCCCGGTCATTCGCCTTTTGGACCGGCTTCGATTTCCAGAATGTTATAGCCATATGTATTCACCACCTTGGTGGCATCGACAACCGTTACTCTCTCGCCGGGATCGGAAAAGTGCTTATGGATGTGCCCGTGAATAAAATAATTCGGATGATACTTGTCAATCAGCCAGCGAAAGCTTTTAAATCCCCGGTGACACAAATCTTCGGCATCGTGAATATAGCGCGGCGGCGCATGCGTCACCACGACATCAATTCCCTTATGCCACCAGATCGTCGGCCGCAGCCTGCGGATGAGGGCACCCATCTGGGCCTCGGTATACTGATAAAGACCGCCGTTGTACCAGCGGGAGCCTTCCAGACCCAGAAATCGCAGTCCCTTTATTTTTTCGAACCTGCCATGCAGGTCGAACCCGCCCTGGGGCAGTTTGCCCTTATATCGGATATCGTGGTTGCCGCTCACAAAGTATAGCGGCACATTAAAGGCACTGAGCAATAGGGAAAGGTATTCCGGCGGCAGATCACCGCAGGAAACGATGACATCGATGTCTGTGAAGGGCTCCCTGCCGGCATGCCGGTGCAGCATCGGATCCACGACATCCGATACTGAAAGTATTTTTATTTTGCCCCCATTCGCCAAAGTTTGGCCACCGCGTATGCCATGGTATCATCAGATTCAAATATGACCATGATCCAATCGATTCACGCAGAACGTTGCCTGAAAATTTCGGTCAACAACCAGCTGATGTCGGATTATCTCATGAATCATCTTGTTTTTCAATAAATTTGCCAGTCAAAATCCTGACGGGTCATCTAATTGGCGCTGTAAGCCTTTAAAGGCGAATAGGTTTTGCCTGACAATTTTTTAAAATAATTGAAAATATTTAAGTCTCCCAACTGGCACGTCTTATGCAAAACTGAACCGGTTTGGGATGTCACCCGCCGATGGAGGCCTCCGTTTTTTTCAGCAAAAAAAAACGAAGGCCGAATTGGATTACAACGCCGTTAGATAGATGGAGGTTGAGTGTATGTTCCGCAACATGAAATTGGGCTTGCGACTCGTTTTGGGAATCAGCGTCATCTTGGTTCTGATGCTGGTGGTCGGATTTTCAGGATATTTTGGACTCAGCCGTGTTCTGGAAATGACTAGATTTTATAGCAGCATAAATGTCCTGCAGCAGAACGTCTCGGCTTTGAAAGAATGGACCGATCAGTACTTTATAGCTGTTTACAGCGACCAGGACGATCTTCGCCAACAGGCAGCCCGCCAAACCCGGGAACTTGTGGACCGGGGCCTTAAAAATGTAGCAACCTTAAAACAGCATGTCGAAGGTGCCGGGGCCAATGAAAATCTTGCCCGTCTGGTTGAAGGACTTACCCATTACGAGGAGTCTTTCGGTAATTTCATCCAGGCCGAAGAAGGCAAAAAGGTCGTAGTGAATGAGATCCAGACCGGCTGCATCCAACTTAAAGACCATATAAAAAAAGGCCAGCTATGGACCGAGCAAATGGCTGCGGCAGGCAGCGTCTTCATCGGCACCATCAATTCCTATTTTGCCAAAAATTCCGACAAAAATTGGTCGAATCTCGGGGATTCAGGCGCCGGGTTAAAAAAGAGCATTGACGATTGGGCGTCCAAGGTGGAGAACAGCGGTGATTTGCGGACGATAGCCGATGATATAAAAGCCGCAAGCAACAGCATCCATGAAGCGCTGGCTGAATACCGTCAACTGGTCTCAATCCAGCAGCAGTTCAAAGACCTCATGGAGCAGAATGAGAATAGCCTGGAGGAGGTCTGCACCCATTTTGGGGACCTCAGCGCCCGGAACCTTGAAGATCAGACCGGATTGTCCCACAAAATAATCATGACTTCCCTGGTAACCGCTTTGATAGTTGGGATCCTTTTTGCGGTGATTTCGGTTAAGACCATTCTCGGCAGCATGAAAAATGTCATTGCCCATGTCACGGATGGGGCTGAGCAGACGCTTTCGGTTGCCGGCCAGGTTTCCTCC
Organism: uncultured delta proteobacterium; assembly: GCA_963769935.1. Lineage (GTDB taxonomy): Bacteria > Desulfobacterota > Desulfobacteria > Desulfobacterales > JAFDCJ01 > JAFDCJ01. The sequence goes on along the minus strand of CAVYNY010000017.1, from coordinate 13,535 downwards.
GCCAGCCAATCGCTGGCCGCAGGCGCATCAGAGCAGGCGGCTTCGATTCAGGAGACTTCCGCCTCGCTTGAAGAAATGGCCGGTGCCACCAAGCAAAATGCCCAAAACGCCCGGCAGGCCGACGAATTTATGCAAAGCGCCAACCAGCTGGTGGACAAGGCCAACGGCGTTATGGCAAGTCTTACAAACTCCATGAATGACATATCCAAATCCAGTGCCGATACCCACAATATTGTCAAAAAGATTGATGAGATAGCCTTCCAGACCAATCTGCTGGCCTTAAATGCCGCGGTTGAAGCAGCCCGGGCCGGCGAAGCCGGAGCAGGCTTTGCCGTCGTGGCCGACGAGGTCCGAAACCTTGCCATGCGCGCCGCCACGGCAGCAAAAGATACCGCCCAACTCATTGAGGCCACTGTTCGCCAAATCAAAGACGGCTCCGGTCTGGTGAGCGAAACCTGCGATGCTTTCGAGGAGGTGGCCGACAGCGTAGCCAAAGCGGGGGGGCTTGTCGGTGAGATTACGGCAGCGTCGGAAGCGCAGGCGCAGGGAATAGAACAGGTCAGCCGTGCTGTTCTGGAAATGGATAAGGTAACCCAGCAGAATGCCGCCCTGGCCGAAGAATCCGCCGGCGCATCTGAAGAACTGAACGCGCAGGCCGAACAAATGAAATCAACCGTCGACGAGCTGGGGGCTTTAATCGGCAAAACCGGCCTTCATGCATCAGCCCCGGCGTCAATCCCGTCCACCGGCTACGAGAACGAAATTATCGAAGACGAAGCCATGGCAGGCCATCCGGCTGAAGATGAGGATTCAGATATGATTGCCCGCCGGGATAGTGCGATACCATCTGAACAATTGGCTGCGCTGGCCGATTCGGATTTAAATGACTTCTAAGCATGGATACGCAAAATATTTTTTTCAAATCATTTCTGCGGAAGGACAGTATATGAAATTCCAGCGATGGGGATTCGTAATTTTTGCAATCGCGGTTATGGTTGGACTTGTCATAGTTGAAAGTCCTAAAAAATGCCTGGCCGCCCAGAATAGTGGATCTAAAGATCAGAGCGTAAACTTTCAGTGGGCCTTTGGTGCTATAAAAAAAGCCGAAGATGATAGCCGGTTCATTCCTGTTACGAAGGATACCAATTTGAAATCGGGTGACCGGATAAAGTTTTTCTTAAAAGTGAGCGACAATTGCCATATTTACCTCATTTATCACAGCGCCCAGGGTGAATTGAACATGTTATTTCCATATCGACTTAAGCAATCGGGTTCCGAAATCACCGTCAATGGCCTGCACTACATACCCGAAGGCGAAAACTGGTTCCGCTTGGATGAGAATCAGGGAAAGGAAAAATTTTATCTGCTGGCCTCAGCAAAACCGCTAATTAAACTGGAGTCTCTGGTCAATGCTTATGAGGGTGCTGATAGTGCCGGGCGACCGGATCTTGCTTCAAAAATTTTAGCTGAAATTCGTAGATTGAGAAAACAGTATATCAAATTAAAAGCCCATGCCGAACGTCCGGTGAATATAATCGGCAATATGCGCAGTAATGATGATGCCCGCAAGAATGGTTCTATTGATATTGCCGCTTACGCCATCGAGATTTCAGCCGAAGAATTTTTCAGCAGGACCTTTACAATTGATCACCAATAAAATGCGAAACGTACGCACGTCCATCATCTTAGTTCTAATTTCGTTCATAACAGCGCATCTTTGCTTTTGGATATTGCCCAATGTCTTTGAAATCTGGAATAAGCAGACAATGGATCAGTTTTTTGTGCTTCGATATGCCTATGATGAATTTCGTCCGGTCTATGATAACACGGTCGTACACCTTGATCTCAACAATTCCAGTCTGGCCCGCCTGCAGAATCAGTATTTAGACCGATCCCATTTTGCTCAGGTAGTTCGCAATCTCTCAGCCATGCATGTTTCGGCCCAAGTTTACGATTTTATTTTTGCCGCCCGCAAAAATGCAACCGACGATTCTTCCTTAATCTCAGCAGCCAAAGAGGCCGGCAATGCCTATTTCGGTCTGGCGCTTGAACTATTGACACCGGAACAATTTCGGTCTTTGTCGCCGAAACCACCTGAGGAAAATCCCTACATCGAATTTGCAAAATGGAAAGTTGCAGTGGAGGGAAATCCGGATACTTTAATTTTGGGCACAAATCCGCTTGCCACTTTTGCCGACTTGGCAATTGCATCCCGCGGGTTGGGATCACTCAGTGTTAAATTGGATCGCGATGGGGTGCTGCGCCGGGTTCCCCTGCTTGTGCGCTCTGGCGGCACCTACTATCCCATATTACCCCTCAGGGTTGTCTGCGACTATCTGAGCGTACCGCCGCAAAAAATAATTGTCAAACCAGGTATGGCAATCATCCTGCGCGACGCGCACAGGCCGGGTGAGGAAAAATTGCGTGATATTGAAATTCCCATTGATCGAAACGGCAATATGATCGTTAATTATATTGGCCCATGGGGCATCATGGATCACTATAGTTTTGCCGATATCCTTAAGGCCTCCGATGATCAGGATGAATTGGAAATCTGGCGAGAAGAGCTGGCAGACAAAATCGTTATCATTTCTGATGTCTCCACCGGTTCGACGGATATCGGGCCAGTGCCTACGGATTTTAATTTTCCGCTGAGCGGGGTACATGCCAATATTGTTAACAGTATTCTGACAGAATCCTTTTTGCGGGAACTTTCTTTTTGGCAGATGCTCGGCCTAGAAGTGCTACTGATGGCCGCAATCGTCCTGTTAAGCCTGCGTCTCTCATCCGTCTACTTTACCCTGATCACGATTGTGTTCGGAGGCGTTTTCATTTCTGCCGCAGGTATCGCCTTTATTTACGGCCAGATACTATTTCCGGTTATTCGTCCGCTTCTCATCATCACCTTTTCTGTATTTTCAATTTTGGTCTACCGCTATATTCAAGAGGAAAAGGAAAAGCTTAAGAGCCTCCGGCAACGTGATTTTATCCGCGAAACCTTTGGTCGCTACTTGAGCAGGGAAGTGGTTGAAGATTTGCTGAGCTCACCCGACGGGCTGAAACTGAGCGGGGAGATACGTGAAGTCACTTTTCTGGTCTCCGACCTGCGAGGGTTTACAGCTCTGACTTCGACGCTTGAACCTGACCAGGTGATAGAAATCATCAATCGTTATTTCGGAGAGATGGTTGAGATCATAGCCCGTTATCGAGGAACGGTCAGCGAGTTTCAGGGCGACGGCATCCTGGTGTTTTTTGGTGCTCCCATATGTGCCGACGACGATCCCCAGCGAGCGGTAGCCTGCGCGATCGAAATGCAGAATTCGCTGGCAAAAGTGAACGCCGAGCATCGTCGTCTTAATCTGCCCGAACTGATTATGGGAATCGGAATAAATTCGGGTGAGGTAGTTGTCGGAAACATCGGCTCTGAGCGGAGGGCAAAATATGGTGCCGTCGGGCAGACGATTAATCTTGCCTATCGGGTCGAATCTTATACCATTGGCGGACAAATCCTGATCAGCCCCAACACCTATGCCAAAGTACATGACATGGTTAAGGTGCGCGATTTCAGAGAGGCACAGTTTAAGGGGATCGATAAACCTCTGATGCTTTACGATATTTCAGCAATGGGCGGGACTTATCAGGTATCGCTGCCTGAAAAAAAGAAGCCGACCTATGCCCGGCTTGACCCACCGCTTCCGGTAGATTGTTTTCCAATAGATGGTAAAATAGTGTCGGAAAAAGCCATCGCCGGAACCATGGTTACACTTGCCAATAATTCAGCGGAGGTTGCGCTTGATAAAGATATTAAAATTCATACCAATCTGATGCTCCGTCTGTCGCTTCCGGAACAGTTAGAGGTGTTTGAAGCCTACGCGAAAGTAGTGCCCTCCCAATCCTGCGAGTCTGCATCACCCCGACAGGAGGTTTGTCTTGAGTTTACCTGGCTGCCCGAGGAGTTGAAAGAATTTCTGTCTTGATGCGGACATTTGAAAGCCTGCAACGCATTCAAGATTAGGGAGTATATCCAAGTGTCCGAAACATTTGCACGATATCTAGCGTTTATTCTGTTTTGCGGAAAATAAAATCACCACCGTCATGACCAGAATTGCGAATGATATTGTATTCGGGAACCTGGTCGGCATTGCCCGCCACCCGCTCCTTGATATGGACATAAAAAAGCTCTTCCGCAGTAAAGATCCCTTTTTCCATGTCCTGCAAACCATCCAGGAGTGCAGCTGCAAAGACAGAATGTCCCTGCCCGCCTGAATCCGAGACCGGTTCATTGCCGCCGCTGGCCAGCAGTGTTCGAGAGCGTTTGGTTTTCATCCTCTCCAGATAACGATCTCTGGCCTGACCGGAATCCAGTTTGGCCACAGTACCTCGGGTCAGTGTGCCCGAATAGCAGCTGTCAGATACAATCAGAATATGCTTTGATGATATCCGTTTGATATTTGAGGTGATGGTATCCACGATGATCCAATCCGTATCATCATCGCTTTTGGCATCCACCGGCAGCCAGTAGGCTTTGTTGGTGGTTTTGTCAAATTCGCCGTGGCCGGCATAGTATATCAGGAAACTGTCATTTTCCGTTAGACGCTTTCTATACTCGTTAATCGCCCGCAGGATTTCTTCACGGGAAGCATTGAGCAACAAATCGGTCTCAAACCCGTAGCGGTCGGCCAAGGCAGCCGCCACCTGCTGGGCATCTTTTTTAGCGGTTTGCAATTTAGCGATGTATTGATAGTCGTTGTTGCCGATGACCAGAGCATAATATTTACCCGACGATGATTTTGGGACTTGCTTGGCCTGAGATATATCTGGATTCTTTCTGATGATGGTGATGGTTTTGGTAGATTTGTTTCCGTAACGATCCATGGCTGTAATTGTTATCTTATTTTCGCCCACTTTCAAGAAGGTGTCGGCCTTGAAATTTCCATCTTTATCCAGATTGGCTTCCTTATTATCGATGATCACTTCAACAATACCGCTGGAGTCTTGGGCTCGGCCCTTTATGGTTACCACTTTTTGGTTCTGGACGACTTGCATCCCCCGGTTGGTATCGTGGGAGGTGAGGATTATTTCCGGCGGGCTGGTATCATTTTTAATTTTTGATTTAGATGCCGGATTCTGTTTCTCTGAAACAATTGTTTTTGGGATCAGTGGACCTGACTCGGGGCTTTGATCCTTTGCTGCCGTATCATTTTTTTGGCTGTCAGCACGGTACTGGTTGATGTCGGCTTTACCGGTCAGATCGAAACGAAGTTGTTTTATAATTAAGCCGTACTGTGAGGAATGCGCATCATCCATAAATCTGAGCTTATTTAAGCCGGCTTTTAGCTGCCCGGTTTTGACATTAATTTGGATGGTAACCTCTTCTTCCCCGAAAATGGGTAGCGGATAAGCATCCCATTGGGAACCATCATTTATAATTAAAAATTTCCGGCTGGGATTTACTGGATCTTCCTGAACAGCGGTAATATACAGGGGAATTTCCTCATAGTTTCTAATAAATTCCGGGAGGGACACAAAAATATCCACTGATTGCCCAAGGGCGATAAGGTGGGTGGGCTTCCTAAATGGTTGGGTATAGGTTTCCCACGTATATTTTTTGGCAAAGCTTGAGGGTGAAATTATCATTAAAATTAGGATGCTTAGAAGACCAATGCGGATATGGTTATGATAATTTTTCATACTGTGAACCCCATTTGAATCTATTTTACCATGATCTTATTCATATCAAAAAGATTGGCGGCATTTTGCCTTCATCAGGCTTCAGATGTTATCGGCCTACTTGATAATAACTTGAGAATTAGGATGCTCGACTCGTAAGGGGTCCAACAGCATATCATTGACCATTTGATGGTGCCTGTTCGTCAAGTGATATACCGTATAATATTAGATAGCTAAGACTGATTGTTTGAAGTTACAGCATTTTATGGTATACTATACCTACCGTTAGGTAGGATTAATCTTGACAAAATTAGCCTATTCATCTAAAAAGTGGCTTTTTTAAAAAGCGGGACATTTTCTTTTATGCAAAACACCAGCGAGATCAAGACCCTGGAGGCCAAAGCCAGGCAACGGCTGTTGGAAACCGCTACCGGGCTTTTTGCCGAGAAAGGTTATGCCGGAACTTCGGTGCGCGAAATTGTCGGCCAAGCCGGCGTCAGCAAACCGGTTCTTTACTATTATTTTAAAAGCAAAGAGGGTCTGTTTTATGCCATCCTGGAATGGGCGGCCGCCGTCCAGCAGGGAGTTCTGAACGAAATTTTACAAGCCGGGGGATCGGTATTGGACCGTTTGATATATCTTTATTGCCGGGTCTACGAGGGCATTCGGCAGTACAAGAGCTTATACGTCATGATTCACGGACTCATTTTCGGCCCTCCCCTGGGTATCCCCGCGTATGATTTCGGCCGTTACCAGCGACAGATGCTCGATGCCATCAAACGGATACTGGCGGAAGGAATATCGGCGGGAGAAATTAGAAATGTCGATGCCGAGGATGTCGCCTTTTTGGTGCTCGGCATGCTTGATTTCAGTTTAAAGATGGATATGATTCTGCCCGAGCTGGCGGATCCCCAACGTCCCGAACGCCTCTTGCGGGTGGCCTTTCAAGGATTAAAGCAGGGAAAAACGTAAAATGAAACCCGCAAATGCGTTTAAAGCGGCCGTCATGACAGCGTTGCTGTCGGCATTTGTCATGACGGGCTGCAAAGATCAGGAAAGCAGGGCCGATATGGCCGGCATTACCGCGCAGGCACCTGCGATTCCGGTGGCCGTGACCGTTGTCGAACCGGTTTCCATCCGAGACGTCATCTTCTTACCTGGAGAAACCGAGGCCTATGAGGATGTCCAGGTCGCGGCCAATACCAGCGGCCGGGTTGAATGGATCGGCCCCCGTGAGGGGCAGATAGTAAAAAAAGGTGATCAGCTGGCCAAAATAGACGTTTCAGCGCTTAAAGCTTCCTTGGAACATGCCCAAGCGGCTTACGAACTGGCCGATGATCTCTACCAGCGGCGCCGGCGGCTTTATGACAACAAAATCATCGCCCGGGAAGAGCTGGACCAAAGTGGAACACAGCTGAAACTGGCGGCGGCCGACCTCGAGCAGATCAAGGTCAGATACAATCACGGCTTTCCGAAATCCCCCGTGACGGGCATCGTCAATCATCTCTATCTGGAAGTCGGTGAATATGCGGAAGCCGGCAAACCGATAGCCAACATTGTCAACATCGACCGAATCAAGATCAATGTCCAGGTGCCCGAGTTGGATGTGCGTTATGTCAAAAAGGGCCAAAAGACACCCATTCGGATCGATGCTTTTGCCGAACTCATGTTGACGGGCACCGTGGACTTTGTCGCGCTTAAGGCCGATCCTGCCACCAAGACCTTTCTAGTGCGATCCCTCATCGAAAATCCCGCGCATGATATCCGGCCGGGAATGATCGGCCGGGTGGCTTTCGTGCGCCGGACCATTCCCGCGGCGCTGGCAGCGCCGTTGTTTGCCGTCGTCGATAAAGGCGGTGAAAGAATTGTTTTTATCGAAAAAGACGGCCTTGCCGAATCGCGAATCATCTCCATCGGTGTGATTGAAGGCGATCGGGTGCAGATCACCAGCGGGTTGAACGCCGGCGATCATCTGATTGTCAAGGGGCACACCGAAGTCGAGGACGGGATGAGGGTGATTGTTCAATGATTCTGAATCAAACGGCCCTCAAACGACAGGTAACGGTTCTGGCCCTGCTGGTCATCCTTGTCATCGTCGGCGTTTATTGTTACGCCACCCTGCCGCGCGAATCGTTTCCGGACATTTCCATTCCTTATGTCTTCGTTACCACCACCTACGAAGGGGTGGCTCCGGAAGACATGGAGAAGCTGATCACCATTCCCATCGAACGCAAACTCAAGGGCATCGATAATGTGGAAGAAATCCGTTCCACCTCGGCCGAGGGATATTCCACCGTGGCCATCAAGTTTTTGCCCAAGGTCGACCTGGACGACGCCCTTCAGAAAGTCAGGGACAAAGTGGATCAGGCCCAAAACGATCTGCCGGCCGATCTCCCCGATGATCCGGTCATTCAGGAAGTCAATTTTTCAGATATGCCCGTGATCCGGGTGGTCCTGTCGGGTCCGCTCAGCCTGCGGCGGCTGCAGAATCTGGCAGAAGATTTGCAGGATCAGATTGAATCCGTCGCCGGTGTGCTGGAAGCCCGCATCAGCGGCGGTCTGGAGCGGGAAATCCATGTGGAATTCGACATGGATCGGGTGGCGGCCTATAACGTGCCGTTTTCGAGCATCATCAATTCGGTCACCCGCGGCAACGTGAATATGCCCGGCGGCAGTATGGATATCGGTGAAGCCAAATACCTGGTGCGGGTTCCCGAGGATTTCAAGCATCCGTCCGATATTTTTTCCATCGTGGCCTTTGTGCGGGACGGCAAGCCGGTCTATCTGCGCGACGTTGCCTTCATCCGGGACGCCTTCAAGGATCCCTTGACCCGCAGCCGGATCAACCGGGAAAAGAGTGTCACCATTGCGGTCTCCAAGCGCAGCGGCGAGAACATCGTGCGGGTGACCGATGAAGTCAAACGGATTGTTGCGCGGATGCGGCCGCGACTGCCGCAAACCCTTAAAATTGATCTGACCGCCGACATGTCCGGCGACGTGCGGCTGATGGTGGCCGATCTGGAAAACAACATCATTTCCGGGCTGCTCCTGGTGCTGGCGGTTATTTTTGTTTTCATCGGCGGCCAGTCGGCCGTTTTCGTGGCGCTGGCGATTCCCTACTCCATGTTTATCACCTTTGCCCTGCTGACAGGTTTTGGTGTGACCATGAACATGGTGGTGCTGTTTTCGCTGATTCTGGCCCTGGGCATGCTGGTGGACAACGGCATTGTGATCGTGGAAAATATCTACCGGCACATGCAGCAGGGCAAAAGCCGGCAGGAAGCCGCCCGCGTCGGGGCCGATCAGGTTGCCTGGCCGGTGATCACCTCGACCCTGACCACCCTGGGTGCTTTTGCGCCGATGATGTTCTGGCCGGGCATCATGGGCGAATTCATGGGCTATCTGCCGATGACGCTGATCATGGCCTTGAGTGCATCGTTGTTTGTAGCCTTGATTATCAATCCGGTCCTCTCCGCCCGCTACCAGCGAGTTAAAACGGCCCAGCCGGGCGATAAAGCCAAAATCAGCGAACCGATCGCCATACGCCTATACCTTTTTTTGCTGCGCCGGTGCCTGCACCACCGTGGGCTTGTGATGCTGTGCGCTTTTGTCATGCTGATTACCTCGATCGCGGCCTTCATCTTATTCGGCAAGGGGGCTGAGTTTTTTCCTGAAACCGAACCCAAACGGGCCTATGTCAACATCAAAGCGCCGGAAGGCACCAACCTGGATACCTCCGACAAGCTGGTGGCCCGGGTGGAAGAGATTCTATCCGACTATAAAGACATTCGTTACGTCATCTCCAATATCGGGGCGCTGGGCGGGGACCCTTTTTCCCAAGGCGGCACCGGGACCCACATCAGCCGTGTGGTGTTGGATTTCAAGGACTTTCACGACCGCTCCCGCCCGTCTTCGGAAATCATTAAGGAAGTGCGGCAGCGAATTTTAAAAACTATTCAGGGGGCCCAGGTGCAGGTTGAAAAGGAAGCAGAAGGACCGCCCACCGGTGCCCCCATAAACATTGAAATTTCCGGCGAGGATATCCTCGAACTGGGCGAGCTGGCCGCGAAGGTGCGCCGGGAAATCCGGGACATCTCCGGGCTGGTGGATCTGAAAGACAACTTTGTGAAAGGCAAACCGGAAATCCGGGTGCGGGTGGACAAAGAAAAGGCCGCCCTGCTGGGGTTGGATACGTTTACCATTGCCTACACCGTCAAGGCTGCCATCAACGGGGTTAAGGCGGGTGTTTATCGGGAAGGCAAGGATGAATACGACATTATGGCGAGGCTGCCCGAACGCGACCGCCGCTCCATTGAAAGTCTTAAAAGGATAACGGTTTCCGGACCGCGGGGCGACCCCATCCCCCTGACATCGCTGGCCGAAGTCTCTCTGGGCAGCGGTATCGGTGCCATCATGCGGCTGGATCAGAAACGCGTGGTCACCATTTCCGGAGATGTATCCGGTCGCCTGGCCAATGACGTAATCAAGGATATTGACGCCCGGCTGAAGAAAAAATATCATGTGGCCCCGGGGCTATGCGTATCGCTTCAGCGGCGAACAGGAAGAGCAGGCCAAAGCCCAGGGCTTTTCTGAGCAAAGCCTTTTTTGCCGCCATTGCCGTCATTTTGCTGATCCTGATGACCCAGTTTAACTCTTTTATCACCCCCCTTATTATTATCACCTCGGTGGTCCTCTCGCTGGTCGGGGTGTTTATCGGACTGCTGGTCACCGGAACCGCCTTCGGCATCATCATGACCGGTATCGGCGTCATCAGCCTGGCCGGGGTGGTAGTCAACAACGCCATCGTTCTTATTGACTACTACAACCAGCTTTTGGCCAAAGGGTTTACATCCTTTGATGCCCTCCTGCGCGCCGGCTCGGTCCGTTTCCGTCCGGTGATGCTGACCGCCATCACGACCATCCTGGGATTACTGCCCATGGCGACCGGCATCAGTTTTGACTTCCGCAAAATGGCCCTGGATATCGGCGGCGAATCATCGCAATGGTGGGGCCCCATGGCGGTGGCCGTGATCTTCGGACTGGGGTTTGCCACCCTGCTCACCCTGATTGTCGTGCCGGTACTTTGTTCCCTGGTCGACAGCCTGAAAACCCGCAAAGTAAGATTTCAAAAAGCGTCATCTTCAATCGGCAGGTAAACGCCTTGACAATAAAGCTCCTATGTAGCATCATACGATTACAACCGCCATTCCGGTAACTTGACATCTGCTTCATTAGCGGGATGGCATGCAATGGAATTTTAAACTCATTCATTGACGACTCTCAGCGAGGGGATCGGGCTGTCTCGCGTAAACACTTACTCTTCTTTCTACGGCTTAAATTAATCTGCAAGTTATATTAAATGGCTTAAGTGCGGGAGAAATAGGCTGAAATTCACCAGGTAGAATGTATCAGATAAGCTATTGAGTGATCTGGTATTTTTAGCGGTTGTTCCCTCCATCATTGAAATTCCACACTGATAAGCTGTTTCGTCGAATTTCAGCACCTCCATCTGAAGCGGCCTTTTAACCAGTCTCCGGCTGAAAATGATCCGCTGGTAGCAATTGCCCGTTTAACTTGGCGATCGACTGCTTTTCAAAATGTCTACTAACTATATAGCTATGGACCAAAGTGTAAATCAAGTAGATAGAAAGTCATTTGCTTTTGCTGATGCAAAGTGCCATTCAGCAAGCGCTCTTCTGAAAAATTACTTTAAGATTCAATAGGGTATAAGATATATGCGCTTTATGCCTCTGCTACCGTTCAAAATCTGGCATTAAATTTGAAGGGTAGATTCAAATATGAGCCAAAAACCAGGCGAAATGGAGATTTTCAGTTGCCATTCACTGAAATGCTGAAAGCAATGCCAACGCCGGTTTTCATGGTTGCAAGGGGGGGATACCGTGGAAACATCGGAGATTCTCATATTAGGAAAAGATCAGATCGGCAGGCAAATTCTCAAAGCCCGGTTTGAAAGCAATGATTTTAAAATCATTGAAACCATCGATCAGGGCGAAGCTTTTCGAATCGTAAAAAAGCGTCCGCCTGCCACTGTAATCATCACATCCGTCTCAAATGATATCAAGGGATGGCTTGCATTCCGTCAGGCAGATCCGGCGAATTGACGGCGCCATTCCCATCATCATGATTTCGCTGCACAGCTCCGAGGACGGGATTATCTCGGCGTTCAGAGCCGGCGTGAATGACTACTTTAACGTGCCTTTTCAATGCGAAGAAGTCATGCGGCGTATTCGCGAATTCCTGAACGGCCATTCACCTCCGCCCGCGTACCGTTCAAATAGCAACGGCTCAGCCGGACCGCCGGACCGGGAGATGATCGGCGGCAGCAAACCAATGCGGAAAATCAGAAGCTACCTTAAGCAAGTAGCCGCAACCGACGCCACCGTCCTGATTACCGGCGAGACCGGCACCGGCAAGGAGCTGGCCGCCGAGCTGGTCCATAAATGCAGTTCGCGAAACGCACGGCCGTTTGTCTCGATTAACTGTGCCGCACTGCCGGAAACCCTCATCGAAAGCGAATTGTTCGGTTATGACCGCGGCGCTTTCACGGGAGCACTGGCCACCAAACCGGGCAAATTTGAGCTGGCGGACGGCGGCAGTGTCCTATTGGATGAGATCGGCGATATGAGCGCTTTTGCCCAGGCCAAGATTCTGAGAATAATCGAGAATAAAATGATCATCAGACTGGGCGGTAAAAAAGACATCCCGTTGCAGGTGAGGATCATCGCCGCCACCAATAAAGATCCGGCGCAGCTGGTCTCGGCCGGAAAATTCCGGGAAGACCTTTATTATCGGCTCAATGTGGTGCGGGTGAACCTGCCGGCCCTCCGCGAGCGCAAGGAGGATATACCCGATTTGGCCGGCTATGTCATCGCATCGTTGAATCATCGTTACCATCGCGATATTCAGGGATTGACGGAAGCGGCCCTGGCATGTTTGATGCGGTATGATTGGCCTGGGAATGTCCGGGAGTTGATTAACCTTTTCGAAGCTGTTTATGTGAATCCCCCACCCCAAAAAATCGACGTTTCGAATCTGCCCCTGCAGTTTCGTCGCGACCTCGCAAAAGCCAATACACCTGCTGTAAATGAGCGGGGCGCCATCGTTTCCGCTTTGATCTCAACCAATTGGAAAAAAGCCGCAGCGGCCGGTAAACTCAACTGGTCCCGGATGACGCTCTACCGCAAAATCATAAAATACAACATCATCGAGCAGCGCAATCCACCCAGGTAGTGATTAGTTCATAGCTGAGAGCTGATAGCTCATAGCTCATAGTTGATAGTTGATAGTTGACAGTACATAGTTGATAGATAGATGACAGTGGTTGGGCTATGAAGCTGGGAGACGAGAAAGCAAGCTATCGGAAAAGTGGGGAGGCTGAGAAACGGGGAAGCGCGGGAGGCTGGGACAGCTCTGAAAATTAAAAAATTTATGGAAGTACTCGATGCGCAATAGCAGCAATCTGCATTCAGTTGCGCGAGAAGCCGAGCTGCACCCACGTGCGGCTAGTCAAAACGCGTATGCCCGGAATTCCCGCTGGTTCAGGGAATTCCAGGCATATTTCAGAGGCGTTACGGAGACTTATGCCCGGATTTATACATTAGAAGTTCTAAATTCTCGGGCCAAAGGAACCTGCTTACAGCGGCAGTGTCCCGTCCAGCATCTCCTTCATGATCTGATCGTAGGGCATGGTCTTGCCCGGCGGCTTCTCGTTGGCCAATTTCGGCTTGGGCGCTCCCGGCTGGTTGTACCAGTACTGCGGATCCTTCTCCGGGTTCAGCTTTGGACCACACTCACCTTGTAAACCCGACCGGCCGATACGCTCCATAACGCGGTCCTGGGCTGCG
>CAVYNY010000016.1:0-392208 GCA_963769935.1 uncultured delta proteobacterium | reverse complement strand
CAACATTCGCTGGCTTTGACCACATTGGTGGACAGTTGCCGCATTTCGGTGCTGTTGAAGGAAAGAATGTAATCCACCTCATCGGCGCCGATCCGTTTGAATTCTTCGCCAAAGGGCTTATGATGATTGATGATCTCATCGGCCCCGAGTTGCGCACCACTGGGCGGATTCACCTCTGGAAGCCGTAGCGATGACGCCAGCCCGGCCATCTTTTTTGCCAGCTGAATGGCAATCGAGCCGACGCCGCCCGCACCACCGATGACAAGGACCGATCGTTGTGAGTCCTGCTGACCGAAGACGAGGTCAACACCCAACCGGTCAAAGATTGCTTCCCAGGCGGTGATGGTCGTCAACGGCATCGCGGCGGCCTGTTCAAATGAGAGGGAGGTTGGTTTGCGTCCGACGATGCGTTCGTCAACCAGGTGGTATTGACTGTTGCAACCCGGCCGAGTGATATCACCGGCGTAATAAACTTCATCCCCTGCCTTAAACAGGGAAACATCACTGCCGATCTTCTCGACCACCCCGGCGGCGTCCCAACCCATTATACGCGGCTCCGTCTGAACGCCTTCCAGCCGCGAACGAACTTTAATGTCAACCGGGTTGACCGACACCGCTTTGACCCGCACGAGCAAATCCCTGCCCTGCGGTTCAGGATCCGGCACCTCGACTTCCACTAAACTTTCCGGATCTTCCACCGGCAAGTACCGATAAAAACCGATCGCTTTCATGGGTCTTTCCTTCCTTGGTCTGACGTTTATGAATACATTTTTTTTAAAATTTATCAATCTTACCTGGTGAGAGAAATTGTATGAAACTTATGAATTCATAACTTTTCTATTTTTGTCCATTTTAAATTAGAATTAGCAAGACCGAGGGAGATTATTCATAATTTCTTTCATATCCATTCACAAATTCTCGCCTTCTCTGCGAACTATTATTTGGACATTCCTAATTAAGCGTATTAGAGCTCAATTAGATATTATCGCTCCTGCTTTAAGGTGTTGTATAAGTCGAAAGCCTTTTGCGGGGTTTCATTGTCGTGGACCACGGCTTTGACCGCCTGGATCATGGCTACCGGCTTCGGCTGAAAAATGTTTCGGCCCATATCGACGCCGGATGCACCCTGCTGGATGGCATTGTAGGCCATTGTAAGCGCGTCCAGTTCAGGAATTTTTTTGCCGCCGGCCATGACGATGGGCACCGGGCATGAGGCGGTTACCGTTTCAAATCCTTCGTCAACATAGTAGGTCTTGACGTAATGGGCGCCAAGTTCGGCACAGATGCGGGTTGCCAGCCGGAAATAGCGCGCATCGCGGGCCATGTCTTTGCCGACCGCGGTGACCGCCAGGGTCGGAATGCCGTAGCGGAGCCCCAGATCCACCATCCGGGTCATGTTGATGATGGACTGCCGCTCATATTCGCCGCCGATGGACACCTGCACCGCCATGGCGCACACGTTCATGCGCATGGCTCCTCGATATCCACGGCGATTTCCTCGTTGGAAAGCTCCTTGAGGATCTTGTCCCGGCCGAATACCCGCATGACGATCGATTGTGAAATCGATGGCGGCACAATCGTTCTGAGAATGCCGCGCGTCAGCATCAGAGTGTCCGCATACGCACCAGGGGCAGAATGTTAGATCGATCCGTTCAAGACCGGTGGTCGGCCCCTGAAAATAACCGTGATCAATGGCCAGCATGACCGTGCGCCCCGATTTGGGATTGAAGATGCGGCCAGCCTGTTTTTCATGCCCCAGTCCAGCGAATTGGATCCTTTTAAAAAGAACCCTTCGGTCTTCTGGGGGATATCCGTGTAGTATTTTTTCCCTTCTTTCAATTCATCAACATCTGGCATGGTTTGTCCTCCTTTTTTTGATTGATAGTAATTATCAGGTCAATTTAATGAATCATTTTACGAATCGCAAAATACCATGATAAATGACCCTGAGAGCTAACTTTCGGTATCAGTGTTCATTTCCGGCATTCCGGAGTAATCTTACACTAATCGTCTTTATTGCATAGATATTAGATTAGCCGGCATGAGCCAAAAGTTTTGCCGATTTTTCGCCGATGCCGATTCCTCGTCTTCCAATCCGATACTCAATCCGATCAGCTGTGAAATAAGGACCGCCGGAATAATCCGATCACCATTTTGCGGCATAAATTCGGATTGATTCTTTTGTTCGAATTGCATCTGGCAGTAAGTGCACGCCGTGCACACAAAATCAGCCCCGGCCTGTTTGGCATTCAACAATTTTCTTTGCATCTGCTTGAGGGCAGCTTCTGGTTTTTGTCCCATTGCGGATTCCCACAGCATTCCGTGCTCATCGACCAGAAAACACTCTCGGCACCCGTCAGCGCCACAAGATCATTAAAAATACCGGGAGCCAGCGGGTCGTCGAACCGGGTCACATTGCCGGGTCGCAGGGCATGGCAGCCGGTGTGGACGGCCACTTTTAAACCCTCAAACGGATTGACGACCGCAGCGCGCAGCGCATCGACACCGACATCGTGGTGCAAGACCGTCAAAAGGTGCCGGACGTTTATACGGCCCTCCCACTGCAGCCCTTCCGCTCGAAGCATGGCATTGATTTGATCTTTTATTGCCCCGCGCTGTTTTAAATAGTGTTCAACAAATTTAAGACTCCCGAAGCAGCACTTGCAGGGCGTTACAATGTCGGTGTTTTTCTGCTCGGCAAGGGCCAGATTCCGGGCACCCGCAAGCAGAAACGATTGAAAATCGATATCGCGCACCGGATAGCCGCAGCAATTAAATTCCAGGTCCAGCAGTTCGATGCCGAATCTGTTCAGCAGCGCCAGCGCCGAGTTGCCGTATTCCGGCAGAAAATAGGGGATCTTGCAGCCCGCAAAAAAACTATATGCCATCACTATCTTCCTTCACTGATTTGGGTTGATTGGATTAGGCGACAGATTGAGTTGATATGCTTCAGATACGTATTCTTGCTTCGACCTTCCTATCCGACTAATCAACATGTAGACATCACCTATCATATCCCTCTGAGCCGCTTCAGCCTTCCTCAATTCTTTATACCCTCTGTTTCTTAGCTCATACATCATTTCGGCCACCGGAATCTCTTTTGGGCAATGCTCCTGGCATTTAAAGCACATAAAACAATCCCAGGCCATCTTCGAATTCAACACCCGATCCGTGATGCCAAGTCGATAGGCATTCACAATCTGCTGGGGCGTCAAATCCAGATAACCCATCAGCTGCGGGTCCTGCTGATAATCGGCGACCACCGGGCATACATTGGTGCAGGTTCCGCATTGAATACAGGCCGCAAAGGACGCCGGGCTGCCGGAATAATCCAGAAAACACGGCTCGGATCGGCGGCAGCAGACAGATTCCCTGCCGGATTGTGGTCCGGCCGCCCGAAGCAACCCCGTTTCGCACCTGCTGATAGGGCGCCGACGGCCCCTCAATGCCAGGTCGTCTTTGGACGCCAGCCACAGGTCCTGCAAATTTATACCGGCCGGACAAACCTGCGTGCAGCGATAACATTCGGTACAAATAAAGCTGCCTTCATTAAAATCGGACAGTTCGAGATCGTTGCCGGCTTTTTTTGAACATATTTTTTTAATGACCCCAGTTTATGGGAAGGCAGAATGTTCGGGTTCCCCAGCGCACGATTGATCGGTTCCACCGAACAATGCAGGCTGCATTGACCGCAGTTCATGCACGCATCCAGGGAGATGACGCGCCGGGTGATCCGGTTGGCCGGCTGCAAAGCGCCGCTATCTTCCAGGCTGCGCACCATTAAGCTGATCGAACTGGTGAAAGATGCATAAACTTGCTGAAAGGCAAATAGGCCAGCATCGCAAAGCAGCACAAAAAATGAACTTGCCACAGGATAAGATCGAGTCGAATCGAATTTGCCCAACGCCGGCCGGTTTGATCATTTGGCTGATTGGATTCGATATAAATGCGGCGGAGGGCCGGGCATGACATTCGGCACAGCTTTCCTGATGAACCTCCCGGCCGGCTTCGATGAGGTCCGGGTCGCTTAAATAGGCGCAGCGGTGAAAAACCACGACCGCGGAGCAATTGCCGAATAGCTCGGCCTTGCAGAGCTATTGGGCCAAATATTACGGCGTGGTTTTTGCCG
Organism: uncultured delta proteobacterium; assembly: GCA_963769935.1. Classification (GTDB taxonomy): domain Bacteria; phylum Desulfobacterota; class Desulfobacteria; order Desulfobacterales; family JAFDCJ01; genus JAFDCJ01. The sequence continues at coordinate 388,079 of CAVYNY010000016.1, read as the reverse complement.
CTGCGCCTGATTTAAGCGACCCGGACCTCATCTAAGCCGGCCGGGAGGTTCATCAGGAAAACTGTGCCGACTGTCATGCCCGACCCTCCGCGGCCTTTGTATCGAAACCGCTCAGCCGCATAATCAAACCGGCCGGAGTCTGGGCAAATTCGATTCGACTCGATCTTATCCTGTGGCAGGTTCATTTTCTATGCTGCTTTGCGATGCTGGCCTATTTGCCTTTCAGCAAGTTTATGCATCTTTTCACCAGTTCGGTCAGCTTAATGGTGCGCAGCCTGGAAGATAACGGCGCCATGCAACCGGCCAACCGGATCACCCGGCGCGTCATCTCCCTGGATGCGTGCATGAACTGCGGTCAATGCAGCCTGCATTGCTCGGTGAAGCCGATCAATCGTGCACTGGGAAATCCGAACATTCTGCCTTCCCATAAACTGGGGTCATTAAAAAAATATGTTCAAAAAAGGTCGGCAACCGATTTCGAATTGTCAGATTTTAATGAAGGCAGCTTTATCTGTACCGAATGTTATCGCTGCACCCAGGTTTGCCCGGCCGGGATAAATTTGCAGGACCTGTGGCTGGCTTCCAAAGACGACCTGGCATCGAGGGGCCGTCGGCGCCCTATCGGCAAGTGCGCAACGGGGTTGCGTTTCGGGCAACCGGACTCCCGGCCCGGCCGGAAATCTTCTGCTGCAGCCGATCCTGAGCCCTGTTTGCTGGATTATTCCGGCCACCCGGCCTCCTTTGCGGCCTGTATTCAATGCGGCACCTGCACCAATGTGTGCCCGGTGGTCGCCGATTATCAGCAGGACCCGCAGCTGATGGGGTATCTGGATTTGACGCCCCAGCAGATTGTGAATGCCTATCGGCTTGGCATCACGGATCGGGTGGTGAATTCGAAGATGGCCTGGGATTGTTTTATGTGCTTTAAATGCCAGGAGCATTGCCCCAAACAGATTCCGGTTGCCGAAATGATGTATGAGCTAAGGAATAAAGGGTATAAAGAATTAAAGAACCTAAAGCGCCAGTATCATTCATAGGCGAATGTCGATATCATTCGATGAGGGTCGAAGCAATGCAGTCGAAGATTGAAGATATGAACCGATTTGCGCTATTCTATGCTATCAAATAGTTAAGGAAGATGTGAATGGCATATAGCTTTTTTGCGGGCTGCAAAATTCCCTATTTTCTGCCGGAATACGGCGACTCAGCGCTGGCGCTGCTGAACAGATTCGGCATCGATCTGCTGGACTTGGAATTTAATTGCTGCGGCTATCCGGTGCGCGATATCGATTTTCAGTCGTTTCTGCTTGCGGGTGCCCGGAATCTGGCCCTGGCCGAGCAGAAAAACACCGACATTGTAACGCCCTGCAAGTGCTGCTTCGGGAGTCTTAAATTTGTTGAACACTATTTAAAACAGCGCGGGGAATAAAAGATCAAATCAATGCCATGCTTCGACCGGAAGGGCTGCGGTGGGAGGGCCGTATAACCGTCAGGCACCTTTTGACGGTTCTGCACCAGGATGTCGGCGTCAACGCGCTGCGCGCTGCGGTCGTCAATCCGTTTGAAGGTTTAAAAGTGGCCGTCCATACCGGCTGCCATGCCCTGCGACCCGGCAATGTGACCCGGTTCGACAACCCGCTGGCTCCCGGTATTTTTAATGACCTGGTGGCGCTGACGGGTGCCGAGAGTGTTTTCTGGTCGATGAGCACGGAATGCTGCGGGAATCCGCAATGGGACAAAAACCGGAAGCTTGCCCTGAAGCAGATGCAAAGAAAATTGTTGAATGCCAAACAGGCCGGGGCTGATTTTGTATGCACGGCGTGCACTTACTGTCAGATGCAGTTCGAACAAAAGAATCAATCCGAATTTATCCCGCAAAATGGTGATCGGATTATTCCGGCGGTTCTTATTTCACAGCTGATCGGATTGAGTATCGGAATGGAAGACGGGAAATCGGGCTAAAGGCGAAAATCGGCAAAAGCTTATGGCTTATGCCGGTGCATATTAGAGTTGGTCATATTAATTTTTAACCTAAATATAAATTAAATAAAAAAGGAGGAAAAACCATGCCGGATGTTGATGAATTGAAAGAAGGAAAAAAATACTATAGCGATATCCCCCAGAAGACCGAAGGGTTCTTTCTGAAAGGATCCAATTCCCTGGACTGGGGCATGAAAAACCGGCTCAGCCGCATCTTCAATCCCAAATCCGGGCGCACCGTCATGCTGGCCATCGATCACGGCTATTTTCAGGGACCGACCACCGGCCTTGAAAGGATCGATCTCAACATTCTGCCCCTGGTGCCGTATGCGGATACTCTGATGCTGACGCGGGGCATCCTCAGAACGATTGTGCCGCCATCGATTTCACAATCGATCGTCATGCGGGTTTCGGGCGGAACCAGCATCCTAAAAGAGCTTTCCAACGAGGAAATAGCCGTGGATATCGAGGATTCCATTCGCATGAACGTGTGTGCCATGGCGGTGCAGGTGTTCATCGGCGGGGAATATGAGCGGCAGTCCATCATCAACATGACCAAGATGGTGGATCAGGGAACCCGCTACGGCATCCCGACCCTGGCGGTGACGGCGGTCGGCAAAGACATGGCCCGGGATGCGCGCTATTTCCGGCTGGCAACCCGCATCTGTGCCGAACTTGGCGCCCATATATGTCAAGTCTTACTATATTGACGAAGGATTTGAAACGGTAACCGCTTCCTGCCCGGTGCCCATCGTCATGGCGGGCGGCAAAAAGATTCCGGAAAAAGACGCGCTCACCATGGCCTATAATGCCGTCCAGCAGGGTGCCGCCGGCGTCGACATGGGCCGCAATATCTTTCAGTCCGATGCCCCGGTCGCCATGATCCAGGCCGTCAAAGCCGTGGTCCACGAAAATGAAACCCCGCAGAAGGCATTCGACTTATACAACACCTTAAAGCAGGAGCGATAGCCTCAAATTGAGCTGTATTCGCTCAAATTGATGTTAGCCCCGCCGCCGGCGGCCGGTGGCGACCAGTTTGATCGAAAAGAAAACATAATAGTTCACCGCAGAGAACGCCGAGAAAGTCCGAATGCGATTAAAAGGAGAATTCTAAATAATCTCTGCGAGCTCTACCGGACTCTGCAGTTGGCTGAACCGGCACCCGGATAAACTATGAAAAGTGCATAAGACTTAGTCATACGAGGGCACGTCCTCTTTCTAGAGACTTATGTGTTTCATAGGCCAAGGAGGTTAGACCCATGAAAGCGATCGGATTTTACCAGTACCTGCCGGTGGAAGATCCGGCAAGCTTGCTGGCAGTCGAGGTGCCGGATCCCGAACCGCAGGGCCGGGATTTGCTCGTGCGGGTCAAGGCGGTGTCCGTCAACCCGGTTGACACCAAAGTGCGGGCGCGGCAGGTAGGCATTCTAAGAAAACCGCGCATACTGGGTTGGGACGCCGCCGGCGTTGTCGAGGCGGTCGGCAGTGATGTTTCCTTGTTTCAAGCAGGGGATGAAGTTTACTACGCCGGTGATATCAGTCGGCCCGGTTGCGACAGTCAGTACCACCTGGTTGACGAACGCATTGTGGGCCGCAAGCCCGTCTCACTTTCATTCGAGCAGGCCGCCGCGATGCCGTTGACGACCATCACCGCCTGGGAAGCCATGTTCGACCGCCTGGGCGTTGACCGGTCGTCTTCGGTCGATGACTCACATCGCACGGTACTTATCATCGGCGGGGCGGGCGGCGTCGGCTCAATTGCCGTTCAGTTGGCCAAAAAAAAGGCCGGGCTGGCCGTCATCGCCACGGCCTCCAGGGGGGAGTCGGCCGAGTGGTGCCGTAAACTCGGGGCCGATGAGATCATCAACCACCATGAACCGTTTACCGAAGAATTCAAACGTATCGGCGCCGATGAGGTGGACTACATTCTTTGTTTCAACAGCACCGAAATGCACATCCAGAACATGGCCGATGTCATCAAGCCTCAGGGGAAGGTCTGCGCCATTGTGGAAACCAAAAACAGCCAGCCCGTCAATATCAATGTGTTCCAGCGCAAGAGCGTGGCCTTCATGTGGGAGTTGATGTTCACGCGGCCGCTGTTTCAAACCCCCGACATGCAGGCCCAACACGACCTTTTAAACGAGGCCGGCCGGATGCTCGATGAGGGGCTGCTGAAGACTACCATGACGGAAAACTATGGACCGCTGACCGCCGAAAATCTGCGCCGGGCCCATGGAAAGCTCGAATCCGGCAGCATGATCGGCAAGCTTGTTTTGTCCGGGATGTCTTAGAATCGGCAAAATCCAGGCCTATATTTTAAAATTTTGAAAAAGGCAGATAGTGCAACATATTAATATGCAAAAATCAAAACCTTGCGCCGTCCATTGACCGGGAGGCGGATAGCCCGCTTTGGATGCAGCTGAAATCGATTCTTCAGGGCCAAATTCAAGACGGAGAACTTCTGCCGGATTCGCGCCTTTATTCGGAGAATGAACTGTGCAAAATTTTCGGCGTGTCGCGTACCGTGGTGCGGGAAGCCCTGAGCGAATTGGTGCACGATCGTTTTATTTATCGTATTCAAGGCAAGGGAACCTTCATATCCGGCCGCAGGGAAGAGCAGGACTACGCCGGCTCCAATATCGGCTTTTCCGGCGAAATGGTCGGCAAGGGCCGCAAGGTTCTGACCAAAATCCTCCAGCAGAAACTGGCCGACCCCGGCGAGCGGGAACAGAGGATGCTTCGTCTCACCAGCCCGCAGCGGGTCGTCCAGATTCGTCGACTGTTGTACATCGGCGACACGCCGCGGCTGCTGGTTGACATGTCATTTCCGGCTGATCTCGTCAGCGGTTTCGAAAATGTCAACCTGGGCAATCGGTCCATTTACGATGTTCTGAGAAGACGCTACGGGCTGGTGCCGGCGTCCTCCGAACGCTGGATTGAAGCCATCCGGCCGACGGAAAAACAGGCCGGCCTGTTGAAAATTTCTCCTGATACCCCGGTGGTGGGCATCGAGTCCTGTGCCTATCTTGCAGACGGCCGCGCCTTTGAATATTACTACGGGTGTCACCGCAGCGACATCAGTCGCCTGCATTTTACATTCAGATAAGCAAATCCTTCCGAGATTGACATTTTCTGCTGTCGGCCTAACATTATTCCTACATTGAAAGCCTGGTCCTCTGGGCCGGGTTCTTTACTTTAAGCTACCACCCGTGGTTGCGTGCTCTGCTGCAATAATGTCGGAGGGAAACGCACATGATATCGGCAACATCTTATGAAAGCCTGTTGCAACAGGTAGAATCCCTGAAAAAGGAACTGGCGCAATGCAGTTATGCCGGGGAGTTGGCGCGGGAAAATGAATTCAAATACCGGCGTGTTCTCGAAAGCACATCGGAAGGATTCATCCTGCTGGATCGCAATCAAAAGATAACTGAAGTCAACAACGCTTTAATTAAAGTTTCAGGCTACTCGCGGCAGGACTTTCTCGCTCAGCCGATCGAGAAATTTTACGATAAAGCAACCGTCGATTTTTATTCCGCCAGCCGTGAGCATCTCAGTTTTGAGGCGTCATTTTATTCCCTGGACGGCCGCCGGATTCCGATGCTTTTCAGCCGCAGCACGCTTAAAGATGATGCAGGCCGCAGTAACGGCTACATGTATTTTTTAACGGACCTAACCGAATTGAAGGCTACCCAGGAAGAATTGAGCAGAGCGGAGCAGCGATACCGCAGTATGTACGAAAACGCTGTGCAGGGTATGTTTCAAAGCAGGCTGGTTGGTGAACTCATTGGCGTGAATCCATCCTTTGCATCCATGCTTGGATACAGCTCCCCGGATGAGGTACTGGCGCTCAAAGAAGGCGCCAAGCGGTTCTATTTCAGCGATGAGGACCGCACCAGGATGATCCGCGCCGTCCAAAAGAAAGGGGCCGTCGTTAATTATGAGCTGCAGTTCAAACGCAAGGATGGGAAGCCGATATGGATTTTGGCCAATATTCGGCTGATCCGTGATGACAAGGGTGAGGCCATACTCGAGGGTATATTGGTGGACAATACCAAAAACAAAGCCTTTGAGAAACAGCTCCGGCGCGATCGGCAGAAATTCCGCAATCTGTCCAACCACGACAACTTAACCGGGCTTCATAACACGCGGTATCTCTATAAGGCGTTGGATGAGTTGATCGAGGAAAGCAATCTTACCAGGAAAATATTTTCCCTTATCTTCATGGACATGGACAACTTTAAGCGTGTTGTGGACACCTACGGTCATCTCAACGGCAGCCAGGCGCTCAAAGAGGTGGCTGCCACCATCAAAAAATGTCTCAGAAAGCCTAGCTTTGGCGTGGCCTATGGCGGGGATGAATTTGTGGTTGTGCTGCCCGGCGCCGGTAAACTTCAGGCCAAAGAAAAGGCCGAAGAAATTCGGGCCCGGATGAAGCTGACCGACTACCTGGCCAAAGAGAGACACAATATTCGTCTCGGAGCCAGTTTCGGGCTGGCAACCTTTCCGGAAGACACCACTACGCGAACGGGTCTATTAGCCCTGGCCGACAAGGCCATGTTCCACATTAAGCAGACCGGCAAAGATTCCATCGGTATTACGCAGCCGCGAACCTATGCCGTGGAGTGATGGCCCGCCCTGGTGCGACTTACTGAGAATTTAAAGCATTTCTGTCCTGACTAGAAAAAATAGTTAAAATTAGGTTTATGTTAAAAACGGTCAGGGCCAGGATTTCTTACTAGGCAGTGGGAATTCAGCGCTGCTTGCACTCCCGAATAAAGAATTGCCTATGCAAAGCCAAAATAGTGTACTTGACATTTTATTAAATTTGGATAAGGTTATCGTCAAATTTCATGGAAATTTGACGACGACCTTATCAGGTTATGCTAAATAGAATCGTAAATATCCCGCAACAGAGCTTTTTCCTTTTGGGTCCACGTGGGTCCGGTAAGAGTACCTGGCTCAAAGCCATATTCCCGGATGCCCATGTGGTCGACCTTCTGTCCGAGGAAACCTACCAGCGGCTGCTGGCTAACCCGGGTCAATTTGCGGATGAACTGCGCACGGTTCCAACCGGCCGTTGGGTGCTTGTGGACGAGGTGCAGCGGCTGCCGAATCTTCTCAACGAAGTGCAGCGGTTTATCGAAGAGAAGCGGCTAAAATTCATCCTATGTGGTTCGAGTGCCCGTAAACTCAAACGCGCCGGAGTCAACCTGCTGGCAGGCAGGGCCCTGCGCCGATTCATGCACCCCTTCGTCCCCGAGGAAATTGGTGAAGAATTCGACCTGGAAGAGATCATGCAGTATGGTTCTCTGCCCATTGTGTGGGACTCGACTGCCAGCCAGGAAACACTTTCCGCCTACGTGCAGCTTTACCTTAAAGAAGAGATCCAGGCAGAGGCCCTCGTCCGCAACCTGCCGGGGTTTGCCCGTTTTCTGCCGATTGCCGCCCTTTTTCACGGACAGAATATCAATGTGACCAACATCGCGCGTGAAGCCGGCGTGGCACGAACAACGGTAACAGGATACCTCGACATTCTTGAAGAAACCCTTCTCTGTTTCAGGCTGCCCGCATATGAAGCCAAGCTGCGCGTACGCGAGCGGAAACTGCCTAAATGGTATTGGTGCGACCCCGGCATTGTCAGGGCAATGAAGCGCACTGCGGGGCCGCTGGCACCGGAGGAGGAAGGCGCCTTGTTCGAGGGACTGGTGGCTCAGTTGCTGCGAGCATACAAGGACTACCGCAGCCTATGCGACGACATATTTTACTGGGCTCCTTCGGGTCGAGCCACGCAGGAAGTGGATTTCATCCTGATCCGAGGCTCGGAGCTGATCGCCGTAGAGGTAAAATCCGGTCGAACCTTTAAAAATTCATGGTGCAAGGGCCTGCGCGTCATCGAAACGCTTGATGGATTACGGCGCCGAATAGTCGTCTACCCCCGGGGGCCGGCCATGAAAACCCAGGATGGAATCGATGTTATGCCCTTCAGACAATTTTCAGATGAATTGGCCGCCGATGCTTTGTGGGAGTGAAGCCATATGCAAGATCCGCATGTCAGGGGAGGATTTGTCAACTTGTCTTTGAGCACCACCCGCAGTCAGATGAGCCGGGCCGTCATGGAAGGACTGGCCTATAACAACCGTTGGACCCGGGAGGCGGCTGAAAAATTCATCGGACGCCGCATCGAGAGTTTCCGTTTTTCAGGTGGAGGAGCCTTGTCCGATGTGTGGGCTCAAATCCATGCGGATGTGCTGGGAGTGCCGATTCATCAGGTCGACGAACCGGCCTACGCCACGGTTCGAGGTACGGCTTTTCTGGCATTCGCCGTGCTGGGATATCGCTCCCTTGTCGATATTCCGAAACTGGCTAAGATAAAAAAGGTGTATGAACCGGATGAATCCAAGCGGATGGTTTATGACCATATGTATGCCCAGTATCGCCAGTTGTTCAAGCGGAATAGGAAGATTTTTACGGCACTGAACTTACAGGATTAATTTATCGGGACGCAGATTTGCACAGACTTGCACAGAATTTCAGTGAATTATTTTTTCTTCTGAGGTATAGCAAAAGCTATCAAATATATCCGTATGATCCGTGTTTATCTGTGTCCCTTTATAATTTCAATGGAGGATGTTTATGTCAGAACAAGCCAATGAAACCCAACCCGTCGATCCTTTTAAGCCGTATAAAGGACGGTTCGCAGAGCATCGCTCAATTCCCGCCAAAGGGCGCGACAAAGATGATATTATCGGCGAATTGGCCATTATGGCCGAAGAGGAAAACGCCAAGTGGAAATCCGGGCAGGTTTCGGGTACATTTTATCATGCCGGCGACGAGCATCGCGTTTTTTTGAACAAGGTTTTCTCCCTGTTCTCGCACGAAAATACCATTCAATTCGATTTGTGCCCGAGCATGTTCAAGATGGAAAGCGAAATCATCGCCATGACGGCCAGGATGCTCAACGCAGATGCCGTCAAAGCGCACACCCCCGGGGACCAGGTTTGCGGAACCCTCACTTCCGGCGGCACCGAAAGCATCCTCATGGCCATGAAGGCTTACCGTGACTGGGCCCGCACGGAGAAAGGCATCCGCACCCCGGAAGTCATCATGCCGCATACGGCCCATCCGGCTTTTGATAAAGCCGACCAATATTTCGGCATCAAGATGGTGCACATCCCTGTTTCAGGGCCGGATTTCCGGGTCGACCCGGCAGCCGTCGAAGACCGGATCAATGAAAAAACGGCCGCCATTGTCGGCAGTGCCGGCAATTACCCCTACGGCCTGATCGATCCGCTGGACAAGCTCTCCGACATTGCGTTGAAGCACAATATCGGCTTCCATGTGGACGGCTGCCTGGGCGGGTTTATCTTTCCCTGGATTGAGAAGCTGGGATACGCGATACCCCCGTTTGATTTTCGTCTGCCGGGCGTCACCTCCATGTCGGCCGATACCCACAAATACGGCTTTGCCCTGAAGGGCACCTCGGTGGTACTCTATCGCAACAACAATCTGCGCCGCCATCAGTATTTCAACGTCCCGGACTGGCCGGGAGGATTGTATGCGTCTCCGACCGCAGCCGGCAGCCGTTCCGGCGGCCTGACGGCGGCGACCTGGGCCAGCATGATCTATCTGGGTGAAGAAGGGTACCTGAAAGCGGCGCGGGCCATCATGGCGGTGGCCGACAAAATCAAAAAGGGTGTCCAGGGGATCCCGGAGCTCATGCTCATCGGCGAGCCGACCTTCGTAATCAGCTTCCGTTCCGAGGAGGTGGACGTCTACCATATCAACGACTTTATGAAAGCTAAAGGCTGGCGCTTTAATGTCCTGCAATTGCCGCCGGCATTGCATTTTTGCGTCACCATGCCCCAGACCTTTGTCGCCGGGGTTGCCGAGCGCTTTCTGGAAGACCTGCGAGCCGGGGTGGAATACGCCCAAACCAAAGTCGGCACTGCGGCCGAAACCACCGCCCTGTACGGACTGGCCGGCACGCTCGAAGGCAATCAGCAGGTTACCGAGCTGATCTACGGGGTTTTTGATTATTTGTATTCGGTTTAGGAATTCAAGGTTCGAAGGTTCAGAGATATATAAAGCAATCGGGGTGACAATCCATCGATCGCTTGCTATATTTTCAAAAATGTCATAAATACGAATGGAAAATGACAGCGGGTGCCGGGGCGAAAGGCTGTCCGCAGCAATGGTCCGCTAAATCCCCATGGTCGGTAAAATATGGGTTGAAAATTATAAGCGACTGAATAAATATATAATCATATAAATCCGTTTGATCAATTTAGGGCGTTTTCTAATCATTTGGGATCACTTAATATCCGATGCACAAACTATAAATCCCGCCCATCTGACCATCACCGGGGCCTTGCGAGGCCACGGGGGAACGAGCGTCTGATTGAAACCCGATAGTTGTTTTTACAGCGACGCAATTTATGCCGCATTCAGCTGAAAAGCCCCTTTCCGGCCCCAGAATTTGCAAAATATGCCAACCGAGGAAAAATCCATACCCAAACCGCGGCGAATCGGCCGTTGGCTGCTGGTGGGCGGCATCGTCCTGCTGGTCGCAATTTATGCCCTGCGCGGTGTATTAATTGCACCCCGATGCCATCGCATTCCTGGAACGCACGGCCGCCGCCAACCTGGGGCTGCAGATATCCATCGGATATTTAGGAGGTAGCTTTTTCTCGGATATAGAGCTGAAAAACATAACCACGGTCAAGCGCCTGTCCCACGAGCCGCTGGCCGATCTGCAAGTACACCGCCTAAAGTTGACCTACCGCCTGTGGGATTTTTTAAAGGGCTGGCAGCCTTTCCTGGCCGGAGCCGCTATTGACATCGAGGGTGCCCGGCTGTCCATCGATCTGACCGGGGAGACGACCGCCTCCAATGACAATAGTGTGCTGAAAAATATCTTTTTGCCGCCGAGATTGCCGCGGATCAGTGTCCAAAACAGCGCCGTTCAAATCAAGGGCTCCGACTATGAAACCCGCTTCAGGGGCTTATCCCTGGCAGCGCAGGCTGCTGATCAGGGGTCATCCCGGCTCCGGCTGCAGGCAGCGCAATGGTCGCTGGATCATCCCGCTCTGCGGGCGGTCGCGGTTCCCCTGGCAGCCGAACTATCCTACTCGCGGGAAAGCCTGCGCATTGAAAAACTGCTGATCGATGGAAAGCTGCTGGTAAAATCGGCCAATTTCGAATTGCACGAACTGCCGAACCGGATGCCTTTTGAGGTGAAGTTCAACCTGGCCGGCGGTCGACTGGCGGCCGCCGGCCAACTGGCAGCCGACCGCTTAAAGGTCGCCTTGTCCGGCAGCGATATCGATTTGAGCAGCATATCCGAATTGCTGGCGCCGCCGACGGTGCCCTTCGGCGGGCGCCTGACACTGAAGGGGCAGCTGGATTTGCCATTTGATAAACCCAAAGAACTGGTGAGTGATCTCAGCGCCCAGGTTGTCAACGCATTCATCAATTCCCCCACTGTCGAACAACTTGCCTTCCGGTTCAGCGCCGACCCCCGGCAGCTGCGGGTGGCCAACCTGGTAACGACCGACGGCCCCAACCGGTTAACCATCCGCCAGGCCTCCGCTCCGGCGGACATCGTCTACGGGGACGATCTGGACGCATTTTTGCGGTCCTTGAAGGTGGACTGGAGGCTTGAAGCCTCCGACGTCCCGGCCGTGCTCAAGTTTTTCGACCTGGCGCTTGAGGGACACGCTGATCGGATACCGTCCCACCGGCTGGTTTTAAACGGCCGCATGGAAGACGGTAATCTGATCATACCCGAAGGCCGCCTGGATGCCGAGGGCGGCCATCTCCTGCTGAAAACGGCCGATATTGGATTGCCGATCGGAGAGCGGACCCTCAAGGATTCGGCTCTGGCGGGCGACTTGAGCATTGACCTGCCGCAGGTGGAAATTCTTAGCCGGATCTTCGCACTGCCGGCCATAGGCGGCGCTGTTCAGGGGCAAATAAAAGTGGCCGGCAGCCTTCAGGCCCCCGGGGGCGCAGCCGACATTTCCGGCCGGGCGCTGACTTACCGGAACAGGGCGCTGGGCAATTTGACGATTCGGGCGAAAGGTGACATTAAGGGCGTCACGGTCGAGTCGGCAGTGCTGGAAAGAGGCCAAGACCGGGCCAGCGCGCGCGGTACGATCAATTTGGCGCACGCGTCCTTTGAGAGCGTCAAGGTTGAGCTTTCGGTTTCAGATCTGGGACCCTATTTTTCAGATCTGCTGCCCCTGTTCCTTCCGTCGTCGGTGAAGATCGTCCGCATCGACGGCGGCTTGAAAGCCGCGGTTAACCTTGGCGGGTCTTTTACCGGGCCCGCCGGCAGTCTGAAACTGCAGGCCCGTCAAATCCGCGTCGCAAGCACTCCTTTGGGTGATGCGAATATAGATTTGAAGTTTTCCGACGACAATTGGCAGGTTTCCTCGGCGGTGTTTCGCAACTTCAATGACAGCTTGGATCTGAGCGGATCGATCCGGCTGCATCAGAAATTGCTTGAGAACATCCGGCTGAAGGTCGCCATTGCCGATCTGGCAGCGTATCAGGGTCCCTGGCTGCCGGCGGCGTTATCCGGTCTTTCCGGGTCGCTGCAGGGCCGGCTGCAGGCTGCGGGCGATCTCATGCTTCCGGAGGCTGAAGCCGATTTGCAGGTTGAAAATTTCCACTTCAACGCTCTGCGGCTGGATAAGTTAAATACCAAAATCCGCAGCAGCGGCCGGTTGTTGAGAATCGAAACGGCCGAAGCAACCATAGGCCGGCACCAGGTCGAGCTGGCCGGCGATATCCGGCGCAGCCCGGCCGATACCGAATTTGGCATTACCTTCAGGAAAGCGTCTCTAATCCGTGGGGGCAGGACCCTGCTGGCCCTCGAGCATGAGGCCGGCTGCCGAATATTCCGCAACGGCCGTATGGTTTTCAGGAATCTGGCCCTGTCAGGCTCGGCCGGCCGGGTGTCCGTCGACGGTCGCTTTGAACCGGACGGCGCCTCCAATCTGCTGATCAGCACAGCGGGCTTAAACGGCGACGGCTGGCTCGATCTGCTGGTGGGGGACCGCCTGCAGTTTCAGGGCCTGAACGCCCGCATCAAGGTTGCCGGCCAACCGGCTGCGCCTGCCTTCGCCGTCGAAGGCACCCTCGACAACCTCGGCAGCCCCGAGTTTCCCATGGCGTTTTCCGGCCGGTTCAACCTGAATTACGCCCACAAGGTTTTTAAAATCCATCAATTTGAATGGCTGGGACAAAAAGGCCAGCAGATTGACCTGGCAGGCGCGCTGCCCCTTGATCCTTTCAGCAGGAATATATTTGCAGCCGGTCAAATTGCGCTGACCGGGCGCACCCGCATCAGCGATGCCAGTGTGCTGGGGTTTATCCTGCCGTGGGCCGCAAGTACGGGCGGATCGATCCAGTGCGATCTTAATCTGACCGGCACTTGGGAGCGTCCGTCCGGCCGGCTTCATCTGGCTGTGCACGATCTGAAACGGCCGGCCGACATTCGACCGCTGCCGCCGGGGCCTTACACCGTCACAGGGGATGTGCGAATCGACGGCGACCTGGTGGCGCTGGAGTCGCTGGAGGCCTATTCGGCGGGCTGGAAAATCCTGGCCGAAGGCCAGTGGCGCGGAGCGCCGACGCCGGCGCGGTTGATCAAATCCGATGGACACCGGCTGACCGGGCAGGTAAACCTCGCCGGATCTCTGACTGTTTCCGACTTAAGCTGGATTGCCCGGGAGGTCGACGGCGTGCGCCGCTTGACCGGCCGGCTCGAAGCGCAGGGGACCCTGCAGGGGCCCATAACGTCACCGCGTGCGGATGCGGTCATCAAGCTGTCGAAGGCCGAGTTTGCGCCTGACGTTGATATGGCCTCGCTGCAGGGATTGAACCTGGAAGCCGCGGTAACACCGCAGGCGGTGAATATCCGCTCGCTTACCGGAGAACTGGGGGGCGCCTCCTTTCAGCTGACCGGGACCTGGCAGCTGGGGACGGCGACCGGGTCTGCGGCCGACTTAAGGCTTCGCGGTGAAAATATCCTATTGTATCGCGACGAAAGTTTGCGGCTGAGGGCCGATACCGACCTGACGCTGAAAGGGCCGCTTGCGCGATTGGAGCTGGCCGGCGAGGTTGCCGTCACCGATGGGCGCTTTGCCAGGAATTTCGGTGTCATCGAGGGGATTGCCACCGCCGGAAAATCCGACAGCAGGGGCGGTTTTAGGCTGTTTTCCTTTCGCGACCCGCCTCTGCGGGACATGGTCTTTGACGTCCGGATAACCGCCAAAGAGCCGTTTATCATCCGCAACAATCTGGTCCGAGGTGCGGTTCGTCCGGATCTTGTGCTGACCGGGACCGGTGAAGTTCCGCTGCTGGTCGGCAAGGTCTATGTCGAATCCACCCGACTGTACCTGCCGGCCGGCCGCATGCAGCTGGAAAACGGTCTGGTGCGTTTCGAGCAGGCGGACCCGGACCGCCCCAAACTCGATTTGATCGGAACCTCGACCATGCTCGGTTACGACATTACCGCGGTAATCGACGGTCCGTATGATGAGCCGGTCATTACCCTGTCTTCGATACCGCCGCTGCCCAACGAGGAGCTGCTGATGCTCCTGCTGACGGGGCAGCCGCCGAAAAACAGCAGTGCGCGTTCGAACACAAGCCGCCAGGGACTGAATATCGCCGTATTTCTCGGACGGGATCTGATCTCGCGCCTGTTCGGCAGCGATTCAGACGATTCTTTCGATTCCATCCTGGATCGATTCGATGTCGAGGTCGGAAGGGGCATCACCCAGCAGGGGGAGGACACGATCAATTCCCAGTTTCTAATTGCCAATGGCGTTTTTTTAAAGGGGGACAGCCTGTATCTTACCGGGGAGCGGGACCTATTCGACTATTACAACGGAGGGATCAAACTTGTTTTTCGTTTTCGTTGAACATGTGATTGCGCCGTTGTCTCTCCGTGGGCGCCGCCTGCTGGTGCTGCTTTGTTTCATCGCGGCGCCGGCCGCCAATTTGTACCTGCTTCCCCAGGCTGCGGCTGAAGTCAAATCGGAAACCCAAAACGCAAACTCTTATAAAATACTTTTTCAGGACAATGCGGCGCTGAGCGAAACGGAGCTGCGCCGGGCTGCCGCCGCCGAACTCGAGGCCTTCGATAAGGAGGGGCACCGGCCGGCGGATATCGATGATGCCGCTTTTCAAATGCAGATAGCCTACCGCAAAGGCGGTTATGCCTTCGCCGCGGTCGATTATCAAATCCAAACAAAAGAGGGCGTGACCACGATAACTTTTTTAATTTCAGAGGGTCCCCGCGTCATTATCCGCGGCATCATCCCAGTCGGCAACAAGGCCTTCGATAATGATGTTTTAAAGGCCTACTTTGAAAAGGATCGCGCCGGTTTTCTCCATCTGGGTAAACTTTTATTCGTGCGCTCGGATGTCGAGGCGGCGGTAGATGAGATTCGCGAGCGCTATATCGCACACGGTTATCTGGACGCTGTGGTCGAAGACCCGAATCTGAAATTCAACGCGAGCCGCAGTCGGGTGGATATAACGATCAAAATTACGGAAGGGGTTCGATACACGGTGCACCGGATCGACTTTCGCGGCGATGTGCTTTCCGCGGTACAAGGCGGCCTGGATAAATTACGCCGGGAATTGATCGGCCGACCGTATTTCAATCGCCAAAAGCTGATTCTGCAGGCCGGCATACTTGAAATTTACGGCAACACCGGCTATCCCGATGCAGCGGTTGAAATAGAGCGTCGATCGGCCGGTGAACCCGGCCAGGTCGTGCTGGACGCCTTCATACACAGCGGGCTGAAGATTACGATTGCCGCCATTGAAATACGGGGCAATCAGCGAACCCATTCCGATTTCATCCGCAATCGAATCCGGCTGAAACCCGGCGATCGTTACGATCTGGCGCTGCAGAAGGAAAGCTTCCGGGATCTTTACCGGACCGGGATCTTTTCCAAAGTCGACTTCGAGCTCGAAAAGACCGACGATCCCACCAAACGCGTGCTGGTAATCAAGGTGGAAGAGGCACTTGCCAAGGAGGTTTTCTTTGAACCGGGCTGGGGATCCTATGAAAAATTGCGGCTGCGCGTGGGATTTCAGGAAAAAAACCTTTTCGGGACCGGCCGTGTTTTTCGAACCCAGGCCACGGGGTCCATCAAAGCCCAGACCCTGTCCGCCAACCTGTCGGATCCGTTTTTTTTAAACACCGATATCAAGGCCGATCTGACCGCCTTTTACAATCACCGCCAAGAGCCCTCGTTTACGCGCCGGGACATCGGTATGACGTTTGCCTTGAGCAGGTATTTGACTGAAAATTTGCTGTCATCGGCCGAATACATGATCCGGACCACCGACATTACAGGCGTCGATAGATTTGAAGCGCAGTCGCAGGGCAGCTACAATTTTGCCAGCCTCAAGGGGCAGGTTACCTACGATACCCGCAACGATATTTTTTTTCCGACCACCGGCCAGCGTTTTTTCGCTTCGGCTGAACAGGCCGACAGGCTGCTGGGCAGCGGCATTAATCTCACGCGCTTGACCGGAGGGGCGCGGATTTTCTTCCATGTGGCCGAAAACACCGTTCTGGGGACGCGTTATACGACCGGGCTTCTCTTACCGGGACCGGGTGAGATAACATTGCCGGTGTCTGAAAGATTCTTCAACGGCGGGGAAAACACGGTGCGCAGTTTCAAGGAGTCGGAGCTGGGCCCCCAGGATCCGTCCGGTGACCCGGTCGGCGGATACGGATTCAATGTGTTCAACCTCGAATTGCGGCAGCGCCTGATCGGCAATCTCATCGGCACGCTATTCCTGGACTACGGCAATATTGCGCCCAATCGAACCCGGGAAGAGCAAGGCCGGCTGTCCTATAACAGCCGCTCCCAAGTCATCTCCGATACATTCGATGATTTTTTCAAAGGCTTTCGTCCCGGCGTGGGGTTTGGTCTGCAATATCTTTTGCCGGTCGGACCGGCGCGGATCGATTTTGCCTTCAATCCCGATCGTGATTCACAGCGTGATGAGGATTTTTTTGTATTTCACTTCAGTGTCGGTACCGCATTTTAATATTTTACCGGAAAAGTTAGGGATTACGAAAAATTATTCAAAAAACCTTGACACAGCGGATATTGTATAATATCGGAACCAAGCACAATAAAAGGCGTTTTTAATGGAATAATCCAAAGCCTCGATTTTTCGAAAGTGCCGCCGGACGTACAAAGGCATTTCATAAAATTAGAATTGATGAAAGGAGAAAAGAATGAATAAAGGCGATTTAGTCAACGAAGTGGCCGAAGTTGTCGGTACCAAAAAGGATGCTCAGGCAGCAGTGGATTGTGTATTTTCATCCATCACCAAGGCGTTGAAAAAGGGAGATGCGGTGACCCTGGTTGGTTTTGGGACCTTCAAAGTGACGAAAAGAAAAGCTAGAAAGGGACGCAATCCCCAAACCGGCGAAGAGATCAAGATCAAGGCATCCAAAGCTCCCAAATTTACGGCCGGCAAATCATTAAAAGAGGCTGTTAAATAGGCATTCGTTCTAACATTGAAAATTTGATCCCTACTCCGGGTTGAAAACCCTATGGGTTGGAATCCGGGGTGGGCTTCTTAACTGGTGCCTAAACGAAAAGTCCGATTTATGGTAGGTTGGGTTGAGCCCGATCGATGATGTTGTCCGCCTAGGCGGATCAACCCAACCTACGAATATCAAGTATTCACGACATACCCCCCCACCGCGGCCCGGATGACCTTATAGCCCTCCTTTTCCATAATGATTGATTTCCTCGATGGAAAGACCGCGGTCGAATTCCGCATTCAGCGCCCGGGCCAGTGAAACGCAGTGGGCGGCGCTGGCACCGACACCTGAGCCGGCCAACTCCGATCCGCCGAAGGTGATTTTGATGGGATTTTTTTTGACGTCGATTTGCATGACATCCATCATGTGATTAATGGAATCAACCTGCTGGTGTTCTTTTTTCTTTTTATAGCCCGGCACCTCATTTAACACAAACTGATCCCCGATACCGAACCGAAGCCCGGAATCTGGTCCGGAATAATTTGAAAACCGGCTACATAGCGCTCCGGATCAACATAGGCCGCGTTCTTGACGGCGTCGCAGAAGACCCCGATCATTTTGACCCCCATGGGTGCAAATCGATTTTCGACGTGAAACCATTGAACTTCTTTTTTGGGCCATCGCCGGACTTCCCGGATGGCGTTTTGCATGGCCTTGAGTAATTGATCGCACAATTTTCAGCTCACTTTTTGATTGAAAATTAAAGATTGATGATATGGTAAAAAGTGATTCTAACGACTGGATCCCCGCCTGCGCGGGTATGACAGCTGTTTTGACTAACCGATATCAATATAATTATTGTCATTGCCGCGCAGGTGGGAATCCATAAAAATCCGGAATCGCTACCTTTTACGATTTCATCAAGATTGAAAGTTTAATATTTTTGGTATCTTATCTATTTAATGCCGCCTTGGCAGCTATATATGGCGTTGCAATCGCGGCTCCGGCATTTTACTCTGCGGAATAAGGCTCTTGAACCAGTTGGCGGATATAGCGCAGGATTTCAGGAGCGGCCCAGTCCTGAGGGCCGATGACCTTTTTCATCAATATGCCTTTCTTGTTGATGATGAATGTTTCCGGAACGCCGGTGGTTCTATAACTGGTTCGAATGGTTGCCTGGGGGTCAATCAAGGCGGGAAAGGTCAGTCCGTGCTTTTTCATAAACGGCGCCACGGCAGCGGCTCCCGCCGAATCGATGCTGACGGCCAGGATTGCGAAGTTTTCCGCTTTAAATTCCCGGTACAATTTTTCCAACGACGGCATCTCTTCCACACAGGGAGGGCACCAGGTGGCCCACACATTGACGACCACAACCTTGCCGCGATGGCCGGACAGGCTGACCATCCGGCCGTCGAGGTCGGGCAATGTAAAATCGGGGGCCGGCCGGTTGACGGCCACCGCTTCCGGATTCAGGTATTGTAAAAGCGAGTCCTTCTGCCGCAGGGCAAAAAACACCAACAGGGCAGCAGAGATTAATATGATAAGCACAACCGACTGATAGTTAATCCGTTTTTGTGCCATATTCGCAATGATCCCGCAAAGAATGTTTATTCGACAAAATAATGTGCTGGTCGTTCAGGCTGCCGCGTCTCGGAGCTTCTGCAACCGATTTTCCAAAATTCCAACATTCCCTTAGAGGAGCAGTCCCTGAGGGCCGCAGACCGATTGGGGCGAAGCCCGTAGCTTGTTATTACCCGGGTCTCCTTTTGCAGGTCAAGAAAAAAACCGATCCAATTTAGAAAACCTGATCCTCCGGGCTTGGATACTTTGCTATTGGCAAATCTAAAATTTAATTATAGAGAAGAAAAATAACGCTAAAGCGAATAGGATGCTTACGGAATGCAATCGGATGTCATTATCATTGGCGGTGGGGTTATCGGAACGGCCTGCGCTTATTTTCTGGCCGGGCGGGGTGCGAAGGTCCTTGTGCTGGAACGCAACCATCTGGTCTGCGGCGCCACCGGCAGCACCGCGGCGATTATCAGCATCAGCGGCAGCGGGAGCACACCGGCACCGCTGCGGCCGTTAAGCCTGGAAAGCTACCAGCTGTTCCTGGATCACGAGCAGAATTTTGACCCGCCGCTTGAAATTATCCGGGGCGGGTCCCTGTATGCAGCCTTTGACGAGCAGGAAGCCGGCGCAATCCGGCCGTTTTATGATGAAATCCGCCAGATGGGCATCGACTGCCGGCTGCTGGACGGCAGGGAGGCGCTTGATTTTGAGCCGCTGCTGGCACCGCAGGTGACCGCCGCGATCTTCAACCCGGCAAGTTTCCATGTGAATCCGTTTCGTCTGGGTGAAGCCTATCTGAATGCTGCGCTGCGGCAGGGCGGCCGGGTTGAATACGGCGTTGAGGTTCAGGATATCGTGGTCGGCAGCGACAAGGTTGAAAAGGTGGTGACGAATCGGGGCGATTTTCAGGGCGATTGGGTGGTGGTGGCCGGCGGCGCGCACACCCCGCAAATCCTGTCTTCCCTGGGGCTTCAGATACCCATCGTGCCGGCCCGCGGCCAGGTTATTCTTACCGAAGCCTGTCCCCGGATGACCGACCGGGTGCTCCTGTTTGTCGATCACCTGTATGCCCGACAAACGGCCAGCGGTAATTTTTATCTTGGCAGCCACACGGAATTTGTGGGATTCGAAAACCGGATTACGCTGGAAAAATTAACGGCCTTCACCCGGGCTTTCATCCGGGCTGTACCCATGCTGGCCGCGGTGCGGGCCTTGCGCTTTTTTGCCGGTTTCCGGCCCATCTGCGAGGACAATCTGCCGGTGATCGGTTCAGTGCCCGGCTGCGCGAAGCTGCTGGTCGCCTCCGGCCATGGGCGCACCGGTGTGCGCTTCAGTGCCAGCACCGGCAAAGCCGTCAGTGAAATGATTGTCGACGGCCGCACCGAACACCCTATGGAAGCCTTCAGCCCCGGGCGGTTTGCCTAACGCGGGTTGAAAGGCTTCGGGTTTAGAGATTCCAAAGCTGGAATTGATTGGTGGAATGGATTCTATTTTACTTTTTTAAAATATAAAAGAATCCATTCCTTGAATTTTAAACAAAGAATGAGTGTAGGGATGAATCAACCAATTAAGGACAATCGCATTCAAAGCGGGATTACCCGCGGCAAGGAAATTGAAATTTTCGTCAATGCGCAGCCGGTGCGGGCCTATGAAGGCGAGAGCATCGGAGCGGCGCTGGCGGCAGCCGGCATCCGGGAATTTCGCCGGACGGAGCAGGCCAAAGACCCCCGGGGCCTTTACTGCTGCATGGGAACCTGCCACGGGTGTCTGGTCACGGTTGACGGCCGACCCAATGTCAGAGCGTGCATTACGCCGGTCGGCGCCGGTCAGCAAATCACGCTGCAGGAAGGGTATGGCCGGATAGAACTTGAGGCACCCGAACCTGCGCCGGGTCGTCTGGTGCGCAAAAAAGTGCCGCTGGTCATTGTCGGCGGCGGCCCGGCCGGCCTCAGTGCTGCAATTGCCGCGGCGCGGGCCGGCACCCGGGTTCTGGTGATCGATGAAAATTTGCAGGCCGGCGGACAGATCTACCGGCAGCTTCCGCCTACCTTTCAGGTAAAAGATTCCACCATCCTGGGATCTGATTATGCGGATGGAAAATCGCTGCTCGGACAGGTGCGGGAGCTTTCCGACACTGTTGAAATCTGGAACGACGCTCTGGTGTGGTCGGCATTTGAATCCAACCAGCTGGCGGTCGCCCGCAATGATGAGCTGATTTTGCTGGATGCCCGGGCGATCATTGTCGCCAGCGGCGCCTACGAGCGCCCGGTGCCGGTGCCCGGCTGGACGCTGCCCGGGGTCATGACGGCCGGCGGCGCCCAGGTGCTTTTGAAAAGCCAGCGGGTGCGGCCCGGCAGCCGGGTGTTGCTGGCCGGCACGGGACCGTTGCCGCTGGTGGTGGCCAATCAGATGCTCAACGCCGGAATGGAGGTCGTGGCCCTGGCGGAATCGGCAGCGACGCTGCGCGCCTGGCGGTATCTGCCGGATTTACTGCGCCAGCCGGGCCTGATCAGGCAGGGGCTCACCTACATGTACCGCCTCAAACGCGCCGGGGTTCAGATGCTGCGATCCCATGCGCTGCGCAGCATTCAGGGCGAAGGGCAGGTGAAGGCCGCCGTGGTCGTTGCCGTGGATTCCCGCGGCGGCCCGGTGCCGGGCTCCGAGAAGACCTTTGAAGTGGATACGGTGTGTATCGGCTACGGTCTGATACCGTCGGTCTGGCTGACCGGTATGCTTGGCTGCCGGCATGTTTATAATCCGCTGATGGGCGGATGGGTGCCTTATTTTGATGAAAACATGCAGACCGACCAGCCCGGAATTTTTGTGGCCGGCGACGGCGCCGGCATTGCCGGCGTGCTGGTGGCGAAAATGCAGGGCACCATTGCCGGACTGCATGCGACGGCCCATGCCGGCGGCATTTCCCGGGATCAGGCCGTGCAGGCGGCCCTGCCTGAACTCAGACGGCTTGAATCCATGGGCCGGTTCCGGCGGGCCATGGATCGAATCTATCAGGTTTACCCGGATCTGTATGCCAATGTGACCGACGATACCGTCGTGTGCCGCTGCGAGGGTATCACGGCCGGTGAGATCCGCAAGGCCGCCCGGGCGGGAACAATGAACCTGAATGATATCAAAAAACGGACCCGCAGCGGAATGGGGTACTGCCAGGGCACCAATTGCCAGCCGTCCATTGCCGCCATACTGGTCCGGGAGTTTGGCGCCGACCCGGCCGAAATTAAAATGGTGACCACCCGGCCGCCGGCCCGTCCGATCCCGTTAAGTTTGCTGATGATCGATGAATCAAAGGAGACCTGAATCAATTCGGCGCCAAACAAACCGACATCGACAAAATGTGGTCAATGTTACTGAGTGCTATTAATTTCCTGCCTTTGCAGGTGCCACTTCTACCAAGCCTGATTTCGGTTTTAGTGTAGTACCTTCGGCCCCAGCTGTTCTTCCGTCTTTTCCCCGCCGCGTGTATTCTAAATTATACGATCCACGAATAATTATTCATACATCGCAAGCCGGGAGTCTAGGTAACAATTTACTCATAATCATTTCTTTTTGCAATTCTTTGCGCGGATTGCATTAATGTTCAAATTTTCTTTCTAAAAGCAAGATCCTCTCAACCCTATAAAAATTTCGAATATTTTTTTGTACTTATCTGCCGCCGGGTTTCCGGCGAACTTCTCTTTTTTTACCTGCCGACTACATCATGGCACCTGTTTTGCTCTAAGAACTTCCGCGGGAAATGATTTTTTAAGCTCGTAAGGGCAAACCGTCTGAAAGGACGGGACGCAAAGCCACTGGCCGTAATCCTTTACCCTTGGAAAGGTAGCAGGGCTGCCGAGCGACATCAGCACTTTTGCTGAGTCCGGTTCGTGCAGCAAAAAAAGTTTGTCGAGGTGCTGATGTGAATAGCTTACCGTTACCCATTAAAAAGTGTTTTAAATTAATTGCTTTACTTCCTTTATTTCTCCTGTTGGCGGTGTCCGGCGCTTCGGCGGCGGATGTCACAGTTGCCTGGGACGCCAACAACGAGTCCGATCTGGCCGGTTATATATTTTTCTACGGCACCTCCAGCGGAAGTTATTCAAACAGCATCGATGTGGGCAATAATACCGAATACACCCTGACGGGTCTTATTGAAGGAACGACCTATTACTTTGCAGTCAAGGCCTACGATACATCCGACAACGCAAGCGATTACTCTCAGGAACTCGTCTACACTGTGCCGACTGCCAACTCGGCACCCAATACGCCCGCCAAGCCGACAGGTCCGGCCAGCGGATTCGTCCAAACGAGTTACGCCTTCAATACCTCCGGGACGGACCCTGACGGAGATTCGCTGACCTATCGATTTGACTGGGGCGACGGCAATACCTCGGGCTGGGGCGGCGCCGACTCCCGGACACACGCCTTTTCCTCGGTCGGCAGCTATTGCATAAAAGCCCAGTCGCAGGACACCCACAATGCCGCATCCGGCTGGTCGGCCTGTCTGGACCTCAGCATCGATATTCAACCGCACACCATCACTGCTTCAGCCGGTGCAAACGGCAGCATTTCTCCCGCCGGTCCGGTAAAGGTAAGCAACGGGGCCGATCAATCCTTTTCCATCAGCCCGAATCAATACTATCATGTTGCAGATGTAGTAGTTGATGGATCCTCTGTCGGTGCTGTAACGACGTATACCTTCCATAATGTCAGCCAGCGATCATACGATTGCGGCAAGCTTCGTGGCCGATAATCAACCGCCGGTCAGCAATGCCGGCGCCGACCAGGCGGTCCTGGTGTCAGACACGGTGCAGCTTGACGGCAGCAATTCAAGCGATCCGATGGGGACAGTCTGACTTACAATTGGTCTTTTATGTCCCGACCGAGCGGCAGCAGCGCGGCATTATCCAACACCAAAGCCGTGAAACCCACCTTTCGTGGTCGATGTCGCCGGCAGCTTACACGGTGCGGCTGATCGTCAATGATGGAACTGTGAACAGCGCACCGGATACGGTGATCGTTACTACGCTGAACTCGGCGCCGATCAGCAACGCCGGCGCTGATCAAACCGTCCCGGTCAATGACACGGTGCAGCTTGACGGCAGCAATTCAAGCGATGCGGATGGCGATAGTTTGACCTACAATTGGTCGTTTGTCTCCCGACCGGGCGGCAGCAACGCGACGCTGTCCAGTACCAATGCCGTGAAACCCACTTTCATCGTCGATGTTGCCGGCACCTACACGGTGCGGCTGATCGTCAATGATGGCACTGTGAACAGTGCACCGGATACGGTAACGATTTCCACCGATAATTCGGCCCCGGTCAGCAACGCCGGCGCCGATCAAACGGCGCTGGTCAACGACACGGTGCAGCTGGACGGCAGCGGCTCCAGCGACGTTGATGGGGACAGCCTGTCCTTTACGTGGTCATTTGTCTCCCGTCCGGGAGGCAGCAGCGCCACGCTGTCGAACACCAAAGTTTTGAAACCCACCTTTGTAGTGGATGTCGCCGGTACCTACACGGTGCGGCTGATCGTCAACGACGGCACGGTGACCAGTGCGCCGGATACGGTGACGATTTCCACTGAAAACTCAGCTCCTGTGGCTGCGGCCGGAGCCGATCAGGCGGTGCTGGTCAACGACACGGTGCAGCTGGACGGCAGCGGCTCCAGCGATGTGGATGGGGACAGTCTGTCCTTTACGTGGTCGTTTGTCTCCCGGCCGGCCGGCAGCCAGGCGAACGTTGTCCGACACCACCGCCATGAAGCCCACCTTTGACGTTGATGTTGCCGGCAGCTATACGGTGCGGCTGATCGTCAACGACGGCACGGTGAACAGTGCGCCGGATACGGTGACGATATCCACTGAGAACTCGGCCCCGGTGGCCGATGCCGGAGCGGATCAGGCGATTCTGGTCAATGACACGGTGCAGCTGGACGGCAGCGGCTCCAGCGATGCCGATGGCGATGCATTGACCTATCGATGGTCAATAGTCTCTAAACCCGGCGGCAGCCATGCAGCGCTGTCCAATACCCATGTCGTCAAACCTCACTTTCGATGTTGATGTCGCCGGTACTTACACGGTGCAGTTGATCGTCAACGACGGAACGGTGGACAGTGCGCCGGATACGGTGACGATATCCACGGAGAATTCAGCTCCGGTGGCCGATGCCGGAGCGGATCAGGCGGTCCTGGTCAACGACACGGTGCAGCTGGACGGCAGCGGCTCCAGCGACGTGGATGGCGACAGCCTGTCTTTTAACTGGTCGTTTGTCGCGAAACCCGGCGGCAGCCACGCAACGTTGGCCGACACCAAAGTTCAGAAACCGGCCTTTGTGGTTGATGCCGCCGGAACCTACACCCTCCAGCTGATTGTCAACGACGGCACGGTCAGCAGCGCACCGGATACGGTGACGATATCTACCGAGAATTCAGCACCGGTGAGCAATGCGGGCAGCGATCAATCCGTTGAAGAAGGCACTGCCGTCATACTCAGTGCTTCCGGTTCAACTGATCCCGACCATAATATTGTCGGCTATACCTGGGAACAGACCGGTGGAGCAGCGGTGACGCTTTCAACTCCCAACCAGTCCGAAACCACCTTTGTTGCACCCCAGATATTGACAGACGGAGAACAGTTAACCTTTAAACTCACCGTAATGGATGCCGGCGGTCTGTCCGATGTCGATACGTGTGTGGTTGAGATCACCAAACCGGCGGTAGTCGACAGCGACGGGGACGGTGTGGCCGACGACCAGGATGCTTTCCCGCTGGATCCGACAGAAACAATCGATACGGACGGCGACGGCCTGGGCAACAACGCCGATGAGGACGACGACAATGACGGCATGCCGGATACCTGGGAGATTGCATACGGCCTGAATCCATTGAAGAATGATGCCGCCGATGATCCGGACGGTGACGAGATCAGCAATATCAACGAGTACAATTTGGGCAGCCAACCGAATTACAATGAAGGAAATTTCAAACCGGATCCGCCGGCCCTGTTGACTCCCGAAAACAAGGCGACGGTCGGACTTGACGCCGCAGCTGGGAACCGGCGAATTTTCGGATGCCAACGTCAATGATGTTCATCGAAAAACCCGGTGGAAAGTGATCCGGGCCTTTGATGATCAGTGTGTATTTGATGTCACCTCTTCAGCCTCATTGACCTCGATGACGATCCCCAGACAGATCCTGGAAGCCAGACACCGAGTATATCTGGCAAGCCAGATTTATCGACAGCCAGGATGCACCGTCGGAATGGTCTGCTGAAAGAGAATTCACCACCGCTGATGCCTTGCAGGATCTGAATGGAAACGGGGTGCCGGATGATCAGGAAGTTTCGGAATATCAGGATATTGATCGCGACGGTACCATGGACATCGCTCAAACCGACATCAAGTGTGTGAACGTGGCCGAGCAAGAGGGCCACGTTCAAATTTGTGTCAGCATTCGAGACGCTGGAAATGCCAATTCAATCATTTCGCTCGGAGCCGAAGACCCTGCCGACCCGCAGCTGGTTGCCAAAACCAAAGGCAAGCCGAACTTTATCGAATTTGGATTGCTTGATTTCAAATTGCTGGTGAACCAACCCGGCGATGAGACGACGGTTACCATCTATCTCTCCAAGTCGGCTTTCAAAGAAGGAAATTGCTTCAAATATGATCCGGTTGACGGGATCTGGCTGGATTATTCCGACTTCACCGAATTCAGCGCCAACCGCAAAGAGGTGTATCTAACCATTAAAGACGGGGGATTCGGTGACGCAGACGGCATCGCGAACGGAATCATCGTCGATCCTCTGGCCTTTGGATCGGAAACCGACCCGAACGGCGGCGGCTCCGATTCGCCGATCGATAAATTGTTTGACGGCATCATTCCGGAAGATCTCACCTGTTTTATATCGGCCGCTGCCGGCAGCGGCAATCAACCGCCGGACCAACCGGCGTCCCTTTGGCAGCAGGCACGGAAGCTGGGATTAGCGGCAATAATTTTGCTGCCGGTTCTTTTGGTTCTACTAAACCCTGCCGTTGCGAAAATTCGAAATCGGAATTTTAAAAGACTAAAATCACATTCGCCCGGCAATCGCTCAATTCAGGTTCATCAAAAATCTGCTTGCCTAACGCATCCCCATGAGTTAAAGAGTCCTCACAAAGAAGGTATTCTCCACAGTTTTACGAAACCATAAACAATATTAAAGCACTTGAAACTTGTCAGAAGCCCGTGAATGCCTCGACCTTGGAGTGCTGGAGTATTGGCAATATCACGCGATCCTGGCCTCCGGCTCGTAGAGCCTGCGCCTCGGAGAGATACTGGTTCTCCGGATACTTGTTTTTTCTGGATCTCATTCCGGGTCCATTCCTGAATATCCAGCATCAAGTATCGAGCATCCAGCATCGATCTCGCAAAAGCGGCGGTCTTATGTCTACACTTTTAAAATTAGCTATGCTGATTTGTGCAGCGTTAAAGTTAATTATCCCGAAAGTGACTTGAAAATGAAACCCTTTGAGCAGATTCCTGCCTCAGTAAAGAGAAACATCAGATATGTTTTGACCGATATCGACGATACCCTCACCAATCATGGCCGGCTGCCGGCGGTGGTCTTTGAAGCCATGGAACGCTTAAAAGCGGCGGGCATTCCTACCATACCCATTACCGGCCGGCCGGCCGGCTGGTGTGACCACATCGCGCGCATGTGGCCCGTCGAGGGGCTGGTGGGTGAAAACGGCGCCTTTTACTTCCGCTACGATGAATCCCAAAAGAAAATGCTGCGGCGCTATTTCAAACCGGAGAAGCAGCGGGCAGCGGATCGCAGGCGCCTGGAAAACCTCAGGCACCAGATTTTGCAGAAGATTCCCGGCTGCCGGGTGTCGGCGGATCAGGCCTACCGGGAAGCGGATCTGGCCATCGACTACTGTGAAGACATCCAGCGGCTGCCCCAAAAAGACATCGATGCCATTGTAGCTTGTTTTGCCGGGGCCGGGGCCCGGGCCAAGGTCAGCTCGATTCACGTCAACGGCTGGTTCGGCGATTATGACAAACTCACCATGACCGGCATCCTGTTTGAAGACGTCTTTGATCGGCGCCTGGCGGATATCAAGGAGCAGGTCATTTACACGGGAGACTCGCCCAACGATGCGCCCATGTTTGCCTATTTCCCGAACGCAGTCGGCGTGGCCAACGTCAAAAATTTCAAGGGGCAGCTGGAGTGTTATCCCACCTGGATGGTGGAACGCGAGGGAGGCTATGGATTTGCCGAAATGGTGGATATACTTCTGGCCGAATTATAACTTTAACATTGCACATGCGCCCCTCCGATTCTAACATAATTGCCGGCTCCGCGGCGCCTCGCGCCCATCCCTTTATTCACGCCCCCAATACCACTTTGATTGCCATGTCCCTGCCGGTTTTGCTGTCGCTGATTGCCGAGCCGTTGACCGGACTGGTGGACACCGCCTTTATATCCCGGCTGGGATCTGTCTCGCTGGCGGCCCTTGGCGTCGGCACCGTCGGATTGTCCGGCATTTTCTGGATTTTTAATTTTCTGGGTATTGGGACGCAAACCGAAGTATCCCAATCCCTTGGCCGGCAGTCCCTGCGGCGCGTCGCTGAAATAGGCGGGCTGGCGCTGGCCCTGGCGGTTATCTTCGGCTTGTTGCTCCTGGCGGCCGGTCTGGCGCTGGTTTCTTATTTCGCAACGGCCATGGGGGCGGAGGGTACTGTCCACTTCCTGGCCACCCAGTACCTGAGCATCCGGCTGTGGGGTGCTCCCGCCGTTTTGTTCACGCTGGCAGCCTTCGGCATCTTCCGAGGGCTGCAGGACATGCGCCGTCCATTGTGGATTGCGCTGATCATCAATGTTTTAAATATCATCCTGGACGCTCTTCTGATCTTTGGATTTGGGGTGCTTCCGGCACTCGGCGTGGCCGGGGCTGCGCTGGCGAGCGTAGTGAGTCAATGGGTCGGGGCCGCGGCAGCAGGAGTGGTTCTGTACCGCAAAATCGGCATTCCCGGCGGCATTCGGGTGCGCGATATTCAGCGGCTGTTTCAGATCGGCGGTGAAATGTTTATCCGCACCGGTCTGGCCACTGCTTTTTTTCTCCTGACGACCCGCGTCGCCACCCGCATCGGACCCGACGCCGGGGCGGCCCATCAGGCCATACGGCAGATCTGGCTCTTTACCACGCTTTTGCTTGATTCTTATGCCGTGACCGCTCAAAGCCTGGTGGGCTTTTTTATGGGACCGGCTTTGCGGGGACAGGCGCGGCGGGTGGCCTATTATGTTTTTGGCTGGAGTGCGGCAACCGGACTGGCGCTGGCGCTCATGATGTTGTTCGGACAGGGTGCAATTTTAGACCTGATTGTACCGCCGACGGCTGCGGCGGTTTTTATTCCGGCCTGGATTGTATCCGCCGTTTCGCAGCCGGTCAATGCCCTGGCCTATGCCACCGACGGAATTCACTGGGGTACCGGAGACTTTCGTTTTCTGCGCAATGTCATGCTGGCGGCTACCCTCTGCTGCGGGTCGGCTGTTTTTCTGGTCGATCAAACCCGGGCGGATGCCCTGACCTGGCTGTGGATTATCACCTGTGCCTGGATATGGATACGGGCCGTGTTCGGGGTGGTGCGGGTGTGGCCGGGGGTCGGTAAGAGCCCCTTGAAAGAAATCGCCGGCAATGTATAAATTCCAAATTCCAAGCACCAAATAATTTGAGATTTTGATTTGCGCCTACCCCTCTTGAAAATTTATACTGATCTGTGCAACGTTAAGGTTAATCTTCACCCGCCACGCGTCTTCCTACAAACGCGGCTCTGACAAGCTTGGCGGCATATTCCTTGTCGCAGGCGCCATACTGCTGGCTGAAGCCATGGATGACGATGGTCCCGTCGGGTTCAAAACGCAGGTAGGCGCCGCCTAATTCGTGGACGCGTGCGTTTTTGAATCCGAGATCGCGAATTTCTTTCTCCGTATTGCGCAGTATTTCACGGTGCCAGAGGTCGCCGGATCGCAGGATTACCGAGTTTTCAATGCCGTCGCCGGATATCGACACCAGAAGGATTTTGCCGTTATACCCTTCGGGCAGAATTATCCGGGGAATTGCCTTGCCGGCCTTTTTGGCACCGCTTCCGACCCGCTGCAATTCGTTCAAAATCGGCATACCGGCATCATGCCGGGCGATGTTCGCTGCGAAAAACCGGAAGCGCTCGGCCACCGCCCGGGCATTGACACCGGATGCATTGGCCACCTGAATGCTTCTGCGGCGGCATTCATCGATATCGACGTTGTCGCAGCCGGCTCCGGTCTGAATGAGTTTCAAATTATTGGCATGTTCCAGAACGGCGGCGTCGATCCGGGCGCCCTCGGGGATGAGCGCATCCGCATCACCGATTTCATCGATTAAAAATTGAGCCGGTATTGTAACGATTTGCCAATCGGCAGGAAATTGTTCGGCAATCAACTGCTTTATATCTTCGGGTGCTTCCCTGACAACAACGACCTTCAATTGTACCTCCTGGGGCCTTTAACAATACGGTAATTAAGCGCAGATTAATTGAATGGCCGGGATGCTATTGGTCATGCCCGCGGAGGCGGGCATCCAGGCCACTCGGCACCGAATTCTCGGGATTCCTGCTTTCGCAGGAATGACAAACTATATCGCAAAAAACTCCCGGGCTGCCCGATTCATTAAATGGCTGTAAGGACTTTGTCAATCTCCGATTTTCGGGGCGCAATAATTAAAGATTGACAAATACCAATCGGGGAAGCATTTAAATTTAGCACTTTTTTAAGCAAGATCGCATCAATTCCTGATGAAAAACTGAAATGAAAGTGTACTTTAATATGCAGATTCCAACCATTGAACAGTGCTATCTTCTGATGTGTGAAATGAAGATGATGGACCATATTGTGCGCCACTCCCTGCAGGTTTGCGGGGTGGCGACCTTCCTGGCGCAAAATTTAAACGCACAGCACCATCGGCTCAACTATAATTTGATCCGGGCGGCGGCCCTGCTGCATGACATCACCAAGACCCGCAGCTTTAAAACCGAAGAAAACCATGCGCTGACCGGCGGTCAATTCCTGGCCGAGCGTGGCTATCCCGAGGTCGGTGAACTCGTTCGACAGCATGTCAGGCTGGATGCATATCCGAGATCCGGTAACGCTTGGGGAGGCGGAGATTATCAATTACGCCGACAAGCGGGTGCTGCATGACAGGATCGTCGGACTCCACGAACGTTTGGACTATATATTGGAAAGATACGGCAAGCTGCCGGAACATCAGGAACGAATTCGCTGGCTCTGGGAAAAGACCCTGGACCTTGGAAACTAAAATCTTCGGATGATTTGGCGATTCGGCCCCGAAGATCTCAATCGCTACCTCAACTCCGGGGATCTGTCTCTAAGATTTTCTTGAATATCAAAAGGCCTGTAATGTAACTAACGATTAGCCGGCTCAAAAAATAACTATTTATTATGCAATCCATGAAATTATTTCTTTTGACTTATGCTTTATTTCATGCGACCGAGTTACCATCGAAACCGGTAAATCCTTGTGATTGCATTCGGAAACAGAACGGCCATCTCAGTCGAATTGAGCTGTCCCGACTCGCTGGAAGGGACCCATCAACCGGTTAAACTTGGAGAACATCAACGAGGGGAGGCGACTGGCTGATTCCGGCCAAGCCGTTCGCGTGGCGGTTCTGCCGTAAAGAATAGTTATTCGTTATTGGTTATTAGTTATTGGAGAGTGGGATTGATGACCTTCCTATTGGGGCAATGGCTGGGAAGCCGGCAAACCGGGAAGCGAGGATGCTGGGACTTACACAAAGCCCACTATGCTTTTGCCCCCAAGCTTGCAAGCCTTCCAGCCCCTATCTTTTGTTACTAATAATGCCCTAACCGTTGCTTGATTCAATGGAGAGAGAAATCCGTATGGAGCCTCTTTTATGAGCGGCCTGGCCCTGGGAATCGTTCTGGTTGCCGCGCTTTTCCACGCCGGCTGGAATTTGCTGGCCAAAAAAAGCCGAAAAAAGATGGCGTTCATCTGGTGGTTTGTGCTGATCGCCACCATCGGCTACTTGCCGATGTTTCTGTACTTCCGGCCAAGCCTCGATCCGACACCGGCCGGCTGGGCTTGCATCATCGCCACCGGCATCCTGCACGCGCTGTATTTCTGGTTCATGGGAGGCGCCTACGAGAGGGGCGATCTATCCCTTGTGTACCCGCTCTCCCGAGGTTCGGGGCCCCTGTTTGTGCCGGTTCTGGCCGTAATATTTCTCCAGGAGCGGCTCGCGTTGACCGGCGGCATTGGAATTGGCCTGGTGGTCCTGGGGATCTATGTTATTCATCTGAAAGCCTTTACCGTAAACTCCTTTTTCGAACCCCTGCGGGCCATGCGGGGCAGCGCGTCGCTCTGGGCGCTTTGCACCGGCGGAACCATTGCCGGCTACTCCCTGGTCGACAAGGTGGGGGTCGGCCTCGTTTACCCGCCGGTCTACATTTATCTGATGTTTGTCATTGCCCTGCTGCTGCTGTCGCCTTATGTGCTGGTCAAAGAGCGCGCGGCCCTGAAATTGGAATGGCAGGTCAACCGGGGGCCGATTTTGATCGACGGCTTTCTGGTGCTATTCACATATCTGATGATCCTTTTTGCATTTCGAGTCAGCAAGGTCAGCTATGTGGTCGCTGCCCGCGAGGTCAGCATTGTCTTTTCAGCCCTGCTGGGGATTTTCTGGCTGAAAGAATCCCATGCACCGCAGAAAATCGCCGGCGCCGTGTTGATCGCACTCGGGGTGGTGTTTATCGGGTTTAGCAATTAATCCGCCCTGAAAAATTGCCTATTCAGGTTCGTAAAATGGTCCTTTTTGATTGTGGGAGCGGTTTTCCCTCCGGGGCTTAAGCCCTGCGGGCTGGAGGCAAGCGCGATCAACTCGGTCCGGCCGCTATTTAAAATCGTGGTTGGAAACCACTCCCACCAGGCAATAACTTAAACCTAATATATGGGAGGAAATTATGAATCGAGATCCGCTGATTCGCAGAAAGACTGCCATTTCATACAAGACGGAAGAAAAAACCGTCATGCGCGGCTATGATCTGAGTGAGCTGGCCGAGGAGGGGTATTCATTCTGCGATGCCTTGTTTGTATTGTACCAGAATCGAATTCCCACCGAGGAAGAGGAAAAGATGCTCAAGTACGAAATGGGGGTGTTCATGGAGCATTCCATGTCGCCGTCAGCCGTCGGCGCCATTGGGGTGAGCGCCGGCCGGCCGAATCTGCCCTGTGCGATTTGGCAGCGACCGCCCACAAGATCCGGCTTTCAAAAATCGCCAACAATTCGGCCTCCTGCTCCTCGGAAAATGCGGTGGCGCTTTATGAGGATATTTACGATCAAATGATCGAATGCCTGAAAGCCGAAGGCGGCTACTTGTGCAGCACGGATGAGCGTGAAAAATTGAGAAATTACATGTGGCCGGACGGCAGCCACCTAAACCGGGACATCGTGGCCCGGCCGGCGACATTCATTGCCGAACATGCCGGGTTGACGGTTCCCGGAAAACACCCGCTTTCTGATGGTCATCGGCGAAAATATCGGTCCGGCAGACCGCTTTTCGGGCGAAAAAATCTCGCCGGTGCTCACCGTCTGGAGGTGGAGCGATTTTGACGAGATGCTGGACCGCGTTGAGAAGATTCTCAAGTTCTCCGGCGAAGGCCATTCCGTATCGATTCACACGGAAAACGACGAGCGGCGGGTGAAACTGGCGCTGCGGGCCAACGTCGGGCGGGTGGTCTGCAACATGCCCCATGCGCATGCCAACAGCGGCGGCTGGAACTCCGGTCTGCCCACGACCGACTCGCTCGGCTGCGGCAGCTGGGCCGGCAACATCTAGCGGCAACATCAACTGGGAGAACTTTCTCAACTACACCCTGCTGGCGATCCCCAAGGAAGAGTACGTCCCCACGGCAGAGGAGCTGTGCGGGGCCTACCTTAAAAAATGGGGCCGGGATTAACGAATAAATGAAACGGAGAAACGGTGAATCGGTGAATGGGAGATTCAATTTATCTCCCTTTCACCCCATCGCCGTTTCCCCACTTCCCGCACTCACCGTTTCTCCGTTTCATTCTTCTAATTCCGTTTCTTAATCTGCGCTTCTGCTCTTCTGATCTTCTCAGTTTCTTTCACACCGTTTCACCGTCTCTCTCCCTCTCCGTTTCAGATCTTGTAAATGAAGCCGTTGGAGAAGCGCTTTCAGATGATGCTGAAGATTTATCGGCATTTGATGAAAGAGCTGATGAAGCGCTGATCAGCTATGAAGAAATGGTCAAGAGGCTGAAAAAAGATGGCCGCATTTAAGATTTTTTTCAAAAAGTCGGTGGAGAAGGATTTTTATGTAATCCCCAAGAAGGATTTGAAAAAAATTCTCGAACGCATCGAAGCGCTTGCCGAAGATCCTGGTCCCTCCGGATGCTATAAATTGACAGGGCCAGAGAGTATAGGCTGCGGCAAGGGCGTTATCGCAATTTATATTCTATACAAGATGATGAATTGACGGTCTGGGTTGTAAAAGTTGGACACCGGAAAGATATTTATCGCTGACGCGAACCAACAAATGGTCATGTCCAGCGAAGATCGAATCGTTGGGAAGCTCCTTAGGAGTCATATGTTTCAAGAAAGTCGTCTCTTGAAATTTTTGCCTGGGCCAGGATAGTTCGTAGGGTGGATTTCTTTATTGTTGGATGATTGGGCATCGTAAGGGGAGTTCGAGTTCCATCGGGGTTTTCTTTTATCATGGCGATATGATTCCCTTCACGAACCACAGTGAATCCTAAACGCTCCAGGGCTTTCATCACTTTTCTAATTGGAGCATCTGCGGGAAATTGCGATATCAAACGGCTATCCCCGTTTCGGCAATAAAAGCTTCCAAAATCTGTGGGTCGGTTTCGATTTGGTCAGCGCCAAAAGTATCGATATGGAATTTAATAGCCGATTTGACATCAGCTAATGCGGCCTCATATGTCTCCCCTTGCCCAACTACTACCCCTTTAATGCCGAGCGGATAAGCGACGTATGTATCAGGATGCTTTTCGACAACTATCTTAAATTGTTTCATTTTTTCTCCACAAATACATATTTTTGCATTACGCTTTGTACTATAACACAATTTCCGGATCGGGTCTGTAAAAATCATTTTCATTTAATTTTTACGCCGAATGCCGAGGTGGCAGTTGACGGGCGAATTTGTACGGTTAAAAAGCGCGAAGCAGATGATTATCAAAGCAAACCTTTCGGTTGGGCGAATTCCGGCAACTCCGCATTTCCGCATCGCAGGCACGGGAACGCTGGAGCTGAAACGCGGGGAACGCGCCAGCATCAGCTATACGATTCTTCCGAGTAACTATTGGGAAGTTCGGACAGCGGAAACGAAAAGGGCTTTTTCCTTTGAGCCTTTGTCTATCAGCTATGAACTATGAGCTGGCGTTTCACGCCGTCTCCGTCTCCCCGATTCCCAGGGTTCTGCAAACTTGGAAGGGCACAATTCGGCATATGATTGATTAATTTTGACAAATGCGCTAATTAACCCCTTAAGTCTTGAGCCTTGATAGATAATCAAGCCACTTATGCGATATCTTGTTCACAGCAGCAAGTTAAGGTTCCTAAGGGTTGCTGATTTTTGGTTTCCACCCTCTCACCTGAAAGCAAAAAAATAACACAATTTCTCTGCGTGCTCAGCGCTGCGGTGAAATTGACAAACAAAAGAAGGTAAAATATGAAAACACGACAACTGGGTAAAGATGGTTTTCACATCGGCGAAGTCGGTCTTGGCTGCTGGCAGTTCGGCGGTGATTTCGGCGACATGCAGGAAGAGACGGCGATGTCCATTATGGCAGCGGCTGTGGCAAACGGCGTCAACTTCTTCGACACCGCCAATGTGTATGGGGCAGGGCGCAGCGAAAATCTGATCGGGCGCTTTCTCAAGCAGTGTCCCAGTCCCGTAACCGTGGCAACCAAGTTCGGCCGCGGGGATGATGTCTATCCGGACAACTATTCGGAAGACATCCTGCGCCGCTCGGTGGAGGGGTCACTCAAAAGACTTGGCGCGAACAGTCTTGATCTTCTGCAGCTGCACTGCGTTCCGCCGGAGGTTCTCCGGCAGGGGGAAATCTTTGATTGGCTGCGCAAGCTCAAGCAGGAAGGTCTGATCAGGGAATTCGGCGCCAGTGTGGAAACCGTAGCGGAAGGATTGCTCTGCCTGGAGCAGGATGAACTGCTTTCCCTGCAGGTCATTTTCAATATTTTCCGCCAGAAACTCGCTTCGGAGCTGCTTCCCCAGGCAAAATCCAGAGGCGTCGGCATCATCGTGCGTCTGCCCCTTGCCAGTGGCCTGCTAAGTGGAAAATTCACTAAAAACACGACGTTTGCGAAAACGGACCACCGGAATTACAATCGGGATGGCCGGTTCTTTAACGTCGGCGAAACCTTTGCCGGCCTGCCTTTCGAAACGGGTGTCGAGCTGGCCGACAGGATCAAAGCGGTGCTTCCGGAGGGCATGTCCATGATCCAATTGGCGCTGCGCTGGATCCTCGACCACGATGCCGTCTCGGTGATTATTCCGGGCGCCAGTTCCCCGGAACAGGCAAGAACAAATGCCGCGGTTTCGGAGATCCCCCCGCTTCCGGCAGCGCTTCACCAGGTGCTTTCCGATATGTACCTGAACAGCATTCACAGCCAAATCCGTGGCCCATACTAAAAGCATTCGAATAGGCATGAAGATGAACGAATTGAATCTTGACTCAGTGGTGGAAGAATTTTACTGTGAATACGTCATCGTAATTATAAATGGGTGTACTTAGGCCACAAGTTAGGGTTTCTTTCAAGGAGAAACAACGATGGTCAAAGATGGAATTCCACAAAAAGCTGTTGAGCTGAACCTGAACTGGATTGAAGCTTTGGAGACTTGTCTTGCCGGACATGGCAATCAGGATCTGACTAAAGCAGTGATGAAAGCGGCTGGAGAAAAATGTTCAGTTCAACTCTTTGATGACTGCAGGCAAGTTCTTGGAAAAATTCCAGAATCTGTTGACGAGCTTCTCGAGGCTATGAACAAGCGGCGATCACAAAACCATAATCTCAGCAATCTTTGGGAAAAACAAGGCAATACGGCTCATCTGATTCTCGAAGAATGTAACTGCACCCTTGTCAAAGCTGGTCTTGCCAAGCCTAATCCGGTCCATTGTTTATGTTCGCAAGGCATGATGGAGAGCCTTTTTTCTTTAGTCTGTCGAGGGCCAGTCAGCGTGGAACTTGTTAAATCCATAGGCAATGGCCATGACGTTTGTGAATTTTATGTAACATTTGAGGAATAATGCCTTAGTGCATGCCGCCTGACATTCCATTTGCAGAGGGGCTGCAAAGGCGGACGGCCTTTATTATCAGGAGCTTTTAGGTGTTTAAAATCATCTATTCGCTCCAGAGTTTTTTTTACAGCCACTGAAGCGGTCGGTTCGCACCCTATAGAGCAAAATGACTAAACCAAAATCCAGGAAAAAGCCAAAGCAGAAGCTCAAAGGACGAGAGCGCCGTTTAGCCAAAGGACCCGACTGGGCTGTGGTACATAGGGGCAAGCCATCGAACATGCTGAAGAAATACCGAAAATATTTCGGGATCGACTGGGAGTGTGCCATTTTTGACCTTACCGCACTTGGCGTGAAATTTGATGCCGTCTATCTTGCACGGCTGCGTGAGACCATATCACGAGAGCTCCAGGATGAGAAAATACATATGCCAATCAGCCGCCTTGAGTTCGATGCCTATCATGGAATTGAACCGGACTCCGACGAGAATTTTGCCTACATTGCCGGATACACACCGGGAGGAGCTCCATTCGGCGTGACTTGGGAAGAATGGGAAGAGATAGACTGGTATGAAGAAGATCGCGAACCATGAACTCATCCAGACGGGAGAATTTGCGCGGTTTGCGCTAAGCGCCGAGGTGTGCGTCCGTTTCTATCCTTCACCCAGTTTTCGACCTTTAAATTCGGTATTCGGACAAATTCTTTCACATTGTTGGTAACTAGGGTACAGCCAATTGAAAGAGCATGAGCGGCGATTAGCATATCAAGAGAACCAATGGTCGTTCCTTGTTTTTCCAAATGAGTTCTAAGATTGCCGTAATATTGAGCGGCATCATCGCCATAGGGCAAGATCTCAAGCGGCGCAATGAACTGAGCCAAAGCCACTTGATTCTGTCCCGGCTTTGAACTCTTCGAAACACCATATGAAAGTTCGCTGAGTGTAATCGCAGAGACGCCGATTTGAGAAATTTTAGTTTGCCTGAAATGTTCTATTACAACAGGTGGTTTTCGCTTTATGATATAAATGCAAATATTTGTATCAAGCATGAATTTCATCGGAAATTTTCCCGAGAATCCTGATTAGGTTGATTTCTGTCGTTCATAAAGTCTTCGGTAAACTGATCAAGGCTATTGACCAATGAGGACCAGGGGTCTTCTTTTGGGAAAAGGACGACCATCTTTCCGATTTTTTTTATAAAAACGTCATTGCCGGAGAACCTGAAATCTTTTGGCAGTCTTACAGCCTGGCTGCGGCCATTAATGAATAATTTTGCAGTTTGCATGGGACACCTCCGGTTGATTTTGATAGATACCAAAATATATATCATGCAGCTGGATGATGTCAATAAATTGAGAAAAACTCACCACCACTCTCCGTTTCTCCATTGTATCCTTTCAATACCGTTTTTTAATCTGATCTTCTCAGCTTCTGATCTTCTATCCCTTTCCCACCCTCGCACCCTCTCACCTTCTGGCCCTCTATTCGTCTCCCACCTTCTTTCTTTCCCGCCGTTTCCCAGTTTCTTAATCTGGGCTTCTGATCTTCTCACCTTCTTTCTTTTCGCCGTTTCCCCGATTCTCCGTTTCACCGCCTCCCCGATTCAAGCAGCACCTTATCCTTTAACCTTTCTCCTTTAACCTTTAGCCTTCTCGAGATTAGGTATTTCTACTCAATCGTTAGGTATTAATACGCATTTGATTATGAGTATAAATGCGGATTTACATCTAACATTTTTTCGGCTATTATTAAAAAACAAGTCTAAAATTCTCACCCCGAAATAAAACTGCAAAGCAGTTTTACATAAAAAATACACGCGCTTAGATAATGGATTTGGGTGGGCCCCCAGCATGGCATTGGAATGGAACTCCAGACGAGCGGATGCGTGTATTTTTTCCCCGGTTCCTTACCCTGTTTACATTGCCGATTTCGGGCAAGTAGCTGTAATATTGAAAAATTTTACGAAAAAAGTTACATAGAAAGCGATCTCTGGAATTCGGGATGATTGTTTTTGAAGCGATAAAAAACCGCCTCTGAATCTCGTTGAACATCAAGCTGGCATTCCCAAACCATTAACCAGAATCCAGCCAGCAGGGCGTTAATACCGGTTCATGAAATCACTCGAAATCCAGCGGGCTTCTGGCCTCTTTGATGGTGACGCTTTTGACGGTATGGGTATAAATCATGGTGGTTCTGACATCGCTGTGGCCTAGCAGCTCCTGTATCGTGCGGATGTCGTAGTTGGCCTGCAGCAAATGGCTGGCGTAACTGTGGCGGAAGGTATGAGACGTGGCCCGTTTGGGGATTTTGGCTTTGTTGACCGCCCGCTTGATAGCTTTTTGAACGTGAGTTTCGTGGAGATGATATCGGCGGTATTCCCTGGTCTCGGGAACAAATGTGAGCGTTTTGGCAGGAAAAAACCACTGCCAAACAAACTCTTTGGCGCAGTTTTTGTACTTTTTTGTGGAATAGGATTTCAGCGTCTTTGGTGAATAGTGCCTGACCTTTATTTCATTGGCCAGGTCGTTTAGGGTGACGTTCCATTTTTCATTAAGATTTTTATAAGCTGCAATTTTCTTCTCTGGAGCTTGCTTGCTTGAACTTGGCTTAAATTTGGCTTTAAAAGAAAGCGGCTGGAAAGATTTTGGATTTTCTTTAATGATTAAAGGAGATTCCGGTTTTCGGTTAGATTTTTCCCGGGATTCATCATGTTCTGCCTGAATTATTTCGTAATAAAAACGGACCGCCAAATCGGCCTGTTTTTGTTGAGCGGCAGATTGCCTTTTTTCTGTTTAATTTCCCGATAAAATCCGGGAGGCTTTTCGGATTGGATTCGTTGAATTGATATTTATTACAAAAATCCAAAT
Source organism: uncultured delta proteobacterium (assembly GCA_963769935.1). Taxonomy (GTDB): domain Bacteria; phylum Desulfobacterota; class Desulfobacteria; order Desulfobacterales; family JAFDCJ01; genus JAFDCJ01. Next base: position 347,782 of record CAVYNY010000016.1, on the reverse strand, counting down.
AGTATCGCAGCCATTTCAGATAATGGGCGTGATATCCTTCAGGAATATTTTTTGAAACTAACAAGACTTTGTAGGATGATAACAGTTCGGCAGGCAATTTTCTCATTGGTACTTATCCAGCCTCCGTTTAATGTGATTTATAGAGTGTTAAACAGTTAGAAAACTGCTATAATTCAAATATTCGTTGTCAATTATTTTTAAATATTGGAATTAAACAACAGGTTTATTCAACTTTCGCATGATAAACGGAAACCACTTAATCACTTGTTAGGCAACACAGGAGACCTCATGAATACCATCCAGTCAGCGATCACCGGCACAGAACCCGACGCCGGCCAGCCGTCATCCTATCTGGCTCTCGTTCAGTTCTACCGTGCCTTCAACGGCCGGGATATGTCGCTTATGGCAGCGAACTGGGCCTCTTCCGAGGACATTGCCATGGACAACCCACTCGGTGGCATCAAGCGCGGCTGGGACTCTATCCGTCCCGTCTACGAGCGCCTCTTCACGGGTTCGGCACAGGTCTACGTCGAGTTCTGGGACTACACCATCCATGAGTCGCCCGAAATGTTCTATGCGGTTGGCCGCGAGCGCGGTCACTTCCGCGTCCAGAGCCTCGATCTGCCCCTGGCCATTCGCACCTCTCGCATCTTCTCGAAGGTCAATGGCTCGTGGCGCCAGGTGCATCACCATGGCTCCATAGATGACCCCCAGCTTCTCAGCCAGTACCAGGCCGCCGTACTCGGCGCACCGAGTGTTGCCTAACCCATAGGGATTGACACGACCTGCAAGGTCGTTTTCAATCCATTGTTCAAGAAGTCCGGTTGTGCATATGGGTAAAGCTTGTGTGCTGGGGAGGTCAGAGTCACCCTGCAAGTAGAAATTTGCAGGGTACAGAGGGTAAATTAGGAGCTATCGAGGAGCTATCGGGGACGTTCCTCGGATTTACGGATTACCAATTCGGATTTATTTGATACCTGGTTGACATGCTTCGAAAAGCCCACACAGAAGCTCGCGGAGCGCTGCATCATATCATTGTGAGGGCAATTAATCGAAGAAAGTTTTTTTCGTTGACCCCGCCCGTGATGATTTTTTAGATCGACTCGGCGGTATCCTGTCCGAAAGCATATCACAAAAGATGGGATGGTGGAGAACATAACAAGGCCACTGGTGCAGACGGCGTATAGGTAGCGGTTTTACGCAAAGGCATTGCAGATTTGGAATTAATTCGGGCCGCTGCTTACTGGCGGAAAATATTGGAGGGACTGACTATGCAATGTTTAATGGATCACATAGTTTTGAATATGGAAGACGATGAAAAGATGATTGCTTTCTATTCGAAAGTATTGATGCTTGCTTCTGAGCGATTGAAGGAGTACCGCGCAGGGAAAGTACCATTTCCGTCTGTGCGACTGAATTCAGATACGATTATAGACCTGTTTCCGAAAAAGTTATGGCAGAAAAGCTCGACGACCGGGAAGGGCCGTGACAATTTAAATCATTTCTGTATTGCTCTGAGTAAAGAGACATGGGAGGAACTACGAGAGCGACTCAAGGCCAACAATGTTGATATAGAGGAAGGGCCTGTTCCACGATGGGGTGCACACGGTACCGGGACTTCCATTTATTTTCGAGACCCGCAAAGAAACCTCATTGAAGCGCGGTATTATGAGGGACACAACAGGTCAGAGAAGTGTTTGCTTGGATCATAGACAGCAACCGCGGCCCGCTTGCCATCCGGAATCCTTCGGCAACTCCGAGTCAAGCAGAGACTTGATATTCAATCTATTTGATTGTATCGCAAAGCCCGGTGTGATAGCTGCAAATTAAAAGTGAAAAGAGAGGTTCGAGGGTCGGGTCACGCGAAGTATTTGATATGGAACGAACAATTGCCAATTCGGCCCTCTAAAATAGGCCGATATAGACAATTTTTATTTGGCATTCAACAAGCGCAATATTATGAATTTTAGAACCAATAAGCGAAAAGACGCCCAAACCACTCCGCGATACGGTCTGTCAATGGACGCTTTTCCCATTTGTCCAGAGTAATCTGATTCGATTTTTCCAAGTCGTTTGCAAACATCGCTTCCATTTGGGTTGCAAAACCCCTGCCGAGAATCACCGCGTTGACCTCGTCATTTCTCAAAAAACTCCACAGGTCCATGTTGGTTGATCCAACCGTAGACCAGACCCCGTCTATAACCGCGGTCTTGGCATGCAGCAGCCTGTTGCGGCGCTCATACAACCTAATCCCCGATTTCAGCAGCTGGGTATAATAAGATCGGCCGGCGCTGAAAACTAAAGAATGATCGCTGGTTGACGGCAGGATAAGCTTCACGTCTACACCGCGCGCAGCGGCCTCGGTGAGCGCCCGGACAACCTCTTTGTCTGGCACAAAGTAAGCAGCGGTGATGTGGACGGAACTTTCAGCAAAGGTGACGGCACCGGCATACATCATGTATGTGAGTCGGTTTTTCTCGCCCGGACTGCTGCCTACAACTCTTACCAGTTGATCTCCGCTTTTCTTAAGGGGAGGGAAAAATTTGCTCGGCGCAAGCGGAGGTCCATCGTGTCTTGCCCACGTGTGCAGGAAAAGCCGCTGAAACTCGGCTACGGCCGGACCTTCAATTTGAACATCGGTATCCCGCCACGGTCTGCGCTTAACTTCTTGTGGATATTCACCCTGCAGACTTTCAGAGACACGGGAACCGATGTTTACGCCGCCGGTTATTGCGATTGAACCGTCGACTATCAGGATCTTGCGGTGATCTCTCTCAAGGGGGTAATCGCTGCCGCGCGACCTTGCCAAAGGATTGATTGGATTGAACTCGAGGGTCTTTACACCACCGTCGCGAAGGCGCTGAAAGAAGGCTGCCGGAGTGCTTAAACAGCCAAAGCTGTCATAAATGAGGTTGACCTGCACTCCCGCGGCCTGTTTTTCAAGCAACAAATCGGCTAACTCCCGGCCGGTTTCACCGTTATCAAAAATATAAGTTTCAAAGTTGATATGATCCTTCGCGTTTCGAATTATCTCTCGCATGGCGGCATAGGTGGAGGAAGTGTCCACCAGCAAGGTGGCTTTGTTGCCGGCTGATAAGGGTGACCCCCCGATCAATTCGGCCAGCGAAATTTGTCGCCGTAAAATGTCGCTCCACCAAGTCTTTTGTTCGAGCGTTTTGATGATCGCTTTAGCTTCGAAGTTCGGCAGAGGGCCCTGAGGACCTATGATTTCAGGAAATCTGTTTGATTCTGATGCCTCAAGGATGACATCGTCGATAGGCGGCAGCGAAGGACCACAACCGCTGATGAATGCAAAGAAAATTCCTGAATTAAGGATGACAAGCAGCTTGCAAATGATACTAATCCAGGACCGGTTCATATTAAATTGGCCGAATAGAAGAACAGATGCCTCAATGAAATTCACTTAAAGCGAAATAGTCAATTTCAGGTATAAGAAAATTTGAAGCTATGAATGGTGTCAGTTTTCCTTTGCTTTCATGATTCAAAGTGCGAACGTGCCTGGTTGTATGCTTTGCCCAACTCGTCCATGGCCGAATCCACACCGGCCTTCGTGTCATCCCACGCTTTGCCGGTTGCAGACTTAAGTTCCGTCAACTTATCAGAGACCTCCTGCTTTTTTTTCTGTAACTCTTCCAAGGCCTGATTAAATTTCGCTTTGCTTTCCTCTTTCAGGTCGGACGCTTTGGATTGAACCTTGTCCTGTAGTTGCTGTATATCTTGGTCAAATTTTTGCAGTTTGGCTTCCATCTTCTTCTGATATTCTTCTTTTTGCTGCAGCAGATTAAAAATTGGGATTAGATGTGAATTCTGATTGTTGATTGGAACCATTGGTACAATCAGAGTTAAATGCACACACTGTCAGCGCTGGGTTGAAAAAAATGCGGCCTTAACGGCATTTGTATGTATGATAATTCTTTAATGGCCTTAAGAAAATAGGGTCAATCACCTATTTATATGAGAAAATAACCCTACTCTGCGGGACTGTATAAGTGAATATTCAGTTAAAGATTAAACCAGATATCCTCATTGAATCTGCGGTTTTCAACTCACATCCAGCAGGAATTTTCAATAGGTCGCCTAAATTCGCGCATACGCTAAAAAAAAAGCCAAAATACATATTTTTGTCTATTTGTTTTTTTGTAATGAGTCGTTACTGATGACAAATAGTACCATATTTTTGATTAGGCTTGGATTGAGGCAGTTTCTTCTCGTCCTTACTTTCGAAAATACGGATTTTTATCGAGTGGATGGGGGTGGATTGGTGTTATTCTAACATTGAAAACCTGGTTCTCCCTCCGGGCTGTAGGCCCTACGGGCCGGAAGCCGGGCCAGGTCATAGGAAATTGGCTTGGCCGTTACGTAAGCCGTGGAGTGATGGAATATTGGAATGTTGGAATACTGGGTTTGGCGGAATTAGATCTTTTTTATGTGGCTGGCAAAGACCAGAAAATAAAATCAGTCCAGCAGCCGCTTTTGATCCCCAGTATTCCATTATTCCATGGGTTCTCGAACGGCCAACACCACCCCTCCGGGGTGTAGTCAAACCCCGCCTTCGGCGGGGCCTCTGGACCCGGATCTTTACTTTACAACAACCCGCCGGGTTATCTTCAGGTTATGAGAAGCACGATAGCCGTCAATGCATCTTATTTCAACTCGACGAGGATGGTGAAACAGTACCTTGTGCGTGCTTATGCCGGAGGGGGTGGAGAAGATCTGGTGCAGCTTGTTTGGGAAAAGATTGCCCAAAACTAATTCCCAATTGTGGGATAGTGATCCATGAATCCTACTTATTACCCCGTGAGGTAATGATCGGAAAGATTATTTCAGAAGATAGAGCCGTTCACTGTTTCGGAACAATATTTGCTCGGCCGTCGTATATGCTTCACCGACGCTGAGCACCCCGTTGTCAACTTGAAGACCGAGCACGCGTTCCAGCCCGGCGCGGGCCGCTTTAGCCCCCAGCCAGAATAGCTCAGGCACGCTGAAACCGTCAGAGGCATACAGCAGTTTGCTGGTCGGCGCCAAACCCAGGAGCTGGGTCAGCAGCATGTCGGTCTCGCTCACCGCAAAAGGGATTGCCAGCGATAAGTCAGTGTAGACATTTGCATAGATGCCGGCCAGATAGCCGGCCTCGCGGACATAGGGGTATCCCTGATGCAAAAGCACCCAGGGCACATGCGTGTATTTGGCGCTTTGAAGCAAAGGCCGAAAGTTGAGCGGATTGGCCAGGCGCAAGTCGACGTCCGCGTCGCCGAAACCCGTATGAAACTGGAACGGCAAACCCTGGCTTTCGGATATGTCCAGCGCGTGAATGACAAGGGTGTCGTTGAGCGGCTGGGTCGCCAGGCGAATTTGGCCCTGGCGCCGGGCCAACTCCTTTGTCTGCCCAAAGGCGGCCTTAACTTCACTGCGCGGCCACTCACGGATGTTCAGGCCGGTACGGTAGGCGATGATGCTCTTGAGCGCAACATAGCCGGCCTTTTTCGCGCCTTCGACCTCAGCGATAAATGCATCGAGCACCTGGTCCCATGTTTCGTACTGCAAAATCAGTTTCTGGGCCAACGTCTCCAAGCGTAAAATCGGCTCAACCCGGCAGGGGAGCAATTTGGTAAGTTCTTTGTGCGTATAGCTTCCTTCACTTTGGAAGCCGTAATCCATCAGCATGCCGGTGATGTTGGCATCTCGAATCACGCGCTCGGCCCAGCCTTGCTGGCCCAGCTTGTCACGCTCCGCCAGAACCGATTCCGGCTTCGGCTCGCAACCCAGCAATCCGGCCAGTGCCTTGACGGCAAATTGGAAGAACAGTGTGTGGGGCACGTGATGGGAAATAATATCGGGATCGGCGCTTTCGGTAAAAAACTGCAGCCAATCACGCAGCTCGGCCGGTGGTTGGCGCAGAAGCGAGTGGGCATGCTGGTCCAAAATCGGAATATCAGAAAAATCGATGGCCATTTATCTGTTCAGGGACATTCGCGATCGCTTACCGCTGCAACACCCTGCCTTTCATTAAATTCGAGTATCATTGACATTCGGTCCGCGTTTCACCCTGCAGGTGCATTGTCCCCACCCGGCGTGCGGAACGGGCGACCGATGACGAAGGACAAAAGTTGAGACCCACTTTTTCCTTCGTCATCCATAAGGCAGGATTGTCGTTGCTTTCAAGTCATTGCAGGCGTATTCGGCTCCCGCGGCCGCGGGCACGCCCAACGAAGCCATCCCGCCCGTAAGATTGTAAATCGTAAAAAACGGTTGTCAAATCTTGGTTTGTGAGTAAGGGCTCACTCAGAAATAACTTCACATTTTATATGCCGCTGCATCCCGCTTGGCGGCGTTGCGAAAGCTCGGAATATCCAGATGTTCCTGCGTTTTCACGCCTTGCCAGCCGGGCGCCGCAACGCCTAAAATTGTGAATTAATTTTTTCGTGAACCCTAAGGATTGACATGTTTATCTGGGTTTTGTTAAAAAAGCTCCATGAAACGTGCCTGGCGAATCGAATATGAAGGTGCTCTATAGCCTTGCAAGCTGGGGCATTTGAAATCATTTAATTTTTAGCCCCCCGCCCGGCCTCTCAGTTTCGCGCTCGGCGCGGTTTTCAGTATACTTCAGAAAGGAGCGTATTGTTATGCCGACTATCACAACCAATGATGGGGTCCAACTCTATTATGAGGATTTCGGCGAAGGTCCACCGCTTATCTTGATCCCCGGGTGGACATGTACCCATAACTTCTTCCGGAAAAATATTGCCCCCCTGGCGCAGTCCTGCCGCGTCATCGCCCCGGACATGCGTGCACACGGCGACTCAGAGAAAGTGACCTGGGGACATCGCATCGCGCGCTATGCCAAAGATGTCAGGGATCTCATTGAGGCCCTGGGTCTGGAACGGGTCACGGTGCTGGGATGGTCCATGGGGGCGGGCATTATCTGGAGTTACCTGGATCTTTTTGGGAACGAACACCTCGCGGGGCACGTGAGTGTGGATCAGTCGCCGCGGCAGTACTACAACGAAACATGGCGCTGGGGGCAGCCGGGCTGCTATGACGCCGAGGCCCTGTCCGTGCTCACCGTCCGGCTGGAATATGACGCGGGAGGCGTGGCCCGGGGACTGGTAACCGGGTGTTTCGGCGGGACCTATCAGCCGACAACTGAAGAAGTCGAATCACTTGCCCGGGAGATCGACAAATGCCCGCCCAAAGTGCGGGCCGACATCATGGCCGACCACACGCATTTGGATTGGCGTGATCTGTTCCCGCAGGTCAAATTGCCGGTGCTGGTGTGCGTGGGGCGGCAGTCGAAGGTGTTCCCGTGGCAGGGCAGCGCGTATGTGGGCGAAAAGATCGCAGGTGCCAAAACAGTGTTCTTTGAACACAGCGGGCACATGCCGTTCTATGAAGAGCCGGAGAAGTTCAACCAGACGGTGCTTGAATTTGTCCTCAGCCGTCGCTGAATAAACTCGGGGGCCCATACCGAATGCCCCCTGCATCCTGCCTCGGTTTTATTCGCAACAAAACGATGATTTATGGGAAGTAAGGCACGTGGTTGACTGAGTTGACTTGCTGAACCTCAAATTTTTGAGTACTAAAATTAGAGACAATGGGGTCTTGATCTGTGATTATAGAATATCAATTAATCACCGATCAAAATTTGACATCCAGTTCCTTATTAATAATTATTCCAGGAGAAAGTGAAAAATATGTCTGGTAAATATAAACGTATTGCCATAGTAACCGGCACCACCTCCGGTATTGGTGAAGCCACGCTGCGAAAGTTTGTGGCTGCCGGTTTTGGCGTGGTCGGCAACGGGCGAAACGCTGAAAAACTGGCCGGGCTTGAAGATGAAATCGGCGCTGCGTTTTGCAGTGTCGCCGGGAATGCCGCCGACCATACTGTAGTGGAGCAACTCTTTGCCATGGCTACCGATCGTTTCGGACGAGAGGCCGACATTGTCGTTGCCAATGCAGGCAGGGGCCTGGGCGGTTCAGTCAAAGACGCTGATCTGACCCAATTTGAGGAAGTTTTAAAAATCAACGTGAGCGGCGCGCTTGCTCTTATTCAAAAGGCGGCCCAAAAAATGGTGGATATTCAACAAAATGCCTATCCCAAATCGGCGGCCGACATCGTCATAATCGGATCGACTGTCGGGCGAAATATATCGCCCTTCAGCGCAGTATATGGGGCTACCAAGTTTGCGGTGCATGCACTGGCTGAAGGACTGCGGCGAGAAGTCGGATCAAAAGGAGTTCGCGTTTCGCTGGTTGAGCCGGGGGCCGTACTGAGCGGGTTTCAGGCAGGAGCCGGCTACAGCGAAGAATTGGTGACTAGCTTTCATGAGAAATTCGGTCCATTGCTGATAGGAGATGACATTGCAAATGCAATCCTCCATATTGTCACCCAGCCGCCCCACGTGCATATAAGCAATATTGTCGTTCGCCCCACGCGCCAGGATTACCCATGATTTTGACAAGGCATCAGCTTTGAGAAGGATGCTCATTCCGTCACGCTTCATGCGCACCCATCAAGTTGGGCGTTAGCATGATCGGACATGAATATTAGATAAGTTAATAAATCTGATAAGGACATAATTGCCGAACTCTTCAGGGAGATGGTAGAATTCCATACTCAGAATGATCCTATATTCACATTAAAAGCAACGGGTCATGAGGATTGCGCCCTTTGGTTCATTGAACAGGTCGGTAATGACTGCGCTTTACCATTGGTTGCGAAATATAATGGTAAAATTGTCGGATTTAGTCTTTCATTATTGCGGACATATCCATCAACTCGGTTGTATAAAAACTTCGGTGAAATTAATGACATCTCAGTAACTAAAGAGTATCAAAGAAAAGGAATAGGCACCAAGCTGGTTAACAAGAACATTTAGTATTTAAAGTATGGCCCTATGGCTTGCCTCTTGATTCAGGCTGTGTCGAGAGCCTGGAGATTCTATACCCCAGGCTATTTATTGGAGAAATAAATAGCTGCACAAAAGCGTGGAGTCGGACGCAAAAAGCCGCCCCGCTCACGCTGAGCGCTAAACCACCGCAACGGTTTTGCAGGAAAGAAAGACAAAATGATGAACAGACGCCAACTACTCAAATTGATGCCCGTCGCAGCCGCGGCTGGAGCCTTGCTTACCGTGTCAGGCCGCACGTTAGCGGCTGAGATTCCAGCGATGTCAAAAGAGTCGCAGCGCAACATGACGCCGGAGCACGCGCTCAGCGCGCTCAAGGAAGGCAACGAGCGATTCATAAGCGGAAAGATGCTGCAGCGTAACCTGATGGCACAAGTCCGGGAGACGGCTGCGGGGCAATACCCGTTCGCCGTGGTACTGGGCTGCATCGACTCGCGTGTTCCCCCTGAACTTGTTTTTGATCAGGGGATTGGCGACATCTTCAGTCCTCGGATAGCCGGCAACTTCGCCAACACCGATATCATCGGCAGTATCGAGTTTGCCACCAAGCTTGCCGGAGCAAAGCTCGTCGTTGTGCTGGGCCACACAGAGTGCGGCGCGATCAAGGGGGCGTGTGACAACGTTCGACTCGGGAACCTGACGCAGACCCTCAGCAACATCGCTCCGGCCGTCTATGCGGTGAAGGACATCCGCGACGATCGGACTTCCGGGAACAAAGCGTTTGTTCAGAAGGTAGCGGACGAGAACGTGCGCTTGACCGTGCAAGCGCTAACCGAGCGAAGTGCGGTCTTAAAAGATCTCGTTGTCGGAAACCGGCTGAAGTTGGTCGGCGCGATGCATGATGTCGCCACGGGCCGGGTATCGTTCCTGCGATAGACAGCATCGCGGTCCAACACGGGGCCCACGTGTGCTCGATCAGAGTCTGGGGCCACGCCAGCTGATTGATATGGAGCGGATAATTGCCAATTCTGCCCTCTGAAATAGGCCTATGTTGAGTTTTTCGGGGGCAAAAAGACCCTTTTTCTCTGAGGCTCATGATGAACAAAGTCGCTCTCGTATCCGGATCGAACCAGGGACTGGGCTTCGCCCTCGTGGAAGCTCTCTGCCGGGACCTTGGACCGGAAGCCTCCGTTTATCTTACCGCGCGCAATGCCGCCCGAGGGGAGCATGCGATCCGTCAGCTGGGTGATCGAGGTCTCTCGCCGATCTTTCACCTGCTCGACGTTACCGACGACGCAAGTGTTGCCGCTTTCGCCGAAACGATTCGAACACGGCATGGGGGAGTGGACATCGTGATCTCCAATGCAGCCGCCCGGATCTCCCCCGACATTTCCCAGGCCGAACAGGTTGCGCTTTTCGTCAACACGAACAATCACGGCACCTTCCGGATGATCCGCGAGTTCGGGCCGATGCTAAAGGACAATGCGCGTTTCATCGTTGTGGCAAGTGCGTTTGGAACGCTGCGCAATCTGCCGACCGACCTCCATCGGAAGTTCGATATTGCAACCCAATCGCTGGAAGACATCGAGAGGCTGATGGACGAATATGTCCATCTCGTAGAAACAGGTCAGGCAACGGTCCTTGGGTGGCCGGAATGGATCAACATCCCATCTAAGATCGCGCAAGTCGCCTCGACCAAGATTTTGGCACGTCTGATGAAGGATGAGGCATCAAAAAGAGGAATTCTCATCAATTCGGCCTGCCCGGGGATGGTGGACACGGATGCATCCCGACCGTGGTTTAATGATATGTCTTCGGCCCAGAGTCCCGCTCAGGCAGCGGTGGACGTGGTCCGGCTCGCCACGCTGCCGCCTCGGGTTGGGGCTCCATATGGAGAGCTTATCCAGCACCGACAAGTTATCCCTTGGCTTTAAGACGCATACAATTCCGTTTGCGGGCACTAGAGGTGCTTTACTCCTTGGATTTTATGTCTATAATCTAATTTAGCCATAGCGTATAACCATTCGAGCAGGCCAGACTTCGCCTTCGTGAGCTTCGCCCCGGCACTGCATCGAGAAGATTGCAGTTTTACGTAAAGGCCGTGCAAGTTTGGTATGAGCTTGGGCCACTGCTCACCGGCGGCGGCGGAAATTCAGGAGATTATCGTGCCGCGTTTTACTACCTCTTGTTCCGGTACAGATCGCGTTAAGGAGGCGATCACTACGTTCAAAAGCGTATATGCCCGCCAACCTGGCACATCAGATTGGTCCACTCCTTACACCGCAAGCACTGGTCATATTAGTCGGCACGCTCGGTATTTGGGCCGGTTCACATTTCTTTGGTGTTGGTGAAATAGTCGATGTTGGACTTCTTTTAGTGGGGGCGTTTTTTGTAGGATGGTCTATCACGGATGTTGCAAAAGACCTACTAATTTTCGCAACCAAATCCATTAATGCGCGTACGGATGAGGATATTGATATTGCCGCTCAAGCATTCGCAAGAGCGGTCGTAACTGGAGGATTGACTGCTGTAATGGCTCTTTTCCTGCATAGAAGCGCGCGTAATATTCAGGCCACACGCGGGACAATCGTAGCTGTCGCTATACGACCTCGAAATCCTGGTTTAGCCCAGGTGGGGCCGGATGTACAGGCCGGACGTTTATGGCGACGCCCATCCGTGACGGGAGATGCCTCGCTGCCGGCAGGTGAGGGGATGACGACCGCATTTGGGGATGTGACCTATTCGACAGCTGGTTCCGCAACTACACAACAGCTGGCGAGGGTGCATGAACCGGTTCATTGATTTCTATCCCCGTGGCTGGGAGTCTTGCGAACTTTTCGTGCCCGCCTCGCGATGTCTTCTTATATGCGCTCGGCAATCCTGCAATACCTTGAGGAGGCTTTGGCTGAAAGTGTCGGTCAGCTTGCGGCTTATGGTGTCATTGGTCTCCTGCGAGGAGTACGATTCCCGATTGCGAACGGCTATGTCACCCTCCAGCAGCTTGTCTTCGAGGGTTCTGAGATTGGGACAATCCTAGTGGGGACACAAAGGTTTTCAGTGCAAGTCGTCGTTGCCTCTCCGCCGCCGGTGTGCGCACCTCCAGAATAGCGAGAGAATGTGATGGAAATCATAAAAGAACAGATTATCAAAGTTGCCAAATCATTTGTGTCTGATCAGTCATGGCCTTGGATCGAACCTGTCGAAGTACAATTGCGGTCGCTGCCTTCCGGAGAAAAGGTCTGGTCTGTGCGAACAAACATGTATGCAAAAGGTCGTAACGTCCGACTCATCATTCGCGAATCCGACTTTTCTGTAGTTGATTCTGCATACCTGCCTCGTTAGTAGAAAAGTGACCGGACTCGAATATCGCATTACCGGGGAAATGGGTGTCAAACCGCGATTAGTGATTATGATATGAATTTTAACGGGACAGCAGCGATTTCTTATATTTTTACTTCCGACGAACCCTGCGTCAGCGGCCGGGGGTGGGACACACCGACCGATGGTCGTCTTCCGGAAAAGGTGCCCGAGACCACAACGGCATCTGTTCGTAAAGGGGGAAAGAATGGCTGGTGAATCTCAAAAGCGTTGGCTGGCCCTGATCGGGATCAGCATCCTCAGCTTTGTCGTCTTCATAGACTTCACCATCGTCAACACCATCCTTCCCGGCATTCAACGGGAGCTTCACGCCAGTGTCGACGAGTTGCAATGGGTGATGAACGCCTTCTTCCTGATGCTGACGGTGTTCATGGTCACGATGGGGCGGCTCGGCGACATCTACGGCCGTAGACGCGTCCTCTACACCGGTGTGATTGTCTTTGCGCTGGCGTCGTTTCTGGCCGGGACGGCTGAAGATCCGGAGTTCCTCATCGCCTGCCGGTTCGCTCAGGGCATTGCCGGGGCGATCGTGCTGACTTGCGCGGTCGGCTTGGTGAGCCATCACTTTCCCGAAGCCGAGCAGGGGAGAGCGATGGCGGTGTTCATGAGCGTCACCGGCTTCGGCATGGCGGTAGGGCCGGTGCTGGGCGGCCTGTGCCTCTCGGCGCTCTCCTGGCGGTGGGCTTTCTATGTCAACGTGCCGGTGGTCATCCTCGGCTTTGCCATCGCCTGGCGGTCGGTCGAGGAGACGCCGCGCCTGATGCACGAAAGGGTCGACTGGCTGGGTCTCGCTTTTCTGACCCCCGGAATGGCGGCGCTGGTAACGGCGATCATAAAAGGCAACAACTGGGGCTGGGATGCGCCGGCCACCCTTGCGACCGGCGCCACCGCCCTGGTCTTACTCAGCGTTTTCATCGGGATCGAGAGGCGCGTATCGTCGCCGATCATCGACTTCAAGCTGCTGCGACGTCCGCAACTTTTAGCCTGCAGCGTGATGGCCCTAACGCTCGGCGGCTTCATCGCCCTCGGCAGTTTCATGGCGCCGCTCTACCTACAGACCGTCCGCAATGAAATTCCCTATGTCGCCGGTTTGATGCTGCTGCCGATCTCATCGCTGGTGGTCATCGTCCCGCCGGTGATCGGTAAACTTGTCGATCGTAACGGGCCGATGCCGTTCCTGGTCGCCGGACAGATTTTCCTGGCCATTGCCGCGCTGGTGCAGATCTTCTTCGAGCCGGCGAGCCCGGTGTGGCTGGTCCTGGTCGGCCTAGGGCTCTTCGGGTTCGGCTGGGGACTGCAACAGGCGACCTCGGCGCTGGCCGCTACCTCGGCCTTCCCTCCGGCCTCGGCGAGCCTGATCATCGGCGTGCTCTATTCGATCTGGAATTTCGGCTCCAGCGTCGGGCTGGCCATCGGCGGCTTGATATTCGAGGAGCTCGACCGGCGCAGTCTGACGGCCGCGCTCGCACAACATCACATCGTGCTCAGCGGCCAAGATCAGGACCTGGTCAGGAGCCTGCTCTCGGACCCGAGCCAAGTCCTGCAGGTGCTGGGCAAGCTCACCGCCGGCCTCGAGGCCGAGATCCTGCCGATCTTCAAGCACTCCTTTATGGTCGGCTACAGCGGCGCCATGACGTACCTGCTCGTCACCTGCGCGCTCGGTGCCGTCCTGGTACCGCTCATTGCCCGCAAGGCCGTACCCGCGGCGTGAGAGTTATAATAAGAATGCCCGCAGCAGTTAACACAGCATATTCAGCCCCGCAAGAACATCATATGACAGAACCATCATTCAATAGTAAATTCAATTTTGATGATAGTATCGTCATCTTCAAAATCTGGTTTCAGATCTTTAAAATAGGCTTCGATAGATTCTTTCTATCAACTCGGGCCTTTCCAAGAGACGTGTGAAGGGATATGGCCGGATGGAGAATATCAACAGATAATCAGGAAATATGGCCATTGGAATATGTCAAGTCAAGGCAATCCGAAATTTGACCGGATTCGGATTGGGGGTCGGGCCACGCATCAATTCCTGGTGAATCAATTTTTAGAGGGGTCCTTGTTACGCTGTAAGAGGGGTGCCTAAAGGCGGGTTACTCTATGACCTCCGTCACTGCTCCGGCTGCCACGAGCTCGCCGTCGGAGAAGAGCCGGAAGCGCTGACCGCGTTGAATCGGAACCGGATATTCCAAACTTACCTCAAGAGTGACCCAGCCCCGGGCCGGTTTGAAATCTGCCAGCCGCAACTCTTCGGGCGGTGTGTCCACTTGCGAGCCCCAACGCAGGTGCTTGGGGCTGACAAACGCATTGCAGAACTGGAACGCGAATACCGCGCCCGGAGAAAAGGCGGCCTTTTCCTCCTGCACGCCGCCGATCGTGCCGACAACAAGGTTGCGCGGGCCGCCTTCTTCCTCCGACAGCACATACGCCCAGGCTGCGAATTTGTCGTGGGCCGTAAGCGTGCCGGGCTGCGCCAGGACCTGACCTGCCCGCAACCGCTCGGTTCTTCCGTCTCGAATCCAGAGTCCCACAACATCATCAGACCCCGGAAAGTCGAGGCGCTCACCCGCCACCACCTGCGCGCCGGCGGTGTCGCCGGCGACCTCCAGAACGTCTCCCGGCGATAGGACACCCTGCTCAAGAAATCCGGTTACCAGCGTACCTTTGTCAGGAATCTGAAAGACGCCGCCGATCGGGAAACGCGTCGGTCGCTCCGCCAGCGCCGGGCGCGTCGGCCAAGCGTCGATGGCCGCAAAGAGCTTTTTGACACCGGTACGAGCGGCATTGTCGTTGAAAATTTCGTCCACATTGGGCACAGGACCAGCCACGATGACCACGTTTGAATCAACGAATCCGGTCCCGCCCAGCAGTTCGTGCAGTTCCCTTTCCAACGAGGCGAGGCGACCCGTTTCTAACGGGGCATTCCCGGTGTTGATAAGCACGGCCACTCTTGGAATGCCCAGCATATGGGCCACGGCGACGTGTTGCTTCACTAAGGCGTCGATACCGCGAGTGGCGCTCACCTCCAATAAGACGGCATCAAGCCGCTCTCCGTACTCCATCAGGCCGCTCCACCGATATCTCAGATCGGGAAACTCTTGAAAGACTCGGTACCCTGCTGTCGTCGGGTACGATACAAGGAGATCTCGGGTCTCAATCTTCCCGTACAGTATAATCTTCGGCTCGGTGCCGCGAAAATTTGTGTTGTGTTGCTTCCAATGGCTATTGGCAATGAAGGGCATCAGTCTGTACAGGAGTGAAGCCTGATCGGATCCCGGGCAACTGAGCACGGCAATGAGCGCGGCCGGTTTGCTGTTAGGCCCGATCGCCCGTAACGGTGGTTTGGGACGGAGGATCTTCTGAAGCGCCGAGGTCGCCTCTTGCATCAGTTTAAGCGGTTGCGCTCCCTCGGGCTGTAGAATAATATCGGCCAGGAGGATGGGGACGACCGAGTTATCCCCAAGCTCACCCAGCGCCCGGAGGACCTTGAGCCGCGTATCAGGCTCACCCTGCCTGAATAGTTTGAGAAGATCCGGAAGGTTTTTTGTCGAACGCGCAGCGGCGATACCCCCGATGACCTCATCGAAGGTCAGTCCGCCCACTTGCCCGGCGTCCGAGAGAGCCCGCTTCCAGATCTCAGCTCCACCAGGGGTGCCGGCATCTTTAAGTACGGCCAAGATTTCCCGCCGGCGGCCCGGTTCGTCTTCCCACAGCTCTTTCAGCTCCGGTGTGACGGCCTTATCGAAATCATCAATCCATGGAGCGCTGTGTGTTGTCCCTGATATGGACACGGCGCGATGCAAATCGCCGAACGCTGCGTCCCGGGTCGGCTTTTGCCGGAGACGCCCAACGAGAGGCCCGAAACGGTTCGCTTCTGGGTGTCTGTCTTCCCCCAGGAAAGCGTGCAGGGCGACAAACAATATCAGTACCCATAGGATCGGTCCGATCATGACCGAGGCGGCCTTAAAGTGGCTCGTCAGCCGAGCACGACCCGGCCGAGGTTCCAAGGCCTGGCGCGACTCAAGGAAGGTGCGAAGTCGCGCGTCTTCTTCCAACCCGACTGTGTCGTAGACGACGAGCTTATCGCCGGTTAGGTGTCCGAGCCCAAGCTTGGCGAGCAGGCAAACCGCCTCTTCGCGCCGATCGCCCGGGGTCATGAACATGGTCTTGTGCAGATAGTTTTCCTCTACACACTTTCTAATCTCCCACTCGAGGTTGGGGGAACCCTCATGCACATCGATAAGTACTGCCTCGACCTTGGCCGTGAGAGATTGGACCAGATCTCTCCAGACCGTGTCCGAAGAACGCAAAGAGAACGCCTTGGAAAAGGATACCACCCAGTTTATATTCCGAGCCCAGAGAACGTCGAGGCTTGAGGAGACACGGCGGATGCCTCTCGGCGACCTGATCCGACGCTCTCGAAAGTGAAGGAAAACGAGCTGCGCGAAGATAAGCGGAAACCGAATGTACCACGGCGTCTTGAAGTCCCGGTCTGCCAGGGTGTACACGTGACCCATGGGGGCCACGCGCTGTCGAAGCGCTTTTCGAAGGCTCCTGCTCCTCTTCCGCGCTCCGAAGCGGCGAAGGACGAGAACCCTCAGTGGGAGTCTCCACGCCAAAGAAACCGGCAGTGAGAGAAGGGCGGAGACCAAGCCCGGCAGGAAAAGATATGATGCGGCGATTCCCAACCAGAGAATGCCTCGCTGCAACGTATATTCCAGATAGTTGGCATAGACGAGAAAGAAGACATCTTCAACCGGGGGCTTGTGAGGCAGAGGCGTTGTCTCGAATTGGAGGCTGCCCAGCAGGACGGCCAAATAGGTGATAAAGCCATACGAGATTATCGTTACGGATAGCCCGATCACCGGCACCCATTTGCCTGTTAGAATTCTAATCTTTTTCAAGCTTTTGAATTCTGACTGGCCTCATCCAGCACTTTGCGGACCGTTTTGGCCAAATCAGCCCTTACGATGGGTTTGTATGCAAAAGCCCTGATACCGATATCGGATACTGTTTTGCCCGATATTTTTTTGCTGTATCCGGTACAAAGAATAATCGGGATATCAAACCGTATTTTCATCATTTCAGCCGCCAGCTGATCGCCCGTCATATGGGGCATGGTCATGTCGGTGATAACCAGATCAAATTCGTTCGGTTTGGCCCGAAAAAGCTCCAGCGCCTCCTCGCTGCTGGTTCTTGTCGTCACCGTATAACCCAGACCTTCAAGGGCGCGGCCGCCCATGCTGGCGAGAGGAAGCTCATCGTCAACATACAAAATATGTTCGGTTCCGCCCGGCAGGATTTCCGCTTCGTGAGAGATAATTTCCTTTTGCTTTTTTACCTTCGGCAGGTAGATCGTAAAGACGGTTCCCGCTCCCGGTTTGCTGTCTACCGTAATTTTCCCGCCGTAGCTTTCGACAATTCCATGAACCAACGCCAGGCCCATGCCGGTTCCTTCGCCCGGCCCCTTGGTGGTAAAATACGGGTCAAAAATGGACTCGATAATATCAGGTGAAATACCGACGCCCGTGTCCGACACCTTGATTTCGACATATTCTCCCGGCTTCAATATCGTTTTTCCTGTTTGGTAGCTGCCGTCAATTTTGGCACTCTTTAAGCTGACTTCCAGTACCCCGCCCTCTGCCTCCATGGCCTGCGCGGCATTGGTGCATAGGTTCATCAATATCTGATGGACTTGAGTGGCGTTGCCCATGACAACGGAATCCGTCTCCAGGCTTCGCTCTATTTTGATCGTTGTGGGAACCGATGAGCGAATGAATCTAAGCACCTCACGTACGCTTTTATCCAGCCGAATCGGCTTGAGCTCTTCTTCCGACTGTCTCGCAAAGGCCAATATTTGCTTTACCAGTTCTTTCGCCCGCATCCCGGCGGCGAAAACCTGCTGCAGGTTATCGTGGAAAGTTGTGCTCTTTTCAGGGGAATCCAGCGCAAGTTCTGTGTATCCGATGATCGCCGACAGAATATTATTGAAATCGTGGGCAATACCGCCGGCCAGTGTGCCGAGGGCCTCCAGTTTTTGCGCCTGCTGGAGCCGGTTCTGCAAGTATTGCCTTTCAGTAATGTCCTGAACCGTAGAGATCATCAAGTTCTGTTCTAAGAGAGGAATATTCTTGGCGAAAATAATCCTTTTGCGTCCATCTTTTCCCGTTGCCTCCAAGCCCTCCCAAATCATTCTTGTCGGATCCCCGGATTGAATATCTTGGAAAACCTGCCTTTTTATTTTCTCTCGATACACGGGATCCGGATAAACTTTTTGAAAGAAATTTTCGACATCATCAAGCTCCTCCTTCGACCACCCGTATATTTCCTCGAACTTTTTATTGCTGTAGGTTGCTTTTCCTTCATCGATATAGTTGACAGCCAATCCGATGGGTAGATTATCCAAAATGGTTTCAATGAATTGATTGCGTTTTATCAGTTCTTCTTCCATTTTTTTCCGGTTGGCATCGGACCGCTTGCGTTCGGTAATATCTTTTCCCACACCGACCACCGCATCGGTCCCCCGGTAGGAAATGGGCGAGACGGTGAGTTCCTGGATTTTCAGCTTTCCGTCGATAAAATATTCTTTTTCAAAGGTCCCTCCGGTTTCCCAAAACGAGCGACTTAACTTTTCCTGGATATCCTCTTTTCCCGGAGGCGCAAAATCGAAGTAGGTCATTTGCAGGAGTTGTTCCTTGGTTTTTTCCGTAAATTCAAGGAACGCCGGATTCGCCTCAATGTACCGGCCGGTCCTATCGATGATGGCGATGGGGTTTAGATTCCGTTCGAACAGGGTCCGGTATCTTTGTTCGCTTGCCCGAAGCTCCTCCTCAATATGCAGGCGCCAGCCGATTTCCCGGATGGCGGCGATGTGCACTTTGCGGCCCCGCCATTCGAAGTGGCTCCCCGTGATCTCCACCGGAAAGACGGTCCCGTCTTTTTTTCGGTGGTAGCGCACCGGTACTATCGGCAGTTCGTCCCGGGTGGCCTGACTGGTGCGCTGCGGTTCGGCTGAAAGATCGACATTGCGCAGTTTTAACAGTTGTTTCCGGCTGTAGCCATAGATCTCGGTCGCCGATCGATTGGCTTCCAGGATGCGGCCGTTCGCGTTGTCGATAAGGACCAGCGCGTCCGACTCCAGTTCGAACAACCGCCGGAATTTGTCCACGTCCTGACGGAGAGCCTCTTCGACCTCCTTGCGTTCGCGTTCCGCGTTTTCAAGCTCCCGAACCCGTTCCTCTAATTCTTCATAGGTAGGTATTCGCGTCAAATCCATTTTCCATTCAAACTCGGTTAAATTGCACTTCTTTTTGAAGCTCACCAAAGCTTAACCTTTGCACTTATAATTCCTTGTCGCCGATGCCGGTCGTTTGATCAACTTAAAACATGGGCCACCTTCTCCAGCAGCCGGTTGACCGTGAAAGGTTTCGGGATGAAGTGAATGCCCTCGTTTAAAATACCTTGGCGAGTGATCATATCTCCCGTATAACCGGACATGTAAAGCACCTTGACCTGAGGATGGAATTCTGCGATGCGACGATGCACTTCAGGGCCATTCATGCCCGGCATGACCACATCGGTGATCAGCAAGTGAACAGGCGAATCGTGGTGTTGCGCCATTTCGACGGCGTTTTTCGCGCTTTGAGCCGTTAGCACCCGATATCCCTTGGCGGCCAGGATGCTGCATGTCAGCTTGCGCACGGAGAGATCATCTTCAACCACAAGGATCGTCGCCGTGCCGGCAATCGGTTCCGGCCGTACCGGGGCGGGGGTTGCCGGCTTTTCTGTCTCAACGGCCAGAGGCAGGTAGATTTTGAAGACAGTTCCCCGGCCCGGTTCACTGTAAACCCAGATATTGCCCTCGTGCTGCTTGATAATGCCGTATGAAGTGGCCAGCCCCAGACCGGTGCCCTTTTCCACACCCTTGGTTGTGAAAAAGGGCTCGAAGAGACGTTCCAAGATCTTGCTGTCCATCCCTGTGCCCGTATCGCTCACCTCGATCATAACATAGGGGCCGGGTGTCACGCCGGGTTTTTCCGCGGCATAGGTCTGATCAAGCTCTGTCGCGGAGGTCTCGATGCGCAAAGTGCCGCCATCGGGCATGGCGTCGCGGGCGTTGACGGCCAGGTTCATCAGCACCTGTTCTATTTGGGAGATATCGGCTTTGACGGGCAATGACGCAGAGCCCAGCTCCAGCATGAGCTCGATGTCTTCGCCGATCATGCGCCGCAAGAGCTTGTCAAAACCAGATACGATATGGCGGATGTCAACGACACGCACTTCCAGAACCTGTTTGCGGCTGAAGGCCAGCAACTGGCGCGTCAGGTCTTTGGCGCGATTGGCAGCCTCATAAATCTCCTGCAACGGTTCCCTGAGAGGATGCCCCCCCTCCAGTTTCTCCAGAACAATTTCGCCGTAACCCAGGATCACCGACAAGAGATTGTTAAAGTCATGGGCCACACCGCCGGCCAGCCTGCCCACGGATTCCAATTTTTGTGCTTGCTGCAACTGGGCCTCCAGTTTCAGTTGTTCCGTGATATCGTGTTTCACGGCCACATAGCTGACGATCGGTCCCGAAGCGTCGCGAACCGGGGAAATCGTCGCCTCCTCGGTGAAGAGGGTTCCATCCTTGCGCTTATTCACCATGCGTCCCTGCCAGAAGCGGCCGCCGGAGATGGTTTGCCATAAATTCCGATAGAAGGCCTGGTCCTGCTGGCCGCTTTTGAGCAGGCGCGGGTTTTGACCGAGTGCCTCTTGGCGATTATAGCCCGTTGTCCGGTTAAAAGCCGGGTTGACATATTGGATGTCTCCCTGGGAATCGGTGATGACGATCATCTCACCGGCCTGCTCGATGGCCGAGAGCAGTCGTTCCCTCTCCCATTCCGCCTTTTCCCGCTGGATCATCACGCCGAGTTGTCTGGCGATGTCGTCGATCAGTTCCCTTTCCTCCTTGAGGAACGGTCCTTCGTCACATGCGGGCCTTTCCTCGAGGTAGAAAACCTCCACTTTTCCGACGGCCTCGCCGGTGAGCGCGATGTCGGTGGATTGTTTCCAAACTGTCTTTCTGAAGTTGCTTGTAATGAATTTCTGTCCTTCGAAGGAAATCCGGGCGCAGGCAACATCGGGATATTGCCAGCCCTGCGGAATCAGGCCCACCGCATCCTGCAGTGCCTTTTCGATGTATTCACCCGGCTTGGCGACCAGGCTGGAAATTGCGTAAAGACACTTGACCTCCTTGACCCGCTCTTCCAGCGCGGCAGTTCGCTCGGCAACCAGCGCCTCGAGGTGGTCGCGGTGCCTTTGCAACTCGCGCTTGTCGCGGTCCATCTCGAGAAACACTTTCACCTTGCCGAGCAGGACTTCAGGGGCGTAGGGTTTTACGATATAGTCGATACCACCCGCCTGATAGCCCTTAAATTGGTGATGTTCGTCCGCGTAGGATGCGGTAACGAACACGATCGGGATGACCTGGGTTTTTTTATCCCCCCGCAGGTGCTCGGCCAATTCGTACCCGTTCATCCCCGGCATCATCACATCCAGGATCGCCACAGCGAAGTGGTGGTCGAGTGTGGCGGTGAGAGCCTGATTACCTGTGGTGGCTTCGATTAGTTCGGCATCGAGCTCGCTAAGGACCTGCCGGAGGGCGACGAGGTTCTCTTGCATGTCGTCTACGATCAAGATCTTCTGTTTATCGGTCATCTTTAGGTCCTCCCATAAGCCCATTTTACACTTTGTGCAGCCTAACAGCCCGTGATTTGTTCTGCTCGCTAAGCTCGGCCAACAGCTGCCCGATTTCCGCCGGCCGCAACACTTGGTCCACCGCACCGATATCAATCGCCGCTTGGGGCATGACCGGATGTTTCGCACTGGCAGGTTCCTGAGCAATGGTGAGACCAGCAGCCATTTTGACCGCTTGCATGCCCCTTGCTCCGTCGGCGCTGGCGCCGGAAAGAATGACGGCGACAAGCCCGGCTCCCCAGGCGGTAGCAGCGCTTTCGAAGAGCACATCGATGGAAGGCCGCGACCAGTTGATCCGTTCGTCGACCGAAAGCGCAATGGTGCCGTCGCGCTCCACGAGCATGTGGTAGTTGGCCGGTGCGGTATAGATGCGCCCCTGTTCGATTCGTTCCTTGTCGCAGGGCTCGACCACCAGAAGATGAATTGTGCGGGCAAGATGTTTTGAGAATGATCCGCCATCGCTCGCGTGAAGGTGCTGGACCACGAGCACCGGCATCACAAAATCCGAAGGAAGGGCGGACAGGATTATTTCGAGCGCCTCCAGGCCGCCGGCCGACCCTCCCATCAAAATGGCTTTGTATTGCCCGTCGCGGGCCACCCGTTGGATTTCTTCAGTGCTCACGCCACATTCTTCTTTTTGTAGATGCGCGCCTCGTCATCCACGATGTCGTAGCTGCCGCTTGCATTTGAGAATTGCAGGTCCTCCTTCGTTCCCAGGCACAAGAATCCTCCGTGCACCAGACTTTCCGTGAAAAGTCCCAGCGCCCGGTTCTGGAGTTCGCGGTTAAAGTAGATGAGCACGTTGCGGCAGAAGACCAGATGCATATCTCCAAAAACGCTGTCAGATGCCAGGTTATGTCCGGAAAAGACGATGCGTTCCTTAAGAGCCGAATCCATGGCCGCAGCATCGTAGCGCGCGTGGTAGTACTCTCCAAGCGAGGCTTTGCCGCCCGCCTGCTGGTAGTTTCGGGTGGCCTCCTGCAATTTTCCGATCTCGAAAATTCCCTCCCGGCCCTGTTCCAGGGCCTCGTCATTGAAGTCGGTGGCATAAATGGTGGCCCGTTCGTAAACGCCTTCTTCTTTGAGCACGATGGCCAACGAATAGACTTCTTCGCCTGTCGCACACCCGGCATGCCAGATTTTAAAATGCGGCCAGGTTCTGAGCACCGGGATCACCTTGTTCCGCACCGCTTTATAGACGAACGGGTCGCGAAACATTTCGGTTACCGCAATTGAAAAATAATGCGCGAGCCGGTTAAACAGCTCCCTGTCACGTAGGATCATCGGAATTATTTCGGATACCGATGCGTATCCGAGTTTCGAAAGAAAGAGTCTGGTCCGGCGCCGGATGGATGCCCGGGCGTATGAACGGAAATCATAGCCATAGCGCCGGTAGACAGCCTCCAGCAGGAGATCGAGCTCGATTCGTTCTATTTGGCCGTCATTCACAACGTTCCTGCGCTCCATAGATTTGCCCCTATCGGTAAAGCCATACCCGCATCATGGAGATCAGACGCCCCGGGTCTACCGGCTTGGTCAGGTAGTCGCTGGCACCGGACGCCAGGCATCTGGCGCGATCCTCCGGCATGGCCTTGGCCGTCAGCGCGATGATCGGCAGGTTGCGGAATCTTTCCTGGGCACGGATCCGGTTTATGGCGTCGTAGCCGTCCATCACGGGCATCATGATGTCCATGAGCACCAGGTTCGTGTTTGGATGCTCGTCGAGCAGCTGTAGTGCCCGCTCACCGTTTTGGGCCTTGATCGGCAGCATTCCCCGTTCGGCCAGGAGACGCGACACGGCAAATGTCGTGCGCATGTCGTCGTCCACTACAAGCACTTTTTTGTCCCGCAGCGCCTCGTCCGTGTCGTGCAGGGAGCGGATGATCTTGCGCTTGTTCTCCGACATCCGGCCCACGACCCGGTGCAAAAAGAGCGATACTTCGTCCAACAACCGCTCCTGGGATCGGACGTCCTTAATGACGATGGACTCTGCCCGTTCGCGGATATCGGCTTCCTCTTCACGGGTGAGGTCGCGGGCGGTGTGGACGATCACAGGAGGCAGATTCACGCCTTCGCTTTCGAGCCTGGCGAGCAGTTCACCACCGTCCATGTCCGGCAGCCCCAGGTCCATAACCACGCAATCGTAGCGGGAGGAACGCAGCGCTTCAAAGGCCTCGGCCGCGTTTGCGACTTCGTCCACCTTCACGTCCCCATTGCCGATCAGCTTGACGGTCGCAGCGCGGATCTTCGGGTCGTCTTCTACTACCAGCAGACGCTTCGGTCCGGCAGCCGAAACCTGTTCGATCCTATGGAAGGTTTCTTCAAGATCTTCCTGGCCGAGCGGTTTAGTGGCGTGTCCGACCGCACCCTTGCGCAGGGCTTCGGTAGAGGTTTCCTCAACGGAGACGATATGCACCGGGATGTGGCGGGTCCTGGTGTTTTCTTTGAGCGCGCTCAGCACGTCCCAGCCATCCATGCCGGGAAGGCGGATATCGAGGATCACCGCACTGGGCAGGTACTCTTGTGCGAGCTCCAGTCCGGCCTCTCCGGTGGGTGCAGCCAGGCATTTGAAGCCCTTTTCTTGACACTTCTTATGGAGCAGACGGGCAAAGTTGGCATCGTCCTCGATGATCAGGATGATGCGGTCGTCTTTTCCCAGCTGTTGGCGGTCGTCTTCTATCTGAACGACAGCAGGTTTCGGCCGCCTCAAGCCGTGCGATATGCTCTCATCGGCCCTGGAGACAGTGACCGTGGCGGTACGGCTCGGGGCGACCTTGCGGTTTGCCGACACAGCGACAGGAAGGTATATTGTGAAGGTCGATCCACTACCCGGCTTGCTTTCGAGCTGAATTTCACCACCCAAAAGGCGTATGAGTTCCCTTGAAATGGAAAGCCCCAGGCCCGTTCCTCCATATTTTCTTGCCGTTCCGCTGTCTGCCTGCTGAAACGCTTCGAAAATGACCTTCTGCTGTTCAGAAGTGATGCCGATGCCGGTGTCCTTGACCGCAATGGCCAGCCATTCGCTGGAGATAAGCCCGCTGTTGACCAGATCGCCCGATGGGGCCGGTCGGCTGAAAATGACCTGGATGTTCCCATTTTCCGTGAACTTGATAGCATTTGAAACCAGGTTGCGGATAATCTGCTCCAGGCGTTTTCGATCGCTGGTGATCTCGGCTGGTGCCTCCTGGTCCACGATGACTTCGAGCTCCAGGCCCTTGTCATGAGCCATGTGCCCGAAAGAGGTCCTGACACCGTCCGCCAGATCGCTCACGGGCACTTTGCCGATGTGCAAATCCATGCGTCCGGCCTCAATCTTGGAAAGATCGAGGATCTCGTTGATCAGGTTGAGCAGGTCGCTGCCGGCTGCGTGGATGATCCCTGCGGATTCAACCTGCTCGTCGGTCAGATTGCCGTTCTTGTTTTGCGCCAGACCCTGGGCCAGGAGCAACAGGCTGTTCAGGGGCGTCCTGAGCTCGTGGGACATATTCGACAGGAACTCGGATTTGTATTTGCTGGCCAAAGCCAGTTTCTCGGCCTTGTCCTCGATGTCCTTTCCGGCCAGCTGGACTTCCCTTTTCTGACGTTCCAGCAGGTCGTTCTTTTCTTCCAATTCTTCGTTGCTGGCCTGGAGTTCTTCCTGCTGGGTCTTAAGTTTTTCCTCGGACTCCTCGAGTCGCTGGGCTTGCTCCTGCAGCTCTTCGTTGGCGGTTTTAAGCTCTTCCTGCTGAGCCTGCAGCTCCTCGGAAAGCTGCTGGGATTCCTCCAGCGAGCTGGCCAGCCGCGTTCTGCTCTGGGCGCTTTCGACGGCCACCCCGAGTGCGGGCATCGCCTGCGCCAAGTATTCCAGTTCGCGGTCGGTTATTTCGTAAAGCGTCCCTATTTCGACAACGCCCTTTACGCGGCCTTCGTACAGGAACGGGGTCACGCAGATGAACCGGGGGGTGTGTTCACCCAGGCCGGAGGTCACTTTGACATAGTCCGCAGGCACTTTGCTGACGAGAATCTGCCGTTTTTCCAGGAACGCCTGTCCGACGAGCCCCTCTCCCGGTTTGAAAATATTGGACAGATCTTTGCGTTTGGGGTAGGCGTAACTGGTTAGAAGCGACAGCACCGGTGTGGCAGTCTCCTGCGCGAGATAAAAAGCGCCTATCTGGGCGTCGAGGTAGGAACAAACCTCGGAAATCACCTTTGAGGCCAACGTGTCGATTTCCGGATCGCCGCGCATAGCCTCGTTCAGCCGTGCGGTCCCCGTCTTAAGCCAGTCCTTCAGCTGGATTTGAGCCCGATTTTCCCTGAGCGAGATCAGCATGGCCCCTATGGCGGCGTTTATGCCGGTCGCGGCCCGGGCCTCGGTCACGTTCTTCACGTCCAAGTTGCCGCGCGCAATCTGCTCTGCAATTCCGGCAATCGCGCTCGGCTCGCCACCCACCTGTTGCATGATGGCACGGATGGTATAAACCATGGCACCCGTTCCCAAAACGACGGCGAGGCCGGTACCAAAGACCACGATCCAGATACTGCGCGCGGCGGCCTGCCGGGTGCTGATTTCCCGCTGGGTAAGAAGTCCGCTCTGTGCATCGACGAACTGCGTGATGTTGTCGCGGATTATATTCATTGTCGTTCGGTCGGTTTGCTGCTCGACCAGGGCAATAACCCTGCTCATGTCGGCGCCGGGTGGACCGGTCACAATATCTCTTCTGGCCTGAATAACCGGCAGCGCGACCTCTTTCTGCCAGCGGACGGCCAGCGCTTCGATTTCGTTTAATTGGGTCGACTGGGACGGGTTGTGGGTGATCATGTCTTTAATTTCGGAGATCGTTATCCCATAGGAAGCTTTGGCCGCCTCATAGGGTTCCAGAAATTCATCCCTGCCGGTCAGCGCGTAGCCTCGAATCCCGGTCTGCATGTCCACCATCAAGCGCATCAATAGTCGCACCTTGGTGTTTATAAGATGGGTCTGCGTGACCAGGCCTTGGGTCTCGACAAGCGCGTTGGTGCTCTGGTAAGTGACCGCCGCGACGATGATCATCAGCGCAAAGAGCGCTGCATAACCTAAAAGCAACTGCGTGCGAAGTTTCATGCAGGTCGATCTCCTTGAGGCAAACTTTCCATCACCATTGCATCCAAGTCCCGCGTTATCGGTTTACAAACATACCCCTTTGGGTTCGATGTTTGAATTCTTTATTCGCCTTCGCCCGAATACCCTATCCCGCTTTCAGCGGGACTGTAGGGATGAAGGGCAAGGTGAACTTCGGCGCAATTCCGCTTTGATACCCCACAGCTTGCTGCAGGGAGCTTCATTAAGCCGCTCGATCACATTGGTGTTGCGCAGGCAGATCCTCTTCCGGTGCAGAAATTGGAGATGCGTCAAGCAGGACGCAAGAGATGTTTCCAGGTATGCTACTGCTGAAGGCACTTCAATTTCCCAACGGACCTGAATCCTTCGAAAATTTTCAACACCCTGGTTTTAGAGAATATATAGACATTATACTACCGGCGCTTGCAAGGTCAACTCCAATTAACCTGTTTGATTACTGAAAATATTGTTTTAAAGGCCTCTTGAAATTCACAGGCACAAAGGTTATCATTTTATTGTCTTGGGAGATCCCCTCTTCGAGCCACGCGCCGAAGCGTATATTTTTGGTGGAAGCAAGAGACGCAAGGATATTATGATGAATGATGAAAAATTTGATTTCCGGCCGATAGGGCTTATCCATTCCCCACATAAAGAATTATCAAAGATTCCGATCCAACCGGTTTTTTGCGAGGGCATCGAGGGTACAGTTATATTGAATACTCAGTATATGGACGGTTTGAAAGACTTACAAGGATTCTCTCATATTTACTTATTTTACTATTTCAATCAATCACGGAAGACCTGTCTGCGTGTCAAGCCTTTTCTTTCAGAGGAAGAGCGTGGAATTTTTGCTACTCGCGCTCCACATCGCCCCAATAAATTGGGTATGAGCCTTGTGCGGTTGCTGAGGGTTGAAGATAACATCCTTTATGTCAGTGAAATTGATATACTGGATGGTACGCCCTTGCTTGACATTAAGCCCTACATACAAAGATTTGACTCGCGAGCAGCTGCTGAATCCGGGTGGCAGGACGCTGTTTCAGATGATGCGGCCGCGGTGCGAGGTTTGAGAGATTTTAAGAAATAGAAAAACAACAACGGCTTTAATAGGGAGGCAAATTTCGCTGCGCTCCATTTGTGTCGGTTAAGGGCTCACTCAAAAATAACTTCACATTTTATACGCCGATGCATCCCGACCGGCTGCGTTGCGAAAGCTCGGAATATCCAGATATTCCTGCGTTTTCGCGCCTTGCAGGCCGGACGCCTCAACGCCAAACTGTGAATTATTTTTTTCGCGAACCCCAAGTTGAGTGTTCGCCCTTTAATTTTTCCAGCATCCCGATTCCATCCGTAACCGGCCTGATAATATCCGGCATGTTGATCTCATGCATGCTATTTTCCTCAGCTATCGGCTTAAGATTCACGAACGTTTAAGGGGCAGGGGGGTCCTGCCCCTATGTGCATTGCTCTAAAACGGCCTAAAAATCCTTGAAAGAATCATCATCCAGCGGGATAATCTGCTCAGGCGATCCTTCATTGGCTTGATGAACCGGCAATTTTTTGATCTTTTTTCGCGGCGACACCAACCCCGAATGGAATCCGGCCTGGGAAGATCTTACTGCCTGCGAGGGGCCGCGTCTTGCGCCGTTTGCGCTGCCGCCCACCAAAGCCGCCAGATCTTCAACGATCGCCTTCATCTCCTCGGCCTGGGCGCTCATCTCTTCCGAAGCGGAGGCCGATTCTTCGGCGTTGGCGGCATTTTGTTGAGTGACCTTGTCCATTTCAGAAACCGCCGTGTTGACCTGCTCGATGCCCTGTGCCTGCTCTCTGGAGGCTGCTGCAATTTCAGCCACCAGCTCACCCACCTTGGCGGCGCTCTCGGCCACCTGACTGAAAGCCTCATTGGTGCGAGAGACCAGCTCGGAGCCGTCATTGACTTTTTTCACCGTGCCTTCAATCAGCGCAGCCGTATTTTTGGCAGCCTCGGCCGCCCGCATAGCTAAATTTCTGACCTCGTCGGCCACCACCGCAAAACCGGCGCCGGCTTCCCCGGCCCGGGCGGCTTCCACCGCCGCATTTAAGGCCAGCAGATTGGTCTGAAAGGCGATTTCATCGATGGTCTTGATAATTTTGGAGGTCTCCTCGCTGGCCTTGGAAATCTCCTGCATCGAACCGGTCAGATCCGTCATGGACTGGTTGGCCTTACCTACCACCTGATTGGCTTCTTTCATCAGATTATCGGCCTGTCCGGCATTGCCGGCATTTTGTTTGGTCATCGACGACATCTCCTCCAAAGAAGAAGAGGTTTCCTCAATGGAGGCCGCCTGTTCCGATGAGCCCTCGGCCAACGACTGGCTGGCCGAGGATACCTGACCCGATGCCGAGGCCACCTGCTCGGCACCCTCATTCAAGCCTTCGATGACGCGGTTGATGGGTTTGGTTATGGACCGAATGACCAAAAAACTTAGAAGGGCGCCTAAAATAACTGCAATTACGGTGGCCAAAATTGCCGACCACCGGGAGGTTGATCCCGTCGCAACCATTTCATCTTTGGAGGTTTCTTTGATCTCTTTTAATTTATCGCCTAAGGCCTTCATTTTGCTCTGAGTTTCTTCCAGGGCCGGAACCGTATTTTGTTTAAAAATTAAAAATGCTGCTTCGTGGCCCTTTTCTTTGACCGTGCTGTTTATCAGGCCTGCAGATTCATGCAGGTGTATATGCGCCTGTTTTATCGCTTCCAGCAGGCCTGCGAGGGCCGGATCACTTGCAGCAAGCGCTTTGCCCTGTTCACCGTATAAAAATTTTCCAAGACCGCATTGGGTATAATCCAGTTGAACGTCGGTGTGATCCAGCTTTTCGACAAAAAGATCCTTGACCCTGTTGATCCATTTTAAATGATCGACTTCTTTTTGAACCATAAAATTATCGTAATCGGCAGCCTCGACGTATTTATGGTTGTCTGAGAGGATACCATTGATCGACCAAACCGAATTTAACGCGACCAGCGCCACCGCCACCAGCAACAAACCGGTCAAGCTCCAAAGTTTTGTACTGAGTTTAAGATTTTTTAGCATGAGTAATGCCTCCTTGAATTTAAATTTTAAATTTATCAGGCCGCTTCTTTCAGAAGGGTCAGCTCTTCACTGTTGAGTACCTTGTCAGTATCCAGCAGGATTTTGACGCCGCCTCCCATCTTGGCCATTCCCAGGATGTAATCCGTGTTCAATTTAGTGCCGAAGGTGGGGGTATTTTCGATATCTTCGGCTTTGATATCCGTGTTTTTTTCCTTTGGCAAATTAACCGGAACGTATAAAGCACATACCATGCCAAGTAATAATAATTGAATGAGAGGAAACCCTAATTGATGTTATAACGGTTACTTACATACATTCAGGTTCAAATCTTGGAACATGATTTTTAAAAAAGGAGCTGATAATATTGTGAGACGAAATGCTTCAGGAATTCCAAAAAAAGTATAAAAATACTGTCATTTCGGATGGATAGGAGATTGAGAATATTGTCATGACAATATTCTCATCAAAACCTGAGGGATCGGGAAAATCACATACCCTGCTTTTTTATTCTCAGTATCGTCAGTCGAATAAATCAGGCGGCCGGGAGAGCTTGAAAAGACTGAATTCCGACTTTCGCCGGAATGGCACGAGGGGCTTCCGTGTAAGGGATACAGGACTCAAGTTAACCTCATTAGGGGTGTATGGAAGCCGCAAAATTATAACTTTTATAACCGGACGTCGTTTGATATAAGGGCAGCATGCCACGCAAAGCTCGCATCGATTCAATTGGGGCTTCGCATCATATTATGGTTCACGGAATCGAGCGCCGGCGGATATTCTCAGATGATCTGAACCGCGTTAATTTCGAAGAACGCTCGGGTGATATCGTCACCGAGACGAACACCGGTCAATAACATCCAAAGTTATTTTTCTCTTTGCTAACAGCCTATGAGGGATGACCGACCAAGCAATACTGCGTTAAGCGTATCGGTAATACGCACCGTGCATCAACTGCTGGATGAATTGCCACCCATTCTTGACGATCCTGTTTCGCCATCACTGCTTCGCGATGACGTGCTTCGAAAGATCCGTGAGAATCCGGATGTCCATAGAGCGTTGGCGGCGAAAACACGTCGATCACACGTTGTTTTGAGAAGCAGGTATGCTGAGGACCAACTATCGTTGGCGGTCGAAGACGGAATCCGCCAATTCGTTAACCTGGGAGCGGGATATGACACCTTTGCCTGTCGGCAACCCAGCTGGGCGCGGAACCTCAGGATTGTTGAGATGGATCATCCGGCGACCCAGGCTGCCAAGATTGAACATTTCAAGCAGATGAATATTCAATTTCCGGACGATGTAGAATTTCAGCCCCTTGACCTGGAAAATGAAAATCTGTCGGAAGTTTTGGCAAGAACGACGATCAGTTTGAAGCTTCCGACCTTCATGGCGTGTCTGGGTGTCCTGGCATACCTTCAACCCGACACTGTGCGCGGGGTCTTCCAAAGTGTCGCCCGGCTGCCTCGGGGAAGCAGACTCGTCTTTACGTTTGCCTCAAAAGAATCTACGTTCGCTCGACCTGGAGAAAGATCATCCGCAGACAGGGCGGCCGCTTTAGGCGAGCCGTGGCTTTCGTATTTCGACATGGACGGGATTCAACTGGTTTTGAAAGAGTGTGGTTTTAACCGAATCTCGTTTCTTCGTCCAGCGCAGGCAGCGTCAAGGTACTATTACGGCAGAAATGATCTCCCGCTGCCACGGAAGACCCACCTGTGCACGGCCATGGTCTGAACAAGGAAACTCGGGGACGTCGGGATTGCCCACCAAAAATTACCGAGTTATGCCCTCTATCGGTGGGCAATTGCCACCCTTCTACGGTATAATGGCGGCATTTAATTTTGCTTGTGTTCAGCATCAACATCCTTATTTTAAATCAGGCCCACATACCTATGCACTGCTGCGAACCTTGGCAGACTATTTTTGCAACCATAGGGTTTACGGTATAGCCAAACACCGCAATCGGACGCCTATCAGCTGAGCTGTCCGGCGCCGGTGGGTTAAATGGTAATTTAAGAAAGGAGGAAACAGACATGCAGGCACGTGCCCCACTGATGATAGAGCATCGTTTGATAGAACGCATGCTCTCAGTCATCAAAGATGTCGTATCGAAAATCGAATCAAAGCACAAGGTGGATCCTGTATTCGTGGATATAGCGGTTGATTTCATCCGCGTGTACGCTGATCGGACACATCATGGGAAGGAGGAGGATATTCTATTTCGAGAATTGCAGAAGAAATCGATGTCCGACGAGGATCGGCGCGTCATGAAGGAGCTGATCGAGGAACATGTGTTTGGCCGCCGGGCAACCAAAGCAATTGTTGAATCCAACACGCGCTACCGCAATGGCGATGAGACGGCCTTGGCCGACCTTGCCCAAAAACTTCAAACCCTTATCGAATTCTATCCCAAGCATATCGAGAAAGAAGACAAGGTATTCTTCCCGTCATCCAGAGCTTACTTCACTGACGAAGAAGACCAGGCCATGCTGGCGGAGTTTATGGAGTTTGATCAGAAGATGATTCACGAAAAATACAAAGCGGTGGTCGAAAAATTTGAAAGACGACCATGAGTTCCGAACATGCTCCTTCAGCGGAGTGCGAAAAGCCGCGTCCGCTTAAGGGCTCACTCAAAAATAACTTCACATTTTATACGCCGATGCATCTCTTGCGGCTGCGTTGCGAAAGCTCGGAATATCCAGATATTCCTGCGTTTTCGCGCCTTGCCGCAAGAGCGCCGCAACAACTAAAACTGTGAATTAATTTTTTCGTGAACCCTAAGTGCGGCATTGTGCGCCGGCAGCCTTGGCTCAATTAAGGGATTTAAGATAGGTGGAATTAAATAAATCAACGATAAGGTTTACTAAACATTTTAAATCCAGGGATAATACCATGACAAATATAACCACAGAGCTTAAGAGCAAAGTGAAAGGCCGGATAGTTTTACCGGGTGATCCGGACTATGACGAGGTTCGCAAAATCTGGAACGCGATGATAAATCGTCGGCCGGCGGTTGTTGTGCAATGCGCGGAGGCCGCTGATGTCTCGCATGCCATCGCGTTTGCACGCCGGAAAGGGTACGAGATATCCATCCGCGGCGCAGGGCATAACATCGCCGGCAACGCCGTGTGGGAAGGCGGCCTGATGATCGATTTTTCAACCATGAGAAACGTCAGGGTTGATGCCGCGAAGGGGCGCGCATATGTGGAACCCGGGGCTACATTGGCTGATTTTGACGAGGCGACACAGAAACATGGGCTGGCCACGCCGGTGGGGATCAATTCAACGACGGGCATTTCAGGCCTCACGCTGGGCGGCGGATTCGGCTGGTTGACACGTAAGTACGGCCTGACCATTGACAACCTCGTCTCAGCAGACGTGGTCACTGCGGACGGCAAGAATATAAGGGCCAGCGATAACGAGAATGCCGACATGTTCTGGGCGATCCGAGGCGGCGGCGGCAACTTCGGGGTCGTCACCAAGTACGAGTTCAAACTTCATCCGGTCGGCCCTCAAATCTTGGCCGGTCTGCTTGTTTTTCCGTTCGAGCAGGCAAAGCCGGTGCTGACACGGTATCGCGAATTTGTAGAATCCGCACCTGAAGAGCTTAGCGTGTGGGTCGTGTTGCGCCAAGCGCCGCCGCTGCCGTTTCTTCCCGCAGACGTGCATGGCCGGGAAGTGGTTTTGCTGGCCGTCTTCTACGCCGGGGAAGTTGCCCGAGGCCAAAAACTGATCGCGCCTTTGCGCCGTTTCGGCGATGCCCATGGCGAACACATCGGTGCTATGCCATACACGGAATGGCAGAAGGCTTTTGATCCGCTCCTTACGCCCGGCGCGAGGAACTACTGGAAATCCCATAATTTAACAGACCTCAGTGACGGCGCTCTGAACGCGATGATCCAGTTCGCGGGCAAGCCGCCCACGCCGCAGTGCGAGATCTTCACCGGACTCATTGCCGGCGCCGCCAACCGCGTTCCGGCAGATGCTATGGCATATGCCGGCCGGGACGCCAAGTTCGTTCTCAATGTGCACGGGCGATGGAACGAGGCGGCGGAGGATGAGAGAGGTATTGCCTGGGCCCGCGCGTTTTTCAAAGCCTGTGCACCGTATGCGTCCGGCGGTGCCTACGTGAACTTCATGACGGAAGACGAAAGCAACCGGGTGGCGGCGGCTTACGGCGCCAACTATGCTCGCCTGGTGCAGATCAAAAAGCAGTACGATCCCGAAAATGTGTTCCATCTGAACCAGAACATCAAACCGTAGTGGTCCATATTAGATGCTTGCATTTATTGACACCTGTTTGACTATCTGCCATAGCTGCACGACATAAATGCGCTTTCCTAATTCAAAGGCCGCTACCCGAATGCTTCATGACGCCGGGTATGGTTGCTCAGTCTTGAGCCCTTAGCGGAGAGGGTGACAAATGGTAAATTTATCAACCAATCTGTTCGTGATGATCGGGCTGGGAGTTCTCGTGGGCGTGGGTGCTGCGTTTACCGGTTTGGGGGGCGGCTTCCTGATGGTTCCGCTCCTGCTGATGATGGGTTACGCAGCCCACAAAGCAGTTGGAACGTCGTTCCTGGCCATCCTGGTGCTTTCGATTTCAGCGCTGATCGCCCACAACAAGTTGGCCAATGTGGATTATCGCGCCGGGCTGCTGCTGGGCATTGGGGGCGTTGTCGGGGCTCAGATCGGCGCCCGACTCGTCGAGCATGTATCGACCGCCAGCTTCAAAAGAATTTTTGCACTGGTTCTGGTGGGACTGGCCATGTATCTTTTTTTTAAGAAGTAGGATCGGCCGGCGGCTTGACCATGCTTCTTTTGGCGCAGGCCGGGGAACAGGGGGGCGGGACATCATCGAAGCTGCTGTCTTTTTATGAAACCCGACAATATTTTCCGGGAGGTGAATCATGGAAAAAACCAAACTGGGGCCTCAGACCCTGCTCTTTCCGATGCCGGCCGTGCTGGTCGGCGCACGCGTGAATGAAACTGCGAACTTCATGACTGCAGCCTGGTGCGGGATCGCAGCCTCGGCGCCGCCGGCTGTGACCGTCGCGCTGCGCCCGATGCGCTTCACGCTGGCAGGAATCCAGGCCACCGGCACGTTTTCCATCAACGTGCCTTCGGCCGACATGGCAAAGATGGTGGACTACTGCGGCATCTATTCCGGCCATAAACAAGACAAATCCGGGATGTTCCAGGTGGATTACGGCGTATTGGAAACCGCGCCGATGATTGGAGAATGCCCGGTCAGTCTGGAGTGCAAGGTCTTGCATGTGCTGGATCTGAAGAGCCACCGGCTGATCGTGGGCGAGATTGCCGAGTGCTATGTTCGCAGCGACTGCCTCACCGACGGACAGCCGGATGCCGCCAAAATCAATCCGCTGGTCTACGTCACCGGCAGCCAGCAGTATTGTCGCCTGGGTGAGATTGTCGGGCGGGCGTTCAGCATTGGCAAAAAGGACTGAACCCCACTTAGTCTTTATGTCGCATAAGTCTGCCGAACTGTTTAACAGGGGCAGGCGCCAGACCGCCGCTTTTACGTGGTCGATGCCGGATGCTCGATACTCGATGCTGGATATTCAGTAATGCACCGGCAGTACTAGATAAATCCAGCATCCAGCTTGCCGGTCGCAGATAGTAATAGAAGGGCAACTATGGTATTGAGAGCGGCCACGATTGCCGGCCAGTAGATCTTCCGGGAGCAGATTTCTGCCTGTCAATGATTACCTTGTATTGACTTTTTGCATTGCTGTCTAAATCTATACAAATCAGGTATGAGACGATAGATGATCGAATGGGCCTTCGCCCGGGATGGCGATGCGGTCATTGCCGGATCATCCTCACACCTCGTAAATGCTCCAGCCAGTATCAGTGGACTCGGGAAAAGTTCGACGCTGCCATCTCTCATAACAAATTTTAAAGCATGGTCAGCCTGGCCGTTTGCCTGACCTGCGGCGAAATTTCAGTCCCGCCTCTTCCCGAGCCTGCTGCTGGGTCCCGACAAAATTAGCCGGATAAAAATGATAAGGAGATAAAAATGAGCGTTTTGATTAAAGGCGGAACGATTGTAACGGCAGACCGAACACTGCGGGGCGATATATTGTGCGCCGACGGGAAAATTCTGAAAGTTGCCGACAGTATCGATAACCCCGGTGGATGTAAAGAGATTGATGCGGGCGGTCAGTATGTCATGCCGGGGGGTATCGATCCCCATACGCACATGCAGCTCCCGTTTATGGGAACCGTAACGAGCGAAGATTTTTACACTGGAACCGCCGCCGGGCTGGCCGGTGGTACGACGATGATAATCGATTTTGTGATCCCCAACCGGCAGCAAAACCTCATGGAGGCATATCATCAGTGGCGCGAGTGGGCGGAAAAATCAGTGTCGGACTATAGCTTCCATGTGGCGATTACCTGGTGGGACGACACCGTTTATCGCGATATGGGGACCCTGGTTCGAGAGCATGGCGTCAATAGTTTCAAACATTTCATGGCTTACAAAGGGGCGATCATGGCCGATGATGAGACCCTGGTGAACAGCTTTTCGCGTGCCCTTGAATTAGGCGCGGTGCCGACAGTGCACGCTGAAAACGGCGAACTGGTGTTTCGCCTGCAGAAGAATCTTTTTTCCCAGGGCATAACCGGACCGGAGGGGCACCCGCTTTCCCGCCCGCCGGAAGTCGAGGGCGAAGCGGCCAATCGTGCCATTCGAATCGCCGAAGCACTTAAAGTACCGGTTTACATTGTCCATGTTTCCGCCAGGCAGGCGCTGGAAGCGATCACCCGGGCCCGCAATGAGGGACAGCGCGTCTTTGGCGAAGTGTTGGCCGGACACCTGCTGATCGATGATTCCGTTTACCGCGATACTGACTGGGGCCGCGCCGCAGCGCATGTCATGAGCCCGCCTTTTCGGCCAAAGGAGCATCAGGTGGCGTTGTGGAAGGGGCTGCAAGCGGGGAACTTACAGACAACGGCAACCGACCATTGCTGCTTTTGTCATGATCAAAAAGCCATGGGAATTGCAGATTTTCGCAAAATTCCCAACGGTACCGCCGGGGTGGAAAACCGAATGGAAGTATTATGGCACCACGGGGTGAATACCGGGCGCTTGACCATGAATGAATTTGTGCGGGTGACATCGACCAACGCCGCCCAAATTTTTAATATCTATCCCCGCAAAGGCAGCATTACGGTCGGCGCGGATGCCGATTTGGTCGTGTGGGACCCGCAGGCCAGCAAGACGATTTCCGCTAAAACCCATCACCAAAATGTGGACTTCAATATTTTTGAAGGAATGACGGTCAAAGGCTGTGCGTCACATACCATCAGCAACGGTAAACTGGTCTATGCCAATGGTGAACTGACTGTGGAAAAAGGCGCCGGCAGATATGTCAACCGGCCGCCGTATGCCGACTTTTACAATGCGGTAATAAAACAGGCGCAGGCCAGTGCGCCAATCCCGGTAAAACGCGAACCCATTATCAAAAATTGAGTTGGGACCGGTTGAAAGTTGCCGGTTAATCCGCCGCGGCCGATTGGTTCATGGTTTGAGAGGCGCATTAGTCATTACTCAATTTGCAATCTTCAATCTTTAATTCTCCGCCTCCGGAGGATCCGGATCAGGGTGAGGGCACGAATATGTCAAATTCCAGGGACACATCCAAAAACAGTTCTGCCGGCGGCTCTATTGGCAGATTGTCGGAGGATCAGATTAAAGCCAATTTCACTGAAATGCACCCGCCGCTGACCGCTTCACAGGCGTACATTGAGGCGGGTAGATGTTATTTTTGTTACGACGCACCCTGCACCACCGCCTGTCCAACCGGCATCGATATCCCTGAATTCATTAAAAGGGTTCAAACCGGGAGCATTAAGGGTTCCGCGCGCAAGATTCTGGAACAAAACATTATGGGCGGGATGTGTGCCCGGGTTTGTCCGACGGAAGTGTTGTGTGAAGCGGCCTGCGTTCGGAATACCCATGAAGGCAAACCGGTGGCCATCGGCTTGCTGCAGAGGTATGCCACGGATGGGGTTATCGAAAAGAAGGTGCCTTTATTCAAGCGCCAGACGCCGACTGATAAAAAGGTCGCCGTAATCGGTGCCGGACCGGCCGGGCTGTCTTGTGCGCACCGGTTGGCGTGTTTTGGCCATAGCGTGACGGTCTTTGACAAAAATGAGAAGCCCGGCGGGCTGAATGAATACGGCATCGCCGCTTACAAAGTTTTAAATGAAATTGCCCAAAAAGAGGTCGATTATCTTCTCGATATCGGCGGGATCGAGATCAAACCCAATGTTCAGTTAGGGGTAGATTTCATGCTTGATCAATTGCGCGCTGAGTTCGACGCCGTTTTTATTGCGATCGGACTTCCCGGCGTCAACCAGTTTAAAATTGCGGGCGAAGAGGTCGATGGGGTGTTCGACGCGGTCAATTATATTCGCGATCTGCGCCAGGCGAAGCGGATGTCGCAACTGCCGGTGGGCGATAAAGTCGTGGTTATCGGCGGGGGGATGACCGCCATCGATGTCGCGGTTCAGTCCAAAAAACTGGGAGCGTCCGAAGTTACCATCGCCTATCGACGCGACAAAGCCAACATGAAGGCCAGTGAATATGAACAGCACTGGGCCCAGATAAATGACGTTAAGCTGCGATACTGCGCCGGCCCCAAAAGAGTGTTAAGCAAAGACGGCCGAGTGACGGGTATTGAATTTGATGTTACCGAGGTGGATCGAGACGGCAACATCTCGAAAACCGGAAAATCCTATCAACTGCAAGCCGATGTAATTTTTAAGGCCATCGGCCAAACCTTGCCGGTTGATCAGCTGGGAGAATCGGCGGGCCGCCTCACCATTGAGAACGGGCGAATAGCCGTCAATGATAACCGGCAGACGTCGCTGGACAATGTTTGGGCCGGTGGCGATTGCGTATCCGGCGGAGAGGATTTAACCGTTTGCGCCGTCCAGGACGGAAAATTGGCCGCCCTATCGATCCACGGCTATCTGCAAAATTTATAAACAATCCGAACAAGACTACCGCGAGGAAAAACAATGGCTAATTTGCAAACTAACTTTATCGGCCTCACATCTCCCAACCCTTTTTGGCTGGCATCCGGCCCGCCGACCGATAAGGCTTACAATGTAAATCGTGCTTTCGAAGCGGGCTGGGGCGGAGTTGTCTGGAAAACATTGGGCGAAGACCCCCATATTGTCAATGTAAACGGCCCCAGATATGCTGCGCTGCATGCCGATGACCGGCAGGTGATCGGATTTAACAACATTGAGCTGATTACCGACCGACCGCTGCAAACCAATTTAAAAGAGATGCGGCAGATCAAACGGGATTGGCCTGATCGTCCCTTGATTGCGTCGGTGATGCTGCCGATGAACGAGAAATCCTGGGCCGAATATGTCCCGATGATAGAAGACACGGGGGCGGATGGGTTCGAGCTTAACTTCGGCTGTCCCCATGGTATGTCCGAAAGGGGCATGGGATCCGCAGTGGGGCAGGTGCCGGAATATGTACAAATGGCCACCGAATGGTGCAAGAAGTACGCATCGGTTCCGGTGATCGTTAAATTGACCCCCAATATCACCAACATTCTGCACCCGGCCAGGGCCGCCAAGGCGGGCGGTGCCGACGCCGTCTCGTTAATCAATACGATAAATTCGATTATGCGCGTCGACTACGATTCGCTGACGATGTATCCCACCACCGATGGCATGGGGACCCACGGCGGCTATTGCGGCCCAGCCGTCAAACCGATCTCTCTGAACATGGTGGCTGAGATTGCCCGCACGGCGGAAACCCGTGATCTCCCGATTTCAGGTATCGGCGGCATAACGACCTGGCGTGATGCGGTCGATTATATCGCGCTGGGTTCCACAACCGTGCAGGTTTGCACCGCTGCAATGGTTTATGGTTTTAAGATCGTGGAAGGCCTGATCGACGGGTTGAACAATTTCCTCGATGAAAAAGGAATGGCTTCGGTGCATGATTTGGTGGGCCGGGCCGTACCGTCTGTGACCGACTGGAAATATCTGAATTTAAATTACATCGAAAAGGCATATATCGACCAGCAATTATGCATCAAATGCGGCCGGTGCTATATTGCCTGTGAAGATACGTCCCACCAGGCAATTACAGACACCGTCGACGGCGAGCGCAAGTTTGTCGTTAAAGACGAGGCTTGCGTTGGCTGCAACCTGTGTGTCAGTGTCTGTCCCATCGAAGATTGTATCACCATGAACCATTTAAGCGAAGGTCTAGACCCCCGCACCGGACTGCCTGCCGATAGTGAACCTGCCAACTGGACGACCCATCCCAATAATCCGTTGCGTAAAGAAGATGCCTGATTAAGCGGACAATGGGCCATCATCGGGGTCGAGCAACGTCTTTTAGACTGGCAATCAGCGGCAAACTCAGGTAGGTTTAGTTTTTATTTCTAAATCGTAAATCAACACGGTGATCCATGAGCGCCCTTGCCATTGCCCTCGTCCTGCTCTCTGCGCTGTTCCATGCGATCCGCAGCTTGTTTACCAAAGAATCCGGCGACAAGCAGGTTTTCCTGTGGTTGTACTCCCTGTTTGCCTTGCTCTTTTTTGCACCCTTGTTCCTCTTTTTTCTCTTGCGGGTCGGTATCCCGAATCCGGCCGCCTATGCCTGGTGCGCGGGCTCCGGGTTTATTCACTTTTTATACTGGATTTTTTTAACGAATTCTTACAAGGAAGGAGATCTGTCGCATGTTTATCCAATCATGCGCTCTTCCCCGGCGCTGGTATTAGTAATTGCCGTGCTGTTTCTGGGCGAACA
Source organism: uncultured delta proteobacterium (assembly GCA_963769935.1). Classification (GTDB taxonomy): domain Bacteria; phylum Desulfobacterota; class Desulfobacteria; order Desulfobacterales; family JAFDCJ01; genus JAFDCJ01. Next base: position 306,835 of record CAVYNY010000016.1, on the reverse strand, counting down.
GGTATCGGCTCAGGGGGTTGCCGGTATTCTGCTGGTGGCTGTCGGCGTCTACATCATTAACATGAAGCAGATATCCGGAGCCGAGTTGTTGGCACCCGTCAAATCCATTGCCAACGACCGCTCCACGCAGTTTGCCTTTTTGACGCTGGTTTCAGTGGCCTTTTATTCGATTGTGGACAAATTGGCGGTTGCCGTCATCCATCCCATCCTGTTCGCCTTTTTGCATCTATTTATCGGGATGTGCTACTATACACCCTACATCGCGCTGACAAAAAATGCCGTCATGATCCGAAAAGAATGGCATACCGGATCAAGCCGGATTATTATGGCGGGCGTGATCGGCATTACCGGATACGCGCTGATTCTGGTTGCGTTCACTATCGAGCGCGTCAGCTACATCGTGGGCCTGAGACAAACCAGTATCGTTTTTGCCGTGCTCATGGGAAGCCACCTGCTCAAGGAAAAGCACAGGGGTATGCGCCTGACCGGGGCGTTGATCATATTCAGCGGCGGGTTTCTCATCTCGCTGGCGAGGTGATATCAAAAAAGTTCATAGTTCATAGCTCACAGCTCATAGTTTATGAATAGGATTCAAATCATTTTACTATCAGCTATGAGCTATCGGCTAACTTTTTGAAACTCGCAACGCGCACCTCGAACCGCAACACCAAACACCAAACACCTAACCATTAACATCATGATCAAAGCTATTATTTTCGACTTCGGACAGACCCTGGTGGACTCGGCCAACGGCTTTCGCACGGCCGAAAAGCAGGCCCAGGCCAAACTTTTTTCAAGTCTGGACCTTACGATCCGGCCGGATTTTATGAATGTCTACCGGCGGCTGCGCAAGGAGTTTCATGAACAATCCAATTTCTCCAGGAAATCACTGTTTCATGAAGTCTATTTTTACTACTGCCATGCGCCCGATGAAAGATCACTTGATAACTGGGAAGCCGAATACTGGGAAACGGTGAAGCGACATACATCTCTCTTCCCCGAGGCCGAGCAGGTGCTGGCCGCCCTCAACAGTAAATACAAGGTTGCCCTGATTACCAACACCCAGGGACACAGAAAACAGCCGGCAACCACCGCATCAGCTTATTTCCTGAACTCGAAAAATTTTTCAAGGTAATCATTGTGGCCGGCGAAGGCGGCATCCCCCCCAAACCGGATGCGGAACCGTTTCGCCGCTGCCTGGCGCAGCTGCAGACCGCACCTTCCGAGGCGGTTTATGTGGGCGATGACTATCGCATCGATATCCGCGGGGCGCAGGATGCCGGCTTGCATCCCATATGGCTGCAGCATCACAGCGTGCACCGTAACTGGCCGGAAGCGCAAACCTCGGTGCCTGTAATTACAGGCCTGGAGCTATTGCTTGATTTGAATAAGATAATTAATCCGTCCGGGCAACGTTGAGAATCCACCTCAGTTTCAATTGGGCGACTATGTTTTATCCAATCCTGGTATCGCTATTTTTCAGGGCGGAGTAATTCGGAGCACGATGACATGCCAAATTCAGAAAAACGCGTCGCTTTGGTAACCGGTGCCAACATCCTGATTAATTCCGTCTGCCCGGGATGGGTGCGCACAGACATGGGCGGAAGTCAGGCGCCGCTGTCGCCGGAGCAGGGGGCTGATACCCCGGCCTGGTTGGCCACACCGCCGGATGGCGGTCCAAGCGGCGGATTTTTCCACGATCGCCAGCCGATACCCTGGTAATCAGTCACTTTTTTCACCTTGCGCGACACGCTTTGCTGCAAAATTTTTGAATTTTGGGCTGTCGGGCAATGAAATACCGGCTGCAAGTCCGGCACTTTTTCACATAATTTATGTTTTTTTCCGATTTTAAAAATTCTATCAGAAAATATGCAATTACTTTTTGCAGTGCATCCAGCCAACCCTCGATTTGCCTGATTGCAAAATATTTGCGTTCGTCGATTGAAAATACAGCTACAAGCCGATTGCAGTCGGCAATTATCAATCGTTGATAGTCGGTCGTGTTGTATACTTCCAGGAATGCAACCAGCGCCGGAATATCATGATAAGGTCTGCCGTCCAGGAGCATTCTCAGGGTTTCTTCGCAGTCGGATTGAAGATCGCCGACTTTCTTATGAAAATCTAAAAGCTCCCGATGTTCTTCCGCCAGGGAGTGCAGCGCTTCATATTTTCCGGCGGGAAGCCCTGGAATCACTTCTTCGATGGCATGACCTGCTTGGATAAGATTGGTGATTTGGCCGGCCGCCAGCGGCCCCAGGAGGTCTTCGATTTCGCCCTTGAGGGCATCGATCTTGATGCTGACCGGTCCATCAACGATCGAAAGGCCCAGCAGGTTTAATGTCTGCAAAAAACCGCCGCTGTTCGGCTCAGCCGGACCCATGGCAGCATCCTTCTGCCGCTTGGCGACCGTGTCACGATTCCCTTCGAGGCTCATCAGGCTGAGGGTCCTTGAAAACGGGGCATAATTTTCGATACGGTAGTTTATTAATTTGAACTGGTCATTAAGCTTTTCAACGATCCTGTTTTTCATTAATATTAATTCCAGCAGCTTGTATTCGTCTTTATTCAGCGCGGCCGCAAAGATATTAATGGATGGAAACAGATGCTTTACCTTTTCATAAAAATCCGTTGAAAATGAGAAATGGGACTGAAGATTGTAAAGAAAGGATTGGAGCGCATTTTCCGTGCCGTCGGCATTGATGAAATCAACCAGAAGGTGTCCGAATTTTTTAGAATGGTCTGAATTCATTCCAATTCCTGTGGGAGATCCGGCATTTCATGATCGGTAAACACATTATCCGATAAAGCTGTTTTAAAGTAAAGCCAAATCTCTGATCCTTTACTCTTGCAAAATTCTGATGGTTTCCATATACTACATAATTTTATTAACATCAGGAGATTTTGGAATGGAAAACTTGATTTATCTTGACAATGGCGCCACCTCATATCCCAAACCGGATGAAGTATATACCTTTATGGACTCTTTTTATCGGAGCTTCGGGGTCAACCCGGGACGTTCCGGCTATGATCTGTGCATGGAAACCGGGGCTCTGGTAGACAACACCCGCCGGATGCTGGCTGACTTTTTTAACGGCCATGATCCCAACCGGCTGTGCTTTTCGTATAACTCCACCGACGCCCTTAACCTTATTATTTTCGGGATGCTGCAGCAGGGCGATCATGCCGTCACCACCACGCTTGAGCACAATTCCGTGCTGCGGCCTCTCTATCATCAGAACAAATTTAACGGGGTCGAGGTTGACTACGTTCCCTTCGATGCGAACGGATTTGTCGATCCGGACGATATCAAACAAAAAATCAAGTCCAATACCCGTCTGGTCATCGTAAACCAGGCCTCCAACGTCATCGGGACGCTTCAGCCGGTCGCAGCTATCGGACGCATCTGCCGCGAGCAGGGGGTTCCTTTTGCCATTGATGCCTCTCAGTCCGCCGGGAAGGTATCGATCGATATCGATAAATTAAAGGTCGATATTGTGGCTTTTACCGGCCATAAATCTCTGTTGGGGCCGACCGGCATCGGGGGACTTTATGTCAGGGAGGGGATCGAGATTCGGCATACCCGTGCCGGCGGAACAGGGGTTCGGTCGGCCGATCGCCTGCACTTGGACGAATATCCCTATCGACTGGAGTACGGTACCGGCAATGTCCTGGGCATTGCCGGGCTGCATGCGGGCCTGAAGTGGATAAAAGAGAGAGGAATCGATCACATCCACCGGCATGAAATGCAGCTGGCCCATATGCTAAGAGACGGGCTCGCTGAACTGGAGGGTGTGACCCTGTATTGTCAGGAAGATCTGGCGGATCATATTGCCGTTGTCACCTTCAATATCGATGGAATGGAGGCCCTTAATACGGGTACCCTGCTGGACGGCGAGTACAATATTGCTTGCCGTACCGGGCTGCACTGCGCGCCCCTGGTGCACGAACAACTGGGTACCGATAAGATCGGAGGATCGGTCCGGATGAGTATCGGCCCTTTCAATACGGAGGATCACATCAGAGCTGCCATCGAAGCCGTCGCAGAGATTGTGGATTTTCACAAGAAGAAGTAACCGCGCCGCTTCCAAGGCAGCGCTTGGGCAAAGTGGCGCGCGCCGGGCAGAAAATTTATCACGAGCCATTTGGAAAGGTTTCAGGTGTCAGCCCCGCCGCCGGCCAAACCAACGGCCGGTCTGATCATAAAAGAAACTTTTGGAAATCGGACACAGTTGGATTTAATATCCCGCCCACTTTCAGGCTTCGCTCTTCGAGCTACGACCCGACAAGCCGTTAGAGTTCACAGAGACCGCAGAGAACATTTTTCTTTCGCCGCAGGCGCCTGTAAACCCAGACCTCTGTGATCTCTGAGCGCTCTGTGTGAGATGTAGTTTCATATGAGCAATTAGAAAATATCAAATAACAAATTCCAAATGGAACTTTGCCTGGTTTTTTCACCGCTCCCCATTAATCCAGGATCATCTTATCACCAAAGCAAGAAAGTTCTAAAACCTTAAAAAGTACAACTGCTGACTTTTTCAGATTTAATCAGTTTCGATGTTCGATGTTGCAATTTGGATTTATTTGTTATTGATTTTAGACTTGGCCGTTTTCAGTCCAGCGGTCCGCCAGAAGTCGGAACACCTGAAACCTTCTCCAGCACCGACACCATCACAACCAATTGTCGCCGCGCATCCGCCAAGCGCTTATGCATCCACCCAGCTTAAAACAACTTTGCCGGACTCGCCCGACCGCATCACCTCGAAAGCTTTTTTATACTCGGTGTAGTGGAATCGATGGGTAATGATGGGATTGATATCCAGTCCGCTCTGGATCATGACCGTCATTTTATACCAGGTTTCGTACATTTCACGGCCATAGATTCCCTTGATGGTCAGCCCGTTGAAGACAACATAATCCCAGTCAATGGCGGTATCCGGCGGCAGGATTCCCAGCAGCGCTATCTTCGCGCCGTGGCACATGCTGGGCAGCATGGAGCGCAAGGCATCAGGGCTGCCGGACATTTCCATGCCCACGTCAAAACCTTCTTTCATGCCAAGTTCATTTTGCGCATCCGCTATCTTTTCACGGCGAACGTCCAGGGTCAGGGTAGCGCCCATTTTTTTTGCCAGTTTCAACCGGTAGGGATTGACATCGGTGACCACCACATACCGAGCGCCGGCATGTTTGGCAATGGCGGCGGCCATACATCCGATGGGCCCGGCGCCGGTAATCAGAACGTCTTCACCCAGCACGTCAAAAGAAAGTGCGGTGTGGGTGGCGTTTCCCAGCGGATCGAAGCAGGAAAGAATATCCAGGGGAATATTGGGGTCGCAGTACCAGGCGTTGGTGACCGGAATCTGCAAATATTCGGCAAAGGCCCCGGGCCGATTGACACCCACCCCGCTGGTTTTCATACAAAGGTGGCGGCGGCCCGCCAGACAATTGCGGCAGCGTCCGCAGACCAGATGCCCCTCGCCGGAGACAATGTCACCGGGTTTAAAGTCATGCACGTTGCCGCCGATTTCGGCAATGATGCCGACAAATTCATGGCCGACATGCATCGGAACCGGAATCGTTTTCTGAGCCCAGGCGTCCCAGTTGTAGATGTGAACGTCGGTGCCGCAAATAGACGTTTTATGAATCTTGATCAGAACGTCGTTGATCCCGATTTCGGGCACCGGAACTTCTTCCAGCCAGATGCCGGGCTCCGGTCTGGCTTTGACGAGCGCCTTCATTTTCATAACATCGTGCCTTTCATAATGAGCTAAAAATAAGGAATGGATTCTATTTTATGTTAAATATATTGACAGGATTTACAGGATTATTTGGATTTTAATATAAATTAGAATCCATTCAATTAAATTATCTTCATGTTATCACTTCCAACTCTTTGCCGACTTTTATAAACTTCTCCACCGCAAACGCCAGATCCGCTCTTGAATGGGCGGCCGAGATCTGGACGCGGATGCGCGCCTGGCCTTTGGGGACTACCGGATAGAAAAACCCCACCGCAAAAACTCCTTCCTCCAGCAGGCCGGCAGCCATTTGCTGGGCCAGTTTGGCGTCTCCCAGCATGATGGGTACAATGGGATGGGTGCCGGGTTTAATGGAAAAGCCGGCTTTGGTAATTTCTTCCCGGAAGTATTTGGTATTTTCGGCCAGGGTCTCTCGGGCATCGCCGGAGCTTTCCAGCAGATCAATCGTTTTCAAGGCGGCCGCGACAATCGGGGGCGCCACCGAATTTGAAAACAGGTACGGCCGGGAGCGCTGCCTGAGAATTTCTATGATATGTTTGCGGCCGGTCGTAAATCCGCCGGAGGCGCCGCCCAGGGCCTTGCCAAGGGTTGAAGTGATCACATCGACCCGACCCTGGACCGCCGCAGAGTTCCGGCGTGCCGCGGCCGGTGGGTCCTACAAAACCGGTGGCGTGGCTGTCGTCCACCATTACCAGTGCGTCGTATTTTTCCGCCAGGTCACAGATCCGATCCAGTTTGGCATAATCGCCGTCCATACTGAAGACACCGTCGGTGGCGATCATCCGGGTCTTTGCCCCGGCGGCTTCTTTCAAACACCCCTCCAGCGACTGCATATCACCATGGTCATACCGATAGCGAGTCGCTTTGCAAAGACGGACGCCGTCGATGATCGAGGCGTGGTTCAAGGCGTCTGAAATGATGCCATCCTTTTCATCCAGCACTGTTTCAAAAAGTCCGGCATTGGCATCAAAACACGATGAATAGAGAATCGTGTCATCGGTCTTAAGATAGCCGCTGATTTTTCTTTCCAGTTCGCGGTGGATGTCCTGGGTACCGCAAATGAAACGCACGGAGGCCATGCCGAATCCCCGTTCATCCAGACCCTTTTTGACGGCTTCAATGATCTGCTTGTTGTCGGCCAAACCCAGATAGTTGTTGGCGCACATGTTCAGCACCTTTTTGTCACCGACGCTGATCCGGGCCTGCTGGGAGGAGGTGATGCTGCGTTCGGATTTGTAAAGACCCGCTTCGGTGATTTCTTTTAACGTTTGTTTTAATTCATCACGAATTTTTCCATACATGGCGGTCTCCTTTCTTTAACAGATGTCAGAAGCCTAAAAGAATGGAAAGAAAATGGCAAGCACGAAATCATTTCATCACAATTTGTTGAATTGTCCCAGGTGGACATCATTCCGGCCTATTCGGACGAAAAAATCTATGTTTTTCTCGCCAGGGGGTTAAAGCAATCCGAACAGAAGCTGGATAAAGACGAGATCATCGAGATTGTTAAATATCCGTTGAAAGAAACGCTGGAGATGATCGAGCCGGGACAGATAAGCGATGCTGTGACCATCCTTGCCCTGCAAAGAGCCAGGTTTTATTTGCAAAAGTAGAAACCGACCCATATTCAGTCTTGCCGGCTTCCTATTTTTACTGGCAGCTCTATGCCTGTTGGGTTATCAAGCCATCGCAGCTTTTTTAGAACTTGGTATATCGGATAAATTTGTCTTCAAAAACATCCGCCGCATAGACATTCTGGACGATAAATATCTGGCCTGGATCAATGATCGTATCCCATCGCTTTTTTGCATAAAATCGCCGAGGTTATTTTCACTTGGCCCTTATTCTTCTGGTTTATCGTGGCTGCACTATTGCTCTTTTTAATTCACGCCTTCAAACGAGTGAAATAGACGACAGGAAAAACAGTAATCCCGTTATCGCCAGCCTTCTGTTTTTTTGCAAACCTTTCAAAGTGAACCATCCCTGCGCGTATAGACAAGACCTTCAGCATATTCTGCGGCCCACTTAAAAACCATATCAATAAATCCCTGCAGGGGTTCCGATATGTATTTGTCCTTGTGGTGGATCATAAAAAAAATTGCGGGTCATGGATGGGTCGGAGAGCGGGATGGCCATGAGCCTGCCGGCCTGGATTTCCTCCCGGGCGACCTTCCTGGATATCAAAGCAATTCCGATTCCCTCTTCGACGGCGCGCTTGATGGCGCGCTTGCTGGAAATTTCCAGAGGAATTTTAATATTTAGGTTCTTCTCCACACTAAATTGGAGAAGAACCTCAAAATTATTATCGTATATGCTTTTAGAACAGGAGCAGCCAATGGAAAAAGACAAACCCATCGAGCGCGAACAGGGAGATGTCAATACGACCAAGAACCGCCGCAAATATTGGGAGCGAAATTTACTGGGGGAATCAAAGAAGTGGTTCGAAGCAGAGAAAAAATATTTTTTGCATCAAAGCCTGTCTACCCCGGTCTTAAATGTCCTCGCCAAAGCCGACGGAATATATATCGAGGATCTAAACGGCAAAAAATATTAGCTGCCCGATCGTAGATTTTCTCGGCTGCGAGGATTTCTTCAAACGGCTTTTGGGTAATTCCGATCATAGTATTCAGCTAATCCCCATCAGGAACCCTATCTCCCGGGGGGATTTTTTCACCCGGCGCCCAGGTGTCAAACAAATCCGGTGTAATCGTATCGCCGGGGTGAACCTTAGTGTAAACCCAAACGATCCGGGTGTTGCATTCCCAAACTTTTTTATCCAGAGAACGCTGGCGTTTCTGCAGAGCTTGGTCGGCCGTATCTCTGGATTGATGAACCGAGACCACCTTCTTTTCGCGCTTTGATCGATCAAATTCGTCATAGATCAATGCATACATATTCAGGCCTCCCATCTAGATCGAATTGTTGCCTTAAAAAACGGTGTCGTCCAATATTTTGCTTAACCGAAAAAACGCTTTTCGTATTTTATCGATGCCCGGTCAAATTCATCGTATAGTATCGCCAAGCGTTCATTGGCGACATCGATCTTCTGCGGTTTTTCCTGCGCTTCTTTTGCAGCCTCATAACAAGCCAGGCAGCGCTCATATGGATAAGTTCGGCCCAGAGTCGTAATAGAGAAACGCGCCATCAAAAAAATCTGCTGGTTTTTGTAATTGGCGAAATGCTCCACCCCGGGAACAAAATCCAGGGCCATAGCCACTGCGACCGCGTTGCCTTCCTTGGCGATATTGATATAGTCGTGAATCGCCAGCAGAGGCTCGTGTTCTTCCTGCATTTCATCGAATTTTACCACCATGTCCTCCAGCGTGAACAAATGCTTTTCCACCGGCACCCCGGCGTCTGCCAGCCGTTTGTAATCTCTTTGCAGGTACCGATTGGCGATCATTACTGCCTGGGATACATGGGGACACAGATTGTGCGGGCACCCCCGGGCATAGCATTTGCGGAACAGGTATGCCTGTCCGTTAATCTCGCCCTTGAAGCGGCAGAGAAAAACATAGGCGCGGTATCTGTTGTCGCGATGGACAAAGTCGACCGGCAAAATTTCAAACGAAGGATTACAGACAACTTCAAACCCCTGCGCTTTAAGCGATACCAGATCGGTAATCCGATTGGGCGGTTTGTGAGTGGCGACTGCTTCCATTTTAACTATACCTCATATATGCCCTCAAGGCGTTTTATCTGACAACATGTTGCCAGAAGAAGCTTATTAAGGTTTCAGGTGTCGGGTTTCAGGTGTCAGGTTTAAGCGAGAAGATTAGAGAAGCTAAGAAGATCAGAAGCTGGGAAGTTGAGAGGTTGAGAAATTGGGCAGTACAAGTCGGTTCAGCCGAATCAACTCAATCCGCCCAATCAACTCAACAAACTCAATGAACTCAACAAACTTCTATTCTCCGCATCTCGCACCGCGCACCGCGCACCGCGCGACCCGCTTTAATACACCATGACCGCCTTGGCCTCGACGGCAGCAATATTCAGGGCGCCGGCGGCGGTTGTCTGGGCACCCTGGACCAATTCGGACTCCTCTATATTGCGGCTTTTAAGGCAGGGCACACAGACCTTTAATTCGCCGCCGAGCTCCATAAAACTATCCAGCAGTTCCTTGACCGGGGGGAAGCCTCCGGCGGCAAGCATCTTCTCCGCATAGCCTTTTTGGGCCAGGTAAACCCCATTACCCTGCAGAACGACGGTGGCTTTGATATCCATGGCCAGTGCGGCATTTGCCATCACAAGCGGCATCGCGGCTTTTTCCGGATTGTCGCCCGCGCAGGTTGCGATATAAAGTATTTTTTCTTCTTGATTTTCTGCCATGTTTGCTCCTTTCAATTGGTGCTTTTGATTAACAGGTTGAAGAGATAGTTAATGATTGAACGTACATTTTACTTCAGGCTTCGGCCTTGACGGCGGTGGCCTTGACTTTCATCAGGTAAAGAATCAGCGGCCGATAAAGTTGATGCGTCCACTTGGCAAATGGGACTTCAATCACCAGCATGGGAACCGCAATCATCAAATGAATCACATATAAGTAATAGGTGGTAAGCGGCAGCTCCAGCAGGCGGGCGGCGTGGATGAGAATTCCGGAAAAGGTGGTCAGCCACAGAAGAATTAAAAAGGCCCAGTCGGTCGAATGGGTGTGCTGATAAACACTTTTGCTCTTTTTCAGGCGTCCGATGATGGCGAAAGAAACTCCGTATAAAATTGCAAAGGTGGCATAGTAACCCAACAACCGCACCGGATGCCAGAGGGCATAAATTTCATCGCGTTGAAACCACCGGATTCCCAGAACTACCAGCAAAAAGACGATGGAGTATCCGGTCATGATCAGCAAATGGACAAACCATTGGGTTCGCTGCGAGCGGCTGCCGCATGAATCGAATCGTTTCTGCGTAACAAACTGGGTCACAAGCTCTCCGGCTGCTCGCAAATACGCTTGCACGGGGATCCCGAATATCAGGCTTCCCTTTAGGAATGACCGGCCGGGATTACCCATCACCGCTTTGGACATTCGAAAGGCATTGCTTAAAAGTAGAAAAGACAGCACCGCCAGCAAAATCAAATCCAAAATCTCAATGATCGTGTTGGGTGCAAACACATTGAGCGTGACCCGGTCGGTCAGCATGGGCCCGTGAAAAAAATAAAATGCCATCCCGACCGCCGCCGCCACCACCAGGATAGACAGGACTTCAAATACCTTGGAAGTATAAAACAGGCGTGAAATTCCCGTCCAGTCATAACGCGATGTCAGGTAGCGCCGCAAACCCATCATCACCTCGCCTGGATTGGCCTGGCGGGGGCAGGTATCGCTGCAATCACCGCAATAATAGCAGAGCCAAGGTTCCGGGCTCTCCAATATTTTGTCATCCAGTCCAAGCTGCAGGTACCGGATGGTTTTGCGTGGAAACGGGGTGGACTCCGATGACAGTGAGCATACAGCCGTACAGTTGCCGCAGTTAAAACAGGTGGCGGCGTCCTGGACACCAAATTTTTTCAGGTTGAGCAACAAATCAGGATTGACCGTTGAACACATATCAGTTCTCCATAGAATTGCTTTAGAGTGATTTTTTCCTGTTTATGAGACCCGCGTCTCAATTGTCAAAATCTTTTTTTGGTTCTGCGTCTCTGCTGTGCAGAATGAACTAAACCTCGGCGAATCGCATTTTCAAGATGCCAGACGGTAGCGAAAGTAGTCCCCGTCTTTTTCGGCTTCGGCCACGATACCGTATTTTTTCAGCCCGGAAATATATAGGACTACTTGTGAGGTCGACATATCGGTCGCCTGGGCGATTTCAGGAATTGTTTTGGCTGCATCGCTGATCTGGGCTTTAATTTGTTTGATGATCTGATTCTGGGCTTTAATCGACTTTTTAGCGTTTTCCACCCAAGCGCGGCGTTCTTCGCGCAATTTTTTCAACGCTTCCTTATTGGCCATCTTTTTCTCGCTCATGAGTGACTCCTACCCCGGACAAGCCTGAATTGAATATTGAAGATTTGTTGTATCGCTTCGCTCTGTCTTTTCAATTTTAGAGCCCTACGGCCTCCCAACTTCTCAATTTCCTAACTTCTTTTTTCACTCTGCCCTTTGCCTTCCTCTGCCAAATTCTCATGCCGCCACGATCGCATCCACCATCTCCTCGTATTGCTGCAGGGTCCATCCGTTGATATTCAAGGCATTCGCAGGGCAGACCGCCACACAAATACCGCATCCGGTGCACAGGGCCGGATTTACCCGGGCGCGTTTTAAGGTTTGCCCCTCTATCTCCATTTCCACCAGGGCAATGGCGTCGGAAATCGGACAGGCCGCGGCACACTGGCCGGCCCCGTTGCAACGATCCAGATTGACTTGGGCCACGAAGGGATCCAGTTCAACATAGCCTCTGGCCAGCATGGATGTCGCCTTGGCCGCAGCCGCCTGGGCCGCTGAGCAGGCTTCTCCGATATCCATAGGCGCCTGGCAGGTACCGGCCAGCAAAATTCCCGTATTGGCCAATTCCACCGGTCTGAGTTTGGGGTGGACTTCCTGCAGGAAACGATCGGCTCCGGTCGGCAGCTTCATCATATCCACCAGATCGTTGATGTTATTGGGCTCCATACCGACCGCCAGCACCACGAGATCGACCTCAGCCTGGATTTTCTCCCCAAATGTCAAGGTGTCGATGACATTTATGGTTAAGGGATGATCGGCCCTTTCCGAGATTTCGACGACCGGAGGATTCTCCGGCTCAAAACGAAAAAACGTCACATTATTTTGACCGGCGCGCTCATAATATTCTTCCTGGCCGCGGCCATAGGTTCTGATATCGCGATAATATTCAAAAACATGGGTGGCAGGATATCGTTTTCTGATTTCACAGGCCGCCTGCAAGGTGGCCGTGCAGCAGGTACGCGAGCAGTATTCGTTCAGCGTTCCGTCGGGATTCTCTTCATGAATACCCGGAATCTGCCGGCTTCCCACGCAGTGGATCAGGGCGACCCGATCGACCTTTTTGCCGTTGATGCGAAGGGCATCGCCCTTGGAGGAATTTGCCGCCAGATGACGGATCAATTCCGGCAGGGTAATGACGGCCGGATGCAATTGATACCCGTATTCGCCTTGGTGAGGCTGATAGGTTTGAAAACCCGTGGCAAAGACGATCACACCGCTTTCCAGGACTGATTCCTGCGTATCTTCGGCAACCGCAGCCGGATAATAGCCGGCAAAAGGCAGATAGTCACCCACCCCTGCATTTTGTTGGACCAGCATATCAAGTCCGGCCAGATCAGCGGGTGCTGCCGGCGGTCGTTTTTTAACGGTTATCCTGAAATTTCCCACGTATCCTTCCGATTTGACTACCTCGGCGCAAGTGAACACCGTGATGCGAGGGTCCGCACAAACCGCCGCCGCCAGGTGCTGGATCAATTCCCCGGCCTTTTCGCCGGTGGGGTACAGACTGTCCAGCCGGGACATCCGGCCCCCCAGGAAGGGTGACTTTTCCACCAAAGCAACATTGATACCCCGCCTTGAAAGATCCAGCGCCGCCCGCAGGCCGGCGACGCCGCCGCCGATGACGGTGGCGTGATTGGCGGCATCCACCCGAATCGGTTCCAGGGTCTGGAGGCGCTTGGCTTTTGAAACTGCAGCCGCCACCAGACCGGTGGCTTTGCGGGTCGCTTTTTCGCCGTCATGCACCCAGCTGACCTGCTCGCGGATGTTGGCATGCTCATAGAGATAGGGGTTCATGCCGGATCTTTTGATAGCGCTGCGAAAAGTCAATTCGTGGAGACTGGGGGCACAGGAAGCCACCACCACCCGGTTGATTTTACCGCTTTTTATATCCTGCTGGATCAATTCCTGCCCGGGATCCGAACACATGAACATGTTGGTGTGGGTTGCCGTCACGCCGGGCAGATCTTTAACGCTGTCCGCCAGTTGATGAACATCCACGTGGTCGGAGATGTTGCCTCCGCAGTGGCAGATGTACACCCCAACCTTGGCTTCAGCTCCTTTTTCTTTTTTTTCGGGTATCGATGACATAAATTAAACTCCCGTTTTCAGCAGTCGGTTCGATCGAAAATAAAATTTAATATTTCACCGCTGAGTGCGCAGAGAACGCTGAGGGAACCCTCATAAAGATTAAAAAATTTCCTGATCTCAGCGACCTCCGCGATCTCTGCGGTGAACTGAATCGCCACCAGGCTGCTTCATGAAAAGGGCATCGTATTTCATGAAGTCTCATGCTTGATGCTTGACGACAAAGACCTTAGGTCAGGTGACTGCTTACAGATTTGGCGGTCACCCTGCTGCAATAGCCTGGATTCTTTCTTCAGTCTTCTGTTCTCTGTCATCTGTCTTTTTTAATTGGAATAAATAATTGGATGCCTCCATAGCGGCCGCTCCGGCTTCGGCGATGGTGTCCACAATATCTTTGGGGCCTGCCGCCACACCGGCTGCAAATATGCCTTCGATGTCCGTGATGGTCGGCGCAATTTTAGGCATGATGGTTTTGATAAAGGCGTCCGAATCGGTCGATACCGGACAGATTCCGGCCGGATTCCATTCCGGCACCATTCCCAGTGAAAGCACCACCAGGTCATGCTGCCGGGTCGACACGCCGCCATCGCCCTCCTGATTTTCATAGCGCAGCTGGACAGACTGGTTCTCGCCCCGCGAAATTTTGGCCACCTTGGCTTTGACAAATTCTATGCCCATGGCCTTGGCGTTTTGATAGAATTGTTCATAGCCTTTGCCGAAGGCCCGGATGTCCATATAGTAAATGGTGATGTCCGCCAGGGGCAGCGATCCGGAAAGCAGCATGGCCTGCTTGATGGCATACATGCAGCAAACCCGTGAGCAGTAGGAAACCCCCAGGCTTTTATCCCGGGAGCCGGCGCACTGCACATAGGCAATCGATTCAGGTTCCTTGCCGTCGGACGGCCGAATGACCCGCTGGTAGGGGCCGTGCGGTGCCAGCAGACGCTCCATCTGCATGGAAGTAATGACGTTTTCGACCTGACCCTGCCCGTATTCTTTTTTCTGGTGGGGGTCGGTCAATTTAAACCCGGTGGCCAAAACCGCTGTTTTGGCCTTGATGACAAAATTTTCGGGCTGCGCGAAATAGTCTACGGCCTCGGTCGGGCAGATCTGGGCACATTTGCCGCAAAGTGAACAGTTTTCAACATCCAGCACCGCAATTTGGGGAATGGCATTTGAAAAGGGAATGCGAATGGCCTTGCGCAGGGTGAATCCCCCCTGCTCTTCATCGGGCACATACACGGGGCAGCCATATTCACACTGACGGCAGCCGATGCATTTATCCGCATCCACATAGCGAGGCCGTTGGGTCAGGGAGGCGACGATGCCATCCTTTTCGCGCTCGATGGTGTTTACGTCGCAATAGGTGAAAATAGATATATTGTCATGGTGGGCGGCGGATGCCATTTTGGGCGTGGTGATACAGCTGGCGCAGTCCAGGGTGGGGAAAACTTTGGACAATCGGATCATTTTGCCGCCGATGGTGGCATCTTTTTCTACCACCGCCACTTTGAAATTTTGATCCGCCAGGTCCAGTGCCGTTTGTAAACCGGCGATTCCGCCGCCGACAACCATGGCATCGAATTCCATGACATTTAAGTTTCCCATTCTTTCCTCCAGATGGTTTAGGTCGCGCAGCAGGCACACTGCGTATCGCTTTCCATCGTAATATTTTTTCACCACTGAGACACAGAGCCGCTGCTTATTTTTGCCCATTCCGCCAGAGGCGGACCGATGGGCAAAAAACCTGAACCTTCGGTGAAGGCAACGCTGCCTGTTGGAACTCAGATTTTCTTTATGCGGCAGCATCGATATCTTTTCGTTTGCCGTCATTTCCCCCGCCGGGCGGGATGACCTGTCGGATCATATTATTTAGTGGTAGGCCTCCGGCAAACGAAAAAAAAACTAATCTCCGTGCTCTCTGTGCCTGGTGGTAAGGTCCGGTCGTTGTCAGGCGGCCTCCCGGTATTCGGGAGGCCCCACTTCCTGAATCAGGGCGTTCATATCATTGACCTCTTTGAGAAAGGCCCGGTTGCACACCGTGCAGATGGCGGTCAGGCGCAGCCTGCGGATTTCCAGGTTGTGCACTTTCATCAGAGCGTAAACCCGGTCCAAGCGCTTCGCCAAGGCATGATAGGCGCCTTCGTACGGGCATTCCTCGCCGCAGGACATGATGATAATTCCGCCGATTCCTTTCTTAAAACAATCAAGGTAAAACTGTTCCGGGAACAGAACCGGCGCCCTGACCCTCATGATGTAGGTGTTGGCCGGATAGCTTGAATGGGCCTGGCCCACCGAGTTGGCACCGGGATAGGCGCAGGTTTCAGTTGCCAGGATCAAAATCTTGCCTTCGCGGGAAGTACTTTGCGGTGTCGTCATAATGCGGCCTATTTATTTCTGCGGACATAATGTTTGTCGTAGCCGTCTGTTTCCAGGAGGCCCAGGTACTCGTGGCCGACCTTTTTGGCCCAGGCCGGGATATCGTTGCGAGTGCCGGAGTCGCTTGAAAAAATTTCGAGAATCTGGCCGACTTTGACCTTGCCGATGCCCTTCTTGGCTTCCAGCAGGGGTCCCGGACAAGCGCTGCCCCTGGCATCCACTGTACTTGAAACTTCAATTGAACTTAAATCCGTCATTTTTGCCTCCTTGGTTGGTTTTACTGATTGTCTTTTTACCAGTTTAATTCGGTATTCAGGCCCTGCCTCCGCCGTCTCTTCGAGACTTATCAGGTCGTAGGATGAATCCGGCAAAACTTTGAAAAGATCGGCCGGCGCATCCGGATCACTGCAGCAGACTTCCAGTGTTTCACCGGTCTGCATCAGTTTAAGCGCCTGGATCACCTTAAGAAGAGAAAAAGGAACGATAGCGCCTCGTAGATCAAGCTTGTGCTGCATGGTTTCCCTCAAACCGACACCTCAGGTCTGTTTCAAATCTTATTGAGCAAGTTCGATGCCAGGTTTTACCGGGGTATTAATTTTACGAACGATTGCACGTGCATTTTAAAAATAATTATGTATATTCCCGGAATCTTACAGCACATTTTTGAATTACTGAAAATGGCTCCGGGAGCGATTGGGTAAAAGAAGATGTTAAAAAAGCTTGCCGGCAACCTGTTAAACTGCTAAAAGAAATATCAAACATATGTTAAAAATTTAACAGGAAAATTGAACATGCTTGAACAGGAATTAAACAGATATTGGAAAACGGTGGTAAACACGATTCAGGACGGCGTTATGATCGTCGATACCGACGGAACCATTGTTTCCGTCAATAAAGCCTTGGAGAAGATAGTCGGATATTCAAAGCAGGAACTGATCGGAAAACCCTGTACGATTTTAGACTGCACTATCTGCGAAATCGCCCGCGAACGCAAAGGTGAAAAGTGGTGCAGCCTCTTTAGAACCGGAGGGGTAAGCATGCGAAAATGTGCCTTATCGAAAAAAGATGGTGAACGGACACATGTGCTTAAAAATGCGTCCCTGCTGCATGACACCGACGGCAGCGTGATGGGGGCGGTGGAAACGATGACCGACATCAACGAATTGATCGAAAAAGACACCCAGATTGAAGCCTTTCGGCGCGAATTGCGCACCGAAGACGGATTTGAGGGGATCTTGGGGGCATCGGCATCCATGCAACAGGTATTTGATTTGATCAGCAATGCCTCGCACTCGGATGCACCGGTAATTATATTCGGCGAAAGCGGCTGCGGCAAAGAGCTTGTGGCCAAGGCCATCCATACCAGCGGAGCCCGGAAAGCCAGACCCTTTGTCAAGGTTAATTGTGCCGCCTTGACGGAATCCCTGCTGGAAAGCGAGCTTTTCGGCCACGTCAAAGGCGCCTTTACCGGTGCCTATCGCAGCCGTGAGGGGCGATTCGAGGCCGCCAACGGTGGCGACATTTTTCTTGACGAAATCGGAGACCTGCCCTTATCCACCCAGGTCAAGCTGCTGCGGGTATTGGAAGAAAAGATCGTTGAACGTGTCGGCGACAACCGGCCCCTTCCCATCGATGTGAGAATCATTTCGGCCACCAATCGCAATTTAAAGCAATTGGTGGAGCAGGGTGCCTTCAGAGAGGATTTATTTTACCGCATCAACGTCATCCCGATCACGGTCCCGCCCTTAAGAGAGCGGGTGGAAGATATCCCGTTGCTGGCCGAATATTTTTTTCGGCGAATTAAATTAAAAAACAATCGGAAAATTCTAGGTATATCTAATGAAGCCATGCGGCTGTTGATGGCATACGCCTGGCCCGGCAATGTCAGGGAATTAAGAAGCGCCTTTGAGTATGTGTTTGTCGCCTGCCAGGAATCCATGATTCAGCCCGAACATCTCCCGCCGCCCGTCCACCAGAGTCCGCCCCTTGTTAAAAATAATAAAAAAGGTCCTTTCAATCGCAGCCAAATGAAAAAAAGAGAGTTGATCGAGGCCCTCGAAGATGCCGGCGGAAACCAGTCCCGGGCAGCGGAGATTTTAGGGATTTCCCGGGTCACGGTTTGGAACCGCATGAAAAAATACGGCATCACGGCTCAGAAAAAAATCAACAGCTAATTAATCCGGCCTGAAAAATAGCATATTCGGGACTATGAACGTTTTTGTAAAATTGAAGAAAGTCGTTGGATCGAAGGTCCGGCGGATTAATTAATATATGCTGCGCATTTTTATTTTTAAATTTCCTAACCAATGCTTCCCTCAAACGTTTAGGCGCATCAGCCGGGGGAATTCAGGCGCCTGAAAATGGCTTTATTTTTTTTGTATATGTTCAGGAACTCCGCAAACAGCTGATCATAAATCCGGCGGTTTTGCGGATTCGGTTCATAAGTCTCGCTGATTTGGATATACCTGGGAATATCATCAAATGTCATGTAACCCAGGCCCACCGCGGCGATAAAAGCCGCGCCGCGGGCGTTGGTTTGGATCGGGTCCCTGACCTGCTTGATGGTGCGATTAAGAACATCCGCGTGAATTTGACACCAGATGTTGGAGACGGCCCCGCCGCCCACCATGTGGATCGGGTTCATTTTCCGTCCCATGAATTTTTCGACATACTGCAATGCCCAGCGCTGATTGCAGGCCACACCCTCCAGAAAGGCCCGGATAATGTCGGACCGCGTTGAACTTAAAGATAAATTGTATAAGCAGGCCCGGGCCGAATTGTCTTCGACGGGTGTGCGTTCGCCGTTGAGCCACGGCGTAAAGATCACCCTGTTGCTGCCGGGGGGTGATGCTTCCGCGATGCGGTCAAATACCTTATAGACGTCGGGCAGCGCTTCTTCCCGCAGCAATTCATCTTTGTGGTAGAGGATGTTTTCTTTCAGAAAAGTTAAAGAGGCGCCGGCGGTCTCCTGCTCGTTGGCGATCAGATATTTGTCGGGAATCGCGCTGGGAATCGAGGCAATCGCATGCAGGACATCCGTCTTTTTGAAAGGCACATGGGCCGATATCCAGGAAGAGGTCCCAATGTAAAGGTGGCCCTCGAAATCGCGGACGGCGCCCGATCCCAAGGCGGCCGCCTGAACATCGGGGGAGCCCATCACCACCTGGACATCTTCCCGCAGGCCCAGTTCGGCGGCCACTTCTTTTTTTAGCGGGCCCAGGAGGTCGATGGAACGCTTGAGCGCCGGCAGCTTATCCTTTTCGAGGTTATAGATACGCAACAGGTCATCGCTGTAGGCGATATTGCGGATATTGCGATTGTCGGTGACCCAGTGCAGGGTAATGGAATCGTAGGAGGCCGCGTATCTGCCCGTAAAGCAATAATTGATATAGTCCTTGGGTTCGAGAAATTTAAAGGTATTTTTGTAAACGTCGGGAAACTCATTTCTGATCAACAGAATATGACCGACCGGGTCTTTGCCGGACAGGCCGGGCGCGCCGCCGGTCATTCGGATCCAGCGCAGCAGTTTTCTTATGTCATAGCCTTCGATTTTTAGGGGTCCGCCGGCCATTTCTTTGACATATCCGGCGCCGCGCATATCCATCCAGATCACGGCGTTCATCAGGGGACGGCCGTTCCGATCGACCGCCACGGTTCCGGACCACTGGGTAGATGCTGCAATGGCGACAATATTGTCCGGATCCACCGAACCCCGGCTCAAAAGCCGTTTGGATGTCGCCATGATTGCCTCCCACCAGTCCAATGGATTCTGTTCCGCGCCGCCGTTATCTAAAAGATATAAGGGAACCGATTGGAAGTCGAAATCAATGACTTCCCCATGGACCGACACTATCGCTGTTTTGCTGCCGGAAGTTCCCAGGTCAATCGACAGGACATATTTCTGATCGGCTGCTGCCATTTAATCGAATCTTTCTGCGTTTGGGATTTTATTTTTAGATCACTTCCTTTTCGCCCAGAGTCTTGATTTCTTCCGGCGTATACCCGAGCTCGCCGAGTACGGCTGCAGTACTTTCACCAAAATCCACCGGTGGGCTGCGAACCGTGCCCGGGGTATCACTCAGTTTCACGGGAACGCCGAGG
The DNA here is from genome assembly GCA_963769935.1 of uncultured delta proteobacterium. Lineage (GTDB taxonomy): Bacteria > Desulfobacterota > Desulfobacteria > Desulfobacterales > JAFDCJ01 > JAFDCJ01. The sequence continues at coordinate 286,573 of CAVYNY010000016.1, read as the reverse complement.
GTTTTGGACATTTGGCCGTCTTTGCCCTCGATTTCAACCACCATCTCCCGCTCCCTGAAAAGCGGATCATCCAGCACTTCCGCCAGTGACTGGACCCGCCCCCAGCAGATATCCCGGTCCCCGAGCTCGACTTCCCATTCAGCCAGCGTTTTTTTCTTGAACGTGGTGCGCATGAAGTCCAGGATTTCCCGGCGGCGCTGATCATCATACTGCAGGGATGCATATTCCGGTACACCGAGGGTCTGGCAAAGCTGCTGCCAGAAACGATATTCCACCGCGCCGATGGACAGGAACCGGCCGTCGGCGGTCTCGTAAGTGTTATAGCAGGCATAGCGATGCGACAGGAGGGTATCGGCGCGTTTCGGCTCCCGGCCGGTCAGCTGATGAAAAAACATTACGGCCGGCAGCAAACCCACCATCCCGTCGGTCATGGAGATATCGATGTATTGGCCCCGGCCGGTTTTATCACGGGCCATAAGGGCCAGCAGAATGCCGATGGCTGCATTCATGCCGCCGCCGGCAATATCGGCAATTTGAACTCCCGGGATGGACGGCGGACGATCCGCCTCTCCGATGAGATCCAAGACACCGGCATAGCTCAGGTAATTGGCATCATGTCCGACCCGGTCGCGGTAGGGGCCGGTTTGACCGTACCCGGTAATCGAGCAGTAGACAATGCGCGGATTGACCTTGCAAACCGTTTTATAATCGACTCCCAGCCGGTCGACAACGCCGGGCCGAAAACCCTCCAGCACGACATCGGCCCTCCGGATCAGGCGGAAAAAGATTTCCCGGCCCTGTTCCGTTTTCAGGTTCAAGCACATGTGCTCTTTGTTCCTGTTGATAATGTTCATGAAGAGCCCGTCCGCCAGAAAACGTCTATCTTCAATGGCGATGACCCGGGCCCCGTGATCGGCCAGAATCATCGAACAGTAGGGACCCGGCAGGAGGCGGGAAAGGTCTATAACAGTTATTCCGGATAAGGCACCATGAGACATTTGATTCATCTCCTATTTTCATAGTTTATGATCGTCGATCGATGGCTTCGCTCAGTGAGCGGCCTTCGGCCTTGAGGAGCGCAGTGCTCTTTTTCTATTTGCCTTTGAATTTGGGCGGTCTCTTTTCCATAAACGCCGTCACGGCTTCAACGACATCTTCCGAGGGAAGTGCCGCTGTGTTTTTCTGGGCTACGTAGTTCAGACCGGCCGCGATGCCGTGATCCCGGCTGTAAAGCATAACGTCTTTGGTGCCTTGAACGGTAAGGGGCGGGCAGGCGGCAATCTGAAGTGCCAGTTTTTTCGCTGCGGCATACAGGGCATCGCGATCTTCGCAAATCCGGGTGATCAGATGCATCTGCAAGGCTTCTTCAGCCGTGAAATCGCGTCCCGTCAAGGCCAGTTCACGAAACCAGCCGTGGCCGATGATGTAGGGCAAGCGTTGAAGCGTACCCAGGTCGGCGATAATTCCCATGCGGGTCTCTCGAATGCTGAAAACTGCGTCTTTGGTTGCGAGCCGGATGTCGCAGGCACTGATCAGATCGATCCCGCCGCCGATGCAATGGCTGTGCACTGCGGCAATTACCGGTTTGCGGCATTCTTCTAATTTCGTTAAGCCTGTCTGGAGCGCTAAGATCTTTATGCGGGTTGCCTCCCGCTGATCGGCGGCGGCACCGCTCAGCAGCGAGGCGGCCTCTGTAAGGTCGGTTCCGGCCGTGAAGCTTTGGCCTTCGGCCTTGACAACCACCACCCGAACGGCAGGATCCTGGTCGAACGCTTCTAAATGCCCGGCCAGTTCCTTAAAGAATGCGGTTCCCATGACATTGCGTTTTTCGGGCCGATTCAGGGTTAACCAGGCAATGTGCGCTTCGTGTTCAACTTTGAATTGGGCGGATTCACTCATAATATCCTGACCTCCTATAGCTTATATGAAACTACATTAAGTTTCTTCTACGATCAGACTGGACGCTTGCGGCCAGCGGCGGCGCTCGTGTGAAACTTCAATGAGGGTAAGTGGAATGGATTCGATTTTTATTTTTATTTAGACAGGATTAACCAGTCTTCGCAGAAGCTTCGCCCTGGCACGCAGGATTAACAGGAATTTTTTCGCCTGCGGCGAGGGGCCTTTCGGCCGAAGGCCGTATTATCTTAACGATCCTGTTGATCCTGTCCAATTATTTTCTTTAAAATAAGAATCCATTCCTCTTTTTCTTTTCAATTGGGCTGAAACCTGACACCAGACACCTGAAGCCTTGCTTTAATGGAATCATCTTTCAAAGTCAAAGAGATTTGACTCCCCTCCGGGGATGGAGTATGGTGCCGGCTGCGAAAACAAGGAATTATTCGTTTCCGGTTATACTGAAACCAGCTGAATTAGTTCTGAAGTATCCTGAAATAGGGATCTCCTTCGCTTATCTAAAACGATTAACCTCCTTAATTTTAGTGCATCTTAGTCCCGCTGTAAGCGGGATTAGGCATTTTACTGAATGGAAACACATGATTCAAAAAGATTAAGAACAGAATCAGTATCCGGTGTGATGTATGCGGGGTCGGCGTTTCTTATCTGGAGCCTGGGTCCGATATACTGGAAAGCCCTCGATTCAGTTCCCCCGCTGGAAATCATTTTGCACCGGGTGGTCTGGGCATTTATATTTCTGCTGGTCTTAATCTTTATAGGAAGACGCTGGGATGAATTATTCCGGGCGTTGAAGGATCTTAGAATCCTCCTGATGCTGTCTGCATCAGCCGTTATACTGGCACTCAACTGGTGGTTGTATATCTGGGCCATTAACAATGATTTCGTGCTGCAAGGCAGTCTCGGCTATTATATCAATCCGCTGATAAACGTTGTATTCGGGGTCTTGTTTCTCAGAGAGCGCCTGCGTCCGATCCAAGTTCTGGCGGTTTTGTTAGCGGGAGTAGGGGTTGTCTACCTTACCATTTCTTACCGATCGTTTCCCTGGATAGCGCTGGCGCTGGCCTCATCCTTCGGGTTATACGGGCTGATTCGCAAAGTTGCGCCGGTGGGGCCGCTGGTGGGTCTGAGTATTGAAACCATGCTGCTGACAACCCCGGCAGCAGCTTATCTCATCTATCTCGGCGCCAAAGGGAGTGGATCTTTTCTGCGCGGCAGTGTCCGTATTGATTTACTTCTCCTGGGGACCTCGGTGCTTACCGCTGTTCCGCTGACTTTTTTCACGGCCGGCGCCAGGCGGATAAATCTTTCGACGCTCGGTCTGCTGCAGTATATTGCCCCCACCGGCATGTTCCTGCTGGCAGTATTTTACTTCCATGAGCCTTTTTCAAAGGTCCAGGTGTGGACATTCATCATGATCTGGACGGCCCTGGCCATCTATTCCACGGATTCGGTGATTTATTTTCGAAGGAGGGGATGATGACGGATTGCGAGTTTTTCGATTGATGATTGCAGATTGCGGAGAGCCGAAGTTTGTTGTGTTTGTTGTGTTTATTGAGTTTATTGAGTTTATTGAGTTTATTGAGTTTGTTGGGTTGATTGAGTTTATTGGGTTGATTGAGTTGATTAGGTTGATTGAGGTGAATCGGATTTCCCAACTTCCCAGCTTCTCACCTTCTCACCCTCTCACCTTCCGACCGTCTGACTTTCTGCTCTTCTGATTTCTGTTTTCTGATTTTCTGATCTTCTCAACTTCTCACCTTCCCACCCTCCCACCTTCTGACCTTCCGACGGTCTGACCTTCTGCTTTTCTGATTTTCTTAGCTTCTCACCCTCTTACCCTCCCACCTTCTCACCTTCTCATCTCGCCTTAATTCAGCCTTTACTGCGCGTGTGGGCTGATTCAAATGATGATTGACCAGAAGGGGGGAATAGAGTAGAGGTTGTATTCAAATGAGATTTGTGATTTTAAGCAACTTATGGTGCTATGCCCCGTAAATAATTGTCAAAAGACCCTTACAATATTTTTCGTGGGAGATTTGATATGACCAAACAGATATTAAAGCAGATGCTCGGGCTGATCTGCATATCGCTTGCCCTGGCGGCATGCAAAGAAAAAACTGAAATTATTGAAGTCATAAGACCCATCAAGACGATTACCGTCAAAGACCAGGCTACCGAGCAGATCCGCAAATTTTCCGGAATTGTCGCCGCGGTCGATTCCTCCGGGCTCAGTTTTCAGGTCGCCGGGCAGGTGGAATCTGTGGAAGTCGACATCGGTGACCACGTGACAAAAGGGCAGGTGCTCGCTGCGCTTGATCCGGAGCCCTACCAGTTGGAGGTGGATGCAGTCCAGGCTGAACTTGTAAAGATCAAGGCCAACGTTACCAATACAAAGGCGGAGTTCGATCGCCAGAAGCGGGTTTTCGAACAGGGTGCGGGGGCCAAAAGTGATCTGGATGCCGCCGAATATAATTATAAGGCCGCCGGGAGCGCGGTAAATGTTCAGATAGCAAGACTGGATCTTGCCAATCGCAATCTGCGCAAAACGAAGCTGCTCTCCCCCTACGACGGCGCCATCGCCTGGCGCTCGGTGCAGCCGCACGAGGAGGTGAAAGTCGGACAGAAAGTGTTCGAAATTAATGCCAAGGGGACCATGGAGGTACAGTTGGCCGTTCCGGAGTCCACCATCGACCGGATACACATCGATGGTCCGGCAACCATCTCATTTCCCACGCTGCCGGGTGATTCCGCCAAAGGCCGTATTTCCTTTATCGGTTCCGCCGCTGTTAAGGCCGGCGCCTTTCCGGTCAAGGTGGTGCTGATTGATCCGAATAAAGATGTAAAACCCGGCATGACCGCTGAAGCAAATCTTTTTATAAAAGATGCCAACCGGGAGGCCGGTTTCCTGGTCCCGCTCCAGGCAATTCTGCCGGCTACGGAGGAGAACCAGGGGTATGCTTTTGTCTATGACCCCCAGACATCGACGGTCAAAAAAACTCGGGTCCGCTCCCGTGGTATGGAGAATAAAGAAGCAATCGTGTCCGAGGGACTTGCGGACGGGGATGTTATTGCGGTGGCCGGGGTGAGTTTTTTAGCCGATGGGATGAAAGTCAAACTGATGAAACAGTGATGTAGGCGTTCAAGGTTCAAAGGTTCAGGGGTTAAAGGGTTAAGTGGTTCAAGGTTCAACTTTCATCCGTTGGACTGCATCTGGCATGCTTATTTGCCTCAATCCTGGAATAATGTCTTTTTTGTCCTGAACCCGGAACCTCTGAAAGGTTTCATAATATTCCAAATCACAGGAGTAGAAGGGACTCAAAGTGAAAGGGATCACCGCATTTGCGCTGAATAATTCGCGAACCGTCGTCATGACCCTGTTGCTGGTAATTGTCGGCGGCATCTTTGCATTTTTGAAGCTTCCGAAACTGGAAGATCCCCTCATTACGATTCGCGAAGCGGTGGTGGCGGCCAAATATCCCGGCATGCCGGTGGAGCAGGTCGAACGTCTGATTACCCGGCCCATCGAAGAAGAAATCCGGAGCATGGGCGAAATAGATAAGATCAAGGACTCCACCTCCAAAGTCGGCGAATCCCTGATCCATGTGACCATCAAAGATGAAGTGCCCTCGGAACAGCTTCCGGCAACGTGGAAACTGCTGCGCAACCGGATGAATGATGTCAAATCCGAACTTCCTGAAGGCACCATCGGGCCGATGGTCAACGATACTTTCGGAGATACATCGGTGGCTACCATCGCGCTGTGGAGCGATGGATTCAGTATGGGGGAAATGCATGAAACCGCCCGTCAAATCCGAGAGCGCCTCAACCTGCTGAAGGGCATCCAGAAGGTCGATCTCACCGGTGTGCAGGATGAGCGCATCTATCTCGAGGTGTCAAACGCCAAGATTGCACAGCTGGGAATCGATCCCGCCGATATCGGGAAGAGTCTGCAGCAGCAGAACATTCTTCTGCCCGGCGGCACAATAGACGTCAACGAAGTAGAAATCATCGTGGAAACCCAGGGCCGGTTCAGGTCTCTGGAGGAGATCGAAGATGTCCCGATCCCGATTTCCGGCACCCAGGCCACGATTCCGCTGCGCGACATCGCAGCTATCAGAAGAGGCTACGTGGAGCCGATCCACAACCCGGCCTACTACAACGGCCATCAGGCCATTGTTATAAGTGTCTTTATCCTTCGAGGGGTCGATGCGGTTGAATTCGGCGAGCGGCTGCAGAAAGAAGTCAAAGAAATCGAGCAGTCCCTGCCTTGGGGCTATGTGCTCCAATTTGCCACCTACCAGCCCGAACTCATTAAAAAATCCGTCAACGGCATGGTGGTCAATGTGATCGAAAGTGTGGTCATCGTCCTGGTGGTGGTCATGCTGCTGCTGGGGCTCAGAACCGGTTTGATTGTGGGCTCATTCATCCCCCTGGTCATGCTTTTCGGTGTTTTGATGATGTACGCCCTGGGGATTGATTTGGAACGGATGTCGCTGGCCACGATGATTATTGCCTTGGGTATGTTCGTGGACAACGCCATTGTGGTATCTGATGACATAAAAGTGAATCTGGAATCGGGCATGGCACGCAAGGACGCCGTTTTAAAATCCGGCAGCTCCTTATCGATTCCCCTGCTCACCAGCACGCTGACGACTGTTTTTGCCTTTGGACCGATTCTGCTGCAAATCGGTACAACGGGGGACTACACCTCCTCGCTGGGTTCGGTGATGATTATTTTGCTCATGGCATCGTGGTTTTTTTCCATGTTTTCCTCCACCAGCATGTGCTACTGGTTTTTAAAGGTTAAACCGGCTGCCGGCGGCGCTAAAAAACAGGCGGGCGATCCCTACCAGGGGAAATTTTATCGACTCTATCGTCGGGTGCTGGAATTGTCCCTGCGCTTTCGGTTTCTGGTGCTGGCCGTGACGGGCGGCATATTTGCCGTGGCACTATATGCGGCCACGTTCATACCCCAGGCCTTTTTTCCGAGCGGGGACCGAAACCAGTATCTGATTTATCTCGACCTCCCCGCCGGCACGCGCATCGAGGAGACCGACCGGACCGTGCGGGAACTCAGCGCCTGGCTGCAGGACAAAAAGGAAAACCCGGAAATCACCGGAACCATTGCCTATGTGGGAAACGGCGGACCGCGTTTTTTCCTGTCCCTGGCACCGGTGGACCCGGACCCGTTCGTCGGATTTTTAATCGTCAATACCGAGACCAACAAGCAGGTGCCTGAACTTGTTTCGCGTACGAGCCAATATGTGCTGAATAATTTTCCCAATGTGCGCGGCAGGGTTAAGTCCATGTGGCTTGGCGGCAGCGAAACCGGCCTGATGCAAATTCGGCTCAGTGGCCCCGAAACGGATGTGCTGCTGGAGCAGGCCGAGCAGTTGATGGCCGCGCTCCGCAAGATCCCCGGCACCATCGATATTAAACAGGATTGGAACAACCGGGTGTTTACGGCCATGGCGGACGTCGATCAGGCCCGCGCCCGCCGCGCCGGGGTGACATCGGAGGGTGTCGCCAATACCCTGGATTTCTTTATCGACGGTGTCACGACTACCAATTACCATCAGGGCAATGTTCAGATCCCGATCGTCGGGCGCGGCGTCAAGGCTGAAAGGGATTCTCCCGACAGCCTGCGCACGCTCGGCATCCGTTCGTCATCCGGCGACAGCGTGCCGCTCAACCAGGTGGCCGATGTGTACACCATCGGCGAGCTGAACCGCATCGTGCGCTACAATCAGGAGCGCACCATAACCGTCAGCGCCAAAAACCAGGTGCTGAAGGCTTCCGAGATCTTCGCCGGCCTCAAGCCGACCCTGGCCGGGATGGAATTTCCGAAAAACCACCATTGGGAAGTCGGGGGCGAACTGGAAGATTCCGCCAGGGCCCAGAAAAACCTGGCGAAATGGCTGCTGCCATGTTTTGGCGGCATTGTATTTCTGCTGGTATGGCAGTTTAACTCCATCCGGCGGGCCGCCATCATTATCCTGACCATGCCGCTGGTCGTTGTCGGATCCGTAGTCGGTCTGCTGGTAATGCGGGCCGATTTCGGGTTTATGGTCATCCTGGGACTTCTGGCCCTGGCCGGATCCATTGTAAACAACGGCATAGTGATGATCGATAAAATTGAGGAGAACCGGCGCGACGGGCAGACGCCTTATGATGCGGTTATCAACTCGGCCGTCAGTCGTTTCAGACCGATCCTGCTTTCGGTTTCAACCACCATGCTGGGATTTTTGCCGCTGATCATCAATCATGATCCGCTTTTTTACGGCATGGCATCCATCATGTTCTTCGGTCTGGGCATCGGCAGCATGTTTACGCTAAACTATGTACCGGCACTTTACAGCATCCTTTTTCGGGTTAAACTCCCTGAGGCATGACGGACCGGGCATGCTATTCATACAGTTCCGGTCGCCTGTTAGGCAGGAAATACCGCATTTTGTGGTCCCTGACATCCGACAGATCATCGGCTTTCAAGTCCGCTATCAGCATGCCTTCCCGGTCGGTGGTTTTATCTTGCAAGATATTGCCTGACGGCCCGATAACCACTGCCAGCCCGGGGAACTCAAGCCCTTTTTGATTTTTGCCGGCCTGGTTGCAGGCCACGATGAACACCCCGTTGTCAAACGCTCTGGCTGTCAGATGACGCATCCAGGAATTGAATTTTTCCTGGGGTGTTCCTCGTGGAGAGGCGTGGGGCATGAAAATGACGTCCGCACCGCCGAGGGCCATGCGGGTAGAAAGTTCCGGAAAATGGGCATCGTAGCAAAGTTGAATGCCCAGTCTAATGCCGGCCGTCTCAAATAGGGGTACCGTATCGCCGGGCGAGAAAATGCAACGCTCCGGCGGCGCAATGTGAATTTTGCGATAGACACCTGAAATTTTTTGTGGTGTTACCACCAGGTGGCTGGCAAAGATGCGGTCTTTTTCATCCCTTTCAGCCATACCGGCCAGGATCACCAGCTGATGGTCCTGGGCCATTTTCTGAAGACACCGGCTGATGGGACCGGGAAGCGGTTCCGCGGAAGCCTTTATTTCCGGCCGGGTACTGTAGCCGGTGACGGACAACTCGGGAAAACAGATCAGCCGGGCACCATGATTTTGGGCCTGTTTGATCCAGTGAGCCATCCTTGCCAGGTTATTTTCGGGCTGGTTGACAATCGAATTGAAAATAACGGCCGCGATGCGAATGTCTTTCATGATACATCAAATTGCGCCTTGATCTTAAACACCTTCGTGGCCGGTAGATTGAGGATATCTTTGACACCGGTATCTTCGGCTATTTTTTTCAGATTCGCCTCAATTTCATCCACCGATGGGGAAATAAAGGTGAACCAGACATTATATTCATTGTCGCGCTGATAATTGTGGGTGACTCCGGGATAGCGGTTGACGGCTGCCGCAAAATCCGTAACCTTATCGGGAGGAACTTTGGCCGCACACAATGTGCTCACAAACCCCAGTTTGGCGGGTACGAAGTTTCCGCCGATACGCCGTATAATGCCGGCCTTTTTTAGCCGCCCAACACGATCCAAAACCTCTTTCTCGGTCAGGTCCATTTCATCGGCCAGCGTGAGATACGGACGCGACGTGATCGGGAAATTCGATTGGATTCGGTTTATAATGGTCTTATCGATGTCGTCTAGAAGATCCGGCATGGTGAATCCTTAAAGGAAGTTTTGCTTAGATATCTTAACATGCAATTTTCTGTTGCGCGGTCCGTCAAATTCACAGAAAAAGATTCCCTGCCAGGTTCCTAACACCAGTTTGCGATTTTCGATTGCAACCAGTTCTGATGGCCCTACCAGGGTCGATTTAATGTGGGCGGCGGAATTGCCTTCCAGATGCCGATAATCTGCTTCCCATGGAATTATCTTGTTTAAGATCATCAGCATGTCGGACTTGACACTGGGATCCGCGCTCTCATTGATGGTAACCGCTGCCGTCGTGTGCGGCACATAAAGCATGCAAAGGCCCTGATCGATGCCCGATTTCTGTATTAATTGGTTTATATCCGATGTGACATCAACTAATTCGGTTCTTTCTCGAGTTTTAACTGAAAGAATCATGGCGGTCTCCCTGCAATGCAAAAAAAAAGGCTCTGCCTGTCAAGCAGAGCCCTTTATCCGGACAGAATTTTTGGTCACAGTCGATCGATTAGACACAACCCGTTGGTTTCGGGAGTCCCGCCATTTTACAGGCTCCTTTACCGGGCCCGGACGGGAAAAGCTCATAAATGTGTTTCAGTTTAAAACCGGTAACCTTTGAGAGAACCCGTACCATCGGTGCAATGCCGTTTTTCTCGTAATAATCACGCAGGACGGCGATAACTTTCTGGTGTTCGTCATTGAGTTCGTCAATGCCTTCTTCCTTTTTTACGAACTGTACCCATTCCTGACTCCAGTTTTCGTAGGAATCAATAAAACCGTCTTCGTCGATCGTGAATGTTTTACCCATGAACTCTGCTGTTGGCATTTAATCTTACCTCCTTTAATTTATTTTGCTTTTTTGCGGCCTCAGCCTTGGAATATCCTTTGTGTAATATTTTAAACCTTTATCAAAAGGTCTTATTTAGCCCAATGAAGTATGTATGTCAACATGAAAATATGACCTTTAATTCAGGAATTTAGTATTCCTTTGGTGTTTTGTTCAACTGTTCGAGGGTGAAAACCGGACCGTCCTTGCAGACAAATTCCTGCCCGATATTGCATCGGCCGCACATGCCGATACCGCATTTCATGCGGTTTTCAAGGGACATGATAATCTTGTCATGGGAATAGCCGAGCTTATCCAAAACCGGCTGGGTAAATTTTATCATAATGGGCGGTCCGCATATAATCGCATAGGTATCTTCATCTGCCGGAGGCGCTTTCTGTTCGGTAATGGTCGGTACGAACCCGGTGTTGTATTTCCAATTGGGATCGTCCGTTCCATCCACGGTGATATGCATGTTGATGTCATCGCGCTTTTCCCATTCAGCCAGCTCATTGCGGTATAGGAGCATGCCGGGCGTCCGGGCGCCGTAAATTACATGAATATCCTTGAATTTCGATCGATTGGCGGGATCCAGCATAAAGATGATGGAAGATCGCAGGGTGGTAAAGGCGAAACCGCCGCCGATGATCACTATGTTTTTACCCTCAAGCGTATCCCATGGGTAGCAGTTGCCCAGGGGACCGCGGATTCCCATGACATCTCCGGCTTTCATGGTGTGCAGACAGGAGGATACCAGCCCGACCTTGTTGATGGTAAACTTGACAAAGCCTTTTTCGGTAGGAGAAGATGCGATGCCGATGGGTATTTCGCCCTTGCCGGTTACGGAAAGCTCTGCAAATTGACCGGCTTTGTAGTCAAATTTATTCTCGTCGTCTGAATTCAGAAAGACAAATTTGAAAGTTTTTAAATTTTTATCTTCGGTTTCGATGATGATATCATCGATGCGGACCGGATAGGGTAGATATGGATTTTGCACGTTAACCCCCCAATTAAATTGAAGAATGAATATTGAAAATTGAATATTTGTAGAAGCCGCTTCGCTCCGTCATTCTTGAGAAACCCTATAAAAGTTGAAAGAATTCCTTAAATATTCAATATTCAATTTAAAATATTCAATCCTTTAAACTTCGCAGGTGTTCTCTGCGGAAGCGAAGCTGTTCATTAATTCACAGACCCGGCGGATATCGATATTGACGGGACAGGATCGAACGCAGCGGCCGCACCCGACACATTGAATTCCGACATCATACTTGTCGACATAATATTTTAATTTGTGCATGAAGCGCTGGCGAACGCGCTGCAGTTTGGTGCCCCGGGGATTGTGTCCGGAACCATGCAGGGTAAACAGCGGGAACATGCAGCTGTCCCAGTTGCGCATGCGCTTGCCGGACTTTCCGCGGTTTTCGTCCTGGATGTCAAAACACCAGCAGGTCGGACACACAAAGGTGCAGGTGCCGCAATTTATGCACGAGAACGACACATCTTCCCAGAAAGGCGCATTGTACAGTGCTGTCGTGTCGGTTGTCTTGAGGCTGTCCACATTCACAAAAGCCGTAATTTTCGCCTCAGCCTGCTGCTTTTTATTTTCCAGCTGCCGGCCGGCGGTATCAGCGTCGGCCGCGGTATGCCAGCCGGCGGCGGCCATCAATTTTTCGCCTTTGTCCGTGAGAACTTTGGCCAGATAGTGATCACCCGCATCCGCCAGCAGCACATCCAGCCCCGCTTCATGATACGGTCCGCAGCCGGCGGTGGTGCAAAAGCAGCTGCGGCAGGGTTCATCACAGGCCAGACCCAAGAGAGTGGTGGCTTCATAGGCTCTGATCCAGTAGGGATCTTTGTAATCGGACGTGTCGAAGTTATGACCGACCAGCAAAAAGGCTTTGGCATCACAGGGGCGGATGCCGAATACCGCTCGGGGTGAATCGTCGCTGTCGACTTCTTTCATAATGTGGTGGTCTGCGCGGGATTCATCCAGGGTGTATTCCAGCAGGGCCTCCGACTGGGGATAAATAATCGATTTGGCTGAAAGACGGGTGTTCAGGCAATCGAATTCCGGCGCCTGGCCCGGGGCGAGCTCTTTGAAATTATGAAGCCCGTTTTCCTTGACCGGCCCGAACAGGCGGTAGGATTTCGCTGCCTTGGCGAGGCCTTCGGCCCATCTCTTTTTATCAATTTGTATGATCTTCATTTTTCCAACCTTTTTGGAAGTGTTTGGTATTTCGTGTTTGGTGTTTTGTTTCTGCAGAAATTGCCGTCATAGTGCTCTGCCAAGCACTAAACACAAAAAACGAAACGCTAATTACTTTATAAATTCATCCGGATCATCCGGTTTGTAGGTATCCAGCGGCGGGCGCACCTCCAGCGACAGGCCCGCTTCCCAGTTGAAAAGCTCGAAGCAGTCTTTTTCCAGCTTTTTGGTCAGCTTCCGCATGTTGATGCCTACCGGGCAGGCCCGTTCGCAGGCCCCGCAATCCGTACACCGGCCGGCACAGTGATAGGCTCTCAGAAAGTGAAATGTTTTAATGTCGGTGTCATCCTGGCTTTTGCCCACCCACTGGGGGCGGGATTCATCTACAAAACAGGTCGGGCAGTAACACAGGGGACAGGCATTGCGGCAGGCATAGCAACGGATGCAGGGCGCGAAAAGTTCATCAAAATATCCGGCTTTTTCCTCGGCCGACAGGGCCTCGATTTCACGAACATCCGCATAGCGATCGACATCCTGCTGCTCGGCAACCGGTTCGGCGACCAGTTCATCGTGCACGACCGGGTTGCGATGAATGCAAAGGGCGCAGTTTTGCTGGAGCACGTCCGCCTTGTTCAATACCTTTTCAAAACCGTTGCCGCTGACTTTAATATTGTCTTCATCTTCGGTCACTGCGGTAATTTCGCCGTCAAACATGGCATTGATTCGGCGTTTGTCGATCATCCCCTTGCAGGGTACGCCGATGATGACCAATTGCTCCCGCTTGATCTTGTTCTCGATAATGTGGGTGACGATATTGCGCGAATCGCATCCTTTGGCGACGATGCCGATTTTCTCTTTCCGGTTGGTCAGATAGTTTGCCAGATTGATGCCGCAGTTGCTGTCCCATACCAGATTCCGGACATCCTCCTGGGTTTTGGCAAAATAAGGCTCGTTCATCATGGGCATGGTCCCTTTGCGGAAACCGATCACCATATCCACTTTGCATTCCTTCAGCAGCCTTGCCGAAACTTCTTTTATTTTATCGATATAACCAGTCATGTTATGCAACCTTAGCCTCTATTTTAGAAAAAGTTTGATTGGGTCCGAGGGCTTTAATCGCGTCGGTAACATCTTTGACGACGGCGACAAACTTGGTGGATTCGGCCGAAGAGACCCAGGAAAACTGAAGGCGGTCGGGTTCGACTCCCATATGTTCCATCAGATTTTTAAACAGGGCAAATTTGCGGCGAGCGTAGTAATTACCTTCCAGGTAATGGCATTCACCGGGATGTCACCCGGATACCCAGACGCCGTCTGCACCTTCCCGCAGGGCGGCCAGAAAGAATTTGGGGCTCATCCGGCCGGTGCACGGTATCCGGATAACCCGGATATTGGGCGGATACTCCATTCGGCCGACACCGGCAAGATCGGCAGCCCCATAGCTGCACCAGTTGCACAAAAAAGCCACAATTTTAGGTTCCCAATCGTTCATATCAAAAAATCTCCTTCGCGTTGCGAGTTGCGTGTTTCGCGTTTCGGTGTTTAGCATTTCGATGGCTATGCTACTCGCTACCCCGCTTATTTCTATTCTTTTTCGACGTATTGGATAGACTTGTTAATTTTTCTCCCTAATTCATAAGATAGCTGGTATATATCCAGGTCCCTGTAACTTTGCACACCCTCTCCTTACTAAATTCCCTCCTGAAACCCGTACCCTGCACCACGATATGCGCACTTCGAACCCCGCGACCGCTTACCCCGCACCTCGTCACACGGCTTCCTTCAAAGCAAAAATCTGCGAGAAGATCTGATCATTGTCAAAACCTTTCAGGTGGATGGCACCCGAGCGGCAGGAGGCTACGCACAGACCGCAGCCCTTGCACAAAACCGGATTGATTTGTGCCCGGCCGGTCCAGGGGCCGGATTCTACAAAAGAAGGTGCCGAATACGGGCAGACCGACACGCAAACTCCGCACTGGCTGCACAAGGCCGGATCCGTCGCTGCAATTGTGCCGCTGGTATGGACGGTTTCACGGGCCAGCAAGGTGATGGCCCGGGATGCCGCCGCCTGACCCTGGGCAATGGATTCATCGATGGGCTTGGGATAATGTGCCAGACCGCAGAGAAATACGCCGTCGGTGGCAAATTCCGACGGGCCGAGTTTGGCGTGGCGTTCCACAAAAAAACCGTCATCATTCAGGGGCACCTTGAAGAAATTGGCCAATCGATCGTCCCGGTTCGGGATAATCGCCGTCGCCAGGGTTAGAAGATCGGTTTCAATCTCAACCTGTCGACCGATCACCTGATCGATGGCGGCTACCCGCAATTTGCCGTCTTTAATTTTTACCCGGGGCTTGTGATCAAGGGTGTAGCGAATGAAAATGACACCTTCCTCGCGGGCCTCCTTGTACAGATACTCGCGTTCGCCATAGGTGCGAAGGTCGCGATAGAGCACGAACACATTCATGTCCGGATTTAGCCGTTTGAGTTGGATGGCGCTTTCCACTGAATGCGTGCAGCAAACTCTCGAACAATACGGTCTTTGCGGTTCGCGGGAGCCGACACACTGGATAAATACGGCGGTGTTGAGTTTCTTTAAATCCGGATCCTTTTCGATGAATCTGCGGTCGAGCTCCAGGCCGGTTAAGATGCGCGGATCCTGGCCGTAGCTGTATTCGTCGGGTTTCAAGGGCGAAGCACCGGTTGCCAATATGGCAATGCCGTGTTCCAAATCCTGTTTGTCGCCGTTGCAGGCCAAAGTGCTTGTAAAATTGCCGACAAAACCGTCCACATGGTCAAGCATGGTGTTCAGATGGACCGTTATTTTTTTATTTTTTTCGACCTCCTGGATCAGTTCAGCCAATTTTTGCTGAATGTCCTCGCCGGCCGGCGTGTGATAAAGATTCAAAGCCTGGCCGCCAAGCTGGGCGCTGCGTTCGATGAGATGCGTTGCATAGCCCTGGTTGGCCAGGTTTTTGGCTGCCGCCATGCCGGCGATGCCGCCGCCGATAACCATGGCCGCCTGATTGACTTCAAGCTCGGTTTCCTTGAGCGGTTGCAGCAGCGCCACTTTGGACACGGCCATGCGCACCAGGTCCTTGGCCTTTTGGGTTGCCAGTTCGGGGTTGTTTTTGTGAACCCAGGAATCCTGGTTGCGGATATTGGCCATTTCAAACAGATATTTATTCAAGCCGGCATTGATCAGGGTTTCCTGGAACAAGGGTTCGTGGGTTTTCGGCGTGCAGGCCGCCACGACGACCCGGTTCAAGTTTTTTTGTTTGATGATCTGGGAAATGGCTTCCTGAGTGTCCTGGGAACAGGTATACAGGTTGTCGCTGGCGTACTCCACATAGGGCAGACTCTTGGCATATTCGGCCACCGACGGGACATCGACAATGCCGGCGATGTTGATGCCGCAGCGGCAGACGAACACCCCGACCCGCGGACGTTCGTTGATGACGTTGGTTTCCGGTACGACTTCCTTGGTTTTGGTTTCGGTGTTGCGGGCAGTACTCAGGATTTCGCCGGCGGCCCCTGCGGCGGCACTGGCGTCCACCACGGACTGCGGAATGTCCTTGGGTCCTTGAAAGGCGCCGCAAACGTAGATGCCTTTCCGGGAGGTTGCCACCGGATTGAATGTATCGGTCTTGCAAAAATTGCCCTTGGTCTTCTCAAGCCCCAGCCGATCGGCCAGTTCGACCACCTCGGGGGATGTCTGCAATCCGACCGAGAGCACGATCATATTGTAGGTTTCGGATACTAATTCGCCGCTTTCGGTGATATAGCGCACCGACAGATCATCGCCGCCGTTGACGGGCTCAATGGTATGCACCCGGCTGCGGATAAACCGCACGCCCTGCTTTTCCCGGGCGCTATCGTAAAATCGTTCAAAATCCTTGCCATGGGTCCGCATGTCCATATAGAAGATGGCACAGTCCAGGTCGCTGCCGGCATGCTCCTTGGCAATGACCGCCTCCTTGATTGCATACATACAGCAGACCGAAGAACAATAGGAATTGTCGCAGCGGTTCAGGTCGCGCGAGCCGACGCATTGAAACCAGGCGATCTTTTGGGGTTCGCTGTGATCCGAGGGCCGGACGAGATGTCCGCCGGTGGGACCCGAAGCGGACAGGATCCGTTCCATTTCCATGGAAGTGATGACATTTGGGTACTTGCTGTAACTATAGGAGTCGAATTTCGACGGATCGAACGGCTCGAAGCCGGGTGCCAAAACGATGGCTCCGACGTTCAACTCGATGATCTCATCCTGCATGGTATGGTCAATGGCGTCGACCCCGCAAAATTCGACGCAGATTTTACAGCCGCCGGTCTTAAAATGAATACATTTGGTTCGATCGATGGCCGGCGTGTTGGGAACCGCCTGGGCATAAGGAACGTAGACCGGCTTGCGGCCTTTTAATCCCATTTCGTATTCGGAGGGGATTTTTTCAAAATCATGCTTGGTGACATTTGCCCTGATGGTTTCCAGGGTAATATGTCCGGTGGGACACACCGTGGCGCAAGCGCCACAGGCTATACAGGCATCGGCTTGAAGATGAAACGGTGTGTCCACTTTCATATCGACCCCGCGGCCGGTTAAACTGATGGCATTGGCTCCCATTCTTTCGCAGGTGCGCACACACAGACCACAAAGAATACAGGTGTCGTTTTCCTTCGGGAAGCGGGATTCTTCGATTCCGTACCGGGCCGCCAATTTTTTCAGGATCGGAACTTCCGGGCAGCGGGCCAGCAGCAACTCCACGATTAATTTCCGCCCCTGATGGACGGCTTCCGAATCGGTGCTGACCTCCATGCCTTCCCATATCGGATAGTTGCAGGCAGTGACATAGCGTTTGCGGCGGCCGTCAAAAAGCTCTACCGTGCACAGGCGGCACATACCGGCCGGCTCAAGCGCCTTATGGTGGCAAAGGGTCGGAATGTCGACGTTGTATTTTTCCGCCACCTGGAGGATATATTGGCCTTCTTCACCCTGGACGGTTTTACCGTTTAGTTTAAATGTAACCATTGATCTTTTTCCTCATGTTATCGAATTTTAATAGCATCGAATTTACATGCATCATAGCATATGCCGCACTTTATGCATTTTTCCCGGTTCAGCTCGTGCGCCTGTTTTTTTTCACCGCTGATCGCCTCCTGCGGGCACTTGCGCGCGCACACACCGCATCCGGTACAGGCATCGACATCAATTTCGTAATAAAACAGCGGCTTACAGACACCGGCCGGACATTTTTTTTGGTAAATATGGGATTCATACTCATCCCTGAAGTAACGGATGGTTGTCAAAACCGGATTGGGAGCCGAGGTCCCTAACCCGCACAAAGAAAATTTTTGCACCATGCTGCCAAGTTCTTCCAGAAGTTCGATATCGCCTTCTTTCCCGTTTCCTTCACAAATCCTATTTAGGATCCCGAGCATCTGCTTGATCCCCTCGCGACACGGGTTGCACTGGCCGCAGGATTCTTCCTTGAGAAAATCCAGGAAATAGCGTGCCACATCCACCATGCAGGTATCCTGATCCATGACGATCATACCGCCGGAGCCCATGATGGACCCCACTTCATTCAACTTTTGGTAATCCACCGGCAGGTCCAGAAATCGCTCAGGAATACAGCCCCCTGAGGGTCCGCCGGTTTGGACCGCTTTGAATTCTTTCTTCTTGGGCACGCCGCCGCCCAGTTCGAAAACGATATCTCTCAAAGATATCCCCATCGGCACTTCCACCAGGCCTGTATTTTTTACCTTGCCCACCAGGCTGAAAGCCTTGGTGCCTTTGCTCTGGTCGGTGCCCATTCCTGCAAACCATCCGGCCCCTTTTAAAAGAATAGCGGGTACATTGGCGTAGGTTTCGACATTGTTCAGATTTGACGGGCTGTCATGGAATCCTTTTTCAACCGTATGGATATATTTGGCACGGGGTCTGCCAACGTTTCCCTCCAGAGATGCCATCAGGGCGGTGGACTCGCCGCACACAAAGGCGCCGGCCCCCGTGGATATCTTAATGTGAAAACTGAAATCCGATCCGGCGATACCATCACCCAGCAAACCATATTTCTCTGCTTCTTTGATGGCGGTGACCAACCGCTTGACGGCCAGCGGATATTCATTGCGCACATAGATTGAACCCTGATTGGAACCGATAGCCACCCCGGCAATCAGCATACCTTCCAGCACGCTGTGGGGATCACCCTCCAGGATGCTGCGATCCATGTATGCACCCGGGTCGCCTTCATCCGCATTGCAGATGATGAAGCGCTGCCCCTCTTGTTTGGCACAACTGGCCCACTTAATTCCGGTAGGGAAACCTCCGCCTCCGCGTCCGCGCAGTCCGGATTCTTTAATGATGGGGATGATGTCGGAGGGATCCATTTCCTGCAGCGCTTTCAGAAAAGCCAGGTAGCCTTTTCTGGCAATGTATTCTTCAATGGAATCCGGGTCAATATAGCCGCAATTGCGCAGAGCGATTTTCACCTGTTTGCGGTAAAAGGGTATATCTTCCAAATAAGGGATGCCGTCTACCGGTGCCATCCCCGCCAGGGCATTGTCGATGTCGTCCTCCAATATATTGCGGGGATCCTGCATCTGGCCGAGAATCCACTTTTTATTGAAATCACCTTCCATGTAGCCTTTAATCGCATCGGCGACCTTTTTTTCGGTGATATGTTTGTACATTACTCTGGGTTTACCGTAACCGAGGATTTCAACCAGGGGCTCTTCTTCACAGAAACCGATGCAGCCGGTTTGACAGATCTGCACGCCGGTGCCGGCCGGGAACACCTCTTTGGCTATTTCATAAGATGCCTGGGCTCCGGCAGCAATTCCGCAGGAGGCCATGCCGATGTTTACCTTAACGGCATCAGGCCAGTACAGTCGTTTGCCATGCTCCCGGCGTATATTTTCTAAGTCCTTAACAGACGTGATTTTCATGGTTTGCGCCTCGTAATTTTTTTATTCGTATTGGTCCAGAACTTTTTTGACGTTATCCGGTTCCAGCCTTGCGTGCATGTCTTCATTGATTTTAACCACCGGTCCCAGGCTGCAGCAGCCGATACAGCGCACGGACTCCAGTGTAAAACGCCGGTCTTCCGTCGTTTGCCCATCGCAGACGTTAATGGCCTCAATGATTCTTTCATGAATCCTTTCGGCACCCCGGACATGACAGGCAGTTCCCAGACAGATGGAAATTATGTTGCGGCCTCTGGGTTCCAGGCTAAAGGTGCTGTAAAAGGTTGCCACGCCATATATTTTGCTGTAGGGGACACCGATCTTGGTGGCCAGATAAGCTATAGCAGGCTGGGGAAGATAATTATAGGTCTTTTGAATTGCTTGAAGCATCATGATCAGATTTTCTTTGTTCTGGTTAAATTCTTTTTCGATGATCGAATCTAACATCAGGTAATCGATTTCGGCTGATGCATCATTGTTATGTTCAATGTCCTTATTCATCTCGGATTCTCCTAATGATTGGGAAGCTTTTGGTTAGGACAAACCTGTAAAGGAAAGCTTTCCGTCTAAAATCACCTATTCATCAGCTTGCGGGCACAGATTGAATGACGACAGGGCAGTTTTCAACGCAGGCGCCGCAGCCGGTGCACCGGTCTTCGATGATGGTGCGGGCGCGTTTTCTGACCTTGACCTTGAAGTTTCCGGGAGAGCCTTCCACGCTCTCAAGGTCTGCATAGGTGATGAGTTCGATATTTAAGTGCCGGCCGACCTCGACCAGTTTCGGTGAGATAATTCACATCGCACAGTCATTGGTGGGAAATGTCTTGTCCAGCTGGGACATCACGCCGCCGATGGAAGGCGACTTTTCCAGCAGGTAAACGTAATAACCGGAGTTGGCCAGATCCAAGGCGGATTGCATTCCGGCAATTCCGCCGCCGACCACCAGAACCGAGCCTTTTACTTTTTTTGCCATAGCGATGATCTCCTGAAAAAAAGTTGCCTTGTTGCGTGCACCAAGCGTGCACCAAGGCTGATCAAAATTTACTGTTGGAAGCGCTGCGGGTGGAAACTGACAACCATGTAAATTCCATTTATCCCACGCATTTTGTGTTTTTACAAAAAGGTGAGATAATACATTCTAATAAGTCAGTTGTCAATAATTTTAAAAATTTTCTGGATTTCAACCCGGCCGGTACGGGCTCAAAAATATCCCGGTCGAAGGGGGCTTTGGCCGGGAAAATCATTCAAAATTAAAAATTAGGATATTGGTTTTAACACTTAGGTTGCATTTCTTTTTATTGTTGGTTATACAAACATTTTATTGTTGATTATACAAACAGATAAGATTGAAAGTGCTGTTCAATATCAATCACGGACTACAAGGAGGCTTTATGGTCGGCTTGAATAATTGGGACTGGGAAACCTCTGAAAAAATCTTCGCCTTCGACAAATGGAAAGGTGAGTTTGAATGGGTAGAAGAACCTCAGGCCAGTCCTGACGGCGAAAAAATCGCCGCCATCGTCAAGACCGGCGAAGGTGAATTCAACGTTTGTGTCAATGGTGAAACCTGGGAAAATGCTTATGATAAAATCTGGTATCTGCGCTTTGCACCCGATGGCCGTCTAACCGGCCTGGTATCGGAAATGGGTGAATGGACAGTCGCGGTAGACGGGCTCGCCTGGCAGAAGAAATTCGGGTATGTCTGGAACACCATGTTCAGTGCGGACGGCAAGCACATTGCCGCAGCGGTTCAAAAGGATATGGCCTACAGAATGGCAGTTGACGATATCCCCTGGGTTGAATCCTATCGGAATATGACCAACCCACTGTTCAGCAACGACGGTCTGAATACAGCCGCCGTGGTTCAAGTGGAGGAATTGGGCGAAGGGGATATTTACAAATACCAGCAGGGAATCTACACTGCAGCTCTGAACGGCAAGAGCTGGGATCGCAAATTCGTCAATGTCTGGCGAATGGCTATCAGCCCGGAGGGTAAGAAATTGGCCGCTGAGGTTCGGCTGAACCTCTATGACTACACCATTGCGGTCAACGGCCAACCCTGGGAGCAAACGTATGGATGTGTCTGGCAGCCGGTTTTTAATCCGCGCAGCGGTGTCGTCGTCGCCCCGGTGAGATCCGAAGGCAGCTGGACTATGGCCGCGGACGGCAAGATCATCTGGGATCGGCGATTTGTGCAGCTCTGGCATCAGATGTTCAGCCCGGACGGCAGCAAACTAGCGGCCATTGTCGCACCCAGTTTCGGCAAATGGACGGTTGCCGTTGATGGCCAGCCCTGGTCCGTGACGTTTAAAGATCTTGTGACCGACGCCGTCTTCAGTCCGGACGGCAACCGGTTGGCCGCTCTGGCCAAAGAAGAGGAGAAATGGTATATAGTGGCCGACGGCACCCGCTGGAAAAATGCCTTCGACATGGCGTGGAAACCGGTATTCAGCCCCGATGGCAAATACCTGGCGGCCAGGGTGGAAAAGAAAGGCAAATACACCATTGCCCTAAACGATCGATTGTGGTCCGGGCAATGCGAGGCAGCCTGGGATCCTGTGTTCAGCCCCGGGGGGGACAAAATATTGTTGCGAACCATTGAGAATGGAAGCTACTATAGAAGGGTTTTGCCTGTAAGCGAACTGAAATGAACGGGGGAGCAATGAACAGCGTCTACAACTTTGTAAGCGGTCCTCTGGCATGGGCGGCGTTTGTAATTTTCATTGGTGGAAGTTTTTACCGCCTGGTCAGCCTGCTGGTGCAGGTGCATAAAAAAGAAAAGTTCATCTATACATACATGAGCTGGAAATACAGCTTGCGCTCAATTTTACATTGGATCACCCCTTTCGGCACGGTCAACTGGAGAAGACATCCGGCGCTGACCATTGTAACCTTTGCCTTTCATTTATGTCTGATTTTAACGCCCATCTTTCTGTTGGCACATGTGGTTTTGTGGGACGAAGCCTTTGGCGTGAACTGGTGGTCCCTGCCGGACGGTCTGGCAATACTGATGACCCTGATTGTTATCGGCGGGTGTGTATTTTTTCTGGTCCGGCGTCTGGTGTCACCCGAGGTGAAATATGTAACATCGATATCCGACTATGTCATTCTGGCGATTGCCGCCGCGCCCTTTATCACCGGTTTTCTGGCCTATTATCAATGGTTCGGTTATCAGGTCCTTATGGTCCTGCATGTCGTGTCGGGTGAAGTCATGTTGATTGCCATTCCTTTTACACGCCTGAGCCACATGTTGTTTGCACCCCTGACGCGGGCTTATATGGGATCGGAGTTCGGGGGGGTCCGACATGCACGGGATTGGTAGGGGTGTTAAATTGAATATTTAAGGATTGATGTCATTTAAATTAAATAGTTTCGATTGAATATTAAAAATTTAAGGAATGCTTCCGAAAATATTCAATTTTCAATAGTCATTTCCGGATAATCCGGGTTAGGAGACACCAATTATGGTTGAACCTGCACCGAAAGAACAAAAAAAGATTGTGGATGAAGGTCTGGAACGAGGGGCGCAAAACCTCACCCCGGAGCGCATTGAAAAGGTGGTCAACCGGGTTTTAAAGGGCGAAAGCGGTGCGCGGCTGAAAGCGTACGTGGAAACCTGCATTCACTGCGGCCTGTGTTCGGAGGCCTGCCACTACTATTTATCCCACGATAAGGAGCCGCGCTGGTCGCCGGTGGGCAAAGTCAAGCAGACTATCTGGGAGATGGTGAAGAATAAGGGCAAGGTCAGTCCGGAATTTATTAAAAGCGCCTGTGAGATCGCCGCCACCGAGTGCAATTGCTGCAAACGCTGCGCCATGTACTGTCCCTTTGGCATCGACATCGCTTACATGATGCTGGTCGTGCGAAGGATCTGCCATTTGCTCGGTGTAACGCCGCTTTACATCCAGGACACGGCCCACAGCCATGCCGCCACCTTGAACCAGATGTGGGTGAAAGATGATGAGTGGATCGACACCCTGCAATGGCAGGAAGAAGAGGCGCAGTCCGAAATCCCGACCTTGCGGATTCCCCTTGAGAAAGAAGGGGCCGATATCATGTATTCCGTGATCGGGCCGGAGCCTAAATTTCAGGCCCAGCTGCTTTATCAGGCGGCCGTGATTATGAATGTGGCCGGGGTGGACTGGACCATGCCCGCCACCCCGGGCTGGGACAACAGCGATATGGCCATGTATACCGGCGACAATGAGCTGATGGGACGCCTCAAACGGGAGCACTTTGATATTGCCGCCAGGCTGAAAGTTAAACGCATCGTTATGGGCGAATGCGGCCATGCTTTTCGTTCGGTGTATGACATGGGCAACCGCTGGTTGGGATGGCGCATGCCGCCCATTCCGATTGTGCATGCAATTCAATTTTATTACGAATTGCTGAAAGAGGGGAAGCTGAAAGTCGCCAAAAAATTTGAGACTCCGGTAACCCTGCATGACCCCTGCAATGTGATTCGGGGCGGTGGACTGGCTGAACAGTCGCGCTATGTCGTCAATGCCATCTGTGAAGAGCTGGTGGAGATGCATCCGAACCGGGAGCACAACTACTGCTGCTGTGCCGGCGGCGGTGTGATCAACTGCGGGCCGCCCTACAAATTAAAAAGAATGGAGGGCAACCGGGTAAAGGCCGAGCAGTTATTTGCCACCAAAGCCCGCGGCGCAAAGGTTATTATTACCCCCTGCCATAACTGCCACAGCGGCCTGGAAGATATCAATCATCACTATGGCCTTGGTATGGAAATTAAATTTATCAGCGACATTCTGTATGAAGTTATCGAAAAACCGGTATGATCTAAAGGAGGTAACAGGATGAAAAAGTGCGCCTTTTTCATTTGCGCCGGCCTAATGGCCACCCTCTTGATTTTTGTTTCCGCCTATTCCCAGGAAGATATGGTGGTTGTCAACAACGATGCCTTTGACAACCCGCAACGGCCGCCTTCCGTGTTCCAGCATGATGAACACAATGAAAAGGCCGGCATCGAAGAGTGCAACGAATGCCACCACACATATAATGATGAGGGTAAGCTGATTAAGGACGAATCCTCCGAAGATCAGCGCTGCTCCGAATGCCACGAACTGAAAGCTTCCGGCAGGAAACCGGCACTGATGAATGCGTTTCATACCAGATGCGAGGACTGTCACAAGGAGAAAAATAAGGGGCCTGTAATGTGCGGAGAATGTCATGTTCGTGGGTTAAAGGCCGAAGGATGACCTCGAAAATCAGTATTCTGAACCAACTAACACAGTAATAAAAGTTGAAGAAAGAATAGTGAGGACCATTATGCCGAAAAAGATTTTAATCATTGAAGACGATCCGGTAATCGTCAAGTATCTGCAGGCGGTATTCAGCGATAACGGCTATGCCACCTGCACGGCCGGCAGCAGCTCGGAAGGCCTGGAGGTAGTCCGCCGGGAGAAGCCGGACCTGATTACCCTTGATTTGCAGCTGCCCGGTGAATGGGGCCCCCGGTTTTACCGCAAACTCAGAAAGGACAAAGCGCTTAAAGACACACCTGTGGTTGTGGTCAGCGGTATCGACGGTGATCATGCCATCAAAGATGCGGTGGCCTTTGTAAAAAAACCCTTTGATCCGGAAAAGCTGATCGGGATCGTAAAAAATACGATCGGATAATGATCTCAATTTCCGGCAAACCAAAAATTATCATCATCTGCGGACCCACCGGCATCGGCAAGACAGCCGTCGGCATCAACCTTGCTGAAAAATTTGGCGGTGAAATCATCGGTGCGGATTCCATGCAGATTTACCGGCATATGGACATTGGAACGGCGAAACCGACTCTTGAAGAGCGGCGCCGCGTTGCCCATCACATGGTCGATATCGTGGATCCGGATGAAGATTTTGATGCCGTGCAGTTTTCAGAACGGGCCCGGGCGACGATTGCAGCACTTCACGCGCAGGGGCAGCTTGCCTTTGTCGTCGGCGGCACGGGGCTTTACATCAAAGCCCTGCTGCACGGCTTATTTCAATCCGAACCGGTTGATTCGGAGATAAGAAACCGGCTCAAGCAGCAACTATATCAAGACGGCAGCAGTTCTCTTTACGAACGCCTGAAACAAGTCGACCCCGCTACTGCCGGGCGGTTGCACCCCAATGATTCCTACCGCATAATTAGAGCGTTGGAAACCATTGAATCCAGCGGCAAGTCTATATCAAAACACCACCAGGACCACGGCTTTCAAGAATATCCGTTTAATACGCTCAAAGCAGGGCTGCGGATAGATCGCCGGGAGCTGTATGCGCAGCTTGACCGGCGGGTGGACTCGATGATTCGCGCCGGTTTGGTTGAGGAGGTAAGGAAGTTGTTGGCCATGGGCTATGCGGCCGAATTGAAATCCATGCAGTCCATCGGCTATCGCCATATGGTTGAATTCTTCGCGGAAAGATTGCCGTGGGAGGAGTGCGTTCGGACGCTCAAACGTGATACCCGGCGATTTGCCAAGCGCCAGTTCACCTGGTTTGGTGCCGATCCGCAAATTAATTGGTACGCGCCCGACCGGCTGAATGCGATTATCAGGCTGGTGGAAGGTTTTCTGGGGACCTGAAAACAGTTTTAAGATGTTGTGGGAGCGGTTTTCCCTCCGGGGCGTGAGCCCTACGGGCTGGAGGCAACCGCGATGTACTCGGTCGGGCCACCATCTGAATTCGTGGTTGCAAACCCCTCCCACCGGACATAAACTTCAACCTAACGCAGGGGATGAAGGCAGGAAATTCGTCCCATGCCGGAAGTATGCTCTCCACACCCGGTCCCGATTTCAATCCGGCCGGATTTGCCGAACCTGAGGAAAGATATTTAAATAATATATCTAAAAATACGCAGAGATGCGATAGATAGCAGTTATCTTTCTTGAGGTCATCTTAAAGCACAGCGAAAATACTCTACATCCAATATCCTGGTGAATTTGGGGTGGATGGAACTCTATTGAGATTTACTGTTTGTGCTTTAAAGTGCAATCTTCCTCCGCTAATAAGGGGACCGGGATTCCAACTAAAAACTTGGCCTATGTCTTTATCGACTGCATTGTAAACATCCACGTCATTTGTATAGCCGGTATCAGATAGTTTTATTTTAAACCATGTCACAGTTTCTCTTGATTTAAGTTCTCGAACTCCGGCTTGCAAGGCGGTTATGCTGGCGTTATCAGACAGAAGATCAAATTTCTTTATTACAACTGAGACCATTACACCCATTATGATCAGTACAGATATAAGCTCAATTAGGGTATAGCCCCTCTGATTGTCTGTCCTGAAATTTATCGCGGATTTCAAAATATTGTGCATTTTCTGTGTAATCGTTTAATTTTAGTTTAGGAGATTCACTTCCTGGGACTCTGCGATACAGTATTGCACAGTATCGCAATGAGTGTACCATTTTTGGGAAGTTTTATAAGCTATATAATGTCAAATGGTTAGCTCTTATATTTTTTTCAAAAGAGCCTTTTATAATTTTATCAATATTTTCAATTACGATGGGCTTTGCCTCATATCCATTAAAGCCGGCTTTGCTTAAATCCTGCGGGCCAAACAGGCCAACGTGACCAGACAATGCGTAAATGATAGCTTCAGGATGATCTTCTCGAACTTTTTCACACAATTCAAATCCGTTCATTGTTTCTAAGCCTAAGTCAATTGGTATGACCGGAATTTGTTCTTGTTCTAAAATTTCAATGGCTTTTTCAGCGCCGGGTGCTTCAAAGACTTCATAGCCGTTTCTGCCCAAAGCCATTTTGAGCAAATTCTGGATAGCAGCTTCATCATCCACAATTAAGATTTTATTATTGGTTCCTACATATTTGTAATCTATATACTCAAAAATAATTCAACTTGAATTACAATGTAGGATTCGGATATTTTACTACCTGCACTTGTCAATATACCAAAGCGATTCAATGGTTTTGCTGGCGGTACTGATAAAGCCGACCCGCACGCCCTTGCGAAACGGTGAGCGTGATGCATACTGGGATTTCGGAGTGTGATAGGTTGCATCCGGTGCGAACCTGAAGAGCTGGTCATCGATGACAACTTCGTCGCCCTCTATGCGGTTTATGCAACCATGCCCGGAAAAATGGGTTGGATAATGCTTGGGCAAAATCCAGCCTTCGCTGCGGCTTTCCTGCGCCAAACAGGAACCTGCCGGCAAAGCGATCGCGGCCAGGAACAGAAGCAGACCCAGCCTGCACCTAAAATTTTTGAACACTGAATTCCTCATTATTGTATGCTCCTCAATATGCCAAAGCCTCTTCCGTCAGCTCATAGGTCTTTTCTGACAAGGTTAAAGCATGAGCTGCCGGGTTCAACGAACAAATTAATCACTATTGCGAAAATATGTTCCAGTAATAAACACCCAGTCTTGCCGCCTTCTGCCCCAAAATTTCGATGCTGCCCATGGATGAGCTCATATAAAGTTTCTCCGTATTCTTGCTCATTATTAAAATGGCAGGCGGCAGAAGCCTTCCGGAGAATTTTGTTCCGGTCGGTGGCGCCATGATCTCGTCAGAGGTGCCGATATCGACCAAATCCTGGTCATCGATCCCGCCGTCGCCGTTGACATCAAAGTTGGCCTCCGAAAGCCTGCCGCCGGAGCAGGCATCCATTGCCATCACCCAGGTATGGCCGCCCGTGGCGCACATTGAACCTCCCGGCGTATAGGATAATACGATAAGATTTCCCTCCCTGGCGATCACATCACTGACCACCCGTTCGCCGGCATCCGGCAGATCAAAATACCAGCCGACATTTCTGACAGGATCCGGATGTTCGCCCGTACCGTTCGGGTCACAGTCTTCCGTGCCGCCATAGTCGCCGCAGGCGATCCCGTCCATCGGATTCAAAGCAGAGGCGGTCCAGTCTGCTTGACTGTTCGACAATGTTCTAAGGTCCAGATCATTGGCGGTTTGCTCATTGACGACATTTTGCGCCAAAAGAGAGACCGTGCCCGACGGCAGCAGGGGAGAGGGCGTAAAGGTTCCACTGTTGATGGTGCCTACATATTCGCCTTTGTCGGCATCGTCTCCATAATCCCAGATGCCGTATACCGCCTGGCCGCTGGTATCGGAAAGGTCGGAATCTTCCAGATATTTTCCTGTGCCGAAAAGCACCAGATAGCCGTCTTTCTCACAGTGAAACATCACATCCGGCCGGGTGGTTATCGGTTGACCGGCGGCTGTAAAAAGCGGTATTTTGGTTCCGCTTTCGTAATAGGCCACATCCCAGTTCGTCGAATCGTCGCTTGTCAGGTCAAATTTCCACAAATTACCTTTCAAATCGCCGGCATAAACATAATCCACCTTATCATCGTAATTCACATCCACTGCGACCGGTGTCGAAAGCCCGTTGCAGGTGCCAACGCCCGTATCAATGCGCTTGATGAGTTCGCCGGTAGCCGGGTTGAGCATAAAAAGGACGGCTCTTCCGTTGACGCTGTTATAACCATTGCCGAATATCAGGATGTAGGGATAATTGGCATCATACGTCTTCACAATCTCGGCCTTGCTGTACGAATAGCCGAGATCGGCCACCACTGTGTTGGATGTGGACCAATTGGGGAATTCCCACATCACCATGCCGGCAAGATCATTCTCGTCGATCGGGTAAATAGCGCCGGTAGTGGCAACATCGGTTAAATTCAGCGCATAGTAGCCGCGGCCGCCTTTGCCCAGACCGCCGACCAGCATGGTGGTTATACCGGACAGATCCACATCGGCGATGGTGGGTGTCAGGTCCACATAAAATCGATGGCCGATCGTCGGATCGGTCAGGTTCGGGAGGTTGCCGAACACCAGATTCGGCACATAGGCAAAAATTTCCTCACCGCTGTTCGCATCGAAGGCATGAAGCATGCCGTCATTGGCGCCCGAATACAGCACGCCGTTCTTGTAAACCGGTGAGGCGTGTACGATATCGCCCAGTCTGGAGGAGGCGATAATCGAACCGTTGTAGGGGTGTTCCTGATCTGCAATTTTCCAGGTGCGGTTTCTGAAAGTGCCGCCGTTGTCCAATTCGAGGGAAGGCTCGCCCCGCACATAATCAAGGATGTTTCTGGCGTTCGTATCATTGGTTTCCCAGGCGGCATCCAGCATAGCTTTTTGATAAACCGTCAGGTTGTCAAACCTGAAAGGGATGCCCGCGGAAGATCCGTCATAGGTTGCTATTTTGCGGCCGGCCAACGACTGCAAGCTCATGCTTTTGGCCGCCGACCACAGGGCCGGCTGGATGAGCTCGCCGGTCGAGTTGTCCACCCGGTAGGCCAGAACATCCCCATGCCAGCCCTCGCTGTAATACTTGGACTGAAACAGCATCACGTTTTCATTAACACGGGTGTACAACTCATCCCCGTTGACCGAAACCGAGGATGCCGATCCGCTGTAGAATGCGATATCTTTTAAGATGAGGTACAAGTCGTTGATCAGTTCGAGTGAATTTTGCGCCTTCAGATACCGGCCCCGGCCGTTGACGGCGGCATGCATCAAGTCGTCGATTTTGTGCGCGTCATTACCGTCAGCCGGGTTGGTCCAGGTGGGATAAACGCCGGTGTCCAGGTAATCCGGCGCCAGGGTCAACGACCCGACAACACCGAACCCGATCGTGTAAGTTACCATGTGCTGATGTTTGGCCAAATCGCGGCTGTTGGTCGGAACAAAATCGCTCAGGTTCGTATCCAGGTCAGTCTCATAATACTTCATGGCAACATCGGCCAGGGTATCCGAATACGTATCGGCATAAGGCGGACCATCAAAATCGGAGTTGGCGTCATCGGCATCGGTGTTGCCGACCCCGGGGCTGCTGCCGTTCCAAAATCCGTCGGTCATCACGATGGCAAAACACTGCTGGCATTCGCCGCCGTCGGCGGCGTCGGCAATCGGCGAATCGTCGTCGGGATCCGCCGAGGTGCCTATACCCCCATTGGAATTATCATTTTTGTGGTAATATTTCCCGACATTTTGCAGTCCCTGGCGCAATGGGGTACCGTCGGCTGAGACTTTAAGGCTATACAGTGTGTTCAACAGGGCGGCGGTTTCATCCACCCCGTCCACTTTAATCTTGTGCACCGGTACCTTCAGATTTCCGTTGATACTGTATATGCCGATTTGCATGCCCTGGGCGTAGGTGATTAAGGTGGCCATGGCGGCCGTGGCTGACAGCTCCCGCCGCCGGTAGTAAGAAAACCAGTTGGCGAAGTTCTGCAAATCATCCGCCGCCGTCTTGTAGGGTATGACGATCTCCGGCACGCTGGATTCAGAAATTTCGGTTAATTCACCCGCTTCCACGATATTATCGCCGTCGTCGGCAAATGCATACCACTGCCGGGCGTTGAGCGCGCCGTCGCCGGTGGTATCCACAAAATTCACGAGGTAGACGGTTTCGCCGCTGTCCAGCTCACCGTCCTCATCGGCGTCGTACCAGGTGTAATAATGAGCGTTTTTGATGCTGGCCGTGACACTGTCAGTGGGCACAAACTTGACCGCATCGGCACTTGCCTGGAAGTCTTTGGCATGATCATGTTTAATGTAGATCTCAACATATCCGGCGGGGGTAAAGGTAAAGTTGCCCAGATAATTGGCTGTGGTCTTATCGCCGAAGGTTCCGCCGTCAGCGGTCTGATCGACCTCGATTTTGGTTCCCGGAGCAATGCCGTCGGGAACCACAAAATATTGCATCTTGTCATAATAGGCGGCATCCGCCACCCAGCTCGCATAGACGTCATAATTGCCCGCCGCAAGGTTCGGCGCCCAGCGCGCGATCCTATCTTCGTCAGCCAGCGTAGATTCCGTGAAGTTGGTGTTATACGCGTCGGCATGAAAGCCGCTGGTATTCCAGTCGCCGGAGATGATCGAAAATTCGGCATCCCCGTCGTCGACGACAATCGTCTCGCCATTGGCCGAAATCTGGGTAAACTCGGCCGCCAGATTAAGGCTGGGCGAGCCCGCCGTGGTAACCTGCGGGTGGGACCACGGATGGGCCGTGTCCGCGTCGCTCATGTTCGGCCAGGGTGTATATTCCGTCCGCGGGTTATAGTACAGCATGTTGTAGCGAAACCATTGGGATTTCCATTTTTTGCGTTGACTGCTGTCCAGGATGTAACTGTCGGAATACAGATTATCGCCGGGGTTGTTGAAGATATAACGCTCGCCTTCAAATTGACCTTCGCTCTCGCCGGTCATAAACTCCCAGTCCATGCTGCCGGAGTCGTCCAGCACGAACATGATATTGGCCGGCGCGGCCCGGACACGGGTGTCCAGCGGTATATCGGATATGTCAATACAGGTATCCAGGTCCGGCCGGCCCGCCATGGGACTAAATTCCGCCCGCAGCTCATGATTGGCATGGACATCGTTAAACGCATAGGTGTCCACCATCCCCACCGAGGTGCCGTCCACCCAGACTTCTTTGACATCAAATCCGGGGTCCGCCGCGATGCTAAACGTCCGGCTTTCGCCGGATGCAACGCCCACCGGACCCGAAGGCACAATGTTGCCGTCGGCGCCGGCAACGGTGGCGATAATGTAATCGTTTATGCCGGTGAAGCTGGCCGTGACCGTATGATCGGCAGTTACGTTGGTGAAAGTGTAGGTGGTCATTGCCCCCGCCGTCAGAGGATCGACCACAGACACACCGTCAACCTTAACGTCGAGGATTTTATAAGAGGGTAGCGCTGCAATTTCAATTGCCTGATCCTCACCGCAGCTCAATGTCACAGCACCCTCGGTATGCGTAATGAGACCGTTGCCGTCGGATATGAGGCCGTTGCCGTCGGAAATGACGCTGATCGTAAAATTCGCGGCTGCGACAAAACTGGCCTCTATAGTGTGGTCACCCGTGATATTGGTGAACGTATAGGAAGTCTGGGCTCCCACGGAAACCCCGTCGACGAGCACATCGGCCACTTCATGGCAGGCATCCGGTGTGATCGCAAAGCTCAGGAGGCCCCCCTCGGCCGCACCGACATCCCCTGCGGGGGAAATGCTGCCGCCGGCCCCGGCGCTGGCCGTGATGCTGTGCGCGTTCTGGGCGACAAACTCCACGTGCAGTCGATAATACCCCTGAATGTCCGTATGTCCGCCTTGCACGCGGATCCAATAGGTCCCGGTGTTTACCGCCTGCACAATCCGAAAATTTGTATTACTGGGACTGTCGGCATCGTCATTGTGGGCGATGATGTCACCGTAATTGCAGTCACTGTCATCATACAGGTAGCCCTCCGTGTCCATGGCGGGGTTGTAATTTGAGTCAGTCGTGTAAATGGTCAGGGAGCCTGATTCCGGGACCACAATCTTAAAGTAGTCTTTATCGGGGCTAGGTGAACATTGCCAATGACCATAGACCCATCCGCAATTGCCCTTTTCGATGTATCCATTGGTTGTCGTGTTCAGAGCGATTACTTTTGCCGAGTAGCAGCTATCACCATAATCCGGTGACTCGGCCTGGACTGCCGGCAAAAACACGGCGGTCAGAAAACATATCGTCAGCAACCAAGTTAGCGCGA
Source organism: uncultured delta proteobacterium (assembly GCA_963769935.1). Lineage (GTDB taxonomy): Bacteria > Desulfobacterota > Desulfobacteria > Desulfobacterales > JAFDCJ01 > JAFDCJ01. The sequence continues at coordinate 253,490 of CAVYNY010000016.1, read as the reverse complement.
ATTTTTGGGTATTCATATTTTACTCCTGCGACTTGAGATCCCCCTGACCTGGAGGAGTGACCAGTCGTTTGTATTCTCTCCTGTGGGCGTTGCCAACTCAATGCCGCCAAGCCCCTTACAGGACTTTATTTAAACGCCTTCAGGTATCCGATCTGGATGATGGTCTCGCCCCTGTTAGGGGGCGCCGCCCGGCCGTATATTGTGTAAGCATGCACCTTGGCGCTGCCCATGGCCAGCGAGGTTCCGGTAACAGCTCCCTCGGAAACAGCCATAAATTGCGTATCCGCCAGCGCGGCCGATGGCTGCGGTGTGACGGTGCCGTTGCCGGATTGCCAAAATGATTTATCCAGAATGTCAGCAGCGGTTACACTGTCGATATTCAGCTCCAGCCAGGATAGGCCGGCCGTTTTCGGATCGGAAATATTTTCCAGCAGCTCAACGGTTTCCAGCGTGGCGCCTTCGGCGTTGTAAAAATTTTGCTGGTAAACACTCTCCTGACCGGCAATCCGCACCTCGGTATTGCTGGTGGTCAGGGATGCAATTCCGATAATTGTAAGCAGAGCCAAAATCATGATGGCGGCGATGATAACCACACCCCCCGCTTCATTTTTCAGCAAGGAAATTGTCTGTCTCATTTTTCCGACTCCTTTCGGACTCTGCCGGGGAAGTTCCCGGCAGTGGCCCGCATTGATACAGCATACCGCGCGATCAAATACCCAGATTGCGGCACCTGAAGCGGGTGCTGTACGTCCGGGCAATCAGTCCCTGGCGACCGGCCGGTTCCTGAACGGTCATGGAGATAGCGATTGTTCGAATATCATCAAGATCGGCAACCGCCACGGGATCTCCCAAATCGTTGCCGTCCCCATCCAGATAAGTAAATGCCAAACCGGTGACATTGTCGATGAAGGGCTGGCAGTCCGCCGCGCCGATGGTTTCATCCAGACATTGATCAATCCGGTGGCTGGCCGGAATGTAAGCATAGGAAATCTCTTCGGAATTGGCCGAATCAAGTGTGCCGTTCATGTTGCGGTCGGCGGTGAAACGAATGGAAGTGGATGTCGCCACCGCGATGCCCATACCGGCCGCACTTCTGGGATTTAAACCCGCCCGGATGATATCTTCCACCATAAAATCAATACCGGCCCGCACCACCTGCTGCATACCGGCGGCAACATTTTGGGTGGTGTAAGATCGCGTAAGCCCCCCATAGACGCTGAATATCGCAGTTAAAACAATTGCGCCGACGCCCAGGGCTACCAGCAATTCGATCAGAGTAAATCCCCTGGCCCTGATGCTTGGTGAACCTTGCGATACCTTCAGTATAGACACTATTGATTGGCAATTTGTCATGTTCCATTTCCTCTGGTAATCGAAGTGAGAACCACGCTGCGGTTTTGCCCCCGCCGGTTCCAGCTCACCGTCACCGCTAAATGACGCGAAGTATTGCCGCCAAGCGGATTGCTAACGGTCCAGCTCCGCGTGAAGATGCCCCCGGAATTGCCGTCTGCATCAATGGGGTTATTGGGATCGGAGCCCGAATTTAGCGTGGTTACGTCCGAAGCGTTTTTTAGCGCTTCCATCTGCTCTCGGGCCAGCATGGTGGCCATGGTCGTGATATTGCCGGTCGTGTTGTTTTTCACATTCCACAATTGCAATTGGGCTACGGCCAGTATGCCGATGGCAAAAATTGCCATCGCAATGAGGACTTCGATCAAGGTAAACCCCTGTTCATTGTTAAAAAAGCGACATCTATGTTGATTACTTTGCATGCCAACACCCTGTAATGGTTTTCAAAGCTGTTGGATATCGATACGGCCCAGTCGATTGAGTTGAATCTGCTGTTGATCACCGTTGGAAGCCTCCATCACAACACTACCGGTGTTCTCGGGCAAGCCTCTTCGGTTGAAGCGCGTTCGGTTGCTGTCAAAGTCGGTGGCGCCAAGGTCAATGGTTACGCCTGCCGGCAACGCTCTGTTCGCTATGCGACGCTCGTCCGCGTCCCATGACCAATTTCCTGCGTTAGCGCCCGCTCCGTTATCGACAAATACATCGTATCGGTCGGCTGAAAAATTAATGACGACAAAGGCATTCTCTCGCACAGCCATCATTTTAGCCATGTTCAGGTCTCCTTTTAGATTTTCCACAGCACCCCTGAGCTTGGCCTCGCCGCGCCAGGAGATCATATTGGGTACCGCGATGGCAGCCAGCACGGCCGTTATTGCCAAAACGATCATCACTTCGAATATTGTGAACCCTGAGTTTTTCTGCATGGCTAATTTCCTTTGTCATGGTTCAGAGCAAGTTTGGTGCCATAGCTTTGCCCAACGCTTAAATCAGACCTTTCCGCCGATCTCAAATCGGCATCCGATAGCGTTGATATGAACAAAATAATATGCAATTTTATATACTTAAATCTGAACCCGGCAGTAATACGGCACCTATCCGATTCGGTACCTAACGGCTTCGGACCTGCATAGAGCGGTTCGCGCCAAATATAAAATTTTTTTCAAATCATTAAATTTTTTTATAGTTGAAAGTAACTCACGGGTATGTTTCTACTATCGGGATGAAATAGGTAGGACTTTAATGAACAATAAGGAAAAAGGTGCCTTAAAGTTTTTGTTTAGTCTTACCGATATTATAATGGTGCTGAATGCATCTTTCGAACATTTAGTCTCATAATAGAAACTGGAAATTATGGCTGAAGAAATTGATGTCATTAAATCAAAAATCTTAAATTGGAAGATACAAGGTATTTTAACAACTCAGTGAAGATTGTGGCATATCGGCAAGGGACGATAAGTTTAAAAGGCATTCGGTTATTTTGATTATTCAATTCATCTAAATTAATAGCAATTATGGATAAAAATAGAAAAGAAATGTTCAATCACCTGAAGCATTTCGTCTATGTTGTTGTCTGAATTAAATTCCAGAATTATCGGATTGACGTTTCACAGCATTTTGAAATACTATTTTTTATTAGTGAAATAAAAAGTTTAAAATATATAACATCTGTAATTTCCTTCAGCTTGCACGATTTTTGCAGAATTTCCTGGGAATCTTCCTCCTGACAAAAATTTATAAAACCATAAGCAAGGCATAAGTCTATCTTTATTGATCATTTTTAAAAATTATGGCGTTAGTAAATCTCAAAAAAAATGAAATTCAAGCCAAAATTGTCTATTACGGCCCCGGCAGAGGCGGCAAGACCACCAATCTTGAATACATATATAAAAAGTCTGCAAAGCATATAAATTCCGAGATTGTGACCATTAACACCGGGGAGGGGCATACCCTTTTTTTCGATTTTCTGCCTTTTGATATCGGCGTAATTAACGGCTATAATTTGAAAGTTCAGCTTTATACTGTGCCGGGCCAATTAAAATATAATGCCACTCGACGAGTGTTGATGAGGGGCGTAGACGGCATTGTGTTTGTGGCAGACGCCATGGCTGTGCGCCGAAATGATAATATTCTTTCCTTGCATAATCTGAGAGAAGACTTAGCCCACTATAAAAAGAGAATCGAACAGATTCCATGTGTAATCCAATATAACAAGATGGACCTTTTCGAAAAGGGTATTCCATTGTTGCCAATTGAAACGCTTGAGAAAGATCTCAATCGTGAACCCAAAGCGCCGTCTTTTGAAGCAAGTGCTTGGTTGGGAATAAACGTCCTTGCTACCTTAAAAAAAATCATCATAACAACAGTGGCCTCGATAAGGAAAGATTTGAGCTATGAAAAATCGCTGCCAGAAATCAGAGATTGCCAATAACTGAGTGATTCGAAGATCAAGGTCGTTGCTTGCCCAATCTGCATTTATCGCACATTTTTGAAGTTTTCCGAGCATTCTCCAAGCGGCTGAAATGGAGGGCTGGTAACTCTGATAACATCGTCGACTGAGCACGAAGAAAGCTATGGCGGGTCAAAATAATGACACTTATTTTCGCGAAAGTGCCATTTTTTTATATTACAGAAAATCTGTATATAACCAATTGCTTTATCGAGCTGAAATAATATAATAATTTTACAATTGGATTTGGCACAAAACCTGCGCGGTACGCTTGAAATCGCGGTTTGCCGGCCTATGTTTTATCCACGCATAAGGAAATAGAATTTGTATGAGTTGATAAAATTAAGAATAAGGAAAATCTTTTAAATCATCCTTTCAATTTAGTCGGTTTTCGCTGGAGCTTCCCGCTAATATAGAAAAGCAGGAACAAATAATGAGGAAAAAAATCGCAACTGCTTTTGTGGTATCTTCCTGTTTAATCCTAATTTTAGTTTCTTTTTTCGGAATATCAGTCAATTCTGGCATAAGGGTCAGCATGGCTATAGCTGCTATTGGCATGCTGATCGCTGTATACGGCAGTGCTCGAAAGAGGGCCAAAGTAGGTGAAATTAAGAGCGTTAGGAATTCAGAAAGTCAGAAGATAATCGATGGTAACATAGACTTGCTTCAAAAACGTTGGGAAAGAATAAAGGAAGAGTATAATTCGGGCACATTAAAAACTGTATCTAAGTGGTACTTCGATTATGCGACTTATAGTCAAATCTCACGATTAAAAGAATTGGGGATTAATTTGGATACCTTAAACTTAACTAAAGGGATGGCTTCGGATATTATTGGGTTGTTTGAACCTCCTGAAAAAAAGAATGCTGCAATCCTGAAAAATCAAAGCATAACTCCTAGTCAGATGAATAAAACAAAAGCTAGGGAATTTGTACTTAATTCAAGAAAGGATCTGGTTGAAAGCCAGTATGGAATTGTTCATATAACTGAGCATCTAATTATCAAGCAGTTGGAGGATGATTTCATTTATTTTATCAGATTTTTCGATTCGCGCATTCGACATAATGGAACGAAACCAGAATGGGTACCTAAAAACGATCGTTACCGAATCCGATTTGAGCAGGCGGCTCAGTTGGGGCTGGCCAGCAAGGGGGTTGAAATATCATTAGAAGAGAAGCTGAAAACTTTAAAGCTTAGCCAGCTCAATTCAATAGCGGGAGACCAGAAATTTTCCAGGAAAGCTGCGGTAATCGAACATTTAATGCAAATCCCAAATATTGTTGACCGTTTTGAATCCATGGCTCCAATTGATGATTGGTTTCAATTGAAAAAGGTGAGATTGGATATGGACTACCTTGAGACGAAATGGTCAGCATTGCATGGTGACGATTACTGAAAGTTTCCAGCAAACTTCATCGGCCTTGCCATCCGTTTTTCTTTAACAATAGCTGTGGCACCTATCGTCGGATTTGATAGTACGATTTTATTGTATTCGGCACTTATTCGTGAATACTTTAGAAAGACCATTTTCTGGGTTAGCGTTCATCTGTAAAGCGACAATTATTCTTGAAGTCTGACGACAATTATAATTGCGGATTTCCCTTTCTTAATTCCATCTCTTCTCGGTCTTGCTGAACATAGCCGATATCGTCAATCACAATCGCATCAAATTTGTTCAGCTTCTTCGACTCCTGTGCCAGTTTTAAGTCCCTTTTGGCGGCCAGCAGCCTTTGAACCAGCAAGGAGCATTTGGCAAAATAAATCCTTCGCCCCTGATAAATCAAGGCTCGGGCTATGGCATGCAGCAAATGCGTTTTGCCCGTTCCCGGATTGCCAAAAGCCAGGACATTCTCCGCTTTATCCAGAAAAAACCCTTCCAGCAGATGGTTGACCTGGTGAATGCCTTTTGCCGGTAAACGTTTCAAGTCGAAGGCATCCAGCGTCTTTTCCAACGGCAGAGACGATTCGCGCAAAAACCGCTCCACGCGTCGCTGACCTCGCGCTTCACATTCCTTGACAGCCAGCTCTAACAAGTAGCGTTGATAACTGAGCGATTCCTGTTCGGCTAAAAACAATCAAACCGACTTGCCAATAGAGGAAAAAACCTTCTGATGAGACTCAAGCTGAATTGCGAAAAATATCTACAGGGGAATTGAAGCAGATTCTTAAGGAACATATGAAATGGTTTTTAAAAATATCCAACCCTATATTTCAGCCGCCTTATCAGACAGGGTAATCATATTCTACGGCTTCTTGATAAATCCTTGAAATCTTTTATTTCTATCTCCTCCGGTTTTTTTAATTCACCGCTTGAGAGTAAAACCTTAATCTGGTAATTGATCTCCCAAAAATTATCCATTAAACTTATTTACCGATATGCCGATATATTACGATGATCGAAAATACTTTTTACCTTCTTGGCAAAATAGGACAAGCTACATACCAGTTTAGGCCTCATTCAATGAAAATACTCTGCGAATCATGTCAATCGTTATTTAGTTTAAAAGACAGTCTTGTAAAGCCCACCGGATCAATTGTAAGGTGCTCCAAATGCAGACTTGTTTTCAGGGTTTATCCTCTGGATGTGGTTAATCGAAGAAAATTTCCAAGGGTTAAAACAAGCAATCTGATTTCCCATGTCTCCGTTGATGAAAAGGGGAAGTTGATCTCTCAAGGTTTGAGCAAAGCCATAGATATCAGCATTGGCGGAATATTACTCGAAACGCCTCATCCGATCGAATCAGGATTGATTTCATTGATGGCTATCGATGTGGAAAATAATTTTATCGAAATTAATGGTGAATTAGTGTACTGTAAAAAATCTGCTGCTGGTATGTATCATTCCGGCATTAAATTTGTCGGCCCCAATGAAAAAGTGGTAAACTTTTCTGTAAAATTGATTAAAGAATACAATCATCGAAAAAATAGTCTACTTGATACTGTGGAGTAATATTCTAAATTTCCGAAACGCCCGCCTGGCGCCTGATGTATTTTCTATTGCCATCCCATGTCATCATTCGCAAGGAAACACCTGCTTGATTGCTCCAATCAATTTATGATCGTCCGTCGTTTGACCGTCGTTCTTGATGTCTTCAGCCCTCTGTCTACTAAATCGGCAGCGGCGCCACCACCTGGGAGGATACAAACATCCAGGCAACCAGGGCGGCGGTGAGCAGGGCGCCCAGGTAGATTTTACCGGTCAGCTGATAAAACCAGGTTGATATCGGCACAATCATGATCAGAACGCCGATAATATGGAAAAGATTGTGAGTAAAGGCGATGAACATGCCGCCGGGGCCGACCAGCGGGATAGTGCCGATGGTAAACAGCGGAACATACTGAATTAAGAGAAGCACAACCAGCGGTGTCACCAGCACCAGTATGTTGAACGCCGACCAGGTGATAAACGTCAGCCACCAGCTTGATTTCGGCGGCCGGCGCAGCCGGCCGTGGATAAAAATTCCCATCAGCAGAAAAGCCACCACCAGCAATGGAAAGTAGGTCAGCCAGAGTTTTGCCCGGTAAGCCGTCAGATCGCTGGCGAAGGGAAAGATGAAGCGATAGTCTACCAGGAAAATGCTCTCCAGCGTATGTTCGATTAAATAAGCAAATAAAAACAAAATGGCTGCCAGCAGGGCTGTTTTGCCGATCTGAACCGCATCAACGGTAAAACGGTCTTTTTGATAGGATAATCCCAGTTCATACAGGGTCAAACCGTCGGCACGGTTTTGCTTTTTAAACCAGCTCCTGAAAAATATAAAACCGATGATGTTGACCCATAGAAACCACCAGACGATGCCATTGGTCATCATCAAGGGAAACGCACGGTCGATATGAATCAGGTAAACATGAATTCCGAAGAGAACAAAAATTATGGGAAAATAAAGACCCATGAGCACGCCGTTGAGGATGGCCGCCCGAACGTAGGGCCTGCCGGTGCAGGCGTAGCTTCGGTGGTTATGAAACTGCAGCGCATTGAAAAATGAGGCTCTCAGCAGCATCAGTCCCAACGGCAGCAAGGCTGCAAGGCCGGCAAGCATGGCAAACAAGGTCGACCACTCTTTGATTTGCCAGATCTGGCGGTTGGCCGGGATCCAATTTTCCGGGGCGGGTTTGAGCGCCTGCTTGATCCACTCCAGCGCCTCTGCGACGGCCGCCTTGCTGTGGGATTGCTGCAGGTGTGTGATGGGCGGCATGTAAACCCGCCGGGCGCTGCCGTTTTCGAAATTTCCGTAAGTTGCGCCGATTTTCGGATTTTTGGCGGGAAATACCTTGCGGGTTTGGGGCGATTGCATCCATTCTTTTTCAAAATCCCGGGTGGCGGTCATGCGCCTGCGAAATTCATCATACTTGCCGAAAATCATGAGCATGTTTTTGGGCATACCGGTTGAAGCGTCATCCCGGTAGGCAAAGCCGGAAATGACAAGCGCTTTGATCGATGGATCGTGGAGCGCCATTTGATAGACGATTTCGGCGCCCAGGCTGTGGCCCATCAGGCCGATCCTCTCGCCGTCGACGTAAGGCAGAGACCGCAAGTATTTTAAAGAAGTTTTGCCGCCATAGGTCGGATCGAAGTCAGGATCATCCAGCCGGCCGGGAACGTCGGAGTTGCCGCGTCCGAGGGCATCAATTTCGAGAACCACAATGCCGCGCCTTGCCAGCTCAATGCAATAGGCGTCGCTGGTTTCGCGGTTGTTCTGATAGCCGTGAATATAAACGACGCCCGGCACCGGATTGGTTTTTGAAGCGCTCAAGGGCTTTAAAAGTTTGGCCCGGATGGCAAGGCCGTTGGAATTGGTAAAAGCTACATTGGAAACCGACACCCGACCGAAGCTCTTTTGGATCAAAGAGGCCAGGAGAACAGAAGCGATCAGCACGGCGAGGCAGACAACAAAAACAAGCGGCGCTCTGCTGCGCCGCTCCGGATCGAAGAGCTCAGCTGTATTCATAAGGAAAGCCCAAGGTAAAAGGTTAAATAGTTCTTGTTTTTTTCTAATGGACACGGATAAACGCGGATTAGACGGATAATAAAAAATAAATTAAGAAACCGATGAGAAAAGCAAAGCGAAATGCTGATTTATAAATTCAAATTCCCTTCATTCACATGTTTATAAATTTATCTGTGTCGATCCGTGCAAATCCGTGTCCAAATAAGAAAATTAAAAGAATAGATCATATCCTGCGAGTCAGCTCATTATCTCGCGCAATTCTCTTTTCAACACCTTGCCCACAGAACTCAGCGGCAGTTCATCCATGAACTCGATTCTTTTGGGAACCTTGTAAGGAGCGGTTTTTTTCCGCATATAGCGGATTATTTCTTCTTTCATCGCATCGCTCTTTTCGACCCCGGGCTTCAGTACGATGGCCGTGGCGACGATTTCCGACCCGGGCCGGTGCGGGTCCGGCAATCCAATGGTGGCCGCGACATCAACGTCAGGGTGTTCCATCAAAGCATCATCTACGGTGCGGGTGAAAACCTTGTAGCCCGAGACAATCACCATATCCTTTACCCGGTCCACTACATAAAAATAACCGTCTTCGTCCATGCGGCAAATATCGCCGGTGTAGATCCAGCCATCCTTTAAGGTGTTGGCCGTCTCTTCGGGTTTATTGTGGTAGCCGGCGGTAAACACCTGGGGGCCTTTGACGATCAGTTCGCCGGGTTCGCCCACAGGCACAACTACTCCGGTTTCCGGATCGATCAGCCTGACCTCCGTATCCGGGAAAGGCAGGCCGACGGACCCCGGTTTCTTTTGGCCGTAGCGGGGCAGGCTCATGTGCACGGGACTGGTTTCGGTCATGCCCAGCACCTCTACCAGCTTGTTTTTTCCCACGACTTCTTCAAACTCCTTGATGTATTCCGGCGGAAAGGGGGCCGCCCCGCTGACAAACCACGCAACACCCGAAAAATCAAGGGCGCAGAACTTAGGTTTTTTCAACAGCTGCAGGTAGATGGTAGGCACATTGACAACACCGCTCGGTTGGTAGGTTTTCAGCGCTGCAATCAGGAAATCCAGATCCCGGGGGTTGGGAACCGCTACCTGGCCGGCGCCGATGGCAAACGCGGTCATGCCCAGAAAAAGACCGGCCTGGTGAAATAGAGGAAAGGCCGAGATCAGGGTGGATGCTGCGCCGGCCTGGAGGTCCAACCAGGTGCTCACCTGATAAAGCTGGGATACAATATTTTGGTGGGTTAACACCGCTCCTTTGGGTGGTCCGGTGGTGCCGCCGGTATACTGCATTAAACAGGCGGCGGCCGGGTCCAATTTTTCCTCGACCCTGTCGGAAGACATCTGGCGCAAAACATCGGAAAACCGCGCACAATTAATTCCGCTCACGGGTTTGATTTTGCCGCCGGGGATCTTTTTCAGCAGTTTGCCCAGACCTCGTTTGAGCGGAGAGAGAAAATCGGCAATCGATGCCACCGCCAGGGTCTTTACCCCGGTTCGGTCGACTACTGCGGCCACCTTGTCGAATAATGCATCAAGGGTCACCAGCAGTTTGGCGCCTGAATCATTGAGCTGGTATTCGAGTTCCTGGGGTTGCAGAAGGGGGCTGACACCGGTCAGCACGCATCCGGCCTTCTGGATGGCAAGAATGGAGATGTAATAAGCCGGAATATTGGGCAGATTGACCCCGACCGTGTCCCCGGGCTTCAGTCCGCTGTTTATGAGAAAGTGAGCCAACCGATTGGAAAAAATATCCAGTTCATGGAAAGTGATGGCTCGTCCCATATAGTAGACCGCCGCTCTGGTGGGGATGAGAGAGGTTGTCTCGCGGACCACTTCGATGTAGGTCTTTGAGGGGTAAATCAGACTTTCGGGGACGTGATCATCGTAGTGCTTCAGCCAGGGCTTTAGTGCATAAGGGTCGGACATGGCATAACCTCAGACTGGTCTTTGCTAAAGGTATTTTTTGCCAAATTTCCGCGTGATTGGAAAAAACAAATAACAAATCTCAAATTACAAACAATACCCAATGACCAAAAAAGCAAATTCAAAACAAAGACTTGATATTGAATATATAACCTAAGCTGATCAAAAACGCTCAAAGTATATCGTTACTCGTTTCGGTAATTGGAATTTCGAATTTATTTGGAATTTGGTGCTTGTTTTTTGGGTTTTTTGGGAAAATTCATAAAAATATTATTAACGAACTCCCCGTCGAAAGTTACTTAATTTTGGATAGTAGCTCCAAAGCCCGGTCTCTAAAATATGGATCGTCCGAATGGGCGGCCTTTTCCAGGTAACCTTTGGCTTCAGCCTTATTTTTATCGCCGCCCATCTGGATCAACAACTCGCCGAGATAGACGTGCATCTCGATGTTGTCTGCGAAATATTTGGTGGCCTGATATTCCCGGTAATATTGCAAGGACTTCTTGCGGTCGTACATGGGCCAGGGAAGCACTTGCCAGAAGCGCCCAAGCGCAATCATCGGGCCGCCTTCTTTGTACATTTTGTCGATAGCATATGTTTTTTCAAAACTTTTTTGGGTTTTGTCTTTCAAACCTTCCGACAGGGCCGTAAAGATACTTACCCCATCGGAGTAGATGCCCACATTGAGCCCGTAGTAATAGTATCCATCCGGTTTTTCAGGTTCGATCGCGATCGCCTGCTGAGCGTATTGCATACCTTCCTTGCCGTATTTGGCGCAGATGTCCTTCCAACCCTCCATTTTTTGGATCTTGGCGGCATTGCCGTATTCACGGTGAGCCCGGGCGCATTTCCAGTTGGCTTCATAGCTGCCGGGATTTTCGGCCAGCGCTTTTTGATAGAGCTCGACGGCCTGCTTGAAATTATCGAGTCCCCCCTGGTTAAACAGCTTGTCGGCTTCCACGAGATAATCGGCGGCAAGCAAACAGAATGGAAAGAGAATCACTAATGATAAACACAGGCAGCAAAATAGCGCTTTTTTCATCTGCAACCTCCTAACCTGGACAAGCCAAGGCCAGAAAGAACAAATTAATCACGAAAGCACGAAAGGACCCCGGTTAAACGGAGAAAAAAAAGTTTAACGGGGCAGGCGAAAACACGAAAGTAATAAAAGATAATTTTCGTGCTTTCTATATTTCGTGTTTTCGTGATAAAAAATTTTTTCATAAACTGCAAAGAAATAGCAATTAAGATTCTACGCGACTGATCAGATCATTTCCACAGCAGTCGCCATCGATACCCCACCACCGCCGCACAGCGTCGCCAGACCCAGCGTGTTGCCTCTTTTTTGCATGGCGTGGATGAGGGTGACGATGAGCCGGGCGCCGGTGGCACCCACCGGATGCCCGAGTCCGATGCCGGACCCATTGACATTGGTGATTTCCCTGTTCAACCCCAGCTCTTTTTCACAGCCCAGGTACTGGGCCGCAAAGGCTTCATTGACTTCGATCAGTTCGAAATCTTCCAGTTTCAAACCGCTTTTGGTCAACAACTGCTTAACTGCCGGAACCGGGGATAAGCCCATCACGGATGGATGGCAGGCGCCTCTGCCCACGGCTATGATCCGGGCCAGGGGCCGGATGTTTAATTCCTTGGCTCTGGCGGCGGACATGATTACCAGCGCGGCTGATCCGTCATTGATGCCGCTGGAGTTGCCGGCCGTTACTTTGCCGATCTTCGGCACGAAGGCCGGCGGCAATGACTGCAGTTTTTCGAGTGTCAGGCCCGGCCTGAAGTGTTCATCCTTGTCAAAAATGATCGGATCCCCTTTTCTTTGTGGAATTTCCAGCGGTACGATTTCTTCGGCAAAGGACCCGTCGCTGGTCGCCCTTTCGACGTTGTTATGGCTCCTTAAAGCGACTTCGTCCATTTCTTCCCGACTGATATCAAGGTGCTGGGCAATGAACTCGGCAGTATGTCCCATGATATAGGGTTTGCCCTTAAAATAGCTCAACGGTGGTTTCTCAGCGTCCACCGGTCCGTCTTCGGGGTGCGGGATGACATGCGATCCGCAATGCAGTCCTCGGATAATGTTATCGACAAATTCATGGTCCTGGAGGCGACAGCCCCATCTGGCGGCGGCCACGGAATAGGGCACCCCGGACATATGTTCCACTCCGCCGGCCAGAATTACGTCGGCCATGCCGGCCTGGATCATAGCCATGCCGGAGATCACCGCTTCCATGCCGGAAATACAGACCCGGTTGATGGTGACCGCGGTCACCGCATCCGGAATTCCGGCCAGCAGGGCCGCAATGCGGGTTACGTTTAGGGTGTCGACCGGCTCCATACAGCACCCGTAGCGGACATCATCTATAATCGACGGATCGATACCGGCTCTGTGGACGGCTGCTTTCATGGTCACACTGGCGATGGTGGCGGCATGACTGCTGCGCAGGGTCCCGCCAAAGGATCCGATGGCGGTTCTACAGGCTGAAGCAATTACTACGTCGTTCATCAGAAACTCCTTTTTCGTGTTGCGTGTTGCGCGTTACGGGTTGCGCGTTTCGGGTTATGGTTTCCGCATTTCAGGTTGCCGGCTATGGGTTCGGATGGGTCAGTTTCTGCCGGCGTATGCGGATTTGAATTAATCACGATTATGTGGATATTGTCAAGGATTAGGGCTATCCCAGCCAGATCAGATGGTTGTCCATTTCAATTAAAATCTTGACAGGTCTTTTACTAATCAGTAAAGTGATAAATTAGTTTTATAAATTCAAGCTGTTGGACCGGAATTACTTTCTTTCCATGGTATTGTTCAGTGAGACACTATTGATTCGAATTTTTATTGAAACATTTCCCAATCGGTAATAGGTCCAACCAGCCAGGTTTCTTAATCGGTTCCGCCAGCTGCCTTGCTGAAAAATGTCTCAAATATCATTCAGAATCGTTTCCATCAATCTCAAAGGTCTTGTAGCCTAAAATTAGTTAACCTTTTGAAATTATATGATTATATTCAATTTTTTCGATGATTATTATCCTGGCATGGAAATTGTTTATTATGTTTTCTCCAGCGTTGATATCATGGCAGACTTTTTAACTAAAAACCGCGCTATTTTGTATTTTTCAGATGATGCGGCGGCAGATTTTTTATAGGTTTGAGGACTGGAAGCCCATGAGTCTATTTTGAGAATTGTGACAATGAGAACTTCGCAGTTCCCACTGGAAGAGGTCCAAAATAATTTTTTTGATAACAAAAGGAGGAAATTAATGAGTAAGTCTGAACAAAATTTGAAGGAAGCATTTGCCGGCGAATCCCAGGCCAACCGAAAGTATCTTGCTTTTGCCCAGAAAGCGGACCGGGAAGGCTACGCCCAGGTGGCCAAACTTTTCCGCGCGGCGGCAGAAGCCGAGACCGTTCACGCCCATACCCATCTCAGAGCCCTTAAAGGAGTCGGCAGCACGGCCGACAACCTCAAAGAGGCGATCGGCGGCGAAACCTACGAATTTGAAAGCATGTATCCGCCGATGATCGAAACAGCCAAAAAAGAGGAAGATAAAGCTGCCGAACGCAGCTTTACCTATGCCAATGAGGTGGAGAAGATCCATGCCGCGCTCTACCAGAAGGCGCTGGATAGTCTGGCAAGTCCGGAGGAAGTCGATTACTATGTCTGCGGCGTTTGCGGCTACACCTGCGAAAATGAACCGCCCGACGAGTGCCCGGTGTGCAAGGCCAAGGCCAAGGTATTCTTTAAGGTAGATTGAATTGGGATCAGTGGCTGGAAGGCCGGGAAGCCTTGAAGTTGAAGTTCCTAACCCGGACAAGCCGGAACTAAAAAGGACAAATTAATCACAAAAGCACGAAAGGACGGAAACACGAAAAGATGATTAGATAAATTTCGTGCTTTCAAAATTTCGTGTTTTCGTGGTGATCCGCCCAAGGCGGATTGCATAAAATGCAAAGAATCTACCAAGAAGACTTTAAAGCAGCTTGCAGTCTCCATGCTTCCCAGTCTTCCAGCCGCTATCAATCCCAGGATGTAACGAAAATTACCAGTCCCAGTAAGGGTATGGATAATAGGGATACTGGTAACGGTAGTAGGGATACGGCCAGAGAGGGTAGGGGCGCGGTCGGGTTTCATATTCCGGCCACAGGTAGATTTCGCGGTCTATTAATTTTAAATATTGAATCCGGTCGGTGCCGATTTCCTCATATTCGGTGCCGATCACCTCGCCGGCCACTGTGATGGCCCGGTCTTTGGCGTACACCTCCGGGTCCAGAAAACCTTCGTGATAAATTTTAAACCTTCCCTGCGACCGGTCCTTCGAGTCCGGTTCCTCCCCTGATCTGAAGGGAACCTGCAGGACCCTAATGATCGTCTCAGATTCCAGGTTCCTGGTCTCCAGAATATAGCCCGCCAGAATAACGATGCGCCCCTTGTATCGGTCGGCTTCGGCCAGCAGCGTTTTGAAAGGCACCGGCGGTGCGGCGTCTTTTCTTAGCTGTGGCGAGATTACCGCGCAGGATACCTGCAGCATCAACGTTGCCAGGCCTAAAATTAAAATTCGAAGTTTGAGCATAAATATCTACTCCAAAACCCCTTTCCTGACCAAATACCGCCGCAGCCATTTGATCCTCCGGGTGTCCGGGGTCGGTACGGCCGACGCCCGGGCAAACATTTCCAGGGCCTTGCCGCGGTGGTCGGAACGCCGGGGATCGATTTCAGCAGAGTTCAGGTAAAGGGCGGCGTAAACCCGAGCCAACTTAGCCAAGGCATAACAGTTATCCGATTCCAGTTCAACGGCCTTTTTTAGTTCGTCGATGGCCGGCTTGTATTTTTTGACACAGTAGTAAAGATAGCCAAGATAGTTGCGGCCGAAGACATCATCCGGCCTCCGCACCACGTATGCCGAAATCTCTTTAATGGCTGTTTCAAACTGGTAAAACGCATCAAGATAAACGATGGCCAGATACTTATAGGGCTCCGGACTGTCGGGGTTCAGATGTTTGGCTTTTTTTAAATAGACAATCCGCTTTTGGGGGCTTAGTGCTGTGATGGTGTAAAGCCGGCCCAGCTGCATGACGGTTTGAAAATTTTCGGGTTCTTCGGCATAGGCGGCTTCCAGGCGAAGGATTTCATCCGCCAGGAGGCGGTCGTCACCGATGCGGTACACATCATCGCCCGGCAGGGGAATGTCCTGATTCATCCAGAACGGGCAGCCGGACAAAAGCTCAACATAAGGATAGTCGGACCGTTCGATACCCCAGTGGGGGGTTTTGCCCATGCGCACGTACTTGCGCTGATGGACGATGTCAAACTGCCAGCCGGAATCAGTGCGGCAGAATAAAAATGGTGCATTTGTCCAGCCTTTATCTTTTCCGAAGAAAATGACCGCATAGGGTCCGTCCTGGATGACCTCGTAGGGCTTGTTTTTGTAGGTCTGAGCATCCTCCTCGTAACGGGAGTTGGGCAGGTTTTGGAAATCACGATAGGCCAGTCGGGTGATATGGGTGTAAACCCCCAGGTCCGGATCGCGCACTTTATTCTCCCAGCTGCGGATCAATGTCTGCCAGGCTTCATCCGGGGTGCGGCCGGCCGGATAATTTTCTGCTGCCGCCGCAGCCGTTTCCGGCTGAAAGTCGGATAATTGCCTTTTGGCGCCGGCCCCGCCGGACAGCAACTCCCGGTCCAGCCGGTCAATGTCGGCCACCGTGTAGTCGGCCTGCTGCTTGATTTGAGCCCGCTGCTCGATTTCTTCCAGCACCGCCACCAGTCCGATATTGAGCTGGTTGCTTAAAAAATAATTTTTGAGCTGCTTGTCTTCAATATAACCGCAGAAGATGTCGGTAAAAACATCCTCCAATTCATAGGAAACTTCAATTTTTATAAGTTTTTCTTTATCCGCAAAAATTAACAGGATTCCCCTGCCGCCGGTGGTTTGACCTATTTTCCAGTTGCTGAAAAGCGTTGCCGCCAGTGACTCGATGCTGTGGTTTGGCGGCAAAGCCGGTACGGTCACAATAACCGCTTCAATGGCATAGCCGCTTTGAATGACCTGCAGGTAGCGGTCGATGGATTCTTCCATATCCTGAACAATTTCGGCGTAATCATAAATATAGCCATGCTGAGCGGTGGGTCTGTGCGCAGCAAAATCCTGCTTAAAAGCTTGCCGGTTGCGAAAGCTCAAACCTAAATAGACCATGGAGGTTAGCAGCAGAAACAGGATAATTCTAACAATATTTGATTTTGATACGTATTTCAGATTTGCCATGAATCCTTTTTTCCTGAATGAGTACAAGAAAATTATAAATGAAAACAACCCCAAATTGCAAGAATTAAATAGATATCAGAATGTTATGTCTGATCTAATTTTCAAGTATGCACTGAAACATCAAAGAACATTTTTCCTCAAGGGTATTCATTTTTACCTTGTCAAATAAAGTTTTAATAAAGCTTCCTTTTACACCTGCCGATATATAGTGCGGATAATGCACTTTAACTAACAGGCCTGAATTTAGCTGTTAATTTTGCATTTTAATAAAAAGAAGATCCGATGATGGAATCGATCGAAAACATAGACGCCAAACGATTTATCGGTGAGCGGATCGGTACTGCAACTATTTTAAAGGAAATAGCCCGAGGTGGAATGGCTGTTGTGTTCATTGCCTATCAGCAAACACTCAAACGCCAGATAGCGGTAAAAATTTTGCCGAGAAGTCTCCTGAATCCTGAAAAGGCAGATCTGTTTCAAACTGAAGCCGAGGCAGCTGCAATTTTATCCCATCCGAATATCATCCAGATATATGAAGTCGGCGAGACCGATGAGTTTTTGTATTTCACTATGCAATTCGTGCAAGGCGCTACTTTGTCGAAAATCCTGAAAGAGAAAAAAAAACAGATCATTCCTTCGAGGCGTGTTTTGCCCGTAAAAAAATCAATCCAAATCATCATTCAGGTTCTTGATGCATTGGATTATGCCCATTCACATGACATCGTCCATATGGATATCAAGCCGGATAATATACTGGTTGAAAACCACACCGCCCGGCCGCTTATTTCAGATTTTGGCGTCGCCAGAGTGTTGCGTGGAGAAAAAAACGAAAATCAAACCGCGGGAGGATCTCCCCTTTATATGGCGCCTGAACAAATAATTGGGTCTGCGGTTGACGGACGAACAGATATTTATGCGGTGGGTACGATGCTTTTTCAAATGTTGGTGCTTGCCCTGCCTATGCAGAATTATAATTCCTTTGAAGAACTGCTCGAGCATAAGCTCTTAAAAAAAGAAGGAATATTCAGGCAGGAACCCTCAGAGCTAAACCCGGCTCTCAATAGGGATATGGATAAAATCGTGCGCCGGGCGACAGCCTATGTGCCGGAGCATCGATATCCAACATGCAAGGATTTCATAAAAGATCTTAAATGGTATAAAAAAAGGTTCTTATAAAAAATGCAAAATTTTCGAGCAATTAACAAGCCAAATCCTGACAATAAAACCTTTGATAAAATTGGAAGGTCTTTCTGCCTCGTTTTTAATAGGGTGGCAATGTATAAAATGGAACATCCTTATACGGTTGACGCGATCAGAGAATTTTATGGTACCATTAGTGAAGGACTCCACTCATCCACTCCAATTGTTCTTATCATGAATCACGACCATTTTTTTATAGATGATGAACCTTTTGATTCCCGGCTTAACACTTCAAGAATGTTGGCACATTTCAAAAATACGGCTATTGAGTCAATATCCTTTGAGTCTGGCGTCAGTGAGTCGGAAATTGAAGGTTTTTTTGGAGTATTTTGCGATCAGAAAAAATTTCCAAATGCGGAAGTTATGAAATCCAAAATTTCAGCTTTAGGTGTGGTCAATATAAAAATTAACTTCGTTTTTTTTAAGAAAATGACATCCGATGACGAAGTTGTTTTAAAGGGTGAATTAAGTCAACTTAAAGAGAACGACAGAAATAATCCTCGCGAGGAAATGTATAAAGAGGTGTTGAATCGAATAACAGAGGATATTGTCTTAGATGAATTAGAGAAATCGATTTCCCTTAAAAGTCTCGTTGAAGATCCGACAAAAGTTTCCGACCAATTAATTGAAACAGATCTGACGAATTATAAAGGCGAGGAGAATCAGCATGGTAGCCCTGGTTCTATAATCGCCCGGCAACTCGACAGACTAAAAGATGAATTGGACAAATCTGAAAACGGGGGATTAGAGGTGCCACTTTCAGATTTAGCCAAAGCTGTTTTTGATATGAAAACTCATCTATTGGCAAAGATAGAAGAACAGAAAGCTCTGGGAATTATATATGAAAACGAAAAGCAAATTTTGGATGAGGCCAATGGTATCTCGGATCGAGTAATCATTCAGCTTGTCAGAGAAGAATACAAAAAAGGCGAGATTTCCATTCAGCGACTGGGACACATACTGCGTCGATTAATCCCGGATGCCAAAGAATTGCAAAGAATGCTCCCCGCGCTAAAGGATGCTATGATAGCAGAAGGGATGCCAGCTTCTGATTTCGTTGAACTGGTTAAAGAAATAGGCAAGGAGCTGCAAAGCGACGAAATTTCTGAGGTTCTTAGGCACAGTGCCGAAAAGATCGGCCTCGACGGAGATGAGTTGATCAGAAATTTTAAAATAGATCCGGAAGGGGCAGCAGAACTCATTTATCTGGCCACGGAGATCAGGAATGGAACTGGAGATGAAAAAGTACTGACAGAGCTTTTGGTTGAATACCTTGAGCGCGTCGGTTCAAAGTTTGCAATTGAAATGTCCGATGAAGACGTTAAAGAAAGCAATATATTACAGGAGGTTATTCTAAATTTAGGCTCTAAAATGGTCAATAAGCTGAAAATGAAAGATGTCGATAGTGACGTTTTGGTCGCTGTAGAAAAAAAGCTCAGGGAAAGAATTGATAAATTTCTGCAGAAACTGGAAACCAACTTGATC
Source organism: uncultured delta proteobacterium (assembly GCA_963769935.1). Lineage (GTDB taxonomy): Bacteria > Desulfobacterota > Desulfobacteria > Desulfobacterales > JAFDCJ01 > JAFDCJ01. The sequence continues at coordinate 233,864 of CAVYNY010000016.1, read as the reverse complement.
CCTCATACGGATGCCCCGGATGTGGAAGAAGAATTTGGAAATACGTCCGTTTTCAGAATGTTGGAGGAAAGTGTTGGCGAAGGAGACGGGCTCCACAAAATTTTGGCCAAAGTGCGCGAGGGTATTGAAGAAGGCAGCATTGATGAAAACAATTTTCAACAGGTTCACGACGAAATCACAAAAATAAAAGCTGAGCAACTAAAGGGAAATAGAAAAACATCTGTGCCCCAAGGGATCTTAAATTACGTTAATACAATTACATACATTGAAAAAGAAATTAATCGTTCCCTGCGTTATGATACGCCATTTTCAACCATAACATTTTCCGTATTTGATTTGCAGCCCCAAAAGCCGGTTCCAACAGGTTTAATCAATGCAAATGATATCAGCTATTCAGTTATGGGGGAATTGATTCGTATGCTAAGGGGAGCAGACATAGTAGGCATTCTTAATAAAAAGACGATTATCGTATTATTGCCGATGACGAATGAAAAAAATGGAAAAATTGCCCTGAAGCGGCTTTTAATTAAATTGCATGAGTCTCCCTTTATCATTAATAATATTCCTATCGCCGTTAAGTTTGCTGGTGCTGTTACTTCTTTTGACCATGAACTAACACCTGATTTAAAGACATTTTTAGCGACGGCTGAAAATAATCACAACGAATATCTTATTCGGCTTAAGAATGTGCAATCATTAACGTGATCACCACAGCGTATATTAGCTAAAGGGTTGTAAAGATATACCGATAATTAGGACTGTGAAGATACATTTTTTTTTGCTAAATGAAAAAGCCGGAGTGGATATAACAGAGTAAGGAAGAGCTTATTATGCCGACTATAATGTTGCTTTTTAAAAATAAAAGTTTGGGAAATTATCCAATTGGAGCCGGTGATACTTTGCTGATTGGTAGAAACAACGTCAATGATATTGTCATAGACAATCTTGCTGTTTCGGCGCAGCACGCTAAGATTGAATCTATCGGCAATGAATTTCTTTACGTTGACATGAAAAGTGAAAACGGGTCCTTTGTGAATGATCAACAAATTAAATCCTATTGGCTAAATGACGGCGATGTTGTTACGATTGGCAAACATACCCTAAAATTCTCAAATACAAATAATATCATAGAGGAAAAAATAAAGACCTTCGGCAATACGAAGACAATGAAAATAGATACCAAAAGATTTAGAGAGTTGATGGAAAGAAGTAAGAATCAAGATAATATTGAGTCGGATACCAATAAAAATATTAGCCATTTGCAAAGGGAGAATATCGGAGTATTATCATATTTAACCGGAAAAAAAGAAAAGATACAACTTAAAGGCCCAATGATCAGGATCGGAAAAGATCCCAATTCCGATGTATTGGTAAGCGGTTTCGGGGTTGGTAAAACATCAGCCGTCCTTAATTTGTCGCCCGATGGTTGGTATATCAACTATGTCGAAGGATTTTTCAGGCCACGGATAAATAAAAAAATTATAAAAGAATCAATTAAATTAAACAATCTTGACATAATCAAAATAGGTTCAACTAAACTGCAGTTTTTAATTTTAAGATCATTGGCCACAAAATAATTTCTAACATGCTTTTTATCGAAACAGATAGCAAACCGTTGAGGGTATTATAAAATGAGCGTTTCGGGAAATGCAGTGAAAAGGTATAATACCGCTATCCTTAAGTTATTTGAGATAATTCTAAGCCTGGATGAGAATCAACAGAAAAAACTCATTGGGTGTGCTGAATCTCTCTTTTTAAAAGAAAAAAGAATCCATAATCGCAAACTTTGTCAAATCCCGATTTACTATGCGACTGAAAACCAGGTATTCTCAAGTTACATTAAAAATATTAGCCAAAGCGGCCTTCTTATTGAGACTCGAAAGAGTCTGCCTCTTGGGGAGGAAATTTTAATGACTTTCAGACTTGAGGGGCTCAAAAAGCCCATAAAACTTCGAGGTCAAGTAGCGCATTCAGGACCCTCAGGAATTGGCGTGGAATTTATAGGGATTAGCTGCAAAATGGAAAAGGCGATAGGGATGTTGGTTGATCAGATAAAAGACTGAAATGTTATTAAGGCGGTTACCTTCTTCGACATACACTTAATCGAGGCCGCCTGGTGCTTTATTAATAACTCAAATTTTGTAGAACTCTCCGGAAAGCCTCCACCATCTTTCCACACCTGCCCGATTTCTCACACAATCAAAATTTCTGGACACTTTTCGATTTCTCTAAATATTGGCAAAATAGGAAGTCGTTTAGAACGACAAAAAGCCTCAGATCTGCCATCCCCAGCATGAGAAAAAAGAGTATCGAAATAGCTTTTCGTTAAAATTGCCAGTGTAAGCAAAGCAGAAAATCTGCGTTGACAACACGATCCGCCTTCGATATTCCTAAATTATAGCATCTTCCGATATTACAGAGAAAGATCACCATGAACCTCCATCGAAAACCATTTGATAGAATCGCGCTGACGTTGTCGGGCGGTGGGACGCGGGCCGTTGGATTTCATCTGGGCAGCATGTCTTACCTCGACCGAATCGGTCTTCTGGACAATGTCCGCATGTTGTCCACAGTTTCAGGCGGCAGTGCCGTGGGGATGGGGTACGCTGTGTATGCTAAACAGCCTAAAGATGGGGAGCGACCCCTGATGAAGCTGTACAGAGAATTGCGTGAATCCATTCCGCGGGACCCCGCCCAGCTCGTCGGATTGCTTCAAAAAGCCTACGACAAACAGCCGGTGGCTCCCTCCGGGCGCAGGACCATGATTGTCAATATGGCCGAGGTGTATAACGGTCTTTTCAACTTTTGCCAGGACCAACGCTTTAAGCTTTTCTGGGACGGCGAACCCAGTCATCTGGAAGAAATCGTATTTAATGCGACTGAATTTAGGACAGGCGTCGGGTTTCGGTTTTATAAAAGTGGCGAAGATCGACCCAGCGGGAGCGAATTTGCGCCTTTACCGGCCAATTATGCTCAGCAGGCCCGCCTGTGCGATATTCTGGCCGCTTCAACCTGTATTCCGGTTGGATTTGAACCAATTGAGTTCCCAAATGATTTCCGCTGGCCGGATGACACAACATCGATTCCCAAAAATCGCAGGATCTGTGATGAAATCTGCCGGCTATTGCCCGCAGACCCCGTTAAGCCCGACGATAAAAGATCCATCACCCTGATGGACGGCGGCGTATATGATAATCAGGGAGTCTTCAGCATCCTTAAAATTTTAGGGCTCACCTACGACAGCCGGCGTGACCGCGAAAAAGGAGACGATGGCTACATACCCCGGGATATAAATCTTGCCGGGATGTTTGGAGGCGGTGGGCGGGAGGAGCCCGCCGAACACCGCGCCCATGATATTGATCTGTTTATTGTATCCGATACACCGCTTAGAGAAATACCCATTTACGAGATGCCTGCCAAACCGCAAAAGGTTGGGTTCCTGGATCTGGAAAAACTCAAATGGATCATCAGCATCACGCTGGTGCTGCTCACAGGTTCGACCCTGTGTATGGGCTACGCTTACATTTCCAACCTGCTCTCCGATCCGCATCGTTTTGGCCACTGGCAAAACCACATCGGGGATATGTTTATGTACGTTATACCGCTGCTCTTGTCATTAGTGTGTGTCGGCGGCGGTCTTTTCCTGTCAGGCCGCTTAAAAAATTACTTTGGTTCTCAGCCGACTTTTCGCAACAATCCGGATTTGAGACCCCGACTCTGGCGGTATCTTAAAAGGCGGAAATTTTCTGATCTTGGTTACCTGATTGAATCGCGGCTAAGTTCGGCCATTGCGATGAGCACGGATGTTTTTTTGAACCGCATCCGGTTTCTTGGGCTGGCAAGGGTATTTAATCTGCCGCCCTTGAAAGGCAAAGTTATCATCAATGTCATTGACGGCATCATCCGTGATAAAGACACGGTCGAAAAGCAGGCCGCCAGATCAGAAAAACCGAATGAAACCATGGCCAAACTGCTGGATGGGGTCGAGCAGCTTTGCGGGGATACGGTTGCTAAAGCGTCAACCGTCGGCACCAAATTCTGGCTGGCAACTGAAGACATGGCCGATCTTTTGGCCTGTGGACAGGCGACAATGTGCTACAATCTTTTGAGGCACATGGATGAGATGAAAAAAAAGGATTCCCCTGAGACGAAAAATGACCACTTCCAAAACCTCTACCTTCAGGCCGCCAAAGACTGGGAAAAGCTAAAAGCCAATCCCTACTACCTGATGAATGACCCCTACACGGATTTGAATTAAAGCTAGATGCTGGAAAATTGCTGATGCCAGACCGCAAACGCACGAACGACTGCCGGCGAAAACCTATCGTACGCGTTCAAAAACGCATCCTGATCGTCAATTGCTATATGGATGACCTCCGCATCCCGATTCGGCGCAAAACCAAAATCCCACAATCCATGACGCCGGCCTTTTTAGCGGGATTATTTTCTGCCAGCCTCTGCAACATCACGCTGTACAGCGAGCTTTACGGCGGTCCCCTGGAGAATGAGCGTCTTTTGTCCGCCCCTGACATGCTGGTGCTGACAGGCGTCAATACTTCCTTTGACAGAATGCTCCATCTGACCGCCTATGTTAAATCGAAAAACCGCAAAGCAGTGGTCGTGGCGGGCGGATCGGCTATCCGGGCCCTGCCTGAATACTCGAAAAATTTCTTTGACTATTGTTGTACGGGAGATATCGAGCAACTGGCAGACGTCATTAAAGAGGTATTCGGGCCGTCTTATGTTTCCGAATCATATTTAGAAACCGGATGGGTAGTTCCCCGCTTTGATCTGGTCCCCTGGATGACCATAATGTCTTATATTGAGTCCAGCAGAAACTGTTACTTCCGGTGCAGTTACTGCTCGCTGACCGCCGAGGATTGCAAATATCAACCATACGAAATAGAATACCTGCGCGCGCAGTTTATGGCCCTCGGCAGACGGCGGATGGTGCATTTTCTCGACAACAATTTTGCATCGCCGGATCGGCAGGTTTTGCGGGACCGTTTTGAATTGCTTCAGGAATTACACGAAGCCGGCTATTTTCACCGCTGGGGGGCGGAGGTTACCAGTGATTTTTTTTTCAACGACGAAAACCTGAAGATGGCTTATAATTGCGGATGCCTGGCCCTTTTTTGCGGCGTCGAATCCTTTGACCGCAAATCCCTTTTGCACTTTCGTAAATATCAAAACACCACCCTTCCGCAGGTGCAAATGATTCGCAAGTGTCTGGACGCCGGCATTACCTTCTTATATGGCATTGTCCTGGATCTAACCACCCGCCGAATCCCGGAGCTTAAAGCAGAGCTGGATTTCATTGTCGGCAATCCGGACATCACGCTGCCGGCCTTTGTTACGCTGGCCATACCGCTTTTGAAAACACCTTACTTTTATGATTGCCTCGAACAAGAACGATTTTTACCGAATGTCAAATTGAGGGATCTGGACGGCACGACGATAACCTTAAAACCCCTGGACTCGATGCCGCGGGCTGTTCAATTCGTGCAAGATTTCCAAACGCTCAGGGGGTATAAGAGAAGAATCGTGCGGCATATGAAAGACTTCTATAAAAGGTACCGAACGGTCCTCTCCTGGGAGCGGATGGGCTTTGCGCAATACTGTGCTTTTCATCTCTGCACACCGAAATTGGCGACGCTGGGCACGGATCTCGGCCGTATTTTCGGCCCTGGCTATGGTAGGCACACCCGGACTTATGTCGGATCAACCGAACGGCTGGATTCGGTTTATCAGCCGGCATTTCGGCTCACATCAAAATATGAGGACTATTTCAAACCGACCATGCTCACCGATCAACAGGGCAATTTGAATGAAGCCCTGCAGCCCGATCTGTTGATGAACTATCGCCAGCTGATATCACCAGACACAGCAAACCGGAAATTATAATTCACTGAAGAAAAAATAGCTGAATTTCACCGCAGAGGCGCAAAGGACGCAGAGAGTTATTTTTTGGGTCTGATTTTCTGAGAGGAAAAATCAGATTCAACGAAGCAATCCTAGTTGGCCAACCCGGCCGGCATCTTTTCGGATAGATCTGCGTGCAGTTCTTCAACCAGGTTGCCTTCGCTGTCTGTCAGCATGGTTGGTTGGAAGTAAGACGCGTAGCGGGCGTCAACCCGAAAGGCCGGAGTATAGGCCGGATCCAGAGCCTCGGTTGTACTCAGAAAGGTACGTTTGTACTTGAATCTGCTCATCAGCACGCGGCCGATGGCGGTGGGGGCCGTGGCCAGATTCGGTGCGGCGAGCAGCAGGCTGTTGAAAATCTCGGTGAACATCGCCTCCGGCGGCAGCCGTTTTCTGTATATTCGAAAAAATTCTTTTTGATGTCGAAGTATGCGGGTGCGATAGCCGGCGAGGCACTGGATATCTTTGACGAACCGTACAACTTTCGGCAGGGGATCGATCGGTTTCAACGACAGGGTTTTGCCGTCAAGATCCCGCAGCTTGACATTCGGCAAAAATCGTTTTTGCCTGACACAGTCATAGAAAAACGGAGTTCCCAACAGAGGAATAGCCAGGGTGACGAAGGCCGGCAGCGTTATGTGCGGCGTGTCGAGCAAAAAGTCCAATTCCTTCTTTATATCGTGCAGCGATCTGGTCGAAACGTCGACCAGCATGCCGTAAAAAAAGTTAATGCCGGCTTCAAGGCATTTTTTTATGAGCTCGACCTGGGGTATGTGGATATTCTGATGCTTGTTAAAATTGAGCAAAGCTTGTTCGTCAAAAGATTCGACACCGCTGAAAAGTCCCACACAGCCGGAATTACGGGCGAGTTCCAGATTTTCATCTTCAAAGAAGAAGTCATTGGAAACCAGGGCGCTCCAGCGCCAGAATGATTTTTTCTCGTGCAATTCTTTCAGCAGTTTCAATCGTTGAATTAAAAAGCGGCGATTGGGGCCGCCGAAATTATTGTCCAAAAAAAGCACCAGCTTGCGTTTTCCCAAGGCCTCAAACTGTTCTTTCAGATAGGCCAGGTCATACGGCTGATATTTTCTGTTTTCGGCGCTGAGGCCGCAAAAATTGCAGCGATAGTTGCAGTATCGACTCGATTCTACATACGCCATGTCTTTCATAAAATAGGCCAGATCATAGCGTGGGATCGACCACCCTTTTTCAAGGAATGCGCTCGAAACGTACTCCCTGCCAAAGGCCTCTTCAATAACGAACCGCAGCGTTTCGATGTCGCCGGTGCAGGGGTAGTCAAAGAAGCGGCCGGCGAACTGCGGAATGTTACGAATAATCGGTCCGCCGGCGACAACGATCACTTTATTATTTTTAGTACGCGCATAGGCTGTTAAATGCAGCATACGGTCAAATGTGGAATTCATCCCGGTCAGAATCAGCATGTCGGGCCAGCTCAGCCGCTTCTCATCTTCCAGCGGACCGCTGTAGATTTCGTCATAAATTTTGACATCACAACGCTCGGGCGAGAGAATACCGGCCAGAAAGGCGGGCGCCATGGAAAACGGTAATCTTCTGACCCGCCGAATATTTAGCCGAAATTCATCCAGACCGCAGTTGACAATTAAAATCCGCTTCTTTTTCATCGCTTGGTTGAATCGTTGATTAAGTTGATTAAGTTGATTTGGTTGATTGAGTTGAATCGGATTTGATCTTCAGAACATCACAACTTCGCCATCTCTCAATTTCTCACCTTCCTACCTTCTCACTAAAGTGCCGCCATCAGCTGCTGAACTTTCTGTATTTCCTGGGTGGAATCGCTTTCCGTAAACTGCCGGTTGGCCAGCTCCCAGTGATAGTGTGCCGCAGCTGTATCGCCGTGGTCACGGCATACTTTGCCCCAGACCAGGTGCGTTCGGGCCGCTTCCAGTCGATTTTTTCCGATTTCCAAAACCTTGATGCTTTCCGCAAATTGTTTCTCGGCCTCTTCCCAGCCCGGCGGATCAAGGTTTACCAGAGCCTGCCCCCACACGCGATAGGCAACCCCTGCCGACCAGGCGGCTCCCGTCATTTGGGCGACTTCCAGGGTCTGCCTGGCCAGCTCGATTGCTTCGGTCCATTCCCCTTTTAAAAGGGTAATTTCGGCCCTGGCTGCCAGGGATACGTCGCTCATGATGACTTTACCGCCCAGTTGCCGGGCCACTTCGTCCGATCTAATCATCTTATCAGCGGCGATATCCAATTGTCCGCAACGGCCTGCAGACCAAGCCCAGAGCGCATAACCCACATACTGATAAATAAGATCTTTTGATTGCTTGGCGGCCTCCACGGCGGCTTGGGCCGCCTCCATGGCCCGCTGCGGTTCTCCGCCAAACAAATACGCATACCCGATACAATTCTGGCTGACACCGATTCCGGTGAAAGATCTAAATTCGTGGGACTTGGTCAGCGCGTCCTGACCTTCGGACAGCCCCTGCTTCCAGTCGCCCATGCCGGCAATTGCAGCACCGTAAAAGCTTTTAGCCTGGATCCACTGCGGCCAACGCGCCATCTTTGCAAACACCGGAATAGCCTGACTGAGCATGGTGGTGCCCTTTTCCAGATGGCCCTGCACCACCAAGGCCTGGCCGATCGCACCCGTAGGGATAACCAGAAGTTCCGCATCGTCCGCCTGCTGGGCTACCGGCAGGACCTGCTTGTAATAGCCGAGAGCTTCTCTCATATCACCGCGCTGATAATAAGCCCGGCCCTTCCAGAAATGGACGCGCGCCAGGAACAATGCGTCTTCAGGTGATCGTTCAGCCGAATCCGACAATGAGGATAGCAGGCGTTCGGCTTTGTCCAGACGCTTTAGAAGAACATCCGCCGGATCTGTCAGCCATGAAGACCCTGTCAGTTTGATGATGGTATCAATCTGCCGCCTGACGTTTTTTTCTGTATCTTCCATGTGTTCCAGCGCCTCGAGAGAATCGGTGAAGTGAGTTCTGGCCTCGGCATGTGCATAGAGCCGGATAGCCGCATCGCCGGCCCGGCTGAGATAAACGTAGGCGCGTTCCCAGTCTTCGCCGCGCAAAAAGTGTTCGCCGATAACATTGCTGTATTCGTTTAAGCGGCCCGCAAAGTGCTCTGCCATGGCCTGTCCGACTTTGCGGTGCAGTTCTTTGCGGCGTGCCGTCAGAAGACTGTAATAGGTCACCTCCTGGATCAGTGCGTGTTTGAAGATGTATTCCAGCTCCGGGAACAGGCATTTTTCATAGATAAACTCCAGAACCTGAAGGTTGAGAAGGTAGGCTTTAAGTTCGTCGTGCATGCCGGTGGTGGATTGCAGGATGCGATAGGCAAAATCCCGGCCGATTACCGAGGCGACCTGCATGGTACGCTTGATATTTTCCTCCAGACGGTCTATGCGGGCGGCAATCAGTCCCTGGATGGTGTCGGGCACATCCATCTGAGCTGCCCGGCGATCAAGGATATAGCAGCGTTCCTCGCATTTGATGGTGCCGTTTTCCAGCAGCGTCCGGGTAAATTCTTCGATGAATAGCGGGTTGCCTGCGGCTCTGGCCAGGATAAGCTCCCTGATTTCGGGGGCAATTTCATTGCCTTCCAGGATGGCTTGAAGCAGTTTGGTGCTGGAAGCTGTGCGCAGCTGGCTCAGGCCGATCTGGGTGTAGTAGGATTTGCTGCCCCAGTGATGGGTATATTCCTGACGATACAGCAAAAGGAGCATGATTTTGCTGTTGGCGAGCCACCCGAGCAGATAGTCCAGGAAATCCTCCGAGGTCCTGTCGATCCAGTGTAAATCTTCGACCGCTATAATCAGCGGGTGTTCCTGGCTGATGCGCAAGAAAAGATCCCGGATGGCTTCAAAGGTCCGCTCCCGTTTCTGCTGGGGGTCCAGACCGCTGAAGGCTTCATCGTCGTTTTTTATTCCCAAAAGTTCCTCGATGGGAGCCAACGACGGCCTCAGGTTTGAATTCAGCTTATCGATTCTTGTCTCCAGCTTGGTCTTGATGATGAAATCGCTGTCGTTGGTTTTGATTTCGAAATAGGATCTGATGATGTCCAGGACGGGCAGATAACTCATTGTACTGCCATAGTGCAGACAGCGGCCTTCCAGATAAGTAAACTTTTCCTCGGCCAGCGAATTTATAAATTCCAGCAACAGGCGCGATTTACCGACCCCGGCCTCTCCGACAATGCCGACAACCTGTCCAAATCCGGCCTGGAGGTTTGCATAGACTCCCTGCAACACACTCATGGAATTTTTACGGCCGACGAAAGGTGTCAGACCTTTGGCCACTGACGCCGCGATACGGGTTCCCACATCACCGGTCTTTATCAACTGATACGCTTCCTGAGGGTCCGTCAATCCTTTGATTTTGACGGTTCCAATGGATTCAAACTGGAAGAAGTCTTTCGTCAGTCTATGGGTGCTGGTAGAAACCAGAATGGTCCCCGGTTCTGCCAGGGTCTCCATGCGCGATGCCAGATTGGTGGTGTTGCCGATGGCCGTATAATCCATTCTGAGATCATCGCCGATGGAGCCGACGACCACCGGACCCGAATTCAAGCCAATGCGCATGGCAAAATCGATGCCGTAAGTTTTCTTGAAATCAGCACCGTAATCTTTCAACGCACGCTGAATGGCCAGGGCTGCATGGCAGGCGCGCTGGGCGTGGTCTTCGTGAGCCACCGGCGCACCGAAAAGGGCCATGACGCCGTCACCGGTAAATTGGTTGATGCTGCCTTCAAACCGGTGAATATTTTCCATCAGGATCTTGAAGGTGCCATCCATCAGATGGTGAACTTCTTCGGGGTCGAGCTTTTCCGATAGGGCCGTAAAATTGGCCACGTCGGCAAAAAATACGGTCACCAGCTTGCGCTCGCCTTCGATGGAACTTCTGGAGGTCAGGATCTTTTCAGCCAGAAATTTTGGGGTGTACGTCTGGGGCTGGGAGTAGTCGATGGATTCGGACTCCGGCAGTCGCTGCAGGCTATGGCCGCAGCTTATGCAGAATTTTCCGCCCGCCGGCGTGATGGTGCCGCACTTGGGGCAGCGAATATCAAAGCCTTTGCCGCATTCAACGCAATATTTGGCGCCGGCCGGGTTCATGGTCTGACAGTTTGGGCATTTCATCTGCCGGTCTCCGGGACCTATAGTCGGAAGTCTCATCCGGCATTCGCCTTAACAGCAGTCGAAGGCGGCACGCCGGTCGGCTCGACAACATATCGAAAATTGGCAGCCGGGAAGCGTTGTCTTTACTCCAAAAACTCTTCTCAGCGCAGGGCAGCCCGCCGCGGTCCTCTGATATGCAGGGCAGCCCATTTCGCCTATCGGCGGGACTGCCCGATAAAGCTGCTGTCCGTGATCCGAGCACGAGACGAATCAGATGACCTTACTGTTTGTTCGGGTGTGATGTTGAAAGGCAATGCAGTCTGAATTCTTGCGCGTCTCTTAACATAGATAAGTCGAACGGGATTTGTCAAGTATTCAGTAGGTTTGTTTTTACCCTTAAAGTAATCCGTTGAAACGGCCGATACTTCATATCAGATTTTCCATCTTAATTAAATTGGTAAGCGCAATAAAATAAGGCGCTTGTCCTTAAATAACGCCGGGCTGCCGAATAACTGACGACGGCCGGCGGCGAGGCACCGTATGTCTGAATCCCAGGCACAAAAAAATAAAAAAGGATCAGTGAATCCGAAAAGCATCCCGGAGCACATCATCGACGGGTCCATTGGCATCGATTCCATCGAGGCTTTTGGAAGCTATCCTCAAACAGTTCCCGAATAACCCGGCGCTGAAGAAAAAATATGCCGACCTGCTTTTCAAACAAAATTTGCTCGACCTCGCCGCAAAATCCTATGGCGAGGCCGCCCAGCTTTTTATGGAGTCGGGCAAGATGCTGCAGGCACTTGTCTCAAAAAAATTGCAATGGCTCATAAAACCCCCTCCCAATAAGGAAATCCACCTGTTTTTGTCTGCTCTGGGGCATAAAAAATTTGATGAATCGCCGCTGAAGCTGTTTTTTGACAAACTATCGCCCAGAGAAATGCTGGCGATTATCTCAGGATTTGTCAGGGTTCGTTTAATCGCCGGAAAAGCAGTTGTAAAAGCCGGAGACAAGGAAACCGATCTTTATTTTATCGTATCCGGCACGTTGAAGGATTCAGCTTTTCCTTCACTGGAAACCAAGGAAAAGGTTCACCGGAAGTCCAATATCTATTTGAGCAATGACAATTTTTTCGGCGAAGTCTACCCTTTTAAAAAGGATAAAAACTGCACCTCAGACATTGAAGCGGTTACCCAGGTTGAGTTGGTTAAAATATCCAGACAGAAGCTGATGAAGCTTTGCCGGCATTATCCCAACATTGAGGTGGCGCTTATGTATTTGTTTAAGGTTCGATCAAGCGACGAGGCCAAAGACCACCCCAAATACCTGCGGCAGGCCGACCGCTATCAGTTTCCCATTAAAATGATTCTGGAAATACCTCCCACCGGGCCATTTAAAAGTCCGATTGCCATCGAAGGTTATTCCAGTGATATATCGATCGGCGGAATCTGTGTGGTTTTAAACGGCAGCAGTGAACATGTCCCCGACCTTCTTAATTCTCTGGCGAGTTTTAACGGCACTAAGCAAATAAAAATCAGCTTTCCGGGCGATACGATGGAACTCAAAGTACAGGGAAATATTGTCTGGAGCCACCAGATCAGCTTCAACGGCAAAAAAACGCTGGCGGTGGGTATCCAGTTCCAGGAAAATTCGCCCAAAATGAGGGGCATGCTGTTTATGTTTGCCCGAAGCTTAGGAGGCGCGGATACAGGGACGGGAGCTGCCTGATTATTCTTTCCAGCGCGCCTCATTTAACGCGATTTAGAGCCTAACCCGGATCCGCCAGAGGCGGAGAACCAAAATGACAAATTAATCACGAAAGCACGAAATATTGAAAGCACGAAATTTATCTTATCTTCTTTTCGTGTTTTCGTCCTTTCGTGCTTTCGTGGTGAAAAAAGTTTTTGCATAAAATGCAAAGAATTCACAATTAAGACTCTAACAACCGGTAAGATGCGTCGCGTCTTGTGAAATCTATGACTGGAAATATCGATCAACTAGAAGAAAATTCCAATTCCGCCGCCGATAGCCATGGGCCTGTCTCTGCCCGGAGCCAAACAGGTGAGATCATCCAGGTCCACAGTCTTCATACGGAAAAGATCCGAATATACCGGGATCAAGTCGAAGAACTGCCGGCAGATGACAACACACCCCTTTACAACAGCCGCATCATCAATACCTATATTGAGTATCTGGAGAAGTTTTACCCGGACATTGAGATCGATGCCGTGTTGCAGGATTCAGAAATGACCAGATACGAGGTGGAGGATCCCGGCCACTGGTTCACCCAGCATCAGGCGGACCGTCTTCACCGGACAATCGTGACCCGCACCGGCAACCCCAAAATTGCCCGGGAGGCCGGCCGGTACACGGTTTCTTCCACGCGGCTCGGCGCCGCCAAACAATATGCACTGGGATCGATCGGTCTGGCCTCAATTTACCTGAAAACCGGCAAACTGGCGCAGGCCATGTCGCGCGGGGCCGCAATAAAAAGCAAAAAATTAGGGTCCAACAAGGTGGAAATTGTCTCGCATCCCACGCCGGGAACCCGGGAGAAACCCTATCAGTGTCAAAATCGAATCGGCACCTTAGAAGGCGTCGGCCAAGCTGGTCACCAAAAAATTTGCCGAGCTTGAGCATCCTGAGTGTATTCACAAAGGCGGCGACTGCTGCCGCTATATTCGTGACCTGGGAAAAAACTCCGGCCCTTATCTGGCGGCGCATCAGCAATTGCACCCCCGTCATCGGCCTGCTGCTCTGCCTGCTTGTCTTATCCGGTCGTCTCCGCCCGGGCATCGCTGGCGCTGGTCCTGGCTCTGGACATTTTTATCTTTGATTATTTTTCTGAGCAGCTTCCAGCTCGAAAAAAAAGAGTTGGTCAAAACCATCGAGTCCCAGGGCAATGCCGCCAAGGATCTGCTGGATGAAATGAATGTTCGGCCACAGCAATGCCTTGCTGGTGCATGAGACTCGGTCAGGCCATTTCCAAGATTTTAAATGTAGACAGAATCGCCGACACGGTTGTGGCGGTGATGGAAAAACATCTGTATTTTGACCGCGGCATGATTTTGCTTGCCGACCGGTACAAGGACGCGCCTGCAGTTTATCGCCGGCTTCGGATACACCGAGGAGCAGGGCAAAATTTTGCACAGAACCGAATTCCATCTTGATAAGCCTGATGCCGGAGGGCATTTTATTAGATCCTTTAAGGAACAAAAGCCCTTTCTGGTAAGAAATGTTGCCGATATCGAAAAGGACCTTACCCTGAAAACCCGCGATTTATCCGTCAGATGGAGGTAAAATCCTTTATTTGTGTGCCCATTGTTTATGAGGAAGCGTCACTGGGCGTGCTCGCGGTTGAAAACATCAACTCGCAGAACCGTCTGACCCAAAGTGAAACCAGTCTCCTAATGGGAGTTGCCTCGCAAACCGCCACCAGCATCATTAACGCCAGATCCTTCAAGCAAATCAAAGAGAGCGAACGCCAGTACCGGCTGCTGGCAGATAACATCTCCGATGTGATCTGGATCATCGACCTTTCTCTGTCCAAATTTACTTATGTCAGCCCATCGGTTGAACGTCTTCAGGGATTTACCCCTAAAGAGTTGATGGAACAGGATCTGCAGGACATCTCTGACACCCCAGTCATTTGAGATCGCGAAGAAAGCCATTATCGAAGAGCTGGCCAAAGAAAAGAAGCGCTCCCTCGATCCCCATCGGTCGCGCATCCTGGAGCTTGAACAGTACCACAAAGACGGCTCCACCATCTGGGTCGAAGTCACCGCCAGTTTTCTGTACAACGACGCCGGGGAAGTTGTTTCGATCCTGGGGGTGTCTCGTGATATTACCGCCAGGCGGCAAGCAGAGCAGGAAAATAAAAATGCTGGAAAAACGTCTGCAGCAGGCCCAGAAAATGGAGGCCATCGGAACCCTGGCCGGCGGCATCGCCCATGATTTCAACAATATCCTGACAGCGGTTATCGGCTACACGGAAATGGCCCTGGATGATGCCCTTGACGGAAGCCTGCTGAAGAATAACCTGCGGGAAGTGCTAATTGCCGGCAACCGGGCCAAAGACCTGGTCAAGCAAATTCTGGCTTTCAGCCGCCAGGCCGAGCAGGAATTAAAGCCCGTCCAGGTCGAGCTCATTGTCAAGGAAGCCGTCAAGCTTTTAAGGGCGTCGCTGCCCAGTACCATTGCGATTCAGCAGGACATAAACAGTCATTCCGCTACCCTGGCGGATCCGACCCGGATTCACCAGGTATTGATGAACCTGTGCACCAATGCCGACCATGCCATGCGCGAAACCGGAGGGACGCTCACCATCGTCCTTTCGGATGCAACCATTGACTCCGACTTTGAGGCGCGCAAATTGGGCATCGACCCCGGAGACTATATCCGCCTGCGCGTCGAGGACACCGGCCACGGCATGCCGGCAAATATCATGAAGCGCATATTTGATCCTTTTTTCACGACCAAAGATGTGGATAAGGGAACCGGCATGGGACTTGCGGTGGTGCACGGTATCGTCAAAAGCCACGGCGGCGCCATCACCGTACAAAGCGAACCGGGCCGCGGCACGGCCTTTGAAATCTTTCTTCCCATCATTCAAAGCCGGATCACACCGTTCGACCAAAAGGGCAGCGCGCCTGCCACCGGCCATGAGCGCATTTTGTTTGTCGACGATGAAAAAATGCTGGCCGATCTGGGCCGGCAAATGCTGGAGCGCCTGGGGTATTCCGTAGAATGCCGCACCAGCAGCATAGAGGCCCTGGAGCTTTTCAAAACCCGGCCGGACCAATTCGATCTGGTGATAACCGACATGACCATGCCGAATCTGACCGGTGAAAAGCTGGCCGGGCAGCTCATGCAGATCCGGACCGATATTCCGGTGATCCTCTGCACCGGATTCAGCGAGCGCATCAGCGAAGAGAAAGCCAAAGAAATGGGCATCCGCGAATTCATCCTCAAACCCCTGGTGATGGACAAGCTTGCCGGGACGGTGCGGTCGGTGCTGGACCAGGGTCTTTCCTCATAGACAGACACTATGGTCGATTGGAAATTTTCAAAACTTTGTTGTTGATGGATAAACGAGGGCTCGGCGTGTTTTTCTCGTCATGCCCGCGGAGGCGGGCATCCATTCCAGCCGCTGAGAAACTCTCTGGATTCCTGCTTTCGCAGGAATGACAAACTATTACGCAATAAATCCCCCGACTGCTCGGATAAACGTCTTGTGGTAACAGCCATAAACCACGATTTCTTGTATTTTAGCTTGAGGCGAATCGACTGAACTCGCCGAGGTTTGATCCTGCTCTCGATTCCATCCGCGCTTTCTAAAAAATCAGTTTCCAAAAATCCCCCGCTTTCTCTCCCCCCAAAATGTGGAAAAACACTTCCCATTGTGAAATTTATTTCCCAAGCGATTGGGAAATAAATGTTAGTGTCTTGCGAAGTGGGTTTTACTCATTAAGCTAACAAGCTAATATAATTCAATTATTTATTTTTATTTTTCGATAAAAAACGAGTTGTCTTGTGCATGTTTTTTGCAGCATTAAGACCTGGTCCGCGATTTGCGAAAATAATGTAAATAAGTTCAAATCCGCGGGCGCATCACATCTTTGTTTTTCGATCGCCTGATCGATGTCGGGGGAAAATTTATAAGCTGGCGGCAATATACTCCGTATCCGTATAAGGAAAAGTTACTGAGTGCCACAGTGTTGCCGATCAGCAATTAAAGGAGGCTGGGAATGCTTGGTAATAAGCTAAGTATGTTCTTATTTATTGTTGTTGTTGTGTGTGCAGGTCAGCCGGCCATGGCTGACCAAGCCTATATCACCTATACCACCAGTGAAGAATTTGACATAGGCCAGTTGACCAACGTCAACGTCCAACCTGAAACACCAGACCCGGCAAACCCGGACGAAGCTCGGCTCCAGCTGGACATGCATGAAACTCCCTTTGTTTTTGTCAATGTTGCGGCTACCGCTCGCGGGACGATTGTACGCATTGATGCTGAAAGCGGGGATATCATCGGGGAGTATCGCACTGCACCAATAGGGCGCAGTGCCTCTCCCTCCCGGACCAGCGTGGACAGCAAAGGCAATGTCTGGACAGCAAATCTGAATGAAGCTCAACCCACGGCGACCGGGGGAAGCCCCAGCGGTTCCGTCGTAAAGATCGGTATTGCGATCGGCGGCACCCGGGTTGACGAAGACCGCACCCCTAATCCTAACGGCCTTTACCTGGCGGATCCCCTTTACAGTACCTGCGACGATCGAAATCATGACGGTCTTATCAGAACCTCCAGCGGTCTGGGGAATATTCTTTCCTGGCCGGCCGGAACAGACGGTCTCGGAGGAACCGACAATGTTGAGGATAACGCAACTGTTATGGATGCAGTCGACGAGTGCATTTTAGTATTCCAGCGACTGCCCGGTGCACCCAATGTCCACCACGTGTCCGTCGATGCCGCTGATGATGTCTGGGTGGGCGGTTACCCCGGAGGCCCGGCAATGTTTTACAAGCTTGACTACCAAACCGGGGCGGTTTCGGACTCCTTTGATGCCGCTGCTGCAGACCTCGGCTGCGGTGGATTCGGTGGTTTTGTGGCCGCCAACGGAGTCATCTGGTCGGCCGATTTTGATTACGATAGTATTATTAATGGAAGCGAGGATACAAGCGCTTTGCTTTACTATGATCCCGGGACAAATGAAGGAGGCTGCATTCCGGTCGGGCATTCATACGGTCTGGCAGCTGACAGCGAGGGGTTTATTTGGAACAGTATGTGGCTTGAAAGCAAGATCGTTAAAATTAATGCGACTGCTCCTGAAATTGTAGACGGATTCCCAAAAGCGATATTACCTGATTATGTGTCCAGCGAGGGGGTGGCAGTCAATCCTAAAGACAACCATGTCTGGGTGGCCAGGGCTGAAGGGGATGGAGGCAATGTGGTTTCGAGATTGGATAAAGACGGAAATCTTTTCTCGATTATTGATTTACACCCGGGCGCGCCTCTCCCCTATAATGGCGATTATCCGACGGGTGTTGCTGTCGACGCCAACGGCAAGGTATGGGTGACCAATCTTTATTCCGATAATGTCATGCGAATCGACCCCGATGCAGCAGGCGGGCTTGGCGCAGTGGATTTAACCGTTCTCCTGGGAAATGGGGCGGCTCCCGACAATTACAGTGACATGACCGGGGTTGTAAATATTGTTTCAAGTGTACCCGATGGAACTTGGACGGTCGTCTATGACAGTGGTATGGAAAGCAGTCTGGTTACCATTACCTGGAATACCGAGGCTGAGGCCAGCAAACCGCCGGGAACTGAAATAATAGTTGATGCCAAGGCGGCCGATTCCGAACTCAATTTAGGCTCAATTGCTTATACTCCAGTACCGGTCAACGGTCAGCAATTAAATTTACCCGGTCAATTCATCCAAGTTCGGGTGACATTAAAATCCAATAGTACGGGAATGAGCCCGGTGCTGTCGGATCTTGCAATATTGGCCGAAGCAGAAGAAGTTACCAATGAAGCGTGTTTTGTAAATGGCGACGGCATCGTCGATCTGGCGGATATCAGCCTCATACTTGATGCGCGCAACACACCGGCGATATCCGATAATGATCCGCGCGATGCGGATAGGGATGGGACAATAACAGTGCTCGATGCGCGCAAATGTGTATTGGAGTGCAAAAATCCGAGATGTGCACCTGATCCGGTTGAAGAAATTATAGGAATATAGAGTTGGAGGCTAAAAAGGGGGGAAGAATATGAGAAAAAAAATAATTCTGATAACTACAATCATAATAGGTACAATAGTTCTATTTTCGATGCCTGGGTATGCAATTCAAATTGGTCTTGAACCAAAATCACAAACGACTTTTCTTGGTCAGTCCATTGATGTAGATATTCTTATATATGGTTTGGGGGATAACGCTGCGCCTTCCCTGGCTGCGTTTAGTATGAATATTATTTTTAATCCCAACATTCTGAGCATAGATAGCATCAATAGTGTCGTATTTGGACCTTATCTTGGAAACCCTGATGATGTAAGTCAGGCCCTTACCAGTGTTTTTTTACCTGGTTTTATGAATACTCCTTCGGATATAGTGGACATTGCTGAGAGTTCACTCCTAGAATTTGAAATGCGACCTTCTAATTTTTCTTCTTTGCCCCCCTATTTAATTTATCAACCTAAGGATTTTTTATTGGCCACTTTAACTTTTGAAACTATAGCCCCAGGCAATAGTCCTTTAAGTTTATCGGAAATTTATTTGTCTGATGAAAATGGAATTCAGCTGACGCTGGCTCCTGAGCCTGATTCTGCTAGTATAACAGTGAATCCCGTTCCCGAGCCTGACACCTTGCTATTATTTGGAACCGGGTTGGTTGGCTTGGCAGGATTCGGCAGGAAAAAATTTAGGAATAGATGATTATAATACCCCCCCTTGGTAACCTCAAAGAAAAAGTGGGAGTGGCTTTCAGCCGCGATGGTGAAATGAAGTTGATATGGTTCTCCAATAGCTGCTGAAAGCCGCTCCCACTTATAAAAAATAGCCTCGTGTCATTTCCCGCCCTCATATTCATATATACTGCCTGAAATTGAATAAACCTTACTGTGTTAAATCGTAAAAGGGCAATTTTCCCTTTTTGCTGTCATTCCGGAGAATGCCTGAATCCTGTCCATCCCATATGTGCTGAATGCCGGATCAAGCCCGGCATGACGATTCGGGTACTTTTTAGGAAATCATCTAACTTAAATTCCGAAAAGTATGCCTTTTAAACGACAAAGTTTTATGGAACAAGAAACAAAGCAATCAGATAGACTTCAATTTCTTTCCTGCATAGGGGATTGGTTGGATGTGGCAAGCGCCCTCGTGGTATTTGCAAATTGGTCTTCCTAAGTTGCAAAACTTCTTTAGCGTAGGGTGGGCATTGCCCACCAAAAATTACCGAGTGCTGCTATCTATCGGTGGGCGATGCCCACTCTACGGTAGAATGGTGGCAATCACTTTAGGTTGTGTTCAGCATCAACATCCTAATCTTAATCAGGCCTAAATGCTTATGCGCTGCTGCGAACCTTGGCAGACTATTCTTGCAACCATAGGGTTGACTTAATCACTGGCGATCGGATCGTTGGCCCGGATAAAACTCAATTTTAAATCCGCAATTCCGGCACTTTGCCAGGTGCCTGCACCGGTTGCGCCGGTAAAGCCGAAAAGGAAGCGGGTGAAGTCGGCGTGTTCGGTTGGGCTTAATTCGATCGTCTGGTCAAGATCAGGTGTCACTGCGTATTCTATACGGGTGTCTTCATAAAAAGTTCCGAAGATGTTGCCGCAGTCGGCGGAATCACACTGCCGAATCCAGGCGTGCAGGGTGTATTCGTATTTTGAGTTGGCATTTGGGGTCAGACTGCGCATTACTTCCATTCGGACGCCCCAGGGGCCCTTGGGATTTGTGCCGGAACTGTCGCCGTTTAACCAGTTCAGCTCACTATCCACCGTAACAGGTTGTCCGGCGACCTTGATATTGCCGCCGTCATTGACGGAGCTTACCACTATATCTTTGAAATTGCGGGGTTCCGCAAAGTTGTTAATGGCGTAAAGTTTGCTGTCGGATGAACCCACATAGACTACCCCCTCGTTGCCGACGGTCGGTGATGAGGTTGGCTCGCTGCCGTCAACCGGAATCGGAAACGTCCATTTTTTGGTGCCGTCCGGATTTACGGCGTAAAGGGTATCGTCGTAGGACACTACCAGAATAGTGCCATCAGGGGCGATGGCCGGGATGGTTCTCAGCGTATCGGCGGGATCTTGGAAGACCCACTCTCTTCCCGAGACCGGAAATATTTCACCGTTTTTGCGGTCCTGGGGATTTATGGCGTATAGATGCCCATTGTCGGCCCCAACGTATACGGTGCCGTCACTGCCCACCACCGGCGTGGAATCAATATCCGATCCCAGATCAAATACCCAATCCTGGGCACCGCCGGGTTTTATGGCTACAATTTTGGCGTTGCTGTGATCTGAATAAATGGTCCCGGTAGTCGGGTCGACTCCCGGCATATAGTGGCAGCCGCTGCCGACATCATACGCCCACTCGTTTGTTCTGGGGAAATCCACACCTGTCGGATCAAGTTCACGCTGCGCGGGATTGAGCGCATAAACCCTGCTATTGACATCGGCCCGGCTGGTCACGTAGATGATGCCAGTCGGGCCTATCGCCGGGCGACCATAGGATATCGGAGGTGGGGTCTGAAACTCCCATTCCTTTTGCAGATCTGGTGTTAAACCGTAGAAAATTCCATCGTCCGATCCCACGTAGACTTTGCCCCCGGCACCAATCACCGGCGAAGACTCAAAGGCTCCCAATGCTGTAAAGGGAAGTGAAGCCTGACTCCCGGAATCCTTTTCAAAGGCATAAATCATGTAATTGTTTGTTCCGACATAGACAACCCCGTTGAGTCCGATCGCAGGTGAGGATTTAACCGGACCAATGTCGGCGGACTTCCATTTCAGGGATCCATCCGGATTGATGGCATACAGGCGCCCGTCGTCCGAGCCCACGTAAATGGTGCCGTCATCGGCGACGGCGGGAGTTGATCTCACAGCCCCCGAAGTCGTATATGTCCACGGTTGATCGAGCTCGCCGGAGTCGTGGCGGTTGTCGTCGTAGGAGCCATGATCGACGACCTTAGTTCCGGATAACCAATAGTCGCGGCACGACATCGTCAGACTGTTAAAACCCCAGAAAACGTACTGGACGGCGTCTCTATTGTGGTCAAACGGATCGTTGCGGCTGCTGTTGACCTGGGTTGTGCCCTGGCAATATTTGAGTGAATCCCGGTTGGTAAAGGTGTCAAATTCCAGGGCCATTTTGGGAGGCTGAAGACCGGCACCGGTGCTGTCCAAAAAATTCTCTGCAGATACCGTTGAGCCCGCCGGGATGACAATCTTTCGGCTGTCACCCCCATACCCCAGCAGCTCACCCATCGCTAAATCACCGCCGGTGGAAGCGGTCGTGTTGTGGGCGGCATTGATCAGGGCCAGCGTGAACCCATCGGCGGTACCCGAGTAATCCAATGTAAAAAAGATCCTTACACCTTGCTTAAACTCGCAGGCGCCTGCATTACAAACCGACGTCGCGCCGCCGATGTCTTTGTTGGCGCTAAACCAGACCGAGCCAAATTCAGGATTATCTTTGATAGCCTCCCCGCCCCCGACGTCAATGGTTTTATCAGTGTTATTAGTGTTGATAAAGGCCGTGTTGGTTTCTTTCTGATTAAAAGCAGTCAAAAGGTTTTCGCGACTAATATCGATGTCGGGATTGCGAGTCATCGGCTTAACGGTCGCCAGATCGGAAATATTTAAAGCCGTGTCGAGGGTGCCTCCCATCGTTACGGTATCCGAGGTGCCGGTGGGTATGACGATGTGGTTGCGGGGCGATAGGACGATGAGATCATCAGCGGACAAGTCCAGCGGAGAAGGTGGAGGTTCCCTATTGGGCATGCTTGACGCTGAGATGTTTTCCAATACCACCCTGTCCGACTCATCGCGCCGCTTTTTATAAACGTAGTCGAATCCTCTGATGTTGATGGCACCGTCATTCTTGGGGAAAAAATTTTTGGCTTCTATTTGTACTTCGAGTTCATCGATGCTGCCGCCATCAATAAAAGGCCCCGGATCCCCATAGGGTTTGACAGCCAGACAGACCCGCTCGCCCTTGTTGACATGAAAACTCAGTGCCGGTGACAATTGTCAGGGTCGTGGTGCCGGCCCCTCCCCCTAACACACTATTAACCTGCGCAGATAACGGCGGCTGGTCCAGGGAGTCATAGTTTACCACCCACAGGCCGAGGGGAATGGTAAAGCCCGCAGGGCATTTTTCCCTCCGGCACCGTCAGCGTAGATGGGGCCGCCGCTGGGAGATCCTGATCCAAAGCTGCATCAAACCAGGGACCGAATACGTTAACGCTGAAAGTCTGACCAGTATCGAGGGTGTAAGCTGTCGGTACTGTTAAGTTTGTTGATGGTGGCGGTTGCAAAATCCGTATTGCGCAGTTCGCTGAAGGCATAGCGCATACCGGATTCCGACGCGTAATCAGCGCGCCGGGCATTGTTGGGAGTTGCGGAGCTGGAAGTAGCAGTTGTAAACAGGGACACCATGGTTACGCCCAACACCCCGAATATTAAGAGAACGACAATCAGGTAAACCAGGACGCTGCCTTTCCTGGTCCAAAGGGATTGATACAGCTTCCGCACGGTGCCGGATATAAAATTTTTATTTTTGAATATATTCACTTAGTCCTCTATGCAGCCAATATGCGAAATTGCCCTTAAACAGTAGTGGTTCTATCGCAATACCTGTCAGTTAACAATCAGTTACCAGGTTTTCTCTACCATGTTTCGAGGGAAGATTTTCGTTCTGAATGTTTTGTCGATTTCACTCAGTTTAAATCCAACATCGATGTGGGCAACCTCCGGCACAGAACCGGTATCGTGGTCTAAATTTTGATAGGCGTATGATAATGTAAACGATGAAACATCCATTAATAAAATGTAATCATTAGGAACTACATTAATTATTATCTTTTTCTCCGCGCCCACGTATTTTAGGGTTCGCGTCCCGGTCAGCGTTGCACTTTTATAGGTGACAGACGTACTGGAAGGTGTGGGCGTAATTTCACTGATATTTCGCAATTCAAGTGAAATACGGTCCAGCGCCATTTGAGCATTTAGAGCCCCCTCGGTGTTGCTTTTATTCCTCAGATAGCCCTTTATTCCCGTGTAGAGGAAAAAACCGGTGAAGGATCCAATAATGCCGATCAGTACAATGACGGCAATCAGCTCAACAAGTATGAAGCCTCGCCGGTTATTCATAATCAAATTCAATAGCTTACCTTCGGATCGTTCGAGACCGTGCGGCTTTTGGTCAGGATTGTCGTCAAATTATTGCCGGGGGCTTCAATGGTGACTTTTAAATTCCTGTTTTCCCCCGAATTGTCGGTCTCTTCATCATTGGTTATGGGGTTAAACACGATGAATTTCATGATCGCCTCGCCGCTAAATTCAGAAGCCACATCCGAAAGCGCAGTATCCGGGTTGTCGTTTATTTTCGAGGTATAATAGGCAATAATTTCTTCAATTTTGCCTTCAGCATCCGCTTCACCCGCAACCAGCTCCACCGATTTCCAACTTTGATTCAGGGCCGTTCCCATAAAGTGGATGAAAAATGCGGATAGAATCCCCACAAGGATGATGGTGGCAATGACCTCAATCAGGGTAAAGCCCTTGCTGGAAGCAATATTTGAATAGGAGAGTTTCATTGGGTAATGATTAGTCCGGTTTCCGGGGTTATGACCAAGGTCCGCGTTTGTGATCCGGCCGTAATGACAATTAACAGGGGATTATCTGGTTTGACCGGTGTATTAAAGGTGATGCTTTTGTATGGGACACCAAATTTTTTATTAAAATAGACGGTAAAACTGTTCATCGTGATTCCATGAGCGGATAGGTAAATCTCAGCGTTTTGCTCTCCCGGAATTTGAACTGTATCAGAAGTATTGTTCTTAAAAAGCCAGTATTTAGTCGAATTACTTGTTATGCCCCAGATCTCATTGCGCTTCATGGCCAGGGACTGGGCATAGCGGATTTGCTGGCGTATTTTATCCACCTGGCCCACAAAATTTACCTGATCGGTGGTGATGGAGTGTGAAAAGACAGCAGCCGCAATAATGCTGATCAGCACCATTACGACGACAACTTCTACTAAAGTGAAGCCGTGGTCGTTTCGTTTCATTTGAGTGCTCATTACGATTATCAATTTCAGACGTCCCTAAGGACGAAGGAATATATTGATTGTATTATTGTTGCAGCGTGAAGTCAAGAAAAAGCTATAGTTTTAGATACTTGCGAAGTTGTTGAAATACCACGATATTAATAAGTTGCGCGTTGCGGGTGCGGGCTCGGTTGCGCGTTGCGAGGTGTGGAATTTAGATGGCGCAGGGCGCACGGCGAACGGCTTATGGTGAACAGCGCCTTATTTCCCTCAATCAACCTAATCACCTTAATTAACCATATCAACTTAATCAACTCATCCAGCTGATCAACTAAACCTAATATCCGTAATCACCGCTGGTAATCTCTGTGACGATGCCGTTTTCCAGCCTCAAGTGGTCCGTGAAGCGGGTGGGTCCATGGTTGTATGTCCACATTTCCACAACCACCATCTTTTTCACCCGAAACGGCTTGCCGGGCTCGGTATCGCTCGGGCCGTAATCATAGTTGTCGTAATTGCCGTAATATGCCGGATTGCGCGGGAACCTGTAGACGTGCTCCTCTTCCCAGGTCTCGACATGATCGGGTGCGCCGCATTCAGCCAGCACCCTGTCCTTGTAATCGCCTTCCGTAATTATACGGACACCGCAGCGCAGACTGGCGGCCTGGATTTGGCCTGGTGATAAACCTGCGGCGATGACCAACAAGATAAAGGCAAGTCCTATTTTTTTCATTTCAGCACTTCCTGAGTTCGGCTTTTTAAAGATACAATTCTTGCATGGATATGTCAAATCCGGTAGTCTTTTATTCTCAGGAAAAATTTTGCTAAACTTGTTCCCTTTCCCGTGATGGAGGTAGCCCATGAATGCCCAACCGAAAATAATCACAACCGATCAAATTGCCGGGGTAATTGCGGCTGAATTTAAAACCAGAGATGCGATCACGTGTTATGTGGGATCAAACGCCGCCACCCCGACGGCCTGCCTGGAGGCCCTGACCGCGTCTATCCAGTCCCGCCGTTGGAAGCTGCCGTTTATCAGAATGGTTCATTTGCTGCTGCAAGGTCCGGTACCCTATGTTGCCGAAGGGTTGCAGGACCGCGTGATGACCTATTCCATTTTTTCCGGCGGCGAAGTTCGCCGGGCCGCCAATGAGGGCCGGGCATATTATCTGCCCTGTACGCTGGCCAATCTGGACAGTTTAATCGGCAAAGGACGCCACTACGAGCCGGACGTCGTATTCATGAAGGTGCGCCGGAATGAATATACCGGCGAATACAGTCTGGGGCTTTCCGTGGAAGCCCTGCACACGGCCATCGATCATGCCAGGGTGGTGATTGCGGAGCTGGATGAAAGCATGCCGTTTACCCAGGGGCAAAGTGTCGTGGATGCCCAGTCCATCGATTTTTTAATTACGGAAAATGTCAAACCGGTTTACCACTTTGAAGCCCCGGATTTCGACAACCTGGCCCCGGAAGAGAAGCGCATCGGTGAACTGATCACCAATCATTTTATTGACGATTGCATCACCCTGCAGGTGGGAATCGGCAAGATTCCGGATGCCGTCGTGGGCACTATCAAAGAGGCGGGCTTTAAAAATCTGGGGGTACAAACCGAGCTTTACGGCGACGGTTTGATGCTTTTGCAAAAAGAGGGCATTGTTACCAACCGTAAAAAGAAAGCCAACCTGGGTTACAGCACCACCAGCCTGATCATGGGATCGCAGGACCTGTATGAATTCGTCCACATGCGAACCGGCGTGCAGATGCGGCCTTCGGCTTACACCAACTCGGCCGAAACCGTACGCAAAAACAGTCCTTTCATTTCGGTGAACACGGCCATCGGGGTGGATCTGCTCGGCAATGTCTGGGCGGATTTTATCGATCCCCGACGGTATTACAGCGGCGTCGGCGGCCAGCCGGATTTCATCCGGGCTTTAAACGACCGGTCTTTCGGAACCCCCATCATCGCCATGCGAAGTATTACCAACAAAGGGGAATCCAAAATTACCAAGATGCATCCTCCCGGGATCAGTTTGACGGCCAGCGCCTACGATGGGGTGGTAATTGTCACCGAATACGGCTTTGCCGACCTGAGAGAGTTGACTTCCGGTGAAAAAGCCATGGCGATTGCCAGCATAGTGCATCCCAAGTTTCGTGAAGACTTCCTGCGCAGTGTGTATGAGGATCCGCTGTTTACAAAGACCATCGGTTTTTATCTGGACAAAACGCCGCCGGGGGTGAAGTTCTATACCGGCGAGATAAAGCTGGATGGGGATAGTTGATAGCTCATAGCCGCCAGTCCTCCGGCTTCATGCTCAAGTTTGGTGATTTGTACAGGAGAAGTTTCTCGTTATGATGACCGGCAAAAACCATATTCTCAGATCCGTCGTTCTTTTCGCCATACTGCTGGTTGCGGCCTGCGCATCGCCGCCGCATGTATCCGTTGATGTTTTGCCGGACTACAATGCCCTGTTCGAAAGGCAGGATGGCTGGACCGGCGCCGACGGCGCGTACACGGTAAAACTTTCGGGTAATCGAATCCTTTGGCTATTCGGAGACACCTGGTACGGTGAAATCCGGGAAGGCCGTCATACAAACGCAACCATTATAAACAATTCCATCGCCATTCAACATGGAAGGATCCCTGCCGCCGCGTCTGTTGATTTCTATTCAGGCCGGGCATCCGGGGGCAAGCCGGTCGCATTTATCCGACCTTCCGACGGCCGCGGCTGGATCTGGTTCTATCACGGCATCGAGGTCAATAAGGAATTGTATCTGTGTCTAATTCAGGCTGAACGAACTGCGAATCCGAACTCGTTTGGTTTTAAAATCATAGGGACCCGGCTGGGGCGTGTAGCCAACCCCGGGGAATTGCCGAGCGACTGGCGCGTATCGCAGCATCGCATTCCGTGGGAGCGCCTGTCGCCCGGCGGCGACACAATTTTCGGTTCGGCCTTGCTGAGGGAGAATAATTTTATCTATATATTCGGCACCACAGAGGAGGTTGTCGGCGGCCTTCGGCACAAATACATGATCCTGGCAAGGGCACCCGAAGCCAAACTGGAACGATTTGATCAATGGCAATTTTTTTCCGCGGGGCGCTGGTCAAACGATTTCAGTGAGCTGTCGCGGCTCGCCGGAGATTTGGCCAACGAGTATTCGGTATCTTACCTTGCGGCCCTGGGAGAATATGTGGCCGTATACACCGCCCAGGGCTTATCAAAAAATATTGTCGCCCGGTTTGCACCGAAGCCCTGGGGTCCCTGGAGTGAACCCGAAGTCCTTTATGAATGTCCGGAGGCGAGCTGGGGCGCGGATGTTTTCTGCTACGCGGCCAAAGGCCACCCGGAACTTTCATTTGCCCCGGATGAGATCATCGTGACCTATGTCGCCAGTTCTCTGGATTTTGAAAAAATAGCCACCGATGCCAGGCTTTATCGGCCGCGCTTTTTGCGGGTGAGGTTTCGGAAATGATTCGTGTTTGGTTATTTAACCTCTGCTGCAACCCAATCCAGAAAAGCCTGATTGCCGCCGGTTACAGGAATGGCCACGATACAGGGGCAATCGTAGCTATGCAGCGCCTTGACTTTTTCAATCAGCGCCGGCACGCAGTCCTCAGTTGTTTTGGCGATAATTACCACCTCGGTGTCATCCTGAATTTCCCCCTGCCACCTGTAAAATGAGTTCATGTTGTCCAGGATGTTGACGCATGCGGCCAGCCTGGCGACCACCAGTTCTCTGCCGATTTTCCTGGCTTCATCTTTGCTGCCGGCCGTCATGTAAATGAAGTTAACTTTCATCGCAGCCCCCCGCTTCACAGATTAAGAGCCTGAACGAAAAGTCCTGATTTCGGGTAGGTTGGGTTGAGTCCCGCCGCAGGCGGGATTGGGGTTCGTCCCTCAACCCAACCTACGAAAATCAGGCTCTTCCGCCGATACGTATGCCCGAGGGCGAAACCCAACTCCTGCGACGGACGGGTTTTCGTTCAACCACTATTTAACAAAACCGATGTTAAAATGAAACATTATTATAGCATTGAAAACCTGGTCCTCTGGGCCAGGATTCTTTACTTCCGGCAGCCAATGATTATTTATTCACTATGGAACCAACGCATGTTCCTTAGGTAATAAAAGAATAATCGCTGACATGTTCACCTGGAAAGGAAGGTGCAACCATGGCCGACATTAGCGCTTGCAGCTGTACCATAGACCATACCACCTATGTAACCGCCGAAGGACTGGGAAGTCCGGTTGGAACGAAGGATCGCGATAAATGCGGCATCCTGCCGGAATATCTGCAGGGGTCTGTCTGCTATCGCGTCTGCGGTGAAATTCCCCGGGGCCGAAAGCCCAAGAAAGTTGAATTTTTCAGCCGACCATCCTATCAATTGGAGCAAACACCATGGCAAGACTGCGAGATGGACGGCTGTCAGGGTTCGGATTTTGAGTTTGAGCCGGAAAATTCAAAGATTTGCGGGCTTTTCAAACTCTGGCGCGGGGACGGCAGCCACCGGGATTTGATGATGAAGATAACTTTGGATTAGACGATTCGGTTTTGCCTGATCCCTGAAGATCTTGGCAGACATTAATATTCGCGATCTAATTAGTGCCGGAACGAAAAGTCCTGATTACGGGTAGGTTGGGTTGAGGCCGACCAATAATGCCGGGTTTCTTGCCTCACCCCAACCATCTACGAAAATCAAGCGTTTACGCCGAGAGGGATTCCTGAGGGCGAAACCCAACACATCCGTCGGACGGATTTTCGTTCCACCATTCATTACTCCGCCTTGTCGGCTTAGGGCTCACTCAAAAATAACTTCACATTTTATACGCCGATGCATCTCATGCGGCTGCGTTGCGAAAGCTCGGAATATCCAGATATTCCTGCGTTTTCGCGCCTTGCCGCAAGAGCGCCTCAACGCTTAAAACTGTGAATTAATTTTTTCGTGAACCCTTAGCGGGAGATGCAGTTTTCTAAAATGTTCTCCGCCTGCCTGCTTGCCCGCTCAAAGTTATCTATTTTGTATTCATATTTGTTTTGCGGCGCAATAATCCTGTTTTCAAACACAACAAAATAGAGGGACTGCAATAAAAAGAACATCCAGGTCCCCAGGGCCCACCCGAATGCCCTGCCGGGAGTAAATACCGCCACCAGGATGCCGCCCACCGCACAAAGCAACATTTCAACTGCCAGCTTGATGGCCCCCTTTTCCGTAAAACAAATTCCACTGCGTATCCAGCTGGTGACGGCCAGCATCAGGAGAAAAAAAGCGGCAATCGAGTCCACCAGGAAAGCCGCCATAAGCAGGACCAAAATCGGAAATGCAACGGTTGTAAATTTCTGTCCGCTCCAACTCCTCAAAAAAAGCGCATGGCCTGCGGCAAACAGCCACAGCGTCAGGCAGATCGCGCTCGGCCGGGAAACCACCGTATTCAGCACCAGGCTTGCCGGTATAAAAGAAAGACCGCAGATCAAACCAAATCCTATTGTGGCTGCGAAAGGACGTTGCAGGATTTTCATGATGAGACACCTCCATTCTATACCCTTAAGTTGCTTAAGATATTGTCTTGAACTTAGCCGTTGCAGTCAAAATCATTGGATATACTACGTGATCCTGGCCTCCGGCTCGCAGCGCCCACGCCTCGGAGAGATACTGGTTGTTGTATCCTGGGTGTTCAAGGAAATCATCCTCTTGCGCCGGGTCGCGAAATAGCCGCAGCAGATTACCCGGATAATAAATCACTTTGCGCAGCGCCGAGTGCCTCCTTGCGCTTGAGCAGCTCAAGTTCTATTTCTTCTTCGGACAGCCCCCCCGAACTGGTGGCAGCCGGCACTTCCGAAAAATCATTTTGCTGCGCCCGGGATCGGCTCAGCTGGCAATACTCCACCGTGCGGTGTTTGATTTGGGCATACTTCAGGTGCTGCTGATCGAGGTGTTCCTTTAATGCGGCAATTTCTTCATCCAGCGTTCTGATATGCTGGGCAATGTCTTGGTGCAGATCATCCAATGGTTTGACTTTTTTAATGAGCATCCGGGCGATGTCATCCTTGTTTTTTTTGACGGCGACCCCCAGATCGTGCTCCAGAGCTTCCGTTTGCCGCCTGAATTTATCGAGCTCCAGCTGGGCCTGTTTACGGGCGGCAATTTTTCTTTTAAGCCGGGCTGCCCCGGCGTGCAATGCATCTTCCATATCCCGCAAATGCTGCTTGAGCAACAAGCCCTGATCTTCCAGCTGATCCATGACGCCGTGGATATCGGCTTTGAAGATTTTTACTACTCTTGTCATGATTCCCATATCCTGCTCCGTTTTTACGAAGTATCTCACCGCAGAGAGCGCAGAGAGCGCGGAGATTAATTAAAATTTTCGTTCTCGGCGTTCTCCCACCGGGGCGTAGGCCCTATGGGCCAGAGGCTGCGAGCTCTGCGGTGAACTATTATGTTTTTTTTTCGATCAGATCGGCCGCTACTTTGCCCATCGGCCGGGCTGAAATCATCCTCTGTCACTCTGTCTTCTGTCCTCTGTTAATCCTATTACTGCCGCCGACCGCGGTAGCCGTCGTATTGCAGGGCTTTGGCGTTGGACTGTTGCTTTTCCCGCACGGCTGCAGGTGCGCCTTGAAACGTTTCTTCGACGTACGTTGTGAGCTCTTTGAGATCCTTGTCAAGATTATCGGCGACCCGCTGCGAACCGACTACCGCATTTACGGCTTCCTGTTCGCCATGGTACTTTTTTATTCGGTCCATCGCCTGCCGCTTGTCGCCGGATTTTAAATCAGCGGCTACTTCCTGCTTGAGGCGGTTAAAGTCTTCATTGATGATTTTTTCAGTCCAGACGGTCTTGTCAATGGAGGAGAAGACTTTTTGTTGATCATTCACACAGGCAATGCTCAGGGGCTCATCCAGGGTGGTTTCGAAAGCCTGATTGTCATAATGATAGGTTATCTTAATATCATTGAGCACAAAATTCCGTTCGCTGTTGGTTGGAACATGAAGCGTCAGATAAAGTTTACGAATTTGCCCGGAGCGCAGACGGCCGGGATAAAATTCGACATGGTTCTGCCGGTAGCTGAGCGGGTATCCGGCAGCATCGGACAGCGTGATGCCGCCCGGCGTCGGTATTTGAATTTTCAGGCTGCTGACGATTGCTGTCCGGGTGTCATAGAATTCCCTCTGGAATACTTCGGCAAAGGCCGCCGGGTTTTCCAGGTAATAGTAAGTGCCGGTGCCCTGATCGGCGATGGCAGTCATCAGATGTTCGTTATAATCGGATCCCACGCCTACCGTGCTGATTGCAAATTCACTTTCAACTGCCAGGGCGGCCATGTTGCCCAGGGCGTTGATATCCGTAACACCCTTGTTGGCAAGCCCGTCGGAAATGAGAATCACCTTGGCAGAATTGGCACTGCGGATGGAGGAGTTGAGAATGCTGATTCCGGCCTGCAGACCGGCACCAAGGTTGGTGCCGCCGCCGACCTGCACGCTGTTGACAGCCGCCGCCAGACGCTTCCGATTGTCATCGGTGACGGTGAGAAGGTCGGCGCCAATTTGAACATCGTCCGAATATGTGACCAGGGCCAACCGGTCCCTGGCGCTCAGGTCGGTCAGCAGCTGCAGTATCGCCCGGCGCGCATCATTGATTTTGCGGCCTTTCATCGAACCGCTGCGGTCCAGCACGATCACCAGATCGACATTGCGGGATTCCGCCGTGTCCGTCGCTGCGATCTGATCCGCCTGCAACGTGAGGTTCAAGCCCACGGTGCCGGCCGATCCCAGAAGAACTTTGTCTTGTACGAGATGACCGGAAACGCTGAGGATTCCCTTGTTTACAGTCTGCTGCGGGGCGTGTGCAGGCTTCCGGGTTTTGAGAGAAAATACCCGGTATTTTGTCCGAATACGCCATAGCTGCACCGGTGACCGCAATCAGCAAAGCAATCAATAAAAGGTTTTTCAGTTGTTTCGGTTTCATAATGTGCTCTCCTTTCCAAAAAAATTGCCTAAATTGCCTAAATTGCCTAAAATGCCTAAAATGCCTAAAATTGTGGACCGCCCCCGGCCGAATGAATTTAATCTTCAGTGATAAAATTAAATCCGATTTGGCTGCCGTGTTTCGATTATACTTCAGGGGCTGCCGGATGCAATTCAAAGAAATGTAAAAGAAGGCGGCAGTTTTTTTACATAACTTTTACTTTGAATTTGCGATTGTCTGGTATAACCTAAATAAAGGTTCAAAAGTTAGCAGATGCCGACAAACGGATTTCTGATATTCTATGTATATATTTGGAATTAATTTAAGAATAAAAAATGCGAAGCATACATTAATTTATCCGTCGGAGCCGGGATAAAGATATGTGCTTCAATACCCAGAGGAAATTTTAGAACGTTAGTTTTCTAGTTTCAGGACGGATAAATTATGAAACAACCCAAGGCCCGCATTCTCGTTGTTGAAGATGACACGGCCCTGCTGCGCGGCCTTGTGGATGTGCTGGTGTTTAACGGCTACGAAGCCCAAGGTGTTGAAGACGGCTTCGTGGGGCTCAAGGTGGCCGTGGATGAGCAATTTGACCTGATTCTGCTGGATGTGATGCTGCCGTCCCTTGATGGGTTTTCGATCTGCAGAAAGATTCGCAAACAGAAACCCAACCAGGGAATTATCATCATCACTGCCAAAGGGGCGGAGGACGATATTATTGCGGGGTTTAAGGCCGGGGCGGATGACTATATCACCAAACCCTTTTCCCTGCGGGAAGTCATGGTGCGGGTGGAAGCGGTATTGCGGCGAACCGGCAAAAATCTCGGCGATGAAGAAGTTAACTGCCACGGAATTTTTTTTGACGGCAAAAACCTGAAAGCCGTGGCCGGAGAACAGTCTGCGGAACTTACCCGCCGGGAAATGGATATAATCATCTACCTGCACCGCCACCGGGACAGGATAGTTTCAAAAAAAGAGCTTCTGATCGAAGTATGGCGCTACGCCGATGCGGATATTGAGACTCGCACAGTGGATATCCATATGCTCAAGCTGCGCAAGAAAATTACCGCCTTAATCGGCGATCCTCCGTTCATAGAAACCGTCCGGGGCGAGGGGTACAGACTGGCGCCGGAGTGAGGAGTTACGGGTTACGGGTTGCGGGGTGGCTGTGTCTGTTAGTTTATTGAGTTGGCTGGATAATGATGCGGGGTTCGGAGAATGGGCAAGGGCATAGTGCAAAGCGCGTAGCGTAAAAAGAAAAGAGCGGGTTGCGGGGTGGCTGTGTTTATTGAGTTTATTGGGTTTGTTGAGTTAATTGAGTTGGCTGAATAATGATGGGGGTTGCGGGGTGAGCGTTTCGAAGTTTGCTAGAAAAAGCCGAACGGTTCTAAAAAAACTGAATACCAACATAAAGGCTCTTAACAATCAAAAAGAATGAAAAGCTTTATGCGATCACAAGTCATCGATCATAACGATTCAAACCATTTAAACAATCTAAACAATCCAAATTTAACCCGTTAACCCTTCTTGTCTTTTGTTTAACTGGGATGATCCAAACAATCCGATTAAACCATGAAAAAACTGAAACTGCTTATCGTCATATTTTCGCTGGCGCTTTCCATACCACTTGGTTATTTTGTTTTAAAAACCTACCGTGGGCTGGAACAGGAAGAGGCGTCAACCTTGAGCTATTTTGCGGAAACACTTTTCGACGAAATGGAGCACAGGCTGGCGATGATGGTGCAGCGTGAGGAAAGTCGGGCGGTCGATGAATACAACTATCACGTGTTTCCACCCTCCCGGCAATCCGATGAAGACCGGCCGCAACCGTCTCCCCTGTCGCAGCCGTCAGCGGAGAATTTCATTCTAGGATATTTTCAGAATAATCCGGACGGATCGTTCCAGACGCCGCTGGTGGCAAACGAGGGGCAGATACCGCCCGATCGTGTTCAACTCGTGACTGAGCTGAAAGAAGCCAATGAAATTTTCAACCGCAAGCGGGTTGCGGGGACCGATAAAGTTAAACCCCGGCCGGCGGTACTCGCGGCCGAGCGGGAAACCGAAAAAAAAGCAGGGTTTGCCGGCAAATACCTTGATCTTTCGCGCACCCAGCGCTCCAGAGATTTCCTGGGGCAGAAGGGAAAAAGAGTCGAAAAAATCACCATCGGCCAGGCGGCCAACATCACCCAACAGGAGCAGAAGCCTTCGAAGGCCGGCGCTCCGGCTGCCGCCGATTCCATGGCCGCTAAAGACGACCGGCATTTGGAGGGAGACCGGACGGCCGGCAAGACCATGGTCCCTGCAAAAGCGTCAGTCAGCCAACTCCTACCGGGAAGCAGCCGAAAGTGCACCCCCACCGGCGTCCCCGCCCCCTGCTGAAGAAGCAGCCGGCTACCGGGTGGAAGTGGCTCCGCTGCAGGCAGTTTTTTTAAGTGACGGTCAAGTATTTATCTTCCGCCGCATCATGATCGACAATCAGATCTACCGGCAGGGATTCGTTCTGCAGGTAAATCATTTTCTAAATTACCTGGTTCAAAATTATTTTCTTGCCCAACCAATGGCGCAGTTTACCGGCCTGCGTCTCAGCGTTTTGGATCAGGGCCGGGAAGCCCGGGCGCTGGAAGCCGGCGTCATCGTCAAAGATCCCGATTTTATTCTTAATCGCAGCTTTCCATCGCCTTTCAACTTCTTGAAGGCAACTTTGGTCTGCGATCAGATCCCGCCTTCTGCCGGCCGCCATACCCTGACCATCATGCTCGTTGTCCTGGCGGTGGTCGTTTTAATGGGATTGTTCACCATCTACCAGAGTACCCGTACCATCGTGGATCTTTCCGAGCGCCGTTCCCAATTTGTTTCTTCCGTTACCCATGAATTAAAGACACCCCTGACCAATATCCGGCTGTATATTGAAATGCTGGAGCAGGGCATGGCGCAAAACCCGGAGCGCGAGCAGGAGTATTTCAGGATTCTCGATTCGGAGGGCGCCCGCCTGTCGCGCCTGATCAACAATGTGCTGGAGCTTTCCAAATTGGAAAAAAGGCAGCGGCATATCGACTTGCAGACCGGTACTTTCGATGATGTTCTGGAAGAAGTTCAGGCGGTGATGGCTGAAAAGGTCAAGCAGGAGGGATTCACGCTAACGGTCGCAAAAGGACAGGACCGGCCGTTTAGATATGATCGGGAAGTGATGATCCAGGTATTGATCAACCTGATCGAAAACAGTATGAAATTCGGCCAGAGCACCCCCCGGCGGGAGATCGGCATCCGGACCCGCCGGCAGGATGGGCGGGTGAACATCATGGTATCCGACACCGGACCCGGCATCCCGCGTCAGGCACTGAAAAAGATATTTGACGACTTTTACCGCGTCGAAAATTCCCTTGCCCGTGCGACGCGCGGCACCGGCATCGGACTGGCGCTGGTTAAAAAATTCGTCCGGCTGATGGGCGGATCCGTAAGCGCTGCCAACAATGACGGTCCCGGATGTACGATCACCATTTCGCTGCCGGAGTAGGCTGAAAAAATTGAATATTTTCGATTGAAGATTGAATATTTAAGGAATGCCGCCTTTTTATATTTCAAATCAGTCACATGTGAACC
The DNA here is from genome assembly GCA_963769935.1 of uncultured delta proteobacterium. Taxonomy (GTDB): domain Bacteria; phylum Desulfobacterota; class Desulfobacteria; order Desulfobacterales; family JAFDCJ01; genus JAFDCJ01. The sequence goes on along the minus strand of CAVYNY010000016.1, from coordinate 197,481 downwards.
AAGATATTCAATTTTTTTTGAATTCATCATTTTTCAGTTGATTTTTCTTTCCATTTAACGCATTAATTGCTCTTTAAATTTACGCAGTCGTTGCTTGGTTTGTATTTTACCCGACCAATAAACCTATCAACCATTTAACGATATCTGTATCAAGGGAGATGAGGATGTATAAACTAGGAATCGGAGTTGTTTGTTTTATTCTGGCTTTAATTTTCGGCAATGCACTTGTCGTTGCCAAGCAAAGCGAGGTCGAAACCATGTGCATCCCAATGGGCAAAATTCAGCTGGCACCACCAGAATCGGTGGAAGCCACTCGGCCGCTCGTTGAATTCAATCATCCCGTCCACTTTACTTATAGCTGTCAAACATGCCATCACCAATGGGAGTACGACGAGCCTGTCCAGAGTTGTGAAACAGCCGGCTGCCATGACGGCGTGGTTGCTCCGACTAAGGCCGAAAAAGGCGAGGACCTGGAGGAGCTGCAAATCAGCTATTATAAAAACGCGTATCATAAACAGTGTATCACCTGCCATAAGGATTTGAAACAAAAGAACCTGAAGCTGGAACTATCCGGCCGCGTGCTGAAAGAAAATCTGCCCAACCCCGGACCCACCGGATGCAAGGAGTGTCATGTGCCGGAATAGTTTCACCGGCGGCTTTAAATCCAATCGCCCAGCTTGCAGCATCAGGCGAAGCGCATTGAACAAAGCCTGACGGCACGGAAAATGAGATGCCCCGCTGTAAATCAGTGGGGCTTTTTTTTATATGGAATTAGGCTCAGCAATCAATTCAACCTTCTCCACCTTATATCGGTAAGCGCATCCAAAACAGCCGAGTGTCTTTCCTGCCGGCGGTCGCTATTTTTCGCAAAGATCGACAAATTCAGTTTTTGGTCTTTCAGCGTCAGGAAAAAGCCGGTTATTTTTTTGTATTCAGGCGCGTCCGGAGAATTCGAATTCGATGGATGGAGTTCCAAATTTCGGCCTGCAATGAGTGCCTCTATCAATCGGATGCTTTCCGTTTCGCCGGATTCACTTCTGTCGGCCAGATCGATGCCTTCAATTTGTCCCAAGGCATATCTTTGTACCATTTTCAAAAAAATCCGCCTTAGCTTCTCCGGCCTTGCAAAGCAGCCGATTCCGGTAACAGTTTGATTTTTCATAATTCTAATTCATCACGCAGTCATCGTTAAAATAATCGGAGGCCTCCTCCACGGAATCGAAAAGGATCCAGTCCCGCCAGATGATCATCCCGTTCTGCCTGCGGGTCAGCTCGATGGTGGTGTTGCCATGATACTCATAACAATCATAATAGTCCGGGTATGAAATGTCCTTGGTCATTTTAAATTCCTCCGTTGATTGAAAATTTCATTGATTTGAAATCCCCTTTTCCCGATGTTTGCCCGAACTTTAGCAGACAGGTGTGACAGATCCGGTCACAGTTCCTAAAAAAAAATACTTTTTTTAAAAAAAAACGATGAAAACAATTTGCATCGATAAAAAATTGTTTTTCTTAAATAAAAGAACTCCAAAGCTTTGAAAATCTGTGGCAATATGTGTTAATCTGTGTTCAATAATTTTAAGGGGGCATCCATATGGCACGGGGCGATCAGCTGGCCAGACAGTGGAAAATCATTCAAACCTTGATATCTTCCAGGTTCGGGAAATCGATTACCGAACTGGCCGCGGACCTTCAGTGCCACACGCGGACCGTGTATCGGGATCTGGAAGCACTGCAGGCGGCAGGGTTTCCGGTTTACACGGAACGGACAGGCGGGAAAAATTTGTGGTGCCTGCTCGATTCGGCCAAACACAGCATTCCCATACCGTTCAGTCTGCCGGAGCTGATGGCCCTCTATTTCAGCCGGGGCATGATGGGGGTGTTAAAAGACACGGTTTTTTATGATTCCCTGGTGACTTTATTTGAGAAGATAAAAGCCACTTTGCCCGATGAGTACATTGAATACCTGAGCCGGGTCGAAAAAAGTCTGGCGGTGAAGTCCAAACCACACACCCCGTATGGCCCATTGCGCAGTATTATCGATAAAGTCAGTGAAGCGGCGATCCTCAAAAAATTCATCCGGATCGATTACTACGCCATGAGCCGCAAAAAGACTACCCGGCGAAAAGTGGCGCCTTACAAGATCTGGTTTTTCGACGGTACGTTTTATTTGATCGGCCATTGCGGGCTGCGCCAGGATATTCGCATATTTGCCATGGATCGCATTCAAAATTTCGAACCTACCGATGAGACCTTCGAAGTGCCGGAGGATTTCAACGTTGATGATTTTATGAAATCCAGCTTCGGCGTTTTCCAAGGCCAACCGGTTAAGGTCAGGATCCGGTTTGCGGCCGATATCGCCGATTACATCCAGGAGAAAATCTGGCACGAGACCCAGCAGATCGAGGCACAGAAGGACGGCTCCATTATTTTTGAAGCCGAGGTGGCTGGTATTGACGAGATTAAATTCTGGATTCTGAAGTGGGGCGCCAAAGCCGGGGTCCTGGAACCTGAATCCCTGCGGGATGAAATCAGGAGGGAAGCCGAGGCGATGGCTGCCAATTACCCGAACCCGGGCAAGGGAAATGGAGTTTTGAATAAGCTTTGAAGAAAGGTAAAAGGTGAAAGTTGAAAGGTAAAAGGTTAAAGGATAAAAGCCAAAGGCACAAGGTTCAGGGTCCTTGGAATGACGAATGACGATTGTCGAATGACGAATTAAGGTTTTCTGTCCGTTTTATAAAAAGACTGGGCAACAAGCGGTGCACACGCCGCGCAAGCGCTGGTGCTGCGGGAGCAAAACCAGCCTTCAACATTCGATATTCTGCGATTCGCTTTTTCATGGAGGCCGCCGCCACCCTTTACTTTCTACGCTATGCTCCATGCCGGCTGCTTCCCCCTCTCACCTTCCCGCCTTCTCAACCTCCCAGCATCCTATCGTTTTTCCCTCATCCGTGCGCCGTGTGCCGTGCGCCCTGCGCCTATATGTCATCACCTTCCCACTTTCTCACCTTCTCGCTATCCCATCCGTTTCACCCTCTCAACTTCTCACCTTCCCAGCTTCTTTCTTATCCCAACTCCCTCAGAGCCTCCCCCATGAGACTGCCGATGGCCATTTTCCGCGGGCACCTTCTTTCGGCCGATGAAAAATCGAGAGTTGCCATTTGCCGGCGTGCGTTTGACGGTATTTTTTTGAATTCAGCGGCGGCGTAATCGCGGTCGCCGTAGCTGCGGCAATACATCAGGCAGCGCATGACATCTCCGATCGGAACCTTATCTTCAACGGCAGTTTCACAGAGGTGGGTGCAGCCGGCACAATAAGCCGAACGGGTTTCCCGGGCGTAGCGCTGCAGCAAATCCGTGTCGCGGACTGAAAGCGCGGTGCGATTCAGGGCCGCGGCGACATTGGCCATCAGAATCGACATGTTCGGCATCTGAGAACAGATACTGGCGATATTCGGATTTTGCCAGACCGCCATCAATTTGGCCTGGGCATCGGTAAAACCTTTTTGTAAAAAGCGACCGGCCAGTTCAAGTTCGGTTTCACTGCCGGTTTTTACCTGCCCGCCGCCCTGAGTTTTCATGGCGGTCAGCCCGATGCCGGCATTTACGCAGGCGTCGACCGCGCGCTTCATCCGGTCTTCATGCATCAGGCGGAAGTTGTAAGCCATCATGATTCCGTCGATCCAGCCGAGTTCGGCAGCTGCCAGCATGCTCGCTTCCATGTTGCTGTGCGCGCTGAATCCAAAGAGGCGGATTTTTCCGGCGGCCTTGGCCTTATCGGCCCAGGAGCGGACGTCCTGATCCAACTCAGTGATGCGGTAGATGCCGTGCAGGAAATAAAGGTCGATATAGTCGGTTTGCATTCTATCGAGGGATTGCTCAAGGAGTTTGGACATTCCTTTCGGATCCCGGGCGTCGGATTTGGTTACCAGGAAAACCTTCCGGCGGTCTTCAGGATACTTATTGAAATATTTTCCGATGCCCCTTTCGCTGCCTCTTTGATAGCAGTCCGCCGTATCCCAGTAGGTTACGCCCCAGCGCATGGCCTGCTTCATCATAATCTGGTTGGAGCTGATGTCGAACATACCCCCCAGCGAGAGAATCGAGACATTGAATCCGCTTTGGCCGAAGGGACGGTTCGGCACCACACTTTGTCCGTCGGATGCGGCGGCAAAACGGTGAGCCGGCGCTGCAATTGCTGCGCCGAGTCCGGCTGTTCCAGTGGCCTTCAAAAAATCCCTGCGAGACCAAAGATTTTCTTTTTGTGACATGCTATATTCCTTCAAAGCTTTTTGAGTTGATTGAGTTGATTGAGTTGATTGAGTTGATTGAGTTGATTGGGTTGATTGAGTTCATTGAGTTTAATTAGTTGACTGGGTTGAATGGTTGATTAGGTTGATTAAGTTGAATAGAAATTGATCTTTTTATCTTCCCAACTTCCCAACTTCCCACCTTCTCACCTTCTTGCCTTTCGGCTTCCCGGCATCTCCAACCCTATGCCCCTTGCGCCATGCGCTATGCCCTTCGCTTCACCCTCCCACCCTCTTACCTTCTGCTTTTCCCAACTTCTTATCTTCTCAACTTCTCATCTTCTTGCCTTCCGGCTCTTGCTATCCCCGCAATAGCAGAGCATGGCTGCGATTACGGGATTCCCCATCGGCCGTAACCCGTATGGCGCGTTTCCCCGGAACCGGGCATTCATGCTCGCATACTCCGCAGCCGATGCATCTTGCAGGGTCGACATACGGCCTCTGGAGCCGAATCTGAATTTCAAGCCGGCTGCCGGGCGGCGGCGGAGGGTCAAACGGAAATTCACTATCCACTTTCAGGCCTCTTTCCCAGTTGCTGACGATCCTGCGCAAACGACCGTCAGACGGAGGCAACATTGCACAGTAATAATCACCCGTGGCATATTTGCCCGGTTCAAGGCCCGCGGTCTGCAGCTCGATGTAAAAATTATCGGCCCTGGCAACAATGAGCTTGGAACCGGGATCGATGGTATCAAACACTTCCCGGGTGACAATGGCCTTGGGGCTGACCGGGCAGTTCTCCTGACAAACAATGCAGGGCCTTTCCATGGCCCACGGCAGGCAGCGTCCCCTGTCGATAAAAGCGGTTCCAATTTTGATGGGTCCACGGTCGGCAAAACTGTTGCGGCCCAGACGCTCATCCAGACTGATGGGACGGATGGCCGCCGTCGGGCAAAGATGACTGCACGCAATGCAGTTAAACTGGCAGCCGCTGGTGCCGATGCGGAAATTAAGGGCCGGGGTCCACAGGCCTTCCAGGCTCCCTTCCAGCCCGGACGGGTGAATCACGTTGGTCGGACAGATGCGCATGCACTGGCCGCACTTAATGCAGCGGGAAAGAAATTCCTTTTCCGCCAACGCACCCGGCGGGCGCACGACCGCCGGGTTCCAGTTGGAACTCAACGCCCCGTTTACCCGCAGCATCGGGATGACCGCAGCCCCGGATACCGCTGCCGTCAAAAAATGCCGGCGGGACAGATCCGGGCCCGGGATTTCGCCGGCGGCCGAGGGGCTGTTCCGGTATGTCATCAAACCGTGCATGCAGTCATTCAGGCAGTTGACACACAACACGCACTCGCTGGATCTGATCCGGCTGGTCGGGCTGCAGGCACCCTCGCAGTGCTTTTCACATATGTGACACTCGGCGCATTCAGCACTGATTTTGCCGATTCGCCATAGGGAAAAGCGGCCCAGCACCGCAAACAGGGCGCCGGCCGGACATAGGAATCGGCAGTAAAAGCGCGGTATTACCAGATTCAACAATACGGCGCCGATAAATATCGCTGCGATCAACCAGGTGCCGTCATACAAGCGAGGGGCAGCCGAAAGTTGGAGCGCGGCCTGTTCGATGACCGGCAGGATCACTAGATTGAACGAGCGATAGACGAGCGGAATCGGGTCCAGCAAACCGATTTGAAGCGCTGCGACGGAAGTCTGGTGGTCTTTTAAGCCGGCGCTCAGCAGCAGCCAGACGGCGGTAAAGATCAGGAACCCGATAGCGGCTCTTTTAAAGTTCAGGCGGTTATAGCGGACGGTCTGGATGACGACCGCCGCCAGGACGGCTAATATCAGCACCGCGCAAAGCCACCGGTTGGTTGCAGGCGACCGAATAAGATCAACGGCCAATTCAAATGCTGAAATGGCCAGCAGGAAAATCAGAATCCAGTACTTTATGGTTTGGGCCGGCCGATAGCGGTTGAGTTTTATTTTGGCGGCCACTGATTTTTTGCGGTGGGCGGCAAACCCCACAAACTGGTGGATGGCACCGAAGGGGCACACCCAGCCGCAAAAGAACCTGCCCAGGATGATGGTCAGGACAACCGTTGCAAGCCCCCACAGCAGACCGGCATACAGGGTGCGGGTACTCAGCAGGGTCGCCAGGCCCACCAATGGATCCAAGTCAATGATCCAGTTCACGGGCCAGCCGCGCAGTTGCCACCACTGATCCCCAAGGGTGGTGACCATGCAAAACCAGATGAAAACGCAAAAAAAGAAAATCTGACAGATTCGGCGGGTGGTTACGATTTTCATAACGACAGTTCCATCGGCTTCAACGACAGGTATTCCGCCTTGCCGACTCCGGCCGCTTCCGCTTTGCCGATGTACGGCAGCGCGCTGGCGGATTTTTCAAGCAGCGTGGCCCCAAATGCGTCGGCCGCCACCTGGTCGGTGCTGACAATCATGGTATTGGTATGTTTAAGATCCGACAGAGAACCGCCGGTGGGTCCGTTGGTCATCATGCTGGTGGTGCCGTCCAGGATCACCAGCGTCGGGCGAACCATCAAAGCCAGTTCGGCTATTATGGTATTTATGTCCTGGTGGAAAATATTCCGCCGACCTCCCAGCAGACCGTACCAATTCTTCATGCTCAGTGAGGCACCGCTGCGATGGTGATCTTTAACCGGGGCCAAACCGAAGACCCTGGTAACATTTTTAAAAGGTTTTAAAAGAACCGGCCAGCTGACGAATCAAGCGGGCATTCGGAACGCTAAGCGGTCTGAACGCGTCCGGATCCGGCAAAATAAGGGTGGCACCCGCACCGCGGGCGGCCTCCATAATTCCGCTTAAGGCGAAACAACTATTCGGATCATTGATGGGATTATCCGTGACCGCAACCGATGCGGCTCCGGCCTGTAGACAAAGCCGGCTCATTTCAGCGACGACATCCGGATGGGTCGTGGCCGAGAGCATGGGCGGAGATGCAAACGCGGCATTGACTTTGAGCAAAACCCGATCATTTTTTTTGACAAAGGATTCAATACCGCCCAGCGCTTTTAGAGCCGAATTCAGGGCGGTACGCCGATCGGCGCCCCGGACGATCGCCATTTTGGGATTCAGATCACCCATTGAAAAATCCGGCAGGCCGGTATCCGACCGGGTTGCGGCGGACGAAGCGGGCCCTCTGGAATCATGAAACCACAGCCCGGCGGCACAGGCCGCAGCTACGGAGATTCCGGCCCCGGCCGAGCGGGCCAGAAATTCGCGTCGATTCAAACCGTTTTTGTTCGGTTCAGAATTCACCGGCTACCTCGCGCATTTGATGGAGGAATTGAACTGCCAGTTTAACGGCCTGCTCCGGGGTGGTCGCCTCCCGCACACCTGCCATAAACGGGCCATAGGAAAAAATTACCTCATAGGTGTCTAAAATCTCAATCAGGCGGGCATTTTTGATCGGCAATTGCTGCTCGAGCGCCTGCCCGCCGAAGTTCAATAGAAATTTATCGTAGGCGACGGCCAATGCTTCGGCATCTGCGGGTGTTTGGCGGCGGGAGAGATAAGCCATCAGGGTGGCGCCATTCAACCGGTATTCTGCGGTATATACCTGATTCAGGCGATCAAAGCCAAATGCATCGGCTGCCACCAAGGCGATGCTGTCTTTTACCAGATCCTGCGGGGGAACAGGTCCTTTTCGGCAATCGTGGATTTTTGGGGCAGGCGTGTTGCGGACGAATGCCGCGGCCAGCATTTCCGTGGGCTGCATCACCTGAGCGGACGCTTCCGATGCGATCAATTCAAGATAATATCGGCCATGAACCAGAAAAATTGCATTGGGCGACCGGTAGGCATATTGGGTCAACTGCAGCGATTCGGCATTCTCGCGGCGCTGGGCGCTGAACACCGCAAACGCGTTTTGGCCGTTGCCCATGTCGTACACAAAAGTTTCGATCCACCGATCGGGGGCACGCTCATCCCTGAAACGCTGAGTGAGCAGTCGGTTGAAGCCTGCGGACAAATACAGCTCGGCTTTTCCGTCGATTTTATCCGAAAGCGTGTCGGCCTCAAAGGTCTCCGGCGCCGTGAGGGGCTCAAGACCTTGCGGCAGGGGACTGAATGCCTCAAGCACAGACGGCCGGGAAGGTGGTTTTTGCCCATCTGGCGACGGCCAAATTTCATTTTTTGATAAAATCGCCGGGTTGTAACGGCTCTGAGATATGATCAACCCCGCTCCGATAACGACCAGCGTGGATAAGACGACGATACTCAAAATCGTTTGCCGCCGGCTGTCGCCATTTTTTTCCTGAATCACTTACACCTCGATATTTGACGGAAGTTTGGCGGAAATACCCCGTCAGACAACCTGTTCGTCGAAAGGCAAAAGAGCCGGTCCGCCTCCGAGAAAATGAAGGCTTTTGGGGTTGCCGGTAAGAGTTGTTTGGGATCATGCATGTTACAATGTGCTATCATAATGAAAAGGATTTCAAGTGTCAATTGGAAACAGAACCCTTGACCATGCGGGTATCGGTATTATTGTAAATCATGCGGTTTTAAAACTGCTAGGTAATATTCTTATCAACCTCCTTATCAGGGTGGTCTTCCTCGGCCACCCTGAGACATATTAAACGTTGTCCGGTGGAATCGTGGCTGATGGTTTGACTGCAGCCGGAGGGAGCAGAAGATGGACGTGATTTCTTATTGCAATAAATTGGAAGGGCAGTTGACCGAATGGAAAGCAAAAATTTACAGCGTCATTCGTGTGGTGGATAAACTGCCCGTCCGGGAAAAAGAAACGGTTTACCCGTCGATTCGGAGTCTACACACGATCATGGATGAAATCGACAACGAGTTGGAGCAGCTTAAAAGTGCTTGTCCGCCAGATTGGTTTCCCAGCCGCCAGACTATTGAAGCCAAGATGTCGGAATTGCAATCGACACTGAAAAAACTTTCGGAAAAGGTAGGTGGTCCCCTGATCCCGGATTCGTTATCATGGGTGTCCGAATAGCTGAGTGAAAAGATGCGACCTCAATTGACTTCAAGACAAAGACAATCCATTCTCTGTCCCAACTGCAGAAAACTTATCAGCTCGTCCGAGGCCAAATGCCCGTACTGCGGCACCTCCAGACCCGGATCGTGGTACAAGAACAACGTTTGGACCGCGGGTTTTCGTGATTCCGGGCAGTCTGTCAAATACATTATCGCCATCAACGTGGGGATGTACATTATATCCATCCTGTTCAATCCCAGAGGCGCCGGCCTGTCCATGAACCCGCTGACTTTTCTGTCACCTTCCAACAACAGCTTGTTCCTGCTGGGAGCCACCGGGACCATTCCCATTGCCCGCTATCATCGTCTCTGGACACTGATATCGGCCAGTTACCTGCACGGCGGGATACTTCACATATTTTTCAACATGGTCGCCTTCTACCAGCTGGCGCCCCTCGTCAACCGGGAGTACGGGGTCTATCGCATGTTTGCGATTTATACCCTGAGCGGGATTATCGGATTCTGGGTTTCGTATTTGGCCGGCGTGGCCTTTACCATCGGCGCATCGGCCGCGATTTTAGGTCTGATAGGAGCCATCCTGTACTACGGCAAAAGCCGCGGGGGCGTATATGGGCGGGCCCTATACAAGCAGGTGGCCGTGTGGACGGTACTCATCTTTCTCTTCGGGGTGGTGGTGCCGGGGATTAACAACTGGGGCCATGCCGGCGGGATGTTGGGCGGAATTGTTCTGGGCTTCCTGCTGGGATACCAGGAGAAAAAAAGGGAAAACCTTTTTCACAAAATGCTGGCCGGTGCCTGCGCCGTCGCGACGATTGCCGTGCTTATCTGGGCCGTTTCCACGGCGGTTTATTACAGCATGTCGGCTTGACCCCGATCGCGCAAAATCAGCCTGGAAAAGCGCAAAGAATAGATGAGTTGTCGGGGAGATTTCCGCAACACAGACCGTCATTGCTAAAAAGGCAGGAATCCGGAAATTTCGCAGCCGACAAATATCGCCCGGCCGGGGGCTATTGCCAGAATTCGAAAAAATGATGCACCGGGCCGTGTCCTTTCCCGAGCGTGTAAACCGCACCCGCCCGAATGGCGTTCTGGATGTAGATCTTGGCTTGGCGGACCGCTTTTTCAATACCGCAGCCTTTGGCCATATAGCCGGCGATTGCCGCGGACAGCGTGCAGCCGGTTCCATGGTTGTTGCGGCTTGCGATGCGGTCGGCTTCAAGTGCGACCCAGCGCGCCTCCCCGGCCAGATACAGCACGTCCGTACTTTTGTTTTCCTGCAAATGACCGCCTTTGATGAGAATGCTGCGGCTGCCGTATTCGGCCAAAGATTCGGCCGCAGTTTGCATCTCCTCGAGTCCCAGGATTTCACGGCCCAATAATACCCGGGCTTCCGGAAGATTCGGCGTCACGACATCCGCCAGCGGCATCAGGTGGTCCTTGATGGCCTGAATGGCGTCGTCCTGCAATAGCTTGTCCCCGCTTTGAGCCACCATTACCGGATCCAGAACTATATTTTTAGCGCCAAATTTTTTCAGCTGCTCGGCCACCACTTTGATCAGTTCGGCCGAATACAGCATGCCGATCTTTACGGCATCGGCGCCGATATCGCTGAAGACGGCGGTCATCTGCTCAGCGGCGAACGACGGGGGTACGGGGTGTATTCCGGTGACCCCCAGGGTATTTTGGGCCGTCAGAGCGGTGATCACGGACATTCCGTAACAGCCGATGGCGGAAATGGTTTTTAAATCGGCCTGAATTCCCGCTCCGCCGCCGGAGTCGGAACCGGCAATCGTCAGTACCTTGTAATACTCTCGTTTTTCATTTGTACGCTTCATTTGGTTACCTAACTAACAAATAACTTCCCATCATGTTCGATGCCTTGGAGATGTCTTTTACCCGGTCCTGAAATGATCCCACCCGCTGAGGGCAATCTGCCCGGCTGACCCATCCGGATATATGAGCTGCATTCTTTTCTCCGCCGTAATTTCACCGATCCTGAAAAGTCGGCGATTGAACGTCGTTTGAAAATCCCCGGCGATTCTTTCGGCTTCAGCGGGTGCTATGGTGCAAAGCAGGGTATAATCTTCGCCGCCGGACAAGGCGTATTCGGCCGGGTCAAAATTAAATTGTCCGCAAAATGCCTTAAGGTTTTGGGAGACGGGAATGTCTTCATAATAGAGGGTTGCGCCGACACTGCTTTCCTCGACAATGTGGCCCAGGTCGGAACTCAGTCCATCGCTGGTGTCGATCGCCGCCCTGACGGCAGACTGCTGCGCTAAAAAACGTCCTTCCTGCAGGTGGGGTTCGGGGCGAAGATGGGCGTGCACCAGATTTTGCAATCGATCGGTTTCGGCCGGGATATTATTGAGGATCAAGTGTAAACCGGCCCTGCTGTCTCCCAGGTACCCGGTCGAAAAAATTAGGTCACCGGGCCGGGCGGCGTCCCGGCACAGCAGTTGTTCGCGGTCCACCGATCCATACACCACCACATTGATAATCAGATCGATTTTAGAGGTGGTCGTGTCTCCGCCCAGGATGTTGACATCGAATCTCGCTGCCAATGTCTTCATCCCGTCGTAAACGGCCTCCAGATACGACAGTGAGCAATCCGGCGGGACGGCGATGCTGACAAATGCTTCGCAGGCCGTACCGCCCATGGCCGCGATGTCGCTTAAATTGACGGCCAGGGATTTATATCCCAAGTCAAAGCCGGATATCGACTTTCTCAAAAAGTGGATGCGCTCGACCAGCAAGTCGGTCGTGATAAGCGCAACTTTATCGGGGTCCGTCGTAAAGGCGGCCGCATCGTCGCCGATGGCCTTAATAACCCTTTCCGGTCGAATCAGGCATCCCCGGCTGATCTTTTTGATAAAGCCGAACTCTCCGATTTCTTTTAAGTCCATGTTTTTTTGGCCTTATCGATGATTTGCCTGAGGCTGCGCGCGGCGGCGGCCGGATCACCGGCGGCTGCGATGGCCGACACCACCGCCACCCCGGTGCCGCCGCTTCTGATGACTTCGGCGGCATTGTCCCGGTTTAATCCGCCAATGCCCACGAGCGGTAATTTCACGGCCTCTCTGATTGCACGCAAACCCTCCAGGCCGAGCGGCGGCGCGGTATCGGTCTTGGTGGGGGTGGCATAAATCGGGCTGATCCCCAGGTAGTCCGCACCGCCTCTTTCAGCTTCAACGGCGTCTTCAGGCGACTCGGCGGATATACCGATGATCATTGAGTCTCCCAGAATCTTGCGAGCGGCTTTCAGCGGCATGTCGGTCTGGCCGAGATGCACACCGTCCGCTGCAACAGCCAGCGCCACATCCACCCGGTCATTGATAATAAGCGGCACCCCGCGCTCTTTGAGAAATTCATTAACAGCCAAAGCCTGTTCGATGAATTCCCGGGTCGAGCATTCTTTTTCCCGCAACTGTACGCAGGTGACGCCCCCTTCCACAGCCGCCCTGACGATTTCCAGGGTAGCGCGGCCTTTTGCCAGACCACGGTCGGTGACGAGGTATAATGAGTAATCAATTTTCTGAAGCTTCATGGCGAATATCGATATAGATGTCAGCACGGCCGTCAGCCAATACAAGGGCCGGTCTGGTCAAAAAAGAAACACTATAGTTCACCGCAGAGAACGCTGAGGAAGAAAATTCTAAATAATCTCTGCGCGCTTTGCGCTCTCGGCGGTGAGGCGTTTCGCAAAAATTGAATTGGATCTCATTCATTTTGAATCTTGCATCCTTCCCTCAGCTTTTCCGGTGTAATGGTGTAAAGGGCATCGAGCATCTGAATCATAAAACTTCCCGGGGCCGATGCCGACTGACCGGCCACTTCGCCGGCCAGTCCGAAGTATGCCAGGGCGCTTGCCGTCGCACTGACCGGGTCGTTGTCCACTGCCAGAAATGCGCCGATGGTAACCGTTGCTGCGCAGCCGGTGCCCGTGACAAACCCCATCAGCGGATGGCCGTTTGATATCCGGACCACCCGTCGGCCATCGGTGACCAGATCCACCGGACCGGTAATCGCCAGGGTGGTGGTCAGTGCCTGTGCCAGTATTTTGGCTGTTTCCGCGGCATCGTCGACGGAGTGCACCGAATCCACGCCTTTGGTGCCGGAGTCCTCATGCCGCAAAGATAGAATTTCCGATGCATTGCCGCGGATGACACGGACGGCCGCCGCCTCGATAATTTTTTTGGCCGAGTTTGTCCGCAAGGCAGTTGCGCCGGAACCCACCGGGTCCAGGATGATCGGTATGCCCAAAGCGGTGGCTTTTTTGCCGGCTTTGATCATGGAAGCGACCCAATCATCCGTCAGGGTGCCGATGTTGAGAACCAGTGCACCGGCAAATGAAACCATATCTTCCACTTCGTTTTGAGCATGGGCCATTACAGGTGACGCGCCCATTGCCAGAAGGGCATTGGCCGTATAATTCATGACGACGAAGTTGGTGATATTGTGAATCAGCGGTTTTTTTTTGCGAAGTGCGGCCAGATTTTCCGCCGCTTTATCCGATAGACTTGTCATAATTTAGCCTCTTTTTAATTTTGCTCTTATGGTTCGGCCTGAAAAAAATAAGCTTAGATTATATACAAAATAAAAAAGCCGTTTCCTCCGGGAAACGGCTGGGTTTGCATCTCGCAATTGTTCTTCCACTCGTTTCCCTACGCTGGCATTATCCAGATCAGGTTCAAAGGGTGTAATCTCAGGCTTCGGAAGCCACCCCTAATATTAATTAATCCGCCCTGAAAAATAGTGTGTGTTCAGGTTTGAATATGATTCTTTGAAAGCGTAGTAACTAATAATATAAAAAGTTAAGAGATCGAGGTTGTGTTGTCAAGAACAAAAAGCTAATTAATCCGCTGAACCTTCGATCTACCAACTTTCTTCAATTTACATAGAACAATGCACAACCGCCAGGACTTTATTTTTCAGGGCGGATTAATTAATCTCAATGGTTTTAAAGGCCCTTCGAACTTCAACAACCGGATCAGTGTTGTCATACCACTGGCTGGCGTAATTCAAACAGTTGCAAATGAACATCGTATCTTTGTGTTTGACCTGCCGACGGTAATGAACGTGACCGCTGATGGAGTACGCCACTGAATATTTTAATGCCAGCTCTCCGTATTGCGCACTGCCAAGGAATGCATTCAGATAATTCCACATTACATCCGGTGGCTGTACTGTGAAGTCAAGGATGGGCAGCACGTGGGTTACGAAAATGATGCGTTTATTTTTAAAGGCTTCCAGCTGCTGTTCAAGCTTATTATAAAAGAAGTCATGCATCTCGACGGTGGATATTCCCCATACCGCTTTAACCTTATCTTGCCAGAGGCGTCCTTTGATCTGCATGCGATCGAATTCTGCGGCCGTGTATTTCGGGCTGCCAAAGGAATAATCATACCAGCCGAGGTCCCCGATGACGATCCAGTCATCGGTCAGTGCGACCGGACCGCTGGCCAGATTGCCTGCGAACGACTGCAGCGCCTGATAGATGTCCCAAGAAGATTTGCCCGGGTGTTTTTCGTTCCAGATGTCGTGATTGCCGGGAACAAAGAGACAGCGCACGTTGCACGCTTTTTCAAAGTCGTGCAGGAAATCCAGCGTGATTTCATAATCATTGGCCACGTCGCCGGCAATAATTACGGTTTCGACCTTATTTTCATTCACCGCTGCAACCAGTCCCGCCAAAATGCCGCCGGGTTGGTTATTTTCGAGATCGATATGCAGGTCAGATAAGATGCCGATTTGCAAAGTGCTCTCCTTATTGGTCAAGATGACAGACGATGACAGAAGACAGACAACACAAATTGGGTGTCAGCGCCGCCGCCGGCCAAAACGACGGCCGGTCTGATCATAAAAGAAACTTTTGGAAATCGGACACAGTTGGATTTAATATCACGCCCACTTTCAGGCTTCGCTCTTCGAGCTACGACCCGACAAGCCGTTAGAGCTCACAGAGACCGCAGAGAACATTTTTCTTTCGCCGCAGGCGCCTGTAAACCCAGACCTCTGTGATCTCTGAGCGCTCTGTGTGAGATGTAGTTTCATATGAGGTGGCAGGTGTCAGCGTCGCTGTGGGCGACCAGCAATTGGACTGGCACATGATACTTAAGTGCTGCAACCTACAACCCGCAACGCGAAATCAACTCAACAAACGCAATAAGCGCAATAGACTCTTAATTCTTTATAGCTTCGGATTCAATTTTTCCGATAAAGCGTCCCCCAGGATGTTGAAGCATAGAACCGTCAACGCCAATGCCAGGCCGGGATAAATCGCCATCCAGGGCGCCAGCGCGAGATAGTTGCGGGCGTCCTTGAGCATTAATCCCCAGCTTGGCGTCGGCGGCTGGGAGCCAAGCCCCAGGTACGCGAGAGATGCCTCGATCACGATCGTGAGCGCAAAGGTAATGGAGCATTGAACGATGACTTTGCCGAGCAGGTTGGGAATAATATGTTTGTAAACTGTTTTGACGATCGGGCTGCCCAGAGACCGTGAAGCTTCGACGTATGCTTCGGTCTTGATGGCCAGAGTTTCCGCCCGGACCAGGCGGGCAAACACCGGGCTGAAGATGACGCCGATGGCCAGCATCACCTGGAGCAGGCCGTAGCCCAGAAAAGACACCACGGTTATGGCCAGCAAAATGGTTGGAAACGAGAGCAGGCTGTCCATCAGCAGCATTAAAAGGTTGTCGACATACCCTTCCGCCAAGCCGGCTGCCAGCCCTGCAACCGTGCCGATAACAACCGCGATCGTGACGGCCACAATACCGACCAGCAGGGCGGACCGGGATCCGAAAATGACACGGCTGAATATATCCCGGCCGAAGTTGTCGGTGCCCAGAAAGTGCAGCCGATCTGGTGCCTTAAACCGCTGCTCCAGGTTCTGGGCGGTTGGGTTGTACGGCGCGATCAGGGGCGCCGCCGCGGCGGCGGCGCCCAGCATCACCAGAAAAATGATGGAAAGATAAAATATGATGTTGCGACGAGTATGCATGATGGAAAAAAACTATGGGGTATTGGAGTGTTGGAGTGTTGGGATTGATCGGCATTACTCCATTACTCCACTACTCCATCACTCCTTAGATTCAAACCAGATTTCTGATTAATGTCGCTCCGTCTATGGCGCTCGATTCTTAGCCTATTTAAGTGTGGTCCACCTGAAGTCAAACGTATCCAGTATCGGGGTAATTCTGAAATCGGACACATTTTTTCTGACAGCCGTGTAGCGGTATGATGTTCCCAAATACATGAAAGGGACTTCCCTGGCCATGATTTCCAATACTTCGTCATAGAGCTTTTTGCGGTTTTCGAACCCGGACACTTTGCGGGCTTCATCAATCAGCCCGGCGGCACGGGGATTTATCCATCTGACATAGCGACTTTGCGTTCCATAACCGGCCAGGGTTCCGTCGGGATCGAGTTTGCCGGTGTGTCCGATGACGGTCAGGTCATATTTTGCATCCCGATAGACATCGCTGATCCAGGTCGACCAGTCCACCAGCTTGATTTTAACATTCAGCCCGACTTTAGTCAGCATGTCCTGGTACATTTCACCGGCTTTGACATGCATCTCGTAATTTTGGGGCAAATACAGCTCAAAGGTCGTTTCCGGGCCGACGCCGGCTTCGGCCAGCAGCTTGCGCGCTTTTTCCGGATCGTAAGGATACATCGCGGTGAAATCCTTGTAATAGGCATTGCCGTAGTCCATAAATGTCCCGATCGGTTTGCCGCCGTTATAGGCTACATCCAGCACTTTTTGCTTGTCGATGGCCAGATTGATCGCCTGGCGCACCCGCAGATCCTGTAATACGGGATTGCTGCAATTGATGGACATCACCAGAATCAGGGACGTCATTGATTTTTCGATTTTCACATCCGGGCTGGCTTCCAGGATCGGCAGGTCGTCTTTGTCGATGAGATAGGCCACATCGATCTGATCGGATATGAGACCCTGAATCGCAACGGCCCGCTCCGGGATGATGTCCATGATAACCTGGTCCAGCTTGGGATGGCCTTTCATCCAGTAATTCTTGTTTTTTTCAAGGACGATCTGGCTGTCCCGCACCCATTTTTTGAGCTCAAAAGGGCCGGTGCCGACGGGCTGGGCTCCGAAATCATGGCCGCTGTCGATCAGGCGTTTGGGCAAAATGGCACCCCAACCTGAAGCCAGCGTGGCCAACAGGGGCGAGGCCGGTTCCTTTAATTTTAAGATCACGGTAAAATCGTCGGGCGTCTCGATCGCCGCGATCGCACTAAATTCTTTGGCCTTGGGCGAAGCCGTGGCCTTGTCCATGATCCGGTCAAAAGTTGCCTTGACATCTTTGGCGGTCAGTTTGTCCCCGTTGTGAAAAACGACATCTTTTCTAAGATAAAATGTCCAGGTGAGGGCATCGCCGGAGACCTCCCATCTGTCTGCCAGCGCCGGAACGATTTTCCCGCTCGGATCCGGTTCCGCCAGAGTATCATAAACTGATTTCAGGGTCTGGAAGGTTAGAGTCCCCGCAGTCTTTTGAGGATCCAACGTGTCCGGATTTCCGCTCAGTGCAAAGTTTAATGTTCGGGCTGCGGCCGGGCCGGCGGTCAGCGCAATACCGGCTCCCAGAAGAATTGTCAGACTCAAGCAGAAAGCTAAAGAAAAAAATTGTTTCATGGTCTCCTCCTCCTTTATTTGCGTTGCGCACTGTTTGCTCAATAAGTTATTGATTACGCTAGCCCAACCCACGATGCGTGGCAGGCGGGTTTTCGCCTTTTATTAGAGTTTATTTTTCGATCAAACTGAAAACTGCGGATGCCAGCGGTCCGCGCCGGGACACCCAAAACCTTTATCCTTTAAACCAAAACCCTGCATGCGGGGTCGCAGCGGGCAGCGCGAAGCGCCAAACCTCTGAACCCTGAACCTTCATACTTTAAAACAGGCCACCTGGTGTCCGGCGCCGATTTCTCTTAGCTCGGGTTCGGCTTCGCTGCAGGCCCGGTCGCCCAGAGAGCAGCCGGACGTATACGGACACGATGCCGGCCACGCTGCGGCATTCTGGCTTTTGAGACGCTCTGATGCTTCGCCCGGGGCGGCTTCTTCCGAGACTTTCTGCTTTCCGGGTATCGAGGAAAACAGCTTTAAGGTGTAAGGATGGCAGGGATGATTCATCAGTTGCTCGGTCGAGGCTACCTCAACCAACCTTCCCTTATACATCACCCCAATCCGATCGCTGAAATAGGCCACCAGATTCAGATCGTGGGAGATGAACAGATACGTGAGCGCCAGCTCCTTTTTGAGGTCCACCAAAAGATTGATGATCTGGGCCTGGATGGAAACGTCCAGATTGGATACCGGTTCATCCAGCACCAGAAAATCCGGTTTCATGCACAACGCGCGGGCGATTACAATGCGCTGTTTCTGGCCTCCTGAAAACTCATGCGGATAACGCGAGCGGTGAGCGGCCGCAATACCGACCAGATCAAGCATTTTTTTTATCTGCCGGGATCTTTCCCGGACCGGAAATTTGAGATTGACGAGCCCTTCCGCCAGGCTGTCTTTTATCCTCATTTTAGGGTTCAAGGCACTGTTGGGGTCCTGAAAAACAATTTGCATTCTTTTTCTAAACGTTCTGAGGCGCCGGGGTGACAGCGAGCCGAGCTGGGTTCCGTCAAACCAGACCTCGCCGGAAGTGGGCGGATCCAGATAGAGGACCGATCGAACCAGGGTGGTTTTGCCGCAGCCGGATTCACCCACCAGCCCGAAAACCGCGCTGTGCTCGATGCCGAAACTTACCCCGTCGACGGCGCGCGCGGCGACCCTGCGCTTATTAAGCATACCCCGGCCGTAGAAGTGCTTTACCAGACTTCTTATTTCTAGGAATCGATCCATTTTTTGCCGATCATAAAACAGGCCGCCTGATGGCCGTCTTCATAGTAGATGCTCGGGGGTATCTCCCGGCGGCATCCGTCCTCAGCCAGAGGGCAGCGCGGGTGGAAACTGCATCCCGGAGGAATGTGCTGCGCATCGGGTACGTTTCCCGGAATCGCCCGCAAGCGAGTTCCCCGTTTGGCGGCATCCGGTATGGACAACAACAGTAATTTTGTATATGGATGCAGGGGGTTTTCAAACAGCTGTTCGGCGGAGGCTGATTCGACGATCCTTCCGGCGTAAATAACCGATATTCGATCTGCAATCTCTTTGACCACTCCCAGGTCATGCGAAATGAATAAAATTCCCATCGAGAACTTTGTCTTGAGTCTGTGAATCAGCCTCAGAATCTGCAGCTGCAGGGTTACATCCAGGGCCGTGGTCGGTTCATCGGCGATCAGCAGGGCCGGATGACAGGCAATGGCCATGGCAATCATGGCCCGCTGCTTCATGCCGCCGGAAAGCTCGTGAGGATAACTGGACAAAACCCGCCTGGTTTGCCCCAGACCGACGAGACCGAGCAATTCCAATGCCTGTTCGACCGCCTGCCTGCGTTCCATCTTAAAATGCAAAATCAGTGACTCCGTGATCTGCTCGCCGATTTTAAAAGCCGGGTTGAGGTATTTGCCGGGTTCCTGGAATATCATGCCGATGTCTTTGCCCCGCAGCCTGCGCTTCTGCGGTTCGGAAAGCGTCAACAGGTCCCGGCCCTGAAACAGAATTTTTCCGCGATTCACCCGGCAGGGCGGAACAGCCAGCAAACCCATGACACACATGGAAGTCACCGTCTTGCCGGACCCCGACTCGCCGACCAGGGCGTGGGTTTCGTCGCTGTTCAGGCACAGATCGATTCCCCGCAGGGCATGGGCAAGGCCCTGTTGCAGTTCAAAACTGACATCCAGGTCGGTAATTTCGAGCAGATGACGGTTTGTTCTCCCGGCCAATCAGCTGATCCTTATTCTGGGATTTAACAGGCTGTACAACATGTCAACCGCGAAATTGATAAATGAAAAGATAAAGGCCACAAAAACCACACCGCCCTGTACCAACGGGAAGTCCCGCTGGTAGACACCGAACAGAAAAAGCCTGCCCAACCCGGGCAAAGAAAACACCTGTTCGATGATGATCGCGCCGCCCAGCATGTAGCCCAGCTGGATGCCGGCAATCGTGATGACCGGCAGCAGGGCGTTTTTCAAAGCGTGCTTGTAGTTGACCATCCGTTCGGTCAGTCCTTTGGATCTGGCGGTAACGACATATTCCTTGCTGAGTTCCTCGGTCATGGAGGCCCGTGTCAGGCGTAAAAGTACGGCCGCTCTGGCTATCCCCAGGGAGACCGCCGGCAGGATCAGATGCTTAAGGGAGCCGGAACCAAACAGAGGGAAAAGCTTGATTTTTACCGAGAATAAGAGAAGCAAAAGTATGCCCAGCCAGAAACTCGGGACGGCCATCCCGATTTGCGAAAAAAGCATGCCCAGATAATCCCATAACGACCAGCGCTTAACTGCGGAAATCACGCCCAACGGGATGGCAAAAATTATGGAGATGATGATGCCCAGCAAGGCGAGGGATAGAGTCAGCGGGAAGCGTTCTAAAATCAGGCGGGTTACCGGCTGGCCGGAGATCATGGAATTTCCGAAATCAAAGCGCAAAACGTCCCAGAGCCACCGGACATACTGAGCCCCAACCGGTTTATCGGTTCCCAGTTTGACGCGGATGGCATCAATGTCTGCCTGTGAGGCATCGATTCCCGCAACCACCAGGGCCGGATCGCCCGGTATCACTCGGATCACGATAAATACAATCGTCGAGATGAGTAAAACCGTTAATATCAGGCGGCCGAATCTTCTGAGAGCGAATAGTATGATGGGGGTATCCTTTATTCCATGAGTTATGTGACTGCAAACACCACCTCTCCGGGGTGAAGTCAAAGCGTGACCCTTCCTCTCTCCGAGCTGTAGGCTCTACGAGCCGGAAGCCGGGCCAGGATTCTTTACTTACACGTGCCAGACCTTCCCGGTGGCTGCCAGTTCTAATTTACCGCTGAATTTGACAGCTGCCTGTTTTAACAGCATGGCATGATCACCAAAATGAGGCAAATGTGTCAGGACAAGGTGTCCGGCACCGGCCGCGGCGGCAATCTGGCCTGCTTCACCGGCCGTCAAATGCCCGGGTATCCTTCCCCGGTACTCATCGTACAGGCTTGATTCACAGATGAGTAAATCGGCCCCATGCGCGATTTCAATCAGGTCATCGGTCCAGGCGGTGTCTGAAATATAAACCAAGGAATTGGATCCGCTGTCAATCCGGATTGAAAAACAGGGATCCGGATGAACATTGCGGCAGAAACTAAATGTCAATTGTCCCAGCTGGAGGGGTGTTCGCGGATCGATGGCGTGCCCCTTGCTGTACTGCAGGTAATCCAGGCCGTCTAAATTTTCATCTTCGGCGTGGCCATAGATTGCCAGCGGTTTTTGGCGTTTGCCCAGATCCATTAAAATTCGGGCGGCATACTGTAAACATCCGATGTCCGCCACATGATCCCAGTGATAGTGGGACAACACAACCGCATCTAAATGCTGCAGTTCGATATAGTTTTGCAGGTGAGACAGCACCCCCGATCCGCAATCAATGAGGATGTTCACGTCCTCCGATTGCAACAGATACCCGGAGGTTGCCTCATTGGCTTCGGGATAGGCTCCCCACCAGCCGATGGTTGTAATTTTCAGGGTCACGTTGCTTCCCGATCGTAGCGATATTTTAAGGCCGCACCGTAAACTGTTGCAAATCCGGGATGCTCCGGGAAAAGAAATTTTGTCCCGTACAGGTTGCCTACCAGCTCCAAAACCTGCCGGATGAAGCGGTTGCCGGCTACTTTGCCGACCATGACGATGCGATCCCGGCAGTTGGATTCCCGGGCACAAATTGAGGCAATAATTCCGACCGTTTCTCCCACCAGACGCAAGATGCCGGCCGCCAGATCCTCTCTCGAATTTGTTTGAACCCGGCCAAAGTTGCTGGCCGTCATGTCCGCCCCCAAAAAACTGATTTCTTCATAGCCCAGATCAGCAATGGTCAGACTCGTCTTGGACGCATTGCCTTTTAAGGCCAGGGCTTCTATTTCCAAGGGATCATCCGAACCGCATATCAGGGAGGCCAGTCCCTTGATGGTGCCGCCCCCCACGCCGGTACCGCCCACATGCCTGGCCCGGTGATCGGCAAAGTGGACAATGGCGCTGCCGGTGCCCATGCTGACCACGATACAATCGCTGCAGTCGGCCAGGGCGGCGCCGCCGAACCCGATGGCGTCAATTTCAGCGATGATGCTGGTGCGGGCCTGCATGTCATCCGGCATGCCGGTGGCACATCCCGAGAATACAGCGTGGTCGGTCCGATACGCTGCGTTCAGATCCTCATAGATTCCAACGATGGTTTTCCAATCCCGTTTTTCAAGGCTTAAGGTTTTTTCAAATCCACCGGGGCCGACGACGCCGAAATCCGTAAAAGAGGCTCCTCGATCAATGGCGATGATGATCTTGTCCGAAAAACTGCGCATGCATCCTCATTCCCTGATCACTCTAACTTGAAAGTTTGGTCCTCTGGATCAGGTCATAGATAACAGGCCTTGCCGTGGTTGAAGGCCATGGATTATCTGACGTCCGAAACCACCCCTCGGGGGTGAAGTCAAACCCTACCCTCGGCGGGGCCTCGGGACCATGATTCCTTACTCGATATGATCCAAGATTTCCGAGATATGATGAATGATCCTGCAACCGTTAATTTCTTCGATGCCCAGGAAGCCGAAGCGGTTGATAATCAGGGCCTCCATCCCCACTCCGTGGCTGCCGACGGCATCGTCATAATAATTGTCGCCGACATAAACGCATTCCCGGGCGCTTACTGAGGCGGTTTGCATCGCTAAATTAAAGATCCGGGAGTCCGGCTTATTGCAGTCCACCTCTGAGGAAATTATCAGATGATCGAAGTAGTCGATCAATCCGGCGGCGGTTAGCACATCCCTGGCCGTCCAGTCCCAGTTTGAGATAATTCCCCTTCCGATCGATCGGTGCTTCAGCTCGTCGAGGACTTCCTTGACGCCTTCAAAAGGCAGCCAGTAAGGATCCGTATTTTGCTTGATCTCCTCCCAGCGGGCATCCAGCTCGCACACGTCCAGGTTCACCCCCAGACGATAATTTACAATGCCCAGGTAAGACGGCATGTAAACTTTGCGGGGCTTTAAAAACATGCCCGGGTATTCGCGCATGAACAATTTGTCCGTCAGATGAAATTCACGCTCGATACCTTTCAGGGAGATATCCAGACCGAAATCTTTCAGGGCCTGCCGGTAGGTAACTTCGCGCTGCATGTACAGCAGGGTGTAGCCTATGTCGAACCATACAAACGATACTGCCAAAATTTGCCTCCCGCAAAAATGAATGACTATTGACGAATGAAGAATGTAGAATGGTTATCCGCCTCCGGATGCCTCAGCCATTTGCTTTTTATAGTGTCTCTATTTCGATCAAACCGACCGCCTTCGGCCAATAGAGGCTGGGCCGACACCGGACACCTTATATGAAACTTCCTTAAATTCGATGCCATTTTTACGAAGTGTCTCACCGCTGAGAGCGCAGAGAGCGCAGAGATTAATTTAACTTTTCTTTCTCGGCGTTCTCCCACCGGGGCGTAGGCCCTATGGGCCGGAGGCTGCGGGCTCTGCGGTGAACTATTATGTTTCTTTTTCGATCAGACCGGCCGTTGTTTTGGCCGGCGGCTGGGCTGACACCTGAAACCTTACTTAACCGAAACCACCGGGCAGGCCGCATTCAGGATCACATACTGGGCGGTGGAGCCGAACAGCAATTTGCCGACCTTGGACCGCCGGCGCACGCCGATGATGATTTCTTCCGCTTTGTTTTCTTCGGCAAACCGAACCAGATCCTCGCCGGCTTCCATTCCCCGCACCGATAAAATTGATTCACATGGGATTTTTCTGTCCAGCAGCCGGTTTTTTTCATATTCCAAACCATTTTCAGCGTCCTCGAAATCCTTGCGTGGGACTTCCGGGCCGCCGACCATCGAACGAACGATGATGATTTCGGCTTTAAAAGCATTCGCATGCTCCGCGGCCAGTGCGATGGCCTCCCGGGAAACAGCGGAACCGTCATATCCTACGAGAATTTTCACCTTTCTGCCTCCGTCATTATTTAAGGTTAAGGTTAAAGTTTGCCAAATTTATAATCCCAGATCTTCATTGATTAACACAACCTTGACCCTTCCTTTTGGAAAGGACTTTTCGGTGATGGTCCACGTGTTGCAGATGCGACCAGGGCTTTTGCACTCCTCGCAAAAGGAAGTCTTCACACATGGCGTTTTTTGGTCCAGGCGCATGGCGTTGGTCGGGGCGGTATAATTTTTAATCCGGTACATGGCTTCATCCAGATTTGCAACCAGTTTGTTGCGACCGACCAGCAGGATCACCCACTTTGGGCCAAAGGTCAGGCCGCCTATGCGGTTGCCGATCATATCCAGGTTCACCAGCTGTCCGCTTTCCGTAATCGCGTTGGTGCCGGTGATAAAAAGATCAACCAGCAGCGCCTGCCTGCGCAGCTCCAGTTTTTGCTCATTGGAGATATTCTTGTCATAGGTGTCCAGCACCTCCAGATCCGGACTTTCTTTCAGCCGCTCATACAGTCCGGTGGCAACCTGAAACGTCACGGAACCGCCCCAGGATACAGACCTGGCTTTTATTTTGGGCATGATGTCTTCCAGCACGGTCCGGCACGCCGCCTGGCAGTCGTCTGCCAGGTAGACGTCAAAGTTATTGGATTCCAGAGCGGTCTTCAGATCAACCAGCCTCAACTTCCAGTAGTTTTCAATCGGGTTGTCCATTTCTCCTCCTGACTTTAGTTGCGTTTCAAATGATTACAAAAGAATTTTATATTTAATGCAAACTTCTTTGATAATCAATAGTTTTTGAGACAGCCCACTGTAAGGTCAGTATAAGTTCAAAGCTGGTTGCCTCAGAAGGTTTTTTAGGAAAATAAAATTCCAAATCTCAAACACCAAATTACAAATAAATCTATTCTTCGATCTTGACGACCACCAGCGTTACATCGTCCTCTTTTGCCAGAGGATGGCAGAAGTCATCGAGCGCTGCGATCACCGCCTGCAGGATACCCGCCGCCGGCTGTCGGGCCTGGGAGCGGACGACATCCCGGAAGCGCTTTTTGCCGAACATTTGGCCCCGGGCGTTTTGAGTTTCCCAGATTCCATCGGTACCGATTAAAACGATCTGTCCCGGCAGAAGCCGCCGCTGAAATTCCTGGTAGGGTGCTTTGTCAGAGACACCCAAGGGCAGGGCGTGACCTGCGAGTTCTTCAAATCCGCCGCCGTTCAGATCAAAAATAACAGCCGGGTCATGGCCGGCGTTCACCCAGCGAATGGATTTCATCCGGCCGTCGATTTCACAGAAAAACAAGGTCATAAAGCGGCCGGAGTCTTCCACATCCCTTGACAACTGGCGGTTGACATCCGTTATGATTTGGTTGAGGTTGCCTTTCCGTGATGCCCGCTGGCGCAGGAAGGCCCGGGCGGTGGTCATCAGCAGGGCCGAAGCAATCCCATGGTCTGAGACATCTCCGACCATAATTTTAATTTTACGTTGACCGTTTTGCCCGATCGGCAAATAATCAAAGTAATCGCCGCCGGTTTCCTCACAGTACAGGCTTTGGCCGGCTATATCGAGGCCTTCAATTTTTGGTGCCTGGCGCGGCAGCAGGTGCTGCTGGACTTCCATGGCAATGCCCAGCGATCGGCGGATGCGGTCGCGTTCCCTGAGACCTTCGGTCATCTCATTGATGACGTCCCCCGTGTATCCGATCTCGTCATTGCTCGTAACCTGGACCTTTTTATCGAACATTCCATTCCGGACGCCCTGCAGCGTCTGAATGATTTCCCGAAAAGGCATCGTCAGATTCCGGCTGACCAGGCCGATTAAATAGACACCCGCAAGGATAAAGATGACGGCATTGGTGATAATTGCCTTGCGAAGTTTATCCAGCGCAACAGCGGTGTCGGAAGTACTTCCGACGACAAGGTGCGTCACCAGGATGATTGACAACAAGGGTATTAAATTGCAGGCAAACAACAGGGCGCCCAGCCGGGTGCGGATTCTTATTCGCAGTGTTTTGGGTACGGCATACAGTCCGCCTTCGGGGAAAAAGTAAGGTGCCAGTTTTTTCTGTAAAATATGCTCCAGCAAAAAGAAGGCAACCGTGATGGTGATGATGCCGCTACTCAGGCCATGGTAAAGAGAACTCTGAATCATGGTTGATCCCGAGTTATAGATCCAGTGCAGAAGGGGATAAACGATGGCGGACAGCAGCCACATACTGAAATCATAGGTGATCAGAACAAACGGCTCGTTGAGCAGCTTCTGGCGGGCGGTGCTTGCAAGATCATCGGGGATCGGTGCCTGTTTATAGATGGCCGTCAAGTAGCGCCGAATCGGTCTTTCATACCGCAATGTCATCACGCATACGAAGGTGAACGCAAAGGGAGTAAAAAACGTATCGATCCAAAAGGGGACGGCATGGTCCCATAGTTTTTTATTCGTAAATCCTTCTCCGAGAAACATCAGGGCGTTTACGGCGAATACGCCGATAAGGTTTGCCAGAAAATTGGCAACCAGCATTTCGCTTTTCAGATGATGCAGCTTTCTTTTAGTCAACATTGTGATCTCCCGTATGCGGAATTCACATAAATTTTCAATGCGGGAGCAGTTTAAATCCAGCCAGCCAAGATAGCAAGGGCAAACGACTCGGAATTTCTTTAATTGGTTGAAATTGAGGATTTTTTAGTAACATAATATCCGGGTCTTAGCTAAATTATCGGCATGTGCCGGCCAAGAATCGCTGTTGCGCGCATGTTCGTACTTATCGGTGTACTTGGACATGCCGCTGTGGTATATAAGTTGCCGGTTAGCCGGTCAACCGGTTTGCCGGTTTGCCGACACGGGCCAACAGGGCAACCAGTCATAGTCCGGGATTGAAGCAAATACCCGTGCCTGACAAAATTAGTTGCAGAAATTCAGAGAGTTTAGGCGGTGAGGACTTCTTTAATGGAATTTAAAAACGTCGAGCATGTCAAAGCCGAACTGGAGAAAGCCGAATACATCTGTTCCAAGACCATTGCCACGGTTGTCTTTCTGGCCCAGGCCACCCGCAAACCGGTTCTGGTTGAGGGGCCGGCGGGGGTGGGCAAAACCGAGCTTTCCAAAGCCGTGGCCCGAAGCCTGGAGCGCCAATTAATCCGGCTTCAATGCTACGAAGGGCTGGATGAAGCCAAAGCCCTCTATGAGTGGGAGTATGCCAAACAGCTGCTTTACACGCAGATGGTAAAAGGGAAAATCGACGATGTGATTACCGGGGCCCATTCCCTGTCGGATGCCGTTGACCGGATTGCATCCCAGGAAGATGCTTTTTTTTCGGAGCGCTTTATCCAGCCCCGTCCGCTCCTGCAGGCCATCGAATCGGAAGAGCCCGCCGTGCTTCTAATAGACGAGGTGGATAAATCCGATCCGGAGTTTGAAGCCTTTTTATTGGAAATATTAAGTGATTTCCAGGTGTCTATCCCGGAGCTGGGCACCCGCAAGGCCAGGAACATTCCCTTTGTTTTTCTGACATCCAATGATTCCCGGGACATGAGTGATGCGCTTAAAAGAAGATGTATCCATCTTTACATCGATTACCCCGAACGCGAGCTCGAGCTGCAAATCGTAAAACTGAAGATTCCGCAGATAAAAGATCGATTGGCCGGACAGCTGGTGGGCGCCATTCGCAAAATCCGCGAACTGGATTTAAAAAAGAAACCCTGTATATCTGAGACCCTGGACTGGGCCCAATCTCTGATCGCCCTGCAGGTTGAAGAGTTAAGCCCCGAGGTCATTACCGACACCCTCAATGTTATATGCAAATACCGGACTGATGTGAAACAGGTGATGGAGAAGATGGGGAAGATATTGGAAATGCCCAAAATGGTCTAAGATGCCTAAAATTAAGGTATTCTGTCTATTTCTATTAACTGTCGAGGCCAGGACTGCGTCACCTAAAAAAGCAATTGACTTATTTTGTGAAAATTGCCTGCCTTATGAAAAACATGAAAATTCCAAGCACCAATAACCAAATTCCAAACAAATCTCAATGAGCCAAATTCAAAAATCCAAACAAACGATCCGCCTACCACTGCCCCCAATGGAATCATTCCCTAACTCCCCGGGATTTTAGAAGCGATAAGCTGCGCTTGTGGTGAATGTTTTGGTCATTGAATATTGGAATTTATTTGTAATTTGGTGCTTGAGATTTGTGATTTTAAAAGTTGGTGTGGTTGGTTTTAACTATATATGAGCAGTTTAATGCATAAAGACTATGGTAAATTTACTGCTGAAATTCGTCTCCATCGCCCGTGCGGCCGGCCTCCGGATTTCCACCTCCGAGGTGCTCGATTGTCTCAAACAGCTTAAACTGGTCGACCTACTGGATGAGGCGCAGTTTGCCGCGGTGCTGCGGGCCAATTTTGCGAAAAGCCGGCGGGAGCAATTTCACTTCGACCGCCTGTATGAGCTGTTTTTTCATGAACTGCGCCAGGATCCTAGTATTGCACATGCCGATCCCCTGTCCGAGCAGATTCGCGAGGTGCTTCAAGCCTTGTTCCCCGAACAAAACGGCAATGGCGCCGCCCAGGCCCTGCTTGATTTTTTAAGGGGCGATCCCCTGTCGTTTATTGAGCGCTTGCAGCAGGGTTTTCTCGAAGGCGACGGGAAAGGCGGCGGCATGGGCGCCAACCTGGGACCCATGATTCAGCGTCTTGAACTGATGCTGCAGATTAATGCTCTGGAAGATTCGCTGTTGCTGTTTCTGGCCGAACAGCGGGATCGGCTGCACTGGGAAACTCGCCGGGATCTGAAGGCGCTTTTCGAGGCCCGTCTGGCCAGCGCCCGCCGTCTGCTTACCGGGCAACCCCGTCCTTTTGGTGATGACCGTCGTGAGGTTGGCTCCTATCAGCAGCATCTGGAACGACTCGGCGAAGTCCATTTTGCTTCTCTGACCAAAAAAGAAGTGGAAGGCATGCGCGAAGTTATCGAGCAGCTCGTCCGCAAACTCAAAGACATTGCCGGCCGGCGCCATGCCGTTAAAAACAGAGGTACGCTGGATGTCAAGAAGACCCTGCGCCGGGCAGCCGGTTACCAGGGTATTCCCGTGGAGCTTTTTTTCCGCAACCGGCCCCCGCGTAAAACCAAAATCGTCACCCTGTGCGATGTCTCGGGTTCGGTCTGGTCGGCGGCCAGATTCATGCTGAACATGCTGTATTCTCTGCAGGAGTGCTTTACCCAGGTGCGCAGTTTCGTATTCGTGGCCGGTTTGGATGAAGTAACCAAAGTCTTTGAGGATTTTGAGATCAACCAGGCTATTGCAAAGGTACTGCGGGAGGCCGACATCGAATACAATGCCGCCACCGATTATGGTCTGACTTTTCGCCAGTTTAAAATGCATTATATGGACATACTCAATAAGAAGACCACTTTGATCATTATCGGCGACGGCCGAACCAATTATGGCAATCCTGAAGATCAAATTCTGGAGGAAATGCGTGAAAAATCCCGGCGCGTGATCTGGTTGAACCCGGAAACTCAGTATTTCTGGTATTCGGGCGACAGTGAGATGCGCACCTACCAGAGCTGCTGTGACGAAGTGCGACCCTGCCAAAACCTCAATCAACTGCTGGATTTTATTAAATCTCTGGTATTGTAAAAAAAATTCTTGATTTTAGAAGAAAAATCGGTATTATCTACCCAATCATTAAAGGTTGGCTACCATTATCCGACCGGTTTCATTCTGAAGGAGAGATCCATTTGTCCTTGTGGCAGCCTGCAGTATGGGACTATGAGAACTTTAGCTTTAGTGTAAGGAGGGTGCCGCAATGGCAAATGGTGTTGTCAAATGGTTCAATGACCGCAAAGGGTACGGCTTCATCGAGCAGGAAAGTGGTCCGGATGTGTTCGTTCATCATACCGGCATCAACGGTTCGGGGTTCAAGTCGCTTCAGGAGGGTGATCGGGTCACCTTTGACATCGAAGAGGGACAGAAAGGACCCGCAGCGGTAAATGTTACGGTCGTTTAATTAACCGCTAAAAATTTTTTAAAAGGGTACGCAGCATCTGATCCGGGCGTGCCCTTTTTTTTGCCGATAGCGGGGACGCTGCCCTATCACGTGAAGTTTCATATCAGGCCTTGGCTTTACAACTGAAATTCCTCACCCAGATAGGCTTGACATACGGCTTCACTCGCTGCGATTTGATTGGGGGGGCCGGATTCGAGAACCTTTCCGTCGACCAGAATGTACGCATTGTCACAGGCGCCGAGAGTTTCCCTAACATTGTGATCGGAAATGAGTATACCGATACCGCGGCGCTTAAGATGCATGATAATGTTTTTAATATCGATGACGGCCAGAGGGTCGATACCGGCAAAAGGCTCATCAAGAAGTATGAATGAGGGATTGGTGGCCAGGGCGCGTGAAATCTCAAGGCGCCGCTTTTCGCCGCCCGACAGGACACTTGCCTTCTGCTTCTGCAGGTGCTTTATGCCAAGTTCTTCCAGCAGCATTTCAGCCCGATGCTCGCGCTCGGCTGCATCAAGGGGCAGGATTTCCAGGATTGCCAATAAATTTTGCTTGACCGTCAGTTTGCGGAAAATCGAGGTCTCCTGGGGAAGATAGCCGACGCCTTTACGGGCCCTGACGTACATAGGGGAATTGGTTATATTTTCATCGTCCAGTAGAACGTCGCCTTCATCCGGTCTTACCAAGCCGATACACATATAAAAGGTTGTGGTTTTGCCGGCACCATTGGGGCCCAGCAGACCGACAACTTCACCGCTTTTGATACTGAGGTTTACTGAATTGACAACCTTCCTGCCCGAGTACGATTTCACCAGATCTTTTAAATACAATGTTGTCATTGAGTGTGAGTTATCCTTTGACAGATTCTTGGTTGGAAACGTCCGAACTTGAGTATTCGACTCAAATGTATCATATCGAACCGTGCAAGCCAAATGGTTATTACATAACTTTTCGGCATCAAAGGAAAATTTCATGCAGCGCGATAGCGATACATTGGATTTCGTCCATCCCGAACTGGGGCGAGAAATAACGGCCATCGGCGGGCATTATGTTTTCGTAAAAGAAATTTGCCTGCCTTTCCGGGACCGGGAGATTTTGTATTTTGTGGGCTATGCCGTGCTCGATTCCACCTGCTGCGGGGTGGGCGGTTGCGCTTATGTCCTGGTAGCGGGGTTTATTACGCAATGGAAGTATAAAGCGGATCAGAATGCTGCCGGGCTTTCGCAGGTCGAGCCGATCCGGGATGAAATGATTCAAAAAGAGGTGCGCGCCTTGATCCGGCAAAAGGAGATGGTGTATCAGGTCACCTTTAATTAATCCACTTAACGGAGGTTCAAATGGTGGAAGGAACTGCAGGGGGAATTGGATATTAGCGGGTATGTGGCCGCCGGATCCGGCAAAATCCACAATTTTTTTCATTCACGGTGCCGGCGGATCCGGCTTTTTTTGGCAGGCGCAGGTCGAGGGTCTGGCTGCACACGCGAATACGATTGCCCTTGATTTGCCCGGCCACGGTCGAAGCGGCGGAATCGGATGCGATCGTATCGAAGACTATGCCCGGTCGGTTATTGATTTTATCAAAGCACTCGGCGTTTCAAGCCCTGTTATTTGCGGAATCAGCATGGGGGGAGCCGTCACCCAGCAGCTTCTGCTTGACTACCCGGACTTTATAAAGGCCGGGATCCTGGTCAATACGGGTGCCAAGCTCAAGGTGGCGCCCGCGATCTTCGATACGCTGGAAAATGATTACAGCGGTTACCTGTCGATGATCGGCAAATCCGTCGCCTCCAAAACAACCGGGCCGGAACTAATTAAGCGTTTTCAGGGAGAAGCGGCACGATGTAAACCCGCGGTTGCGTTGGGAGATTTTCATGCCTGCAACCGATTCGATGTGATGCAGCTTGTGGGGTCGATCACACTGCCCGTGTTGGTGGTGTCGGCGGCCGACGATCAGTTGACACCACTTAAGTATGGAGAATTTTTGGAAAATAATATCCCGAAGGCAAGCCGGATAATAGTTGCTGAAGCCGGGCATATTCTGCCTATGGAAAAGCCGGAGGAGTTTAACCGGGCCATTATTGATTTCTTGGATCGTTTAGATTTGTAGGCAATGGCTGGGAAGTTCTACTTTGGAATCTTGATAGTTATTTCTTTGCATTTTATGAAAAATTTTTTATCACGAAAATACGAAATCTAGAAAAGCACGAAAATAGTCTTTTATTCTTTTCGTGTTTTCGTCCTTTCGCGCTTTCGTGATTAATTTGTCCATCTTGGCTTCGGCTTTTCCGGGCTGGGGTCTAAAAAAAAATTCCGATGAAGCTTGACTTTAAATGTATCATCCCTATCATAATTAGAAATTAAAGAGTCATGAAGAGTAGCGTGAGGGAACTGGCCCGTTGACCGCTCAGCAACCTATTCCATAAAGGTGCTAAATCCAGTCCCGTAAGGGGAACATGAGGTCGCTGAAGACAAATGGCATCTTACCTCCCCCTGTCGGGAGGTTTTTTTTTGCAAATTTTTGAACGGTAAATTTCTCCAAGTTGGGGATTAAATTAAACAGCGTAAGCCAGCAATATGCCGAGGTCACCAATATGAAAAAAATTATATATTTATATTCAGGGGAAGGCACCAGCAACAGCGATAGCAGCTTCAAACTATTGGAACATTCGCAATGCTGGTCTGAAATACGATCCATATTAGATTCAAAATTTGGTTTAAATTTAGAAGAAATCTGGGAAAATGAGATCGGTAAACATCGGTGTCCCTACAGTCCGCTGTTGACGGTCGTATCGCAAATCTGTCTGTCCGATATTTGGACCCAGTGGGGATATAATCCGGATGTGGTTATCGGACACAGTATCGGAGAATTATCGGCTTCATATCAAGCGGGGCTTTATTCCCTGGAAGATATTCTCGACGTAACCTTTCGGATCGGTGAAATAGCCTCCAATTTGGAAGGCGTGATGCTGCATGGTGAGTTGTCGAATCAACAGATAGAAGAATTATCGGTAAACCTGTCTTCCCTGAATTTCAAAAGGGGTATTCACAACCATGTAACCTTGAGCGGATACACCAATGAAATGACTGAATTCGTAGAGAAAAACCCTGGTTTTGTAACCATGAGACTGCCCCATCCGTGGCACCACCCGGATTACCATGGTTTCAGTGATAAACTGCCCCCTGTCCGATCCCGCAAAATAGAAGATTTCAGGTTTGTATCAGGCCTCACGGCCAATTTTGAAAACCAGTTAAATGCCGATCACTGGCAACGATGGTTGGTCAGTCCGGTCGATTTTATCAGTTCCATGCAAACCATCAAAACCAGGTTTAATGATGATGAACTGGAAATAATCGAGATTGGTTTTCATCCGGTGTTGGATAAATGTTGTGATATTTTTGATAGCTATAAATATGTATCATCGATGTTTAGAGGAGAGGATGAAATAGAGTGGATATTGCATCAGCGGAAACTGCTCGATCAAGATCCGTTTTTGAACAAACTAAAACGTTCAATAGAAGAATTTCGCCCCGGCGTGGATTTTAAAACTTCTTTGGCGTATCAGGGGTTTACATCGCTGACTTTTGCTGAGTTGTCCGAATTTTTGCAAACCTATTTTCCCAATTTAGCGCCGCAGGACTTTTATAGATATAAGACAATTAATCAATTGATTAACAATTTTGGATCAACCCAACCATCTGACCAGGCCTTGAATTTAAAATCCCTAAAAAATGAAGTGGTTATATCCGGAATGAGTTGTCGATTTCCATCATCGATCGAAAATTTGACTCAATTTTGGGATATGTTGTTGAGGGGAGAAGATCAAGTAAAGGCCAATGCCGGCCGGAGTAATTTCGAAGCCGGTTTTTTGAATGATGAAATAACCAGGTTTGACCATAAATATTTTAATATCTCGGAAGCCGAAGCCCAAACAATGGATCCTCAACAGATATTGGCGCTTGAATTAACGGAACTACTTTTTAAAGACGCCGGCCTTGATCCCGCTAAGTTGGATAAAAAAAGAATCGGCGTATATATCGGCGTATGGAATCAAGAATACAGGGGTGACAGAAATTCAGTTTATTATCCGTCCGGAACCAACCCCAGCATAATAGCATCCCGCATAAGCTACCATTATGATTTGAGGGGGCCGAGTTGGGTTTCCAACACCGCCTGTTCCTCTTCATTGGTTGCGCTCCATTATGCTGCCAAAGATATTGAGGCCGGCCGGGTCGACTATGCAATTGCGGGCGGGGTGAATATGATCCTGGGAAATGATTTTACCGATAAAATGAAAAATTCGGGATTTTTGTCGAAAGATAATCGCTGCAAGGTTTTTGATAATTCGGCCGATGGCTACGTTCGGGCCGAAGGCGGCGGCTTGGTTCTGTTGGCGAATAAAAAGCGGGTAAAAAATTATTATGCCGAACTATTGGGCTCAGCCATTAATCAAAATGGAGGGCGTTCACAGATTATCACGGCGCCCCATCCGGAAGCCCAGGAGGAATTAATTTTAGATGCCTGTCGGGATGCAGCCATCAAACCGCAGGATATATCCTATATCGAATGTCATGGGACCGGCACTAAGATCGGCGATCCGATTGAAATTTCAGCTATTCAACGGACAATTGCCAAGAGCCGCAAAAATAATTGTTATCTGGGGTCGGTAAAATCAAATATCGGGCACCTGGAGTCTGCAGCCGGTATAGCCGGGTTAATAAAATCAGTACTGATCCTGTATCATGGCACGATTCCGCCGAATCTGCATTTCAACCGACCCAATCAATATGTTGATTTCGAATCTTTCAATCTAAGGGTAGTTTCTGAAGCGACAAGCATAAATGGTCAGTCTCACATCGGCATCAGCAGTTTTGGGTTTGGAGGAACAAATGCCCATATCATCATCAAAGGAGTGGAAAAGCGGGTCAGAAAAGAAATTGAAAATATAACGGTTCCATTTGATAGAGGGCGATCCTCATCGCTGGAGAATTACTATCAGCTTGATGCTATAAATTTTGACCGCAACGGTGTTGAATTAGATGCCGGTCCAAATAATATGAAGGTATTCGAAAATGTTGGATCGGAAATTCAGAAGGGTAATAATGGAAAAGGCAAACTATCCCGGGAACAAGTCCAGCAGCTGATCCAAGGGCTGTTTTTTAAAGTTACAAGCATTGAAATTATAGATCCGGATGTTGAACTGATTGAGCAGGGATTGGATTCAATGAGTGCCACCGAATTTATAACTCAACTCCAATCTTCGCTGGCAATCGAAATCGATTCCGATTTGCTTTTTGAACATCCACTGCCGGACCAATTGATAGATGAGATTCACTCTTTGTTATAAAATCTTCCTGCTTAAAGAAAGAGGCTGCAAAAAAAATGAAAATTAAAACCACCCACGTCGGATCTTTGCCGCGTCCCAATGAAATGCACCTCCAGATTTTAAAGCAGAAAAAAATAAGTGATGATGATTTGCGACGTCATTTGAGGACCATTCTGGAAAAGCAAATTAGGTTGGGATTATCTTTCATTAACAATGGTGAATTGCCGAGATCCGATTACATTAGCGCGACTGTCGATAGAATATCAGGGTTTTTTGACACAGGCACGGCCCCTTTTCCGAAAGATCTGGAAGAACTGCCGGAATATGCCCGGAGGTTTAGCGGCAGAAACGGATTAATTACACTTAATCCCAAAGCACCGATCAGGCTTCCGGCATGCTCGCAGGAGCTTGCCTATACCGGCGGGGAATCATTGCGAAAAGAGCTGGATATGATGGTCGGGGTCTTTTATGAGTTGAAACAAAAGTATCCGGAATCCGACGCCGAGTTGTTTTTTACCGCGCCTTCACCGGGAACAGTGGCCCTGTTTCTGGAGAATAAATACTATGCAAGCTACGAAACGTATCTTCAGAAATTAGGAGAGGTATTGCAACAGGAATATGAAACAATAAGTAGTTACGGAATTTTTCTGCAAATCGACTGCCCTGATCTGGCAATGGGAAGACATACAAGGTTTAAGGACTTGCGGGAAGAATACTTTTTAACCTTGATCGAAACCAATCTAGATATATTGAATCAGGCGCTGGAAAATATTGACGGCGGAAAATGCCGAGCTCACATTTGCTGGGGAAATTATCCCGGCACCCATCACTGCGATATTGATTTAAGTAAAATCTTCAACAGCATCATGCGGGTTCATGCAAACTATATTTCGATCGAATCCAGCAACCATCGCCATGCGCATGAATGGGAAGTTATAAAAAATTTTTCTGTCCCTGAAAATAAAATTCTGATGCCGGGTGTCATCGACACGACCTCCAATACCATTGAACATCCGGAACTGGTCGCACAGCGAATTCTAAATTTTGCAAGATTGCTTGGACCCGCAAGAGTTATCGGCTCAACCGATTGCGGGTTTGCCTCAACGGCCTCTGCCGCCGGTGTATCGGGCGAGATTGCCTGGTTAAAGTTAAAATCATTGGTTGAAGGCGCAAGGCTGGCAAATGCAGAATTTTAGTAGAAGTGGTTTCATAAGGCCCAATGGCTGCGTTGCGAGCCTCTTCAAAATGCTCACATACTGCCGTGTATGCTGCGCTTTTTCATCGGCTCGCGCCTTGCCCTTGAACCTGATCTGAGGTTTTGAAACTACTTCTTTTCCATTTCCGTCCTTAAGGCCAAAAGGCTGTGGGATAAAATCAAACCAGAAATTCGAGGAAATACTATGATCTTACCGGAAAATACAAACAGGGCCCTTAAGATGAGATTGGCCAATTTCAGTCGGGTAGAACTTTCTCTGAGTCCAATTTTAAACTTTGGTTCGCAAGAAATTCCGCTGATTGTAAATGAACTCAGAAGACATGCCGATTTGCCTTATGGATTCATATTTTCAACCCGTCAAATGAAATGGGTAAATGAATTGCTGCTTGAATTAAAATCCATCCGATCGGCATGTTTCCCATATGCCCTGTTCCTGCTTGATGGATCGGATATTCATCCAGCCGGCTTGGATCTGACTGAGTTCGACTGCGATCTTATAAAACTTGATCCCTCCGATTCGGATAATTTCGAAAGCACGATAATTGCGTATGCCCAAAAAAAGTTTGTTTTTGACAACAGCCGACTAAAAGTTTCCAGCACAAAAATTTTGCCCAAAACAGTCGATGTTATTATCGTCGGCGCCGGCGTGACCGGCTTATATGCCGCCAAGCGCCTATTAAAAAACAATATTTCTTTTTGTCTGGTGGAAAAAAGAGATAGTGTCGGCGGAATCTGGTCGCAGTATGCCAACAGCACCTCCCAAGTGAATACCTCGGAAGCCGGTTATCGGATGATTGAAAAAGGGTCCAGATCCAACCGAGACCATTCTACAACCAGAGAAATTTTGGAAGATATCGTTTCATTGGCCCGCAACGTCTCCGATAATATTTTCCTAAATACTGAAGTCGATTGGATAAAAAAAACCGGCAATTCATATCTAATAAATTTGACCATGAACCGACAAAAACTGACCCTGAAAAGCAACGGCGTCATTTTAGCGATAAATGATCGTGTCGGAACACCCCGGAAAATTGATCTGGTAAATCAACGTGATTATCGAGGACAAATAATTTCAGGTATATCAGACGACGTTAGAGATTTTCCCTGGAAAAATAAAAAGGTGGTAATTATCGGGATGGGTGCCTTTGCCGTCGAGAATGCCAGGACCGCCCTGGAAAGCGGCGCCAGCCATGTCACCATCGTCTGTAGAAGACATGGCACCGTGTGCCCCAAGATTATTGATTACTTGAATTTTGCAACCCCATACGATGAATCTTTTCAGCATGATAAAAAAAGCAACATGAGAAACATGCTGCTTTGGAAGAAATTGTATGACCTGAGTGGCGCCGCCCAACCCGAGTGCTGGATGGGTAAAATTAAACACGACGGCCACACAATCAGCGTCTCCGACATATGGTTCATCGGGCACTATTTAAAAAAAATAAGTACCATCGTCGGAAATATAACCGCTATGTATGAAAATGGAATTATCATAGATGATAAACATCACATAGATGCCGATATTGTTTTAAATTGTGTCGGCTTTAGTAGAAATGCCTCCAATGTAAAGGAGATCTGTGATTATAAAGAAATGTACAATACTAACTATCTGGACAAGGATATGGTGTATCTGGCTGATGCTTACATAGACGATGACGCTTTTAATTCATTTTTTGGATCCAGTGTATTGGAAATGGTCAAATTTTACTTGGATGTCTATTTATATTTTTTTAAAAATGACGACTACGATACCATGATAAAATCTGACGGCATCGAAAGGGTATCAATAGAGAATAGAAAATGGTCGCATTATATTGCCGGAGCGGCGGCACTTATGAACCATTACCCCGCTATTCATGAAACAGCCATAAAAAATGTATCTCAAAGAACCAAAAATTTTATGGAGGCCCATGATTTGGAAACCTATATTGCTGCGAATAAAAGAGAATGGATAGATACGCATTCTCTTTTGGCCGGCAAACCCATGAAAACGGAAGACTGCCTGCCATACGTATTTCAAAAATTAGTAGATAAAAAATTGTAATATTATATTCCAACATTGAAAGCCTGGCCCTCTGGGCCAGGATTCTTCACTGATGTTTCTCCCTCGATTCCAGGCAGGATGCAATTATTTTTGGGATGAACGTCGTCAGATCTTCAACAATACAGATGTCCGCCACCTGAAATATGGCGGCGGCCGGGTCTTTATTAATGGCCACAATAAACTCCGAGCCGCGCATGCCGGTTAGGTGCTGGATAGCCCCGGAAATGCCGCAGGCAATGTACAGCCGCGGGGCAACGGTTGCGCCGGTTGCGCCAATCTGACACCGGTACTCCAGCCAACCCAGGTCACACACGATGCGGGATCCGGCGACGGCTGATCTGGCAAACAGCGCGGCCAGTTGATGGATAAGGTCAAGATTATCCCTTTCGCCGATGCCCTGTCCGGCGGCGACAATGACGTCGGCTTCCGTGATACCCGCCGCATCCGGCGCAGACTTTTTCATTCCCAGAGAACGCGAGCTTGGCGGCACAGCCGATAGCGGCCGGATGTCGACGCGGCCGGCTTTCGCACCTGCCGGCGGCACGAATTTGAAAATTCCGGGCTGGACGGCCACAACGGCTGTCGCGGAAACCGGACGGATGCCGGCCCTTAATTTGCCGCCGTAAAGCGGTCGCACAAAACCGACGCCTTCGCCGGACGGCTGAATATCTTCAACTGCGCTGATACAGGCGGCACCCAATTTGACCGCCAGGACCGGTGCAAAATCCTGTCCCCGGGATGAGTGGGCAACACACACATAGGCCGGGCCATGGACGCGAAGCTGTTCCGCCAATAGCCGGCTGTATAATTCTCCATTATATCCGGGCAGATCGGGGACTTCAAAGGCCGTCACATCCAGACTGCTTTGATTCGCGATATCCCGGGCGAGATTCAGTACGTCGGCACCAAGTATCAAAACCCGTATCGCCTGCTGCGTCAGCTGTTGCAGTTTGCAGGCAAAGGCAATGAGTTCATATGTCACGGGCCGCACCAGACCGTCTGTATGTTCGGCGATGACCACAATGCTATTTCGCATCTTTCGGCTCACCCTATTTAGTTGACTGGGTTGACGAGTTGAATGGTTGATTAGGTACGACGGAATGAACTTTATTTCCTAAAAAAGCCTCTTCATATAACTTATCAGCTTATCAACCTAATCAACTCAATCAACTTCCCTATGGCAGCAACGCTCTTTCACGAAGAATGCGGACAAGCTGTGCGGCCTTTTCCTCCCCGGTGCCTTTTAAAATCTCACCCGCGCGCGTTTTTTGCGGATAGACAATCCGATCGATCATCTCAGAAGATGAGCCCTGTGCAGGATCGCCGGCCTCAATTTGGTGCAGCTCCGTCCGATTGGCCCGCAGCAGATTGGAAAGGGACGGGTAGCGTGGCGAGTTGATTCCCGATTGGATCGTCAATACCGCGGGCAATTGCAGCTCTAATGTATCCCGGCAGCCCCCTTCGATTTCGCGTTCAACATAGACCGTTTTCCCGTCGGCGGCGATCTTCTCAAAAATCACGGATGTTGCCCAGGGCAGGCCGAGCCGGCCTGCAATCATCGGACCGACCTGACCCTGCATATTGTCCTCAGACATGGCGCCGGTTAGAATAAGATTATAGTGTCTGTCCCGGGCATATTCGGCTATCCGGCCGGCAGTTTCGAATGAACTTTGATATTTTTCGGACTGCGTCACGATGTGTACGCCTGAATCCGCGCCCATGCCGATGCTGCGCCTGATTACGTCCGCTGATCGGTCCGGGCCCACAGTGACGGCATCAATGCTTGAATGGGGGAATGCCGCCTTGATTAAAACCGCCTCTTCAACGGCGAATTCATCCAGCCGGTTCATTTTGAACCCGGATATTTCTTCTGTTTGAATCCAGCCGGTACCGGCATCGATTTTGATGGGCGCATCCGATTCAGGCACCTGTTTCACACACACAAGTATCTTCATACGTTCCACAATAACGAGAGGCAAGGGCCGGTGTCAATAAAAAACGAACGTTCGTTCTTTTTTTTCTTGACTATGCAAGACTGCGGTTATAT
This sequence comes from uncultured delta proteobacterium, assembly GCA_963769935.1. Classification (GTDB taxonomy): domain Bacteria; phylum Desulfobacterota; class Desulfobacteria; order Desulfobacterales; family JAFDCJ01; genus JAFDCJ01. The sequence goes on along the minus strand of CAVYNY010000016.1, from coordinate 156,514 downwards.
GAGTCACAGTAATCACTCCGCCCTGAAAAATAGCGTTATCAGGTCTATATGAAACATAGTCGTCCTTTTGAAACTTATGAGGATGCTAATCGTTGCCCGGGCGGATTAATTACCTTATTCAAATAATGATGGGTCATAATTTTCAGAGGGCTGATTTGAAATAAGAAAAGAAAAAAATGCAGCGTTCCAATTGGGGCCAAGCCCCTAACTTGCATGCAAAAGGGAGGACTTAAATGGATTTTACCGTTTCGGAAAAAATGAAGACCATCCTGGGGATGATCGATGAATTTGTGGATAGGGAGCTGATTCCTCTGGAACCGGAATTTTTGACCAAGCCGGCCCGAAGTCTGCTGCCGGTACTCGAGGAAAAACGGAAGATGGTCAGGCAAATGGAGCTATGGGCACCCAACCACCCGCCGGAATACGGCGGAATGGGACTTGATTTGATGGAACATGCTCTGGTTTCGGAAGCCTTGGGGCGTTCGCCGCTCGGACATTATATCTTTGGCTGTCAGGCACCGGATGCCGGCAATATTGAGATACTGCATCAGTTCGGAAGCGAAGAACAAAAAGAAATATACCTGCAGCCCCTGGTAGACGGTAAAATCCGCAGTTGTTTTTCGATGACCGAAGTGGAATTGCCCGGCTCCAACCCGGTCATGATGGATACAACCGCCGTCAAAGACCGCGATGACTATGTCATCAACGGTCAGAAATGGTATACCTCGTCGGCGGATGGGGCAAAATTTGCCATTGTTATGGCGGTTACCAACCCGGATGCCGGACCCTATCTGCAGGCCAGCATGATCATCGTTCCGACCGACAGCCCCGGGTTCAACCTGGTGCGCAACATTCCGGTGATGGGCCATGCCGGTGAAGACTATTTCAGTCATGCTGAAATCCTGTATCAAAATTGCCGGGTACCGCAGAAAAATCTGCTGGGGCCTGAAGGCCATGGATTTGTCATTGCCCAGGAACGGCTCGGTCCCGGGCGAATCCATCACTGTATGCGCTGGATCGGCATCTGCAACCGGGCCTTTGATTTAATGGTCGCCCGCGCCCGGGACCGGATTATAGCACCGGGCCGCAAGCTGGCCACCAAACAGATCATCCAGGCGTGGATCGCCGAATGTGCGGCCGATATCCAGGCGGCCCGGCTGATGGTGCTGCACGCGGCCTGGATGATTGAAACCGTCGGCAAAAAGGAAGCCCGCAATGAAATATCTCTGATAAAATTTGTCGTGGCCAATGTGATGCAAAAAGTCATCGACCGGGCGCTGCAGGTCCATGGCGGTCTGGGAATGACCGATGATACGATACTGGCTTTTTTCTATCGCCATGAACGGGCGGCCCGAATTTACGACGGTGCCGACGAGGTTCACAAGGTATCGGTGGCCAAGCGGATCCTGCGGTCATATGAAGGCAAACGGGTGCGCTGATACCGCAATTTCATCGGAGGCGGATCTAGGTTATGAGGCGCTTAACAAAGCGACATCGATAATTTGTTGCCGATGTTGTCGAATCCTTTGTATTTTTTATGACTTAGGTTTCAGGTGTCAGCGGCTTCGCTGGTCGGCTATCGACCAGTTTAATCACGGCCTAAATTATGTGAAGATGCCATTGGCATTAAAAAATAAAACCGCTCACGGTTCTTGTTTTGGACGGTTTCGGCCATTGATTATTGTGATTTGGGGATTATTTGGAATTTGGTGCTTGCAATTTGGATTGTACTATCGATTGGCTCGCGCCATAAATTTCGTGTGAAACTCCACTAAAATCCTGGCTAGGGCTATTTTTAGAATAGAGTTAATTGTGGGTGGGAGTGGTTTTCAACCACGATTTTCGATGGCAGCCCGACCGAGTTTATCGCGGTTACAAACCGCTCCCACAACATCTTGAAACCGTGAGCAGGTGATATAAAATTTTCGTCTTTGATCAAACTGGCCGCTCCGCGGCCAGCGGCTGGCCTGACACCTGACACCTGACACCTAAAATATTATGAATCCATGGACTACTCGGATTTTCAAAACAAGATAAGTCTTTCCAGGGAAGACATTTGTCGGGAGGTGTATCGAGAAAATCGAAACTCCATCCGGGTCAAAAAAGAAGATACGGTGGTCAAGAACCTCGAGCGAATCTTCAGCGCCACGCTCAGTATCAGCAACAGGAAAGGCTTTCAAGCTATGAGCATGCGGGATCTCAGCCGCGAAACCCATCTGAGTTTGGGCGCCTTATATTCCTATTTTGCGAGCAAAGAAGAGCTTCTGGCGATGCTCCAGAATCAGCGTCGCACCATAACCAGGCGAATCCTGGATGACTGCATTGCGCAGGAAGCCGGACCTGCGGCCCGCCTCAGGGCGGCCATTATAACCCACCTTTATTTAAGCGAGTTTATGCAGCCCTGGTTTTATTTTTCCTACATGGAGGCCAAAAATCTTTCCAAAAAAGAACAGGACCTGGCGGTCGCCAGTGAACTCTATACCGAAGGGCTTTTAGCTGAAATTATAGAAGAGGGAAAGAATCGGGGTGATTTCATGGCCCGCGATGCTCTATTGACGGCCGGCGTGATCAAAGCCATGCTGCAGGATTGGTATTTGAAGCGCAGCAAGTATGCCAGAAGAAGAATTCCGGTGGAACAATACGCGCAGTTCGTGCTGCAGTTTATTGATACGTTTCTGCTCGATCCTGCGCCTGCTTCGCAACGACTTCAAACCGTATAGGGTCTTGTTTGGCACAACATTTTATACTATTAAATAATTGGAGGATGGTGAATGGATAATATTTATGAGCGTTTGAGAGCACGTCTGGATGACTTGGCCACCGGGTACCCGGCAACTGAAAGCAAGATCGAAATCAGGCTGCTGGAGCGGCTGTTTACCGAGGAAGAGGCCGAGTTGTATTTGCACCTTTCTCCCCTTTTGCAAAAGTCTGTCGACGTGGCCAAACAGTCAGGGCGTGATCCGGATGAGATTGCCGCGATGATGGAGCGCATGGCCCAAAAAGGACTCCTTTTTCGAAAACGCAAAGGTGATTTGGTGCGCTACTCGGCCGTACCCTATGTGGTGGGAATATTCGAACATCAGCTTGGCCGCATGGATGAGGGTTTTGCCCGGGATCATGAAGAATATTTTGAAACCGCTTTCGGCCGCACGATTCAGTCATTTAAAACTCCCGTGCTGCGCACCGTACCCATCAACCGCAAACTGGTCGCTGAATATCCGGTAGCGCCCTATGAAGATGTCCTGCAGATTATCGATAGCCAGAAAAAAATTGCAATTGCGCCCTGCGTTTGCCGTACAACCACTAAACTGGCCGGCAAAGGATGTGATAAACCGGTGGAGAACTGCTTTTCTTTCGGCTCTCATGCCGATTATTACGTTGAGAACGGAATGGGGCGTTTCATCACCCATGAGGAAGCCAGAAAGATTGTCCGTCGGAACGAAGAGGCCGGTCTGGTTATGCAACCCTTCAATTCCCAGAAAATCGGCGGAATGTGCAGCTGCTGCGGCGATTGCTGCGGCGTCCTCCGATCGCTGAAAATGCACCCGTCTCCGGCTGAGATGGTGCAGAGTAATTATTTCGCGCAGGTTGATGAGACCGCCTGCACGGGCTGTGAAACCTGTCGGGAGCGATGTCAAATGGACGCCGTTGAGGTGGCCGACGGCATTGCTGAAATAAACCTGAACCGCTGCATCGGCTGCGGGCTGTGTGTGACCACCTGCCCGGGCGATGCCATCAGGCTGATTAAAAAACCTGAAGATCAGCTTTACGAGCCCCCCCAAACCGGAGCGGAAACTTACATTCGTATAATGCAGGAACGGGGGAAGATGTAATAGCTCATAGCTCATGGCTGATAGTTGATAGTTCATAGTAAAGAAAGGCACGCTGCGGGTCGCGAGTTGCGGGGTGCGGGTTAATGGGGTGCGGGGTGCGAGTTACGGATTGCGGAGTGATAGGATAACCGTACAAGGATCAAGTTGGTAAAGTTGTTGAGCTCCGTCATCTGATATATAAAAACGATTGAATACATACAATCTTCAATTTCCAATATTCAATTTAGAGCCTATGGCACCTTTTACGATTACAATCACCAATAACCTGCATTTGGAAAATGTCCCGCCGGACCTTCTGGCCATTCTCACCGAAAAGCTGGAAATATTAAACCCCAAATGGGTTGAGAATGAGAGGATGGGGCGCTGGAACCGGGGTACGCCCCAGGTGCTGCGTTTCTACGATAAGGTGGGACATACGGGGTTGTGGATTCCGCGGGGCTATATGCGGCAGCTGATTTTGCTGTGTCGTAAAAATGACCTAAAATACAAAATTAACGATCACCGCCGGCGTCTGGCTCCCGTCGACTTTTTGTTTAATGGAAAACTGAGGCCGTTTCAGCAGGTCGCGGTGGACCGCATGCTGGGCAAAGATTTCGGCACCTTGAGTTCGGCTACCGGATCCGGCAAAACAATTATGGCGCTGTACATGATCGCCCAACGCCGGCAGCCGACCTTAATAGTTGTTCATACCAAAGACCTGGCCGTCCAATGGGCGCAGCGCATCGAAAAATTTCTCGGAATTCGAGGCTCAAAAGGTCGGAATAATCGGCGGCGGCAAAAAGCAGCTGGGCGAACAAATGTCCATCGCCCTGGTGCAATCTCTTTACAAATGTGTCGAGGAGGTTGCCGGGCATTTCGGGTTTCTGGTGGTAGACGAATGCCACCGGTGTCCGAGCCGCACCTTTACAGAAGCTGTGACCGGTTTTGATTCCAAATATATGCTGGGACTGTCTGCGACACCCTGGCGCAGGGACAAACTGTCCAAATTGATCTTCTGGCACCTTGGTGACGTACACCATGAAGTCGACAAAAAACATTTGCTTGCAACCGGAGATGTCCTGCCCGCGGAAGTTATCACGCGGGAAACCGACTTCAGGCCCCATTATGACCCGGTGACCGAATACAGCAAGATGTTATCGGAGCTCACGGCCGATACCCAAAGGAATATTCTCATCGCTGCCGATGTTGCCCGGGAAACCGCGAACATTGACGGGATCTGCCTGGTTTTGTCCGATCGCAAGGCGCATTGTGAAAACCTGCGGGCCCTGTTGAAGTTTCGATTTAAAATCGATTCCGAAATTTTGACCGGTGACCTGAATATGGATCAGCGTCAGAAGGTAATCGAGGGCTTAAATCAGAAAAAGGTGCAGGTTGTCATTGCCACCGGCCAGCTTATCGGTGAGGGCTTTGACTGTCAAAATTTGTCTACCCTTTTTTTCGCCACCCCCATCCGATTCAGCGGTCGTGTCTTACAGTATCTTGGACGGGTTCTGCGTCCGGCACCCGGTAAAAAAACGGCTAGGGTTTTCGATTACGTAGATATCCATGTCGACACTTTGACCAAAGCGGCCCTGGCCAGACAAAGAACTTACCGACGCTGACGACTGCCGCCAATCGGCTAACCTTTGATTCATAAATTCACAATCCGGCTAAACCGGAAAAAGCCTTCCTACCGTGCCGTTAAGCGCTTCATAATTGTATTTTTAGATACAATGTTCTTGCTCTATTTTACAAATAAGGTTACCATGGTTTAATCTAAGCGATTTCGGGTAGCGACACCAGATTCGGGCGGGCGGGAAGCACTTTAATGGGCGCCCCTAAGAGACTTGCTCAAGGGGGTTATCCCCTCCCGCAGAGCAATCGATTATTAACTGCCGGTAAATTACCAAAGCCAATGAAAAAGCAGGCGCCTGAAAAGAAAAAAAGATCAGAAACGGCTTTAAAGATTCTTGATTCGCTGCTGAATGAGCCAGGGCGCAAGAAAATTAATGAAAACCAGATCATTGTAATTCTGGATGCCCTGGCAAGTGCTGAAGATGTTGAGGTCGTTGCCAGATTCCCCGCTGTTCTCGCTATCTGTTCCCGCAGAGGCCTGGTGCTCAATTCGCAGGCATTATTTTCCCGTTACTGGGAGACCAGCCCCAAGAGACAGAACCTGGAAAAACTGCTTTTGGTCAGCGCCGCCATTTTCAAAATAAAAGGCCTTACCCCCCCCGGAAATTTAAACCAAATTGTCGCATCGCTGAAACATAAATACGGCGACTTACTGTCGGCCGGGGAGATTCAAATGAGCAGCGGCATGTACGTCTCGATACCGGCTTTAGAAAATACATTAGATATGTACATCGCCGGTCCTGCGCAACCCCATGCGGACCGCAGACCAATTGTGCCCCAGCAGCCGGGCGCGCTCGACGTTTTGATGGATAGATTGTTTTCTCCGAAACAAAAGGAACTGGTATTTAAAAGGCGGGACGGCAAGGCATTTACCAAGACCGAGCGCGAATATTATTCCAGGATAGTTCGGAAAAAACTGGAAGCCATCGCCAGTGATGAATTGGGGAAACTGGCTAAACGGCTGACGACTAAATCAGGTTAAAGTCCGCTTTGACTCCGGCGGTGTCGGCGCGCGGCAATCAGCGAATCAATTCAATTTATTTTATGGAATCGGCGATAAGGATACCAAATGCAGATCATCGGGCAAATAGGATGGCAAGCCATTGAGATTTTAACGTTAATCACCGCCGTTTTGGGGATGACCCTTTCGGTCATGTTGCTGTTTTCACCCAACCGGACCAAATCCCTGAGCAACATCCTCAATCGCAAAATAAATCTTGATGAAAAGATTAATTTCCTGGACAAAGATATTGAGATTGCGCATCATTTTTACAATCACCACTTTGTGATCGGCCTGTTGTTGATTGGCGGAGGTGCTTTTTCCCTCTTCTTTTTCTTTTTTTCGCTGGATGTTACAAAGTTTACCAGAATATTTCTTGGCTATCAAAAAGATATTTTTGTTCCTGAAATCATTATTGATTCCATGGTTTGGATCGGTAAAATCGCTGGTCTGATGGCGTTGTTTTTTGGATCGCTGCTTGCGTTCGCACCCGGTAAAATGAAGCAGATAGATAATAAGTTGAATTCCTGGTTCGAAACAAAATTCATTTTCGAAAAACTTGATAACAGCAGTCACGAACTTGACTCCTTCATCTTCCGGCATCCAATTATGGCGGGGCTTGTAGGCGCTGTCCTCTCATTCTTCCTCTTATCTTTGTCGATTATTAACTTGCTCGATTAGCTGCGACTTCACAATCTCACCTGACCGGCGACTTTTCGTGGTCGGCGGAATGCAGGTCCAGCCCATTGACATTCACCGCCAAATCGCTTAATTTTACTACCTAAAAAATTTAAATATATAATACTAACGGCCAAAAAAAGGAGCAGATGGTGAATCGGAGTGATTTTATGATTTTTCCAGCGCAGAGAATGGAATCCGAATTTCCATGGGTTATTTGGGCGGTTGGTTGGCTTGCGCTTCTCAAAGCTTTCCTGTGGATGGCATATGAACCGGTTCAACCGGAAAATATTCTCCAGCTCTTGGGGTATAAATACTTGCTGAATATTCCGCCATTGGTTATTTGCGGCATCGGCGTGTGGAACTTACGAAAGTGGGCTGTATGGGGAATTCTTTTGGTATCCATCGGGAATCTGATATTTTTTATCGTCGATCCCCAGACTTTAAATGCTGTTTTGGTGAATTCGGAAGTATATCTATATTCGGTTATCCTTTCGATCGTTACCTTGGTGTGCAACGGGCCCATCGGCGACATTTTAATTCTTTGTGCGGCCCCCATAATGTTCAGGCACGCCAAACGCTGAATTTCAGGCAAATTCATCCGCCTTCACAAATAGCGATTCAAGCTTTATGAGTTGCGCTTTGCAAACCGGTGCAAGAGCCGGTTCTATGGACCGGCGGATTAATTACCTTTTGCTGCGCCGCTTTTGCCGGTTGATTTGATGGATTGCGAAGCGGCGCTCAAGTTTATGATGTTTCTGCCGATATCGATATTTGGATTGTCAAAAATATCCTGAGGTATCTGAGGCGGAAATATTCAAATGAAGACCAAGCTGCTGTTCTGGGGTGCCATATTTTTTCTTGCTCTGGGATTAAATTCCAGCGACAGCGCGCTATGTTATTTTTTTTCGATTCACCTCTGCATGCTTTTCATTGGTATGTTCGTCCATAAACACACTTCCAAGTCTCAAGCCGGCCGGGCAGCAGAACCAGTTCCACAAGCAGCCCGGCCCGGCCGGAAATAAAGTCTCGTACATTGCAGTATCCTCTCTGAGCCGCAAGCTCCACCCTCTCTCCGAGCTGTAGGCTCTGCGATCCGGAAGCCGGCCCTCAAGCCCTCCGGGCTGGAAGCGGAACCTGAGGCGCATTGGGTGCGAATCGTCCGGCGCGATTCTAAAACTTGACCTTGGGCGCTTCTTTTTCTGCTTCCGGAATTTCATAATATTGCGCCGGCGACACACCGGCCAGCAGGGCATAGAGCCTGCCTAAAAAGGTCTTTATATACGTGTTCAACATCTGGACCGAATCGTTGTAGCGCTTTCTTTCAACGGCGATTCTATTCTCGGTTCCCTCCAGGCTGTCTTGAAGCCTGAGAAAGGATTGGTTGGCCTTGAGATCCGGATAGCGCTCCTGGAGCAGCAGCAGTCTTGAAAGGGCGCCTTCAAGGCGATTGGCACTATCGATTTGGCTTTTTAAATCTTTGGCCTGAAAATATTGCGTTCGGGCCTGGGCGATGTTCTCAAAAATCTCTTTTTCGTGCTTGGCGTACCCTTTAACGGTTTCGACCAGATTAGGGACAAGGTCATAACGGCGCTTCAGCTGGTTTTCCACCTGAGCCCACTTGCCCTTCACATCTTCTTCCATGGTAATCACCCGGTTGTAACCGGCAATCAGCTTGCCGCCTACGATAAACATCAGCAATACGGTGACACCCAATATAATCAGCACGACTTTTAGCGCTTTGGACATAAGATCCTCCGTTTGTGGATTGAATATTGAATATTGAATATTGAAGGAATTCTGTCTTTTTTGAAAATAAAATGACGGCGCGCCACGCGGCGCAAGCGCCTGCGCTGCGCGAGCGACATCCACAAATCTTCAATTTTCAATCTTCATTTCTGCCTACCAGCTTCCCGACGCACCGCCGCCGCCGAATCCGCCGCCCCCGCCGCCGAAGCCGCCGAAACCGCCGCCGCCGAAACCACCTCCCGACCCCCCCCACGGACCTCTTCTGCCGCCCATGGATGAAAGCAACATAAAGAGCAGAAAAGATCTGGGATTTTTGATGAATATGATCAATATGACAAGAAAAAACAGCAGAGAGATTATTTTGCCCAAAAATCCGGTAGATTTTTGGCGGACTTTGACCGGGGAGACTATTCCGGCGGCCGGCATTTCGGTAATTTGTACACCGGCGTCCTTGGCGATTTCGTTGGCGATGGCCAGTGTCGCCGCATAAATTCCGTCGGAATAATCGCCTTTTCTGAAATAAGGCACCAGGTATTGACGGCCAATACTGCCCACCAGACTGTCCGGCAAGATCCCTTCCAGTCCGTAACCGACTTCGAATCTATATTTTCTCTCGTCTAAGGCGATCACCAGTAGAATACCGTTGTCTTTGCCTTTTTGACCTAGTTTCCATTTATCATGGGCGATGGTGATCGAAAATTCTTCCAGAGATTGACCCTGTAAACTTTTAACCGTCAGAATCGCCATTTGAGCGGTGGTTTTCTGTTCGAGCTCCCTCAAATACCGATTAAGTTTGGTCTGAACGGAATCGTCGATGATACCGGCGAGGTCGACGACGGGGTCAGGAGGCAGAGGCGGAATTTCAACGGCGTGGCCAGCCGATGCGGTGTTGATTATCAATATCAGCAGTGTAAAAAAGATTGCCGGCTTAATCTTCAAGGGCATTGACCACATCTCCCAGTTGTTCAATGATCCGATAATAGTCTTTAAAAACCAGATTGAGTTTGTCGAAAGTCGGTTTTGTTTTCCGGCGTTTATACATCAAAACCTCCATGAATGCGGCTGTTTTGATTTCGGACACTTCCTCCAGCAAAGATAATATTTTCCTGTTAATTTGGGGGGCCTCTCTGCCAAGCAATACGATGACGGCCTTAAAAAGCGGCATGTAGCCGGCAAAGGATTCTACCAACCCCTGAGTAAGGAGCCTTTGCTCACCGGCAGCAGAAATATAGCCCTGTCTGAGACCGATGAGCTTAGCCTTCAGCTCCCTTTCACACTGACGCCGCAGATATGATTTTGGTATATCCAAATCCTTAAAAACATCTTTGCCGTATACCGTGTAATGCAGCAATTTAATATTTAAAAATTCTATCGGAAAGACATCGACAGATTCGTCAATATATCGGGGGGTCATGATCAACGGCGCCGCTATTCGCTTTTTACCGAATTTTTTACCCAGGGGAGCCAGCAGGTCAAGAAAATCGAGATCCATTTCATGCAGAACAAATACCGAATTTATGTCCGAGATTTTCGGATCATAATCCTGGGTTAATGCGCTGCCGATGATGTAAACAGAATGTATTTTGTCCTGATGATCCTCCATGACATCATTGAGAAACAGTTTATACCGATCTGAAATATCGGGATTCAGGCCCAAGTCATTCATCGTTACCTCCCCTGATAGGATAGGCGATTAATAGCGCCGTATCGACAATAGAATTTAAGTAGTTCAAAAAAAAGCTAAACTCAACCAGAATCGCAACCGATACATCTAATGGAAGAAAAAATTTGGTTCGCTTTTTATTATCAAGTATCTTTTTAGGTTGCATTTTTTGTCGGTTTTTTGGGCTGCAAGAATAGCAGCATAGCCTGCATTTTTAATTTTTTCTGACACTTGCAGCCGATTCGGATGACAATATTTTGACGCCAGGCCTGACTGTTTTTGTCACAAACCTTTTAGGCTCTTTGTGAGTCTTATGGGTAAGTATCTGAAATATATTAAAATATATAAATATTCACAATGTTGGCATGATAGTTGTATAGGTATATAGCAAACTTGTTGACACATTGTCGCTGATTAAATCAACTATTTCAGGCCTGGCAATATCCATCGCAATCATGCCATCGAAACCAGAAAATACGAGGTGCTTAAATGCAACAAAGACTGAGTGAAAACCATAATTTCGATTTTGACATCGGTTATCTGGTAAAAAGTCCCTGCCGCGACTGCCTCAACCGGGATGATCTGCCCACTTGCATTCAGGGATGCGAAATATTAGATAAAATCCAGACAATTCTGGCTGATTCAATACCGAGTGAATCGAATTTTTCGCCGGCCGAAGCTTATGACGTTCCAGCCGAAATCCTGGAGCAAATCTAACCAGCCGGACGATACCGGATTTAATCATGTCGGCAACAGCAAGCGAAACGCCCGCCCTGATAGTCATTGATATGGTCCGGGACAATTTCGACGATACCCGGAAACTGCCTATCACACCGTTGGCGCGGGAGACCATTGCCCCGCTGAATAAATTAAGCGGCCTGTTTCGGAAGCAGTGCTGGCCGGTTGTGTTTTCAACGGATGCCTTCCACCGTGAGGATTTTATTTTTAAAGGCCGCATGCATCCCCATTCCCTTGCCGGCACACGGGGCGCTGAGGTGATCGACGAACTTGATAGAAACGATGATGATCTTTGGCTGCCAAAACCCCGATTTTCAGCTTTTTTCCAAACCGATTTAAAAATATGGCTGCGTGAAAGGGGGGTTACGCTTTGTGCAGTTGGTGGAATTTCCACTCATTTTTGTGTCCTGACTACCGTTATGGATGCCGTCTGCCATGATTTCAAGGCGGTGCTGCTCGAGGACTGCTCGGCGGCCTATTCCCGAGAAGTTCACGAGCAGACGCTGAATTGTTACCGGCGCAACCCGCTGTACCCCTTGTTGAGAGTCGCTACTTCGCTGGAGCTTGAAAAGGAACTGCTAGGAATGAATAATGACGATTGACGAATGACGAATTGCGGGGTCGCTGCGCTCCATCTATTTAATAATAAAAAAATAGATAGAATACCTTCATTCGACATTCGTCACTCGTCAATTGTCATTCCAGAAGTTCGACAATCGTCATTCTTCATTCTCTACTATCCAGTTTTTCCTCCCACTCAAACTCCCGGGTGGTCACCATATGTTCCATGCGCCGGATGCGACGTTCCAGGTTTTCAAATCTTCTTTTCAGCCTCCGGGCTGCCAGATGTCTGGAATTCGCATAGCTGTTGTAAAATTCCTGTTCGGCTTCATTTTCGATTGCCACAACCGGGGCAGGCTTCATCAGCAGGGCGGCGATCAAATACAATCCGATTGCCGGCCAGAAACCCGAAACCAAAAGAAAAACGACGGCGATCGCTCGAGCCCAGAAAACAGAAAAGTCAAAATGCTCGGCCAGTCCCCGGCATACCCCGAAAATAACTCCATTGCGGGAGCGGTATAGTCCATCACGGGAAGATTGGCTATAGTTTCTCCTCATAATTACGATCCCCTTTTTCACGATCCAGCAGAATGGTTTCCAACGCTTCCACTCTTGCCTCCATGCGCGAAAGACCTTGGTATATTTCCTGGATAATTTTGGAATCTTCCGCCTGATCTTTGCGGGAAGCGCCACCTTTTAAAAGTCTGATGGACATGATGATCGTTCCTCCGACGACCGCCGGTATCAGTACGAGGCTTCCAAAAATGATGGCAACAATCAGAGCTTCTTTCATAACGGAATCTACCCCGGAGAAAAAGTGATTGAATATCGAATATTAAAAGACTCTATACCATAAATCTTCAATCTTCAATATTCATTCGCCTTTCGGTGTTTTCAGCGCCTGCAGTTCATTCTCAATTTCTTCATCAACCGAGAGCCTTTCCAGTTCTTCTTCCAAGGTGGTTTTACTGCCGTAATTGACTAGAGCAGCTTCGGCCTCCATGCGTTCGATGCGGTTTTCCAGCTCACCGAATTTTATAACAGTCTCACTGCTGTCGATACGCTGGATTTCTTTTTGCGCTCGGATTTTGCTCTGGGCATGGATGTGGCGTTGGACGAGCATACGCTGCTTGTCGCGGGCCGATTTTAATTTTTCTTCAAGCTGTCGAATATCACCCTGGTACTGGTGAATAAGATCGTCGTGTTCGGCCAGTTCGTTTTCAAGGGATTCAGTTTGGCGGGTGAATTTTCGCTTTTCGACCAGTGCTTCCCGGGCCAGATCGTCCCTGCCTTTGTTGACAGCCAATTCGGCTTTTTCTTCCCAGTAGCCGACTCTGTCCCGCAGGCCTTCCAGCTGACGCTGAATTTTTTTGCTCCCGGCCATTACCCCGGCACATGCAGTTTTAATTTCGACCAATGTGTCTTCTATTTCCCTGATCATGAGCCTGATCAGCTTCTCGGGATCCTCGGCTTTGTCGAGCATCGCATTGATATTGGAACTGATGATATCGCGGAATCGTGTGAAAATACCCATCATGTACCTCCAAAATTGATGTTGAAGTTATGACCTATGCAGGAGCATGATCTATGCCAAAATGTTTTATCCGAATAACCACTTGAAACTAATAGATTTTTGAGTTGACAAGGTCGCCGGGCTTATGGTAAAAAATGCTATTCAATAGCATATATAACCACATGTTGGCCTTTGCTATAATACCTTTACTTGATATAACCCAGTACCTTGAACCTATGAATGCTCATTCAAAAAGACATTACAGCGGGGGATCTCCCACCGGCGACGTCGAGGCGCTGGGCCAATCCGAAATTTTTTTGGAGTTTCAGGAGCGATTGTCCAAGGTGGCACCTGTCAACCGACCGGTGCTTCTGTTGGGAGAACGGGGTACAGGCAAAGAATTGGCTGCCAACCGCCTGCATTATTTGTCGCACAGGTGGCAGGGACCTTTCCTGACCCTTAACTGTTCGGCGCTTTCGCGTTCGCTGATCGAGTCGGAATTATTCGGTTTTGAAAAGGGTGCCTTTACCGGAGCCACTGTCCAGCGTAAAGGGCGCTTTGAAGCGGCCGACAGCGGAACCCTTTTTCTGGATGAAATCGGCAATATCCCCATGGGAGTCCAGGAAAAGATTTTGCGTGTCGTGGAATACAATACATTTGAGCGCGTCGGCAGTTCCGAGAGTATCGAGGTTGATGTGCGGATTATTGCGGCCACCAATGCAGACGTGAAGGCGCTGGCCCTTAAAAAAAGGTTTAAACTGGATTTACTGGACCGGCTTTCATTTGAGGTCTTAATCGTGCCGCCGTTACGGGAGCGGGGCGAGGATATTCTGCTGCTGGCCAACTATTTTGCCGGACGCATGGCGGTCGAACTTGGGAGGCAGGAAATCCCGCAATTCAGCCCCGAAGCCGTAAGGTCCCTGGAAAATCATCACTGGCCCGGCAATGTGCGGGAGTTAAAAAATGTGGTGGAGCGGGCGGTATATCGATCGGATTCAACCCTGATTGCCGAAATTGTATTCGATCCGTTTTCTTCACCTTTTCCACCAAAACCGCCAGAATTGCAAAAACGGGCAGCCGATGCCGGCGCGGGGAAAACATCACCCGGTTTCGAGGACTTGATGGCCAAGCCCATGAAAGAGGCGTTGGGGGAGCTGAAGGTCCGGCTGCTTGAGCAGGCCCTGGCAAAGGCAAAATTTAACCAGAAAAAAGCGGCGCAGCTGCTGGGTCTGACGTACCATCAATTCAGGGGCCTGTACCGGCAATACCGGAAGAATGACGAACCTTAAAATTGAATATTGAAGATTGCCGATTGAAAATTTAAGGTATCCTGTCTTTTAATCTATATGTGTGCTGCTATGCGCTTAAAATAGATAGGATTCCACCAATATTCAATTTTCAATATTCAATGGACAATTCAAACGTTCGACATTCTTCATTCGTCATTCGACATTCCAAACAGTTTCCAGGCCAGCATTCCCCAGGTTAGATTATACACCCTGTTGAATCCGCGTTTTTTCAGTCGGTAAGCCACCAGCGGCGAACGATGGCCGGTCATGCAGATTACAATGACCGGCTCTTCTTTGCTTTTGGCAGGCAAGGCTGTAACGTCATAAAGCAGTTCGGGTTTATTTGCGGCGCCCTTGATATGAAACCAGTTATATTCCCAGGAAGTGCGGACATCGATGAGACTGATCGGATCCCTTTTGCCTTTCAAAAGTTTCTTCAACTGCCAGGGAAACAGAGGCCTAACCCCGGCCAGATACCACCCGAAATCCCAACCGATCAGAAGGAGGAGTATGAGGATAACAGTCGCCATTTTAGTAAAAGCCGAAAATAAAATCGACGGAATACCTTAAATATTCAATCGACAATCTTCAATATTCATTTATATTTTTCTCCCCAGCACGGCACTTTCATAAATGGCTTCCTTGGCATTGCGGGGTTCCAGGCAGTCACCAACCTGATGGATATCATAACCCAGGGATTTTATCCTGTCATAGAGTCTGGTGTCCGGACGGGTGCCGATAGCGATTACCACTTTTTCAGCTTCTATGAAATGCCTCCCGTCGTTTTTGGCGACAACCTCGACGCCCGTGTCTTCGATTTTTGACAATTTGGTATTGGTCAAAATACGGACATTTTTTTCCTTGAGCCGTTGGAGTATGATTTTTTTAGTCATGGCCTCCAGCCCGCTGCCGATTTTAGGAAGCATTTCTATGACCGTCGGTATACAGCCGTATTCGGTCAGATGAAGCGCCAGCTCCAGACCGGTGGCTCCCCCGCCGATGATAACGACGGTTTTATAACGCGGCGGGTCGCCGTCCAGTACATCTTCGTAGGTGAGTACGATATTTTTATCAATACCTGCGACCTGTGGCAGAGCCGGCAGAGAGCCGGTGGCCAGAATCAAGACATCGGGTTTGAAGGCCTCAATGTCTTCGGCCTGCACCTCGTGATTCAGGTGGCATTTGACTCCGAACAGCTCGGCCTGTTTTTCCTGGAAGCGAATTAAGGAGCGCAATTCGGCTTTGTGGCCCGGTGTGCTGCCGGGAACCAGCTGTCCTCCGAGCTCACGGCGCTTTTCATAAACATGCACGTCATGCCCGCGTTTGGCAGCCACCCAGGCGACATTCAAGCCTCCGGGTCCCCCGCCGACCACCATCACCTTTTTCGGATTTTGGGTCGGTATGAAAGCCATTTCTTTTTCGCGGCCCAACATGGGGTTCACCAGACACTCGATGCGGCCTCTTTTGAAAATCGATTGCATGCACGTATTACAGGCAATGCAGGTGCGAATTTCATCCAGCCTGCCTTCCTGCGCTTTTCTGGGCATTTCCGGGTCCGCCAGCAACCCGCGGCCGATGCACACCAAGTCGGCTTTTCGCTGCCGGATGATCTCGTCGGCGATCCGGGGTTCGTTGATTCTTCCGACGGCCATCACCGGAACATCCAGGGCCTTTTTTACCTGGCTGGCCGATTCAACCAGGCAGGCTTGCTTCATGAACATCGGCTGACAGATCCATTCGGCCGTCACATCATTTCCGGCCGAAACCTGGATAACATCGACACCGGCCGGCACCAGGATTTTCAGGATTTCAATGCTCTCTTTTGTCGTCAGGCCGCTTTCGACATATTCCTCAGCGCTGATTTTAAAGGAAATGGGAAAATCTTCGCCGACGCGCTGCCGGACTTCCGCCACAATTTCTTTGGCAAAGCGGGTTCGGCCGGCCACATCTTTGCCATATTCATCTTCGCGAATGTTGGAAAACCGCGACAGAAATTGATTCACCAGATAGCCGTGGGCACCGTGGATTTCAATCAGTTCAAATCCTGCCTGATGTGCTCTGTCGGCGGCATCGCCGAATTTTTGCACCAGCTGCTGAATGCCGTCAACCGTCAAGGGTTCCACTTCGCCACGGATTGTGGGGCAGGGCAGGGGCGACGGCGCCAGGGGTTTGCGGTTGATGACTTTGGCCGATGTTTGACGGCCGCCGTGATGGATCTGAACTGCGGGGACGGCCCCTTCTTCTTTAATGGCGCGGGCGATCCTGGCCAGCCCGTCAATAAAGCAGTCATCATAAATGACGGCCTGATGGGGGGCTACCACACCTTCGGGTGAGACGGCGCAGGCCTCCATAATGACCATGGCCGGTCCGCCGCCGGCTCGCCGGCGGTAATGCTCCACCGCTGCATCTGATATCCCGCCGTTGTCCCGGATCAAAAATGATGCCAGAGCGGGCATCACAATTCGATTTTTCAACCGGATATTTTTAATTGCAAAAGGGGTAAAAAGCTTGTCCATAACCCTTCCCTCCAGAAGAATTATTTAGATTTTTGCGCTGCAGGGTTCCGATCTATGAAGGCGTCCGACAACTCTTAGCTTTCCGCGGTACGCCACCCTAGCATGTCCTGCCCCTTTCTGTCATCAAAAAACGTTAATTTAAAAATAATTCTCTGAAATCAATTGAAATTGAAAACTCCTGTTATGGATTGTCTTCTTGCGGGATATAGTTCCATTGCAATTAAATAGAATTGTGTTTTTAATATGTTATGGGTATGATCGTTATCTGGCTAAACTGTAACCCTTAACCCGGACAAGCCGGAACCAAAAAAAGACATTAATCACGAAAGCGCGAAAGAACGAAAACACGAAAGATTGAGAAGATAAATTTCGTACTTTTAAGATTTCGTGTTTTCGTGATGAAAATAATTTTTCATGAAATGCAAAAAAGTCATATTTAAGATTCTACGCTTAAAATGGGACCGATCAGTTCAGGAAAGGATGCGCTTTTATGGCCGATCTTGTGAACCGGGTCGTGTTTTTTATTGAGAATTATGCCCTTGGACTGGCTGTGGCCTATGCAGTTCTTATGCTGCTTGCCATTCTCATTTTTCTGGTTGTCCTGCTGCGCCGAAAACCCGAAGCCGTTGTCACCGAACTGCGGCAGGATTTTCTGGCGCTTGAGAATAAACACCGGCATATCGAGAATGCCGTAAAAGATGAGATCAAACGCAACCGTGAAGAAACACGCGACAGCGCGCGGCAGGCCCGGGAGGAACTGGGCGCAGCCCTGAGGTCATCCAGCGATTCATTGCAGCAACGGATGGTCGAAAACATTCACATGCAACGCGACCAGCTTGATTCTTTTGCAAAGCAGCTGATTGCGATGGCCAAGCTCAATGAAGAAAAACTGGAGGCCATGCGCCGGACCATGGAAATACAACTGCGCACTTTGCAGGAAGACAATACCCGCCAGCTTGAAAAAATGCGGGCCACGGTGGATGAAAAACTTCAGACCACGCTGGAAAAGCGTCTGGGCGAGTCTTTCAAGCAGGTCAGCGAGCGTCTGGAGCTGGTCTATAAAGGGCTGGGAGAAATGCGCAGCCTGGCGACCGGTGTCGGGGACCTGAAAAAAGTGCTGACCAATGTCAAGACCCGCGGAATCTGGGGTGAAATTCGTTTGGGCCACATTCTGGAGCAAATTCTGACACCCGACCAGTACGCAGTGAATGTTGCCACCAAAAAGGACGGCAACGACCGGGTGGAGTTTGCCGTCAAGCTGCCGGGTCCGGGCACGGATAGGGATCAGGTGGTTTGGCTGCCGATTGACGCCAAATTTCCGCAGGAAGATTATCAACGTCTGGTGGATGCCCGGGAGGCGGCCGACAAAGAGCTCGCGGATAAATCGGTTAAGAGCTTGGAGAATCGCATCAAACTGGAGGCCCGCAACATCAAGGACAAGTATATCGACCCGCCCCATACCACTGATTTTGCGATCATGTTTTTACCGGTGGAGGGATTGTATGCCGAAGTCCTGCGGCAGCCGGGCCTTTGCGACACCCTGCAGCGCGAACACCGCATCGTGGTGACCGGGCCGACGACCTTGGCCGCTCTGCTCAACAGCCTGCAGATGGGTTTTCGAACTCTGGCCGTCGAAAAGCGCTCCAGCGAAGTTTGGGAATTGTTGGGCGCGGTAAAAGCCGAATTCCATAGATTCGGCGATGTTCTGGCCCAGACCAAAAAGAAACTGCAGGAGGCCAGCAATACCATCGGAAAAGCTGAAGTTCGCACCCGGGTCATCGCACGCAAGCTGCGCGTGGTGCAGGAAGTGCCGCAGGGGGATGCGGCGAAGTTGAGCGAGGAAGAACATCTGCAGGATTAATAGTCTGTGAAAAACCGAGGTCGGGCTAAATCTCAAATCACAAGCACCAAATTAAGAATAAATGAAACTAAAGATACTGAGTTCGTCCTTCAAAAACTTCGATTCAACGCTCCTGATCCTCCGGCAATCGCACGACCAGCACCGGCTTGGAACAGCGCCTCAACACCCGGCGTGATGTGGTGCCCATGGTCACGTCCGCCAGGTTTCCCTTGCCAAGCGAGGTTGGATGAGCTAATTAATGACCGTTCAAAGTTTCAGGGGAAGAATTGAATATTCAATCAAGCCTGCTCATGGCTTAGAATAATAACTTAGCATCTGGAGAAACTCGAATGGCCACATCAACTTATTGGGCCGATAATTACGTTGAGAACAGACGCAGCGCCCGGGATGCACTGAACCTTATCAAGCCGGGACAGCGCGTATTTATCGGATCTTCCTGCGGTGAACCCCAGCATCTGGTTCGAGAGCTGTCCGAAATGTCGAACTATCTCAAAGATATCGAAATCAACCGGTTGATGACCCTTGAGACCACACCGCTTACGCTGATAGCGAACAAAACCAAAGACCACAGCCTCAATATCCGATCTTTTTACCTGGGCTCCGCCAAATCTAAAGCGATCGCCCGCAACCAGCGCTTTATCACTCCCATCAACATGTCGGCTATTCCGCGGCTGTTTAAAAGCCGCCTGCTGCCGATTCATGTTGCCCTGATCCAGGTTTCACCGCCGGATGATTTCGGCTGGATGAGCCTGGGGGTTTCGGTTGATATCACCATGGCGGCGGCCCAATCCGCCGACCTGGTAATCGCCCAGGTCAATTCCAATATGCCCCGCGTACTGGGGCGCAGTTTTATTCACGTCAACGAAGTCGATTATTTTGTGGAATACGATGAGCCGCTGTTGACCATCGGTGAAAATCCCGAGCTGGCCGCCGCCAATGATATCGGCCGGCTGATTGCCAGACGACTGATTGACGACGGGTCAACGATTGCCATCGGTTTGGGAACCACCTCGGAGTCCGTTATGCTGGCGTTGTCGGATAAAAATGATCTTGGCATCCACACCATGTATATGACCGATGACATTATGCACCTGTTTTCCAAAGGGGTGATCACCAACCGCAAAAAAGGCTTTAACGACGGCAAGATGGTTGCCCAGAGCGCCATCGGTTCGGAGGCCCTCTATGAATTTTTAAATGACAATCCGGCCGTTGAATTTCATCCGTCTGATTATGTCTGTGATCCGGCCATCATTGCCCGGCATAATAAGATGGTTGCAATGAGTGTGGCCATGACCATTGACCTGACCGGACAGGTAGCGGCCGATGCCATGCCGCAAACCCATTTTTCCGGGATTACCGGGATTTCAGATTTTATGCGAGGCGCGGTCCAGTCGCCGGGCGGCAAGTCCATTTTAATGCTGCCTGCCACAGCCATGCAGGGTACCAAGAGTCGTATCGTACCCATGCTTGACGACACGGCGGTTGCAGCCGCCCGGGGCGATGTTCACCTGGTGGTGACCGAATTCGGGTCGGTCAACTTATTCGGTAAAAGCCTTCAGGAACGGGCCATGGCTCTTATCGGCATCGCGCATCC
Source organism: uncultured delta proteobacterium (assembly GCA_963769935.1). Lineage (GTDB taxonomy): Bacteria > Desulfobacterota > Desulfobacteria > Desulfobacterales > JAFDCJ01 > JAFDCJ01. The sequence continues at coordinate 135,905 of CAVYNY010000016.1, read as the reverse complement.
GGATTTCAGGGATGAGCTGTTTTTTGAAGCCAAAAAAATGGGGCTTATGAGCACTGAACGAACGCTGCACGAATCCATTCATGGCGTCTATCCCATCCAGCTTGAAGAAACCATCGAAATCAACGGGGAACAGATGACGGTCCGGCCGGCTAAACCGCTGGATGAGAGAAGAATTCAGGAACACTTCTACAATCTGGAAAAGGACGATGTCATTGCCAGGTTTTTCCACGAAAAAACCACTTTTGTCAAAGAAGAGGCCGAGGGGGTTTCTCAGATTGACTATATCAAAGATTTAACCATCGTGGTCCTGGTCGGCGAATTCGGTTTCGGCCGCGTGGTTGGCATCGGCGAATATTTGATCGATCCGGCAACCAATATAGCGGAAATCGCTTTTTCCATCAGCAAAGACTATCAAAAAAAAGGACTCGGCGGGATCCTGCTGAAAAAGCTGGCAACAGCGGCCAAGCAAAATGATATTTCCGGCCTGGTTGCCTACACTTCACCGCAAAATCGGGGCATGGTCAAACTTTTCAAACAATTGCCTTACAAAGTGAACACCTTTTTTGACGGCGATATACTGATTTTAAAATGCAAGTTTGATGAACCGGTTTGAGTTTATTGAGTTAATTGAGTTAATTGGGTTGATTGGTTAAAGGAAATTTAAAGTGAGCAAACACACAGTAAAATTCCTGCCCTATGATATGCAAATCGAAGTCGACGACGGCGATACCTTGATTCGGGCAGCGCTGGAGGCGGGCGTTCATGTGAATGCCTCCTGCGGCGGGGAAGGGGTTTGCGGCAAATGCCGGGTTCTGATTGAAGCGGGCACCGTGGACGGCGGCATTTCAGAAAAGTTGAGTGCAGAAGATCTGGCCGCGGGCTACCGGCTGGCCTGTCAGGCGGCTGTTAAAAGCGACCTGGTCGTGCGAATTCCGGTCGAATCGTCGATTGATGCCAGCGTGCTGAATCTGCAGGCCTCACCGCGGCGCACCGCTCATATCCGGTCCGATGAATTTTGATGAGCTCAAGGAAAAGGGGCTGTTTGTGGCCCCGGTTGAAAAAAAATATCTGGAACTGCCCGTACCCACGGTCCAGGACAATCTGCCGGATGTCACCCGGCTGGTCAGCTATCTCAACCTCAAACATGATGAGCACCGTCTGGAGGTTGATCTTTCCGGTGATTCGTAAAATACCGGATGTGATGCGGGAGGATGATTTCAAGGTCACGGCTACCCTGGCCCGGCCGGTGCGGGATGTCGGCAAAACCCGCATCATCAATGTTCAGCCCGGAGATACCACCGCCCAAAGTTATGCCATTGCCATGGATATCGGCACCACCACGGTTTACGGGCAGGTCATCGATCTTATCAGCGGCGAGGTGCTGGCCGAGCATGGGGAATTCAACGGGCAGATCAGCTATGGCGAGGATGTGATCTCCCGGATTGTCTATGCGGAAAAACCCGGCGGTCTGGCAAAAATCAACGGGTGGTCATCGAAACCATCAACAAGGTTTTGGGAAAAATCATTCAGAAGATCCGGGGTTGATCCGGAGGATATTTCCACCATCACGTTGGCCGGCAACACCACCATGACCCAGCTGATGCTGAAAGTCGATCCGCGGTCTATCCGGCGCGCGCCCTATGTGCCGGCGGCCACCCTGTATCCGCCCATCAAAGCCGCAGATCTGGGCATGGATCTGGGCGACCATGTGACCGCTCTGGTTTATCCGGCGGTTTCCAGCTATGTGGGCGGCGATATTGTGGCCGGTGTCATGGGATCGGGGATGTATCGGTCCGAAGACGCTGACCCTCTACCTGGATATCGGCACCAATGCCGAAATCGTGATCGGCAACAAAGACTGGCTGGCCTGTGCCGCCTGTTCTGCCGGTCCGGCTTTTGAAGGCGGCGGGCATCAAGTTCGGCATGCGGGCCGCCAAAGGGGCGATCGAGGATTTTTCCATTGATCCGGTGACCCTGGAGCCCATGATTATCACCATCGGCAATGTCCGGCCCAAAGGCATTTGCGGATCCGGCCTGATCACCATGGTGGCGATCATGTTCGAAATGGGGATTATCAACAACCTGGGAAAATTCGACCGCGACTTGGACACTCCTCGCATTCGGGAAGACAACGGCGTCTATGAGTACGTGCTGGCCTGGAAGGATGAAACCCAGATCGACCGCGATATTACCCTGACGGAAATCGATATCGAGAATCTCATCCGGGCCAAAGGCGCCATTTACAGTGGCTGCATGACCCTGTTAACCGAAGTGGGGATGAGCATCGGCGAAATCGAACACATCATTCTGGCCGGCGGATTCGGCAGCTATATGGATCTTGAAAAAGCCATGACCATCGGTCTGCTGCCGGAGATGGACGCCGGATAAAGTTACATATATCGGCAACGGATCATTCATGGGGGCCCGGATGAGTTCGCTGACCAACCGCATCCGCAAAGATGTTGTGGAAGTTACTAAAAAAATGACCAATTTTGAATTGTCCGATACCAATTCATATATGGATAATTATGTGGCCGCCCTCTTTTTACCCCATACGGACATCAACCAGTTCCCCAAATTAAAATCCCGCCTGGAAACCCGGAGGAAATTGAAGATTTAAGATTGAATATTGAAGGTGTTCCGTCTTTTTAATTTTGTTCAATCTGCCTTAATCTAAAAGAAGTCAAAAACGATAAAATACCATAAATATTCAATCTGCAATATTCAATCTTCAATTATTCGTAGACCTCTCCCGTGGGTGAATCTGATTTAATTAGAAATTTAGATTCATAGGGGTTCAACTCTTGACAAAGCTACCCGCTGCATATAAATGAAAAGATTCTGCATATTATGGGGATAGACAGGCCTTTTAGGTCTGTAGAGCAGGCTTCGCTTCAACCAGGAATAAATCTACCGATTGTAGATTGATCAATAAAATAAAAATATGAAAGGGGGGTTGTAAATTCAGGGGCGCCTGCCGGCGGTGGAGTCCCTCTGGTGGTTAACTCATTGCAATGTTCCGATTGCGGACACTGCATTCATTAACCGAAATACACCAAGCTATAAGGAGGTAACATTGGCTTTCGAATTTTTTAAAGAATCCTATACCGGCCGTATAAAGGAAATCACTCTGGGAAAGGGCGATAAAGCCGTTACTGTCGGGGGCGAGGCATGCTATCCGTTTTATCAGTTTGAAGGAGCAATGCCCAATAAACCCAAAATAGCCATGGAAATCTGGGATATGAAACCCGATGAATGGCCGGAGGCAGCGCTCAGTCCTTTCAAAGACGTCGTTTCAGATCCTGCCGCCTGGGCTAAAAAGTGCGTGGAGGAGTTCGGTGCCGATATGATTGTTCTGCAGCTCAAAAGTATCGACCCCAACGGCAACGATGCTCCGGCGAGTGAGGCGGTTGCAACCGTCAAAAAAGTCCTGGGAGCTGTGAGTGTACCCCTGATCATTTGGGGCTCCGCCAATGTCGAAAAGGATGAAGAAGTCCTCAAAAAAATAGCCGAAGAATGTCAGGGAGAAAACCTGATCCTCGGCCCGGTGGAGGACAAGAACCACAAGGGCATCGGGGCGGCCGCCATGGGTTTCGGCCACGCCGTCATTGCATCTTCGCCGATCGACGTTAACCTTGCCAAACAATGCAACATTCTGCTTGAAAACCTGGGAATGCCCACCGATCGCATGATCATCGATCCGACCACCGGCGGTCTGGGTTACGGATTGGAATATTCGTATTCCGTCATGGAACGAATCCGGATGGCAGCGCTGGGCCAGGGTGACGAAAAGCTGCAGCTTCCGCTGATCAACAATCTCGGCAACGAGGTCTGGAAATGCAAAGAAGCCAAGCAGTCGGCATCGAGAAGCGCCGCTGCTGGGGGACCCGGAAAAGCGCGCTATCCTCATGGAAGCGGTAGGTGCGGTGGCATACCTCATGGGTGGCTCCGACATTCTAATCATGCGCCATCCCGAGTCTATTCGACTGGTCAAGGCTTACATCGACCTGGTTTATGAAGGCGGAGTGGCTACCGATGTGGCGGCGATTAAAAAGCAGCTGGCCGATGTGGAAATTGATTTTCTGTCGCTTTCGCCTGAACCGGATCTGACCATCGCTGTAGAAAAAGAAAAAAAGCCGGCTCCGGCACCCAAGGCGGCTGCGGCGGCACCCGCCAAGGAAGCGGCACCTGCCGCAGCTCCGGCCCAGCCCGCGAAAAAAGCGGCTCCCGCCCCGGAGCCTGCGACCGCAGCTCCGGCTGCAGCCGCGCCCAAGGTCGAAGCCGTCGTTGACGAAAAAGCCAAGGCCGAAGCAGAAGCCAAAGCCAAGGCGGAGGCGGCAGCCAAAGCCGAGGCCAAGCTGAAGGCGGAGGCCGAGGCTAAAGTCAAAGCCGAAGCGCAAGCCAAAGCCAAAGCCGAAGCGGAAGCCAAGGCCAAAGCCGAAGCAGCGGCCCGTCAGGCAACCGAGGCCAAGGCTAAAGCTGAAGCCGAGCTTGATGCAATTCGGCAAAAACGCGCCCAGGAACGTGAAGACCTGGCCGCCAAGCGGGCTTCCGAGACCGAAGAAGAAGTTCCCAAGACGCCGGCTGCCGTTCAGAAGTCGATGGTTGATAAGATGGTCGATAACCTGAACTGGATACACCGCAGAATCTAACGTTCGTACTAACATGTTAAAACAGGCATGCCCGGCATGCCGCTTTCAACTTAAACTATGAGGAGGAACCTCGTATGGCAGGAACAACTGATAAGCAAGAACTAAATACCGAAAAGTCCAAAAAGCTTGCAGATCCGGTGGCTGCAAGCATTGATGTTGCCACCCAGCAGATGATCAAGCGCGCCCAGGCTCTGGGGATAGATACGATTTTTGACCGGGCAGTCGCTATGAAACCCTGTAATATCGGAGTCCAGGGAATCTGCTGTAAAAACTGCTCCATGGGCCCCTGTCGCCTGCCGCTGCCCAAAGGCGGCATTGAAGGCCAAGACGAGCGCAAGGGACTTTGCGGTGCGACCGCCAACACCATCGCGGCCCGCAACTTTGCCCGCATGGTGGCCGCCGGGGCCGCGGCGCATTCGGACCACGGCCGCGCGGTGGCGGAGGTTTTCATGTCCGTCGCCAATAAAGAAACCGAAGCCTATAAAATAAAAGATTACAACAAGCTTCTGGCCATTGCCCCGCACTTCGGGGTGGATGTCAAGGTTGAAGTCGAGGGCCAGGAAGTCGACCGCGATCTGGATGAAATTGCGCTGGAAGTTGCCAAAAAGGCGCTGGCGGAATGGGGCAAGCCCGAGGGCGAACTGTACTACCTGAAGCGTGCGCCGCAGCCCCTTTATGAACGCTGGAAAAAACTGGGCGTCCTGCCGCGCAATATCGACCGCGAAATCGTTGAAATCATGCATCGCACCCACATGGGCGTGGACCAGGACTACAAGAACATCCTCAAGCAGTGCTCGCGGGCGGCGCTGGCCGACGGCTGGGGCGGTTCGATGATTGCGACGGATCTGCAGGATGTGATGTTCGGTACGCCGTTTCCAGTGCAGTCGGAGGCCAACCTGGGGATCATGAAAGAAGATCATGTCAACATTCTCATCCACGGTCATGAACCGGTGCTTTCCGAGATGATCGTGGCGGCGGCCCAATCGAAAGAAATGGTTGAATATGCCAGATCAAAAGGCGCCAAAGGCATTCAGCTGGGCGGGATCTGCTGCACCGGCAACGAGATTTTGCAGCGCCACGGCGTGCCGCCGGCCGGCACCTTCCTGCAGCAGGAACTGGCGATTGTCACCGGCGCCTGCGATGCCATGGTGGTCGATGTGCAGTGTATCTTCCAGAACCTGGCCAATGTGGCCAAATGTTTTCACACCAAGCTGATCACGACCCATCCGATCGCCCGAATGGAGCAGGACAATGTGCTGCACATCGAGTTTGATGAACATCATGCCATGGAAGACGCCAAGCGGATTGTTACCCTGGCCATCGATAATTTCCAAAACCGTGGCGCCGAGGTGATGATTCCGCGTCAGAAAGCGGCCCAGATCGCGGGGTTTAGCGTCGAGTCGATTGAATATCATCTGGGGGGCACCTTCCGCGGTTCTTACTTCACCCTGAATGACAACATCATCAACGGCCGTATCCGCGGTGTGGCCGGCGTGGTCGGGTGCAACAATGCCCGCAGCCGGCACAATGAAGCCCATATCACCCTGGTCAAGGAGCTCATCAAAAATGACGTGATTGTTCTGACCACCGGCTGCAACGGCATCGCCTGCGCCATGGAAGGCTTGCTGACACCGGAATCCGCCAAGGTGTTCTGTGGACCGGGTCTATCCGAGGTTTGCGAGACGGTGGGTATTCCGCCGGTATTGCACCTGGGATCCTGTGTGGACAACAGCCGCATCCTGCTGGCGGCCACCGAGGTGGTCAAAGCAGGCGGATTGGGTAATGACATTCGCGATCTGCCGGCGGCCGGAGCGGCGCCTGAATGGATGAGTGAAAAAGCTATCAGCATCGGCCATTATTTTGTCGCCTCCGGGGTTTACACCCTGTTCGGGGTGACGCTGCCGGTGACCGGTGCCCCGGTTTTTCAGAAGCACCTCTTCGAGGAGCTGGAAAAAATCTACGGCGGCAAGTGGGATCTGGCGGTCGACCCGATCGAGATGGCCCGCAAGATGATTGCCCATATCGACAAAAAACGCAAAGAACTGGGCATCGACAAAGCCCGCGAGCGGGTGTTGATGGATATGGCCAGCCGTCAGGCACTCGAAGCGTAAAAAAAACATTGAAGAATGAAGATTGAATATTGAAGAATTATGGTTGTCGCTTCGCTCCGTCATTTTATTTAGAGTGATTTTTAAATGGACCCGCCTGAGGCGGTCCTTAAATATTCAATCTTCAATCTAAAATATTCAATCATTAATTTATCTCCACGAAGGAGGAACATATGTCAAAGCTAGTCGCATTTGCCGCCATTCAGGGTGGCTACAACGTCGTTTCACAGGTGGAAGGAGAGTACAAACGGGCTCTGGACACCTTCGATGCGGATACCAAGGTCGGCTTCCCCAACACGGCCTATTATCTGCCGGTCATTTATTCTTTGCTGGGAATCAAGGTTGAAACCCTCGAAGACATTAAAAAGCCCCTGGATGTGGCGCGCAAGCTGCTGCCGCCGCACATCAAGGGGATGAACCACCTGCCGTATCTCGGACCGCTTTTGGATGCCGGCATGGCCACGCTCTTTTGTTTTGAGATTCGCGAGGCCCTGCGGTATCTGAATCAGCCGGATTTTTATCTGCATTCCGAAGAGCCCGACATCGAGGCCGGCAAAATCTGGCTGGGGGCCGCGGACGACACGGTTTTTCGCAAAAGAGGGGTTGAGTTTGTCGACGGCACGGCCCCGGGTTTTGCCGCGATTGTGGGAGCGGCGCCGACACCCGAGATCGCCAAAGACATCGTGGAAGACTACCAGAGACGAAGCCTTTATATCTTCCTGGCCGCCAACCAGAACAACACGTCCGTTACGCAGCAATTGATCGAAGCCGGGGTCCAGATCGGCTGGAATACCCGCATCGTGCCGTTCGGCCCGGATATCTCCTCGGCCATTTTCGCCCTGGGTTTTGCCAACCGAGCCGCCATGGCGTTCGGCAACGTGCAGCCCGGCGACTACAAAAAAATGCTGCTCTACAACAAAAACCGCATCTTCGCCTTTGTCAATGCCTTGGGCGAGGTCGGCACCGATTGGGCCGGGGCTGCCGCGGGCTGTATCAACTGGGGCTTTCCGACGCTGGCCGACACCGACATCCCCGAGGTGCTGCCCACCGGTATCTGCACCTACGAGCATGTTGTGGCCAACGTACCGCTTAGTGAAATCGTCCAGCGATCGGTCGAGGTGCGGGGGCTTAAAGTGACCGTATCCGAAATCGAGATCCCCTGTTCATTCGGCCCGGCCTACGAAGGCGAGCGGGTCCGGGGCGCCGATCTCTACGCTCAGACGGGCGGCGGCAAGACCCAGTGCACCGAGCTGGTCAAGATGGCCGAGATGAGTGAGATCGAAGACGGCAAGGTCAACATCGTCGGTCCCGATATTGGGAAAGTCAAAGAGGGCGGAACGTTTCCGCTGGGCATCTACGTCCAGATCGCCGGCCGGGAGTTCCAGACGGATTTTGAGCCCATCATCGAGCGCCAGATCCATCACCTCATCAACTACATCCAGGGCATCATGCACATCGGACAGCGGGATATCTCCTGGGTCCGGATCAGCAAGGCCGCCATCGAAAAAGGCTTCACCCTCAAAGACATCGGCGTGGTGCTGCACGCGAAATTCCATCAGGATTTTCAAAAGATCGTCGATAAGGTCCAGGTGACGCTTTACACCGAAAAGAAAGACGTCGATGAGCTCACCAAGCGGGCTCGGGGCGAGTACAAGATGCGTGATGAGCGGGTCGAAAAGATGACGGATGAGGATGTGGAAACCTACTACTCCTGCACCCTGTGCCAATCCTTTGCCCCCAACCACGTGTGCACCGTCAGCCCGGAGCGTACCGGATTGTGCGGCGCCTACAACTGGATGGACTGCAAGGCTTCATTTGAAATCAACCCCACCGGACCCAACCAGCCGATTGAAAAAGGCGAATGCCTGGATCCGGTGCTGGGTCAGTGGAAAGGGGTCAACGAATTTGTTTACAAGGCATCCCGCGGAGCGGTCAGCCACTATAATTTCTATTCCATGGTGATCGATCCCATGACCACCTGCGGTTGCTGCGAGTGTATCGCCGCCATGCTGCCCTCCTGCAACGGGGTGATGACGGTCAACCGGGATTACGCCGGCGAGACCCCCTGCGGCATGAAGTTTACCACCCTGGCCGGTGTCATGGGCGGCGGCGCTTCTTCGCCGGGTTTTGTGGGCCATTCCAAGTTCAACATCACCCAGCGCAAGTTCATTGTCGGTGACGGCGGGCTGGCCCGGATGGTCTGGATGCCCAAGAGCCTCAAAGAAGAAATCAAAGAGCGGCTCCTCAAACGGGGCGCAGAGCTCGGGATTCCGGATCTGATTGATCGGATTGCTGATGAAACCGTGGGTGTCACCGAGGAGGAAATTCTGCCTTTCCTCCAGGAGAAAAAGCATCCGGCATTGGATATGGACTCGATTATCGGAGGCTAAAAAGGGGTTGCGAGTTGCGCGTTGCGCCTTACGGGTCCATCCATAGTGGACTTTCCGGCGACGACGCGCAACCCGAACCTCGAAACTCGTAACACGATATTAAGGAGATAAAAATGGCATTAACCGGAATTCAGATTTTCAAACTCCTGCCGAAGACCAACTGCAAAGAATGCGGCGTTCCTACCTGCCTTGCTTTTGCCATGAACCTTGCCTCCGGAAAGGCGGAACTGGACAGCTGCCCTTATGTTTCCGATGAGGCCCGCGAGAAACTGTCCGAAGCTGCGGCGCCGCCGATTCGTCCGGTAGTCATCGGCAAAGGTGTCAGGGCCGCCACCACCGGTGGGGAAACCGTCCAGTACCGGCACGAAAAAACCTTTTATAATAAAACGCTGCTGGCCGGTGTCGTCGGATCCGACATCACCGAAGCGAATCTTGAAACCAAACTCAAGCTCTGGAACGCTTTTCAGTACGAGAGAGTCGGGCTGAATCTCAGACCCGAGTTGATCGCGCTGAAGGATGCCGGCGGAAACAGTGACGCATTTGCCAAAGCCGCCAAGAAGATCGCCGAGACCTCCGAGTTCAATCTGGTATTGATGACCGACAATGCCGCCGTTATGAAAGCCGGCATCGCCGCCTGCGGCTTTAAAAAACCGCTGATGTATGCGGCAACCGAGGCCAATGTTGATGAATACGGCGCGCTGGCCAAGGAAAACAACCTGCCGCTGGCCGTTAAAGCGGACTCCGTTGCCGGTCTTATTCCGTTGACGGAAAAGCTCACCGCTGCCGGGCTCAAGGATCTGGTGATCGACCCGGGTTCCAGGGAAATCAAGCAAGCCCACCAGGATATGGTCGCCATAAGGCGGGCCGCCCTCAAGGACGGAAACCGGGCCCTGGGATTTCCGACCATCACCTTCCCGTGTGAAATGGCAGCCAACCTGGACATGGAAACCTTGATTGCCGGAACATTTATTGCCAAATACGGCGGCATCGTGGCGCTATCGGATTTTGCCGGTGAAAGTTTGTTCCCCCTTTTGCTGGAACGTTTGAACATCTACACCGATCCGCAGCGACCCATGACGGTCACCGAAGGAATCTATGAAATCAACAATCCGGATGAAAATTCTCCGGTTTTGGTAACCACCAACTTTGCCCTGACCTATTTTATCGTTTCCGGCGAAATCGAAGGCAGCCGGGTTCCTTCCTGGCTGTTGATCAAGGACTCCGAGGGGCTTTCCGTCATGACTGCCTGGGCGGCCGGCAAATTCGCCGGCGATGATGTCGGCGCATTTGTGAAAAAAAGCGGCATTGCCGACAAGGTCAAACATCAGCAATTGATCATTCCCGGATATGCAGCCGCCATCGCCGGTGATGTGGAGGAGGAATTGCCCGGCTGGACGATTACCGTGGGTCCCAGGGAAGCTGCCCATATTCCCGGGTTTTTAAAAGCAAGATAAAATTTTTTCAAAATTTTAACAGGGAGGTGGTTGCATGCTACTAATAGGTGAAAGTTTAAACGTAATATCCAAAAAGATCGGCGGCGCCTTCAAGGCGCGCGATCCCAAGCCGATCCAGCAGGAAGCCCTTTTTCAGCGGGAGAAAGGCATGGACTATATCGACATCAATCTCGGACCGGCCAAAAAGGATGGACATGAACTCATGCCCTGGGTGGTTCAAACGGTCCAGGAGGTGGTCGACGACGTCCCGCTGGCATTGGATACATCAAATATCACTGCGATTGCGGCAGCCCTTAAAGTTTACAAGGACACACCGCAACCCCCGCTGATCAATTCCATCATGGTGCGCCCCGAGCGCTATGAGGCCATGGTTCCGCTTGCGGTGGAGCACAACGCCGATTTTATTGCCCTGATGTGGGGACCGGAAGGTTTGCCGCGCGATGAGAACGAACGGGCTGCGTTGTGTGTTGAGCTGCTGTATTTTGCCAATGAAGCCGGCATACCCAATGAAAAAATCTGGGTGGACGGCATCGTCACACCGGTGAACATCCAACAACCTCAGGCCATTAGCCTGATGGCGTTTATGGAGATGCTGCCGGAAATATCGCCGGGAGCCAAGAGCACCTGCGGGCTTTCCAACATCTCCAACGGACCGCCGGATCACCTGCGTCCGATACTCAACCAGACTTACATGGTGATGCTCCAGAGAAACGGGATGCACTCGGTCATTGCCGATCCGCTGGATGATCAACTGATTGCGATTGCCAAGGGAAAGCGCCAGGATATTGTGGATCTGATTTATCAGGCTATGGACGGCAATGCACCTCCGCTGGAATCACTTTCCAAAGAGTTGCAGGATTATGTCAAAACCGTTGACGTCATCCTCGGCCGGACACTGTACTCGGATTCATGGCTTGAGCTTTAAACGCGTTGCGGGTTGCGCGGTGCTGATTGCGAGGTACGGGCAACGAGTTGCGGGTTTAGGTGATTGTCCTGCATAGAAGCCTGTTAAGGTAATTACCCCTGCGGAACCTTTGCTGCTTTGAAAAAGCCCTTCTCCTCTGGAGCAGGGCTTTCCAATCCATTGACATCGTAATACATAAAATTGCACTGTAAGGCATAGATTTAAAAACTATGATGTTTCACTCCCGCCGGGCGCAAGCTCCTCTAGACAGAAGGTCGCGATCTGCGTCGCGGTACCCGGCATTCGAACCGCGAAACTCGCACTGCGTAACCCGAGACGCGCACCGCGCAACCCGCACCCCGTACCATGTATCCCGTAACACGGACAATTATCATGCCCCGCATTGACGACTACATCAACGCCAGAAAATTAGCCATCGAAGAGCTGTCCCGCGTACCTTTTGAAATCATTTTAAAGCAAACCGGCTTCGAATCTTTCGGTCAAAGTTCATTTCGCATCCCTTTTCTCGACCGTGTTTATCGGGTGGTCTACCCGCAATTCGAGTTTGAAGATGCGGCAGCAAACGATCAGGGGGTCCCGCTCCAGGAGCAGGTTCTGATTTTGCATTACATGCTGGCCGGAAAGATGCCGTCACCGGCCCGCCAGTGGATATCGTACCGGGAAATTCCCGGCGCCGGTTTTTATTTCGGTGCATTTGTTAAACGGGCGGTTGAGCCCTTAAAAAAGGTTTTCGGCGGGGATATTGCCGGATTTTCCAGGTCCACCCGGCAGCTGAACGCTGCGAAAATTGACACCGGTGATGCCGGTTTTGAAATCAGGGTCCTGCCGGCCGTTTCCCTGCAGCTGATTATCTGGAGCGGCGACGATGAATTCCCGGCGGAAGCCAACATCCTTTTTGACAAAAACATCGGCCGGATCCTCTCGCCCGAAGATGTAGCCTGGCTGGCGGGTATGGTGGTGTATCGGCTGATTGGGTTGGCGAGATAGGGCGATGGGGTGTTGGAGTGATGGTGACACCTGAAACCTTTCTATAGGTAAAAAGTTGATAGTTTAGGCAATGCGCTGATGCTTATATTTATCGCGTTTACCCCGATATACCCTCCCCCAATCCTTTCCTTGAAATTCACCTCCGGCTCTGATATTTTCTTGACAGTCCGCATTTTGCTGATGAATATGGGAGTACTTGAATCGCTTCATTTTAACCCCTATCTGGGATGAGCCGACCATGATATTCGATTCCGGAGGTTGTCACCTTTGAAAGTAAAATCCAAAGCCCTTGAGATTAACCTGGCCGATTACCATGTTGACGTCACGATAGATGCCAAATACGTCGTCTTGCAGGAGGTAATGTCGAAATATTACGGCTTGTTGGAAGGTTTGAATACCTTTCTGAAAGAGCTGTCGCATCCCTACCGCAATTGGCGGTTTATCGTTACGGAAGCTCGCAAATATGCGCTGGAATATTTTCATCTGCTCAAGAATCACCCCGGAGGACCTGAGGCGGCCCGGCTGCTCATCGATATTTTGATCAACGCTTTAGAGGATTGCAGAGAAGAAGATGTCAAAAGAGATTCGGTCGACAACATTTTGTTGTTTATTCAAAAATCAATTAACGACTCCGGCCCGAGATTTGAGGATTTTCAACCGGTCATCGATGCCGCTCATGTACGAATTCGCAGTTTACCGGATGACCTCTTCGCTATGTTCGTAAGAAGCTACTATGGGATTAACCGGTTGGCGCGAGCTTATCTGGAAAGTTCGGCCCAGTCCGGCACCAATTACCGATCCCTTAATCTTTTGCTGATAAAATATTATGGCCATACTTACAGTTACTGGCTGGATGTGGAAGATCCTCAGACCTGGTTTGAAAAGGAAGCGGATGTAGTCTTGGATGGAAACCCATTGACTGAATTTTTTAACCCCATATCCCATCACCAGCTCCATGAATGGCAGGGTCAGCTTAAATCGACGATACAGGATCAGGCGATCGAATCCCGCGAGGTGTTGACACGGTTGCTGGAGCTTCCCGGTTTCGGACAGATTTTAGAAACCTACCGCCGAATTCCGCGGCAGCTGTTGCAAAAATTTGATAAAAAAGGCCGTGCTCACCACCTCAAATTAATTTTCCTTTTCCGAATCATGAATCTCAGGGGCTTATCCCTGATCCACGAGGAAACCCTGCGAGAGATTAACCAGACCCTGACCTGGATCATCGAGAATGATAATTATCGAATTATCGAGAATCTGATCCGCAAAACCTTTACCATTTTAAAAGAACAGACCCGCATGTATCCGGCGACAGCCTTAAATTGCGTGCTGAACATGGGCAGAGGTGTCTACAACACCGATGAAATCGATCTGGTTAATTTTTTTATCAACGGTGTTATCGATCTGGGTTTCCAGGCACCCATGCTCCAGGGCGTGGATAATGAATGGCAAACGAGGGTCAACGGCGCCCATATCCAGAATATCAGAACCTGGCTGGAGCTGATCGAGGTCAATCCGAAATGGTCAACCCGTTTGCTATCCGGACTGATTATCCATCTTTCGATCTGCGGCGTCTTTATCAGAGATATAGATCTTTTGCCGCGTGACATCACCCGATTTTTAAACAGCAACATCAGACCGGTATTTAATCTTGCCAAACAGCTCACCAGGCTGCTTCCGGTTTTTTTTAATGATATCGGGGCTGAAGGAAAATTAAGGGACACCTCGACGCGGATCGATGAAATCTCGCATCGCCGGGATAGACTCATTCATTTTTTACGCAAACAAAGCCACGTTGAGAGCAGCAATCGGATTGTGCCGTTTATGGAGGCAACCCTGCGCTTCTGGCAGACGCGCGATAAAACTTTTCTGGTACCTTACCTGCCGCCTTCGATCTATGATGAAATCGACACCACCGGACCATTTATCGACGGTGTCCATAAGATATACTCTTATCTGGCAGAGAAGGGCATCGAAATTCCTCATGATCTACTGACGCTTTCCGGAAAGAAAATAGGCAGCCTGTTGGCCGAGATTCCCGATGTCCCCGACGTTGATCGGGAACGCGCCGTCTTATCCATGACCCTTTATAAATTGCTCCATCAAAAATACCGCTTTGATTACCATGAACTGGCAGGGTATATCTCCCAGCTGCGCACCGAAGCCCTGCCGGATTTGCAGCGGGTGGAAAAGGCGCTGGCCGAGCCCGATATAAAAATAAGGCTCTTTATGCTGTTGGATTATCTCGAAAAACTCAAAGATATTATTACCTCCGAACAATCATTTGAAATCAAAGAGAATATTTATAAAAAAAGACATATCACCATTGACATTCCTTCCATGTACGGCAGTTATCACGAGATGAAATTTGATTGTCTGGGACTCACCTTTCGATTGGAGGCCCTGGTGAATGTGCTGCTCGAAGAACTTATTCGAGATATCGATCTGAGCTTGATTACCAAAGCCACCTTTTACCAGATATACAGCCTTTTAAGGCTGTTTGACAAAGCATTGAAACTGGACGGGATATTATCGGTAGAAATTGAGCGCCAGCTGGAATTTTTGGCCCATTCGCTGGAAGTCAAAGGGTTCACTCAGACCCAGTACCTGGATATATTTAAAGGTTTCGCCCAGGCGGTCAGAAACATTATCCACGACCATTTTCACAATATTCACGGCCAGAACCTCAACCGCATCCTGTCGCAGATTTCCACCGATCAGATCCTGCCGAAATTTCTTCCCAGGGAACAGCTGGAAGACGGTGATAAACTTGAACACCGGGTGTCCGAAATGTTTTTCCGGGAGCAGATTGCACTGTCTCTGGGATTGCAACAGCTGGATTTATTCCTGAGCAGGATTCTGACGACGCTTTTCCAGCAATCCTATAAGTTGCCCAAAGATCTTCTGCATCAGCTGCTGCTTTATGATCCTCAAAGTGCCATGACCCCGATCCACTCCGCTAGAAGTCGTGTGACGGGCATCATTCACCTGGGCAACAAGGGGCTCAACCTGGTCAAACTGAAGAATTTCGGTTTTCCCGTGCCGCCTGGATTTATCATCACCACCGAAGTATTTCGCTGCCGCCGGGTCATCGACAGCTATCCGCCGGCGACTGAAAATTTCAAGGAACAGGTAGCCCGCAACATAGCTAAACTGGAAAAAATAAGCGGCAAAACCTTCGCCGATCCAAAGAACCCGCTGCTGCTATCCGTACGCAGCGGCGCTTCGATTTCCCAGCCCGGCATGATGGATACTTTGCTGGATGTGGGCAACAACGAGGAGATTGCGGCGGGAGTTGCCGCCAAAACCGGAAACGCCTGGTTTGCCTGGGACAATTACCGCCGGTTTCTGCAATGCTACGGAATGGCTTTCGGACTCAAGCGCGATGAGTTCGACGCGATCATCAATGAACAGAAAATCAAGCAGGGAGTTCCCTACAAAAGAGAATTCACCGGCGAGCAAATGAAGCAGGTGGCTCTGATCTATAAAGCCTTGATTCAGGATTCGGGGGTTGTAGTCCTGGAAACGCCGTTTGACCAGCTCTACATGGCAATCAAAAGCGTTTTGGACTCATGGGAATCCGCCAGGGCCGGAGCTTACCGTCAAATTATGGGGATTTCAGACGATTGGGGCACGGCGGTTACCGTTCAGGCAATGGTTTACGGCAACATATCCGAGAAATCAGGCTCCGGTGTTATTTTTACCCACAACCCCCGATGGTCCGGCGACACCTTAAAATTGTGGGGCGACTTTACCATCGGCAACCAGGGCGAGGATGTTGTCTCCGGGTTGGTCAGAACAAATCCTATTTCGATATTTCAGCAGGAAATCGAAATGCGGGACACAGATATCACCCTGGAAACCCATTTTCCGCAAATTTATACTGCTTTAAAGAATTGGTCGCATGATCTGATCGACGAGAAAAAATGGAGTCCCCAGGAAATGGAATTTACCTTTGAAAGCCCGTCGGTTAAAGATTTATACCTGCTCCAAACCCGTGACCTGGCCATCCGTGAGCGTAAAAAAGCACTGACCTTTGACTTCAACGAGAAAAATGAAGCCGTTTACCTGGGGCATGGGATCGGTGTGAGCGGCGGCGCAATGGGCGGACGGCTGGTGTTCAATCTTAAAGAGATTGAAGAATGGCGTATCAATGAACCGCAAACCAACTTAATTCTTGCCAGAGCCGATACTGTGCCCGACGATATTCGAGAAATTCACGCTGCGGACGGCTTGCTGACAGCCAGGGGCGGGTTGACATCGCATGCGGCCGTGGTTGCCCACCGGCTTGGCAAAACTTGTGTTGTGGGGTGCGGTGATCTGCTTTGTGATGAGCGGCAAAAAAGTTGTTTCTTTAACCAGACATTTGTAAAATCCGGTGATCATATCAGCATTGACGGCCAGGAAGGATCTGTCTTTAAGGGATTGGTTAAGGTGAAGGAAACGTAGAAGGGTAGTGGGAATTTAAAATTGAATACTGAATATTGAATATTTGTGGAGGTCGCTCTGCTCCGCCATTTTTACTATTGATGTTAGGATAATAGATTCGCCGGAGGCGTACCTTAAATTTTCAATATTCAATCTAATATATTCAATCATTAGAGACAGGAAGGATGATGGACATGACAAATGCCGGTAGCTTTGGATTAAAACTGGGCGTAAACGGGTTTGGCCGAATCGGGAAGTTGACCGTGTGGCACCATGTGGCGCGTAAGTACTTTAAGGAGATCGTCGTCAACGTCGGGCGCCTGGTCGGGACATCGCTTGAGGATATCGTGCACTATGTTGAAAGGGATTCCACTTATGGCTGGCTCCATGCATATCTTTACGGTCACAAGGGGCGGCCGGTTATCGGTGATCTGAATGAAGCCGCCGGATCGATGGTCATTGACGGTATCAAAGTCCGTTTCTTAAGAAGTCAGCGGGACCCGGCCGATATCGGCTGGGATCAACAGAATGTGCGGCTGGTGGTTGATACGACCGGTCAATTTCTGGATCCGAACCTGGGATTGGACAACCCGCGGGGAACCATCAGAGGTCATCTGGCCTGCGGGGCGGATAAGGTGATTATTTCCGCTCCCTTTAAAACCAAGGACCAAAGGGCTTCCACCCCGGAGGATGCCGTCACCACCGTGATGGGCATCAATACCAATGACTATGATCCCAGACGCCATAAAATCATATCCAATGCCTCATGTACCACCACCTGTCTGGCGCATATGATGAAACCCCTGATTGATTCCTTTGGCCCCAAAAAAATAATGTCCGCATCGATGGCAACCGTGCATGCCGCTACCGGTTCCCAGCAAGTTCTGGACCGGCTGCCCAAGTCCGGCAATACCGATTTGCGCAAGAACCGAAGTATTATGAACAATATCATTCTCACGACCACCGGAGCGGCCAGAGCGCTCCGGTTGGTCATTCCTGAAATGGAAGAAATTGCCTTTATCGCCGAATCGGTGAGAATTCCCACCAGCACCGGATCGCTGATTATTCTGGTGATCAATTTGCAGGAAGAACCGGGAGGGGAATATGTCCGCCGGGAAATGATCAACGATATCTACCGGCAGGCTTCCGCCGACAGCCCGGACGGCTATCTGTACTATACCGAGAAACAGAATGTTTCCGGAGATATCATCGGCCTCCCGCGGGTAGCCGCGACCATTGAAGGCGCCGAAACCCACAGCCGAACCGCAGAAGCAACCATCGATCTCGCGAATATTCCGGGTCTGCAGACAAATCTGCAATCTGATTCGGGCGGTACGGTTGTCAGGATACCGGTAACCCAGGCGGTCATATATGGCTGGTACGATAATGAAATGGGAAGTTACGTCAACATGCTTGGCGATCGAACGGTGTCGGTCGCTAAGCTTTTGTAAGCGTCGACGATTTGTTTTTTCGTGATGTAGTAATTTTTAGATGTAGGGTGGGCATTGCCCACCGTTAACAAGCAAGACAGGCTATCTTTGGTGGGCAATGCCCACCCTACGATATAGAATTTTCACAACGTTATTCAGAACGGCGGGAATAATCGCGCATGCATCGCAGCGTTCTGTATATTTGGCCCTGTACGGCAGTACCAACACCAACGCTTCAAGGAGCGAATGCTGATTTCTTGCGATGCTGCGGATTGCTACTCTGAAAATCCGTAATGGTATATTTCGTAGCGGGTCTCGCCCCCCAGCAATCCATCGATTTTACGCTGAACCTTATTGCGCTCCTCGCTTTGCATCCATTTATTCCAGTCCTCAGATGACTGCCAGGTGCTGATGACCAGGAATTCTTCCGGATTATCCAGACTTCTCAGGGTCTCCCCGGTGATATAGCCTGACTGGGTTGCGGCGGAGGCCCGCATTTGCCGGAAAAGCGGAATCATTTCGCGGGCCTTTTCATGGGGGACTTTACGCTTAATCAGGATTTTTACTGCCATTTTATTCTCCTTTAAAGTTGGATATTTCAGAAGTTCGCGATGGTTTAATATTAATACCACTACACATGACGGTCAAGCATTAAATCGGGTCCAGAGGTTCTGGGTTCAAGGTTCTGGGTTCAAGATTCCGGATTCAGCCTTTAGAGTTTAGGTTTCAGGTGTCAGCGAAAAATCAGGCGACCGATGATTTTTTCGGTAGCAGTTTATGCCGGGTAGGAGTGGTTTTCAACCACGATTTTCTATGGCAGCCCTACCGAGTTTATCGCGGTTAAAAACCGCTCCCACAATATCTTGAATCCGTCGACAGGCAGCATAAAATTTTCTTCTTTGATCTAACCGGACGCTCTGAGGCCTGCGCGCTGACACCTGACACCTTTATCCTTTATCCATGGCCTTTCTCAGGCCGATTTCCAGCGATATAAATTCAGACGGTTCCAGAGTCTCCGCCCGGCGGGAAGGGTCGATCCCTGCAGACGACAAGGCTTGCAGGGCGATTTGGGAATCGATTTGAAGCCCGCTGGCCGCAAGCGCGTTTTTTAAGGTTTTGCGTCTGTTGCCGAATGCCGCTTTGATGACGGCAAACAGCATGGCTTCGTCATGGGAGCCGTATCCTGTTGTGGGTTTAAATTTGATTTCAATAACGGCCGAGTCCACTTTCGGCGTCGGATAAAAGGCGGAAGTGCTGACATATAAAAGGGTTCGAATATCAGCACAGTATCGCAGCACGGCCGTTATGCGGCCGTATTGTTTCCCGCCCGGACGGGCTGCGATGCGTTGGGCCAGTTCTTTTTGAAACATGAAAATCGCGCGTTCAAATTCGTGGCGTGAGTGAATCAGTTTGATAATTACCTGGGAAGAAATATTGTAGGGCAGGTTGCCGATCACCGTAATTTTGCGCCCGCCGGATTCTGCAAATTGGCGCAAATCCATCTGAAGAATATTGCCTGAGATGATTTCACAATTTGAAATTTGATTGGCCAGCAATTCCGTTTTGAGCAAATCAATCAGCTGGTTATCTTTTTCTACGGCATATACTTTTTTAACGGTCCGTGCCAGGGGGATGGTTAAAGCACCCAAACCGGCACCGATCTCCAAAACCACATCTTGGGATGATAAGTCGGCCCTGGCGATAATCGTGCGGGCAATCGACGGGTCAGTAAGAAAAGACTGTCCCAAATACTTTTTGGGTTTGAGGTTCCAGGCTTTAAGCAATGTTCGGGGTGATGTCATTATAGAGATCTCTTGCCATTTTATAAAAAAATGTTTTCATCACGAAAACGCGAAAGCACGAAAGCACGAAATTTAATTTTTTCCGTGTTTTCGTCCTTTCGTGATTAATGTCGGCTTTTTGGTTCCGGTTCATCCGGATTAGGTATCAATTAATCAAAATATTTTCAATCCCAACATCTGAACATATTTATGACAAACGCTATTACTTGACTTTTCGATGAATATTCCTTAATTTTATCGTAATTTCTTTGGGTTAGACAGTGGGTAAAAATCCAGCCACTAAGACACGAAGGCACAAGGTAGGGATATGAATTTAAAATTCTCTAATTATTGATATATATCAGCGACCACCGGCGGAGCAAATCGTCGGCCCCTTCCAGGGTGCTTCATCATATCCACAGCTCCGCCGGTGGTCGCTGATTTTGACAAAGGAGGTTCCCATGCCCAGAAGGAAGGGGAGGCCAATCAGTTTTGATGCCATGGTCAAATTTTTTATGCATAATTATAACATCCCCACCAAAAAAGATGTTGACCACCTGATGGCCAAACTGGACCGGCTTGAATCTATGATTAATAATCTATCCATGGACTCTTACAGTGCCAAAGCTCCGATCGGCCGCAGAAAAGCGTCGTTGATGGCCGTGGATATCGTGCTCGATACCATTAGAAATTCCAAAGAAGGCATCGGATTTGCTCAAATTCAGGCCAAAACCGGTTTTGACGAGAAAAAAATTCGCAACATCATTTTTCGTTTAAACAAAACCGGTAAAATAAAACGCAAAAGCAGAGGGATTTATATCGCAGTCTAGCACGGACGCCCTGATGAATGCCTAAAATTGCAAAATGCCTAAAATGCCTAAAATGGCGGTGTCACTGCATTTCAACTTTTTATGAAAGGACGCTGTTTGGCTTATGGAATGGCGGAAATTAAGAAAATAGTTGATAGCGCGTTCTGGGTTTCTTCGATAATATAATCGCCAGAATTCATCAATTTTAGGCATTTTAGGCATTTTCTAACTTTAGGCATTTCTCTGAGTGGGTTTTTCAGCAAATAATTAGATCCTCTGCCACAAAATACACAAAACAAATTCAAGAAAAAACGGGGTGACTATGGAAACTATAGCGGACACTATTAATCCGGATCTTAAGCAGGGTGATTGTATCTGTGGTTATCGCATTGAACGCATTGAGCCGTTGAAGGAGATAACTTCAACTTTTTACGAATTGGAGCATTCGGGAACCGGAGCGAAACATGTGCACATCAGCAACAGCGACATAGAAAACACCTTCAGCGTCGCTTTCAAGACTGTTCCACAGGATTCCACCGGCGTGGCCCACATCCTTGAACATACGGTTTTGTGCGGTTCGCGAAAGTATCCGGTGCGTGATCCGTTTTTTTCAATGCTTAAAAGAAGCCTGAGCACCTTTATGAATGCCTTTACCGCATCGGATTGGACCATGTATCCTTTCTCGACCCAGAATGGAAAGGATTTCTACAATCTGATGGATGTTTATCTGGATGCTGCATTTTTCCCCAAACTTGAAAGGCTCAGCTTTAAACAGGAGGGGCACCGCCTGGAGCTTGCAGAAAACCAGCAGGGTCGGGGTGCGGACACGTTTCAATTGACTTACAAAGGCGTGGTTTACAATGAAATGAAAGGCGCCATGTCTTCGCCGGATCAGGTGATGGCACGTTCCATTCTCAAAGCCTTGTACCCCGCGACCACCTATCGGTTTAATTCCGGCGGGGAGCCGGCTGAAATTCCGGCGTTAACCTATGAACAGCTTAAAGAATTTCACCGAAAGCATTACCATCCCAGCAATGCATTTTTCTATACCTACGGCAACCTGCCCCTTAAAGATCATCTGGCTTTTATTGACGCTGCGGTCCTGAAGAATTTCAAGCGAATTGAGCCCGGAACAGTCGTTGAATCCCAGCCGCGCTGGAACCATCCGCGCTCGGTGACCTTCCCGTATCCGTTCAGTAAAAAAGAGGACGCCAGCAAAAAATGTCAGGTTTGCCTGGCCTGGTTGACGGCCGACATCAAGGAACCGTTTGAGATCCTGACCCTGACCTTGCTGGAACAGATCCTGCTCGGCAATTCCGCCTCTCCCCTGCGCAAAGCACTGATCGACGCCGGACTTGGCAGCGCTCTGTGCGACGGCGCCGGTTTTGAAGCCGATAACCGCGACTCGCTGTTTGTCAGCGGTTTGAAAGATGTCGCGCAGTCATCCGCCGGCAAGATCGAAGAGATCATTCTGGACGTACTGAACCGGCTTGCCGCCGGCGGTATTGAAAAAAAGCTGATTGAATCCGCAATACATCAGATTGAGTTTCATCGCAAGGAGATCACCAACACGCCTTACCCTTATGGCATCAAATTGCTGCTGACATTTTCCGGCAGCTGGTTCCACGGCGGCGACCCGCTCAAGATTTTAAATTTTGATGCCGATCTGGTCAGACTGCAAAGCGAGCTGGCCAAGGGCCCTTTTTTTGAAAGCCAAATCAAAAAATACTTTCTGGACAACCCGCACCGGATTCTTTTGACGCTGGCACCGGATCAACAGATGGAGGAACGGGAAGCCAGACGTCAGGACGTCGAGCTTGACCGCCTCAGAAAGAATCTGTCGCCGACCGATATCGAGCTGATTCAACAGGACGCGGAAGCGTTGCAGCGGCTGCAGGAATCCGAAGAGGACGTTTCCAGCCTTCCCACGCTGCAGCGGGAAGATATTCCACCGTCGGTTCCCATTATCGAAGCGAGCGGCTCAGAGGACGGCCTGCACGCCGTCATGTACAACCAGGCTACCTCCGGTATTGTGTACTTTGCCGCGGCAGCCGGAACCGGTTCACTGCCCGCGGCCCTGGTGCCGTTGGCCCCCTTTTTCTGTTATGCTTTTTCCAGAATAGGCACCCGGAGCCGCAACTACGCCGAACTGGCACAGCTCATTGATGCCCATACAGGGGGCATCGGTTTGTCGACCCACTCCCGCACCCGCTTTGATCCGGCCGGGGAGTGCGTCCCCTTTATCTCTTTTAACGGCAAATGCCTGCTCAGGAATCAGGACCGGATGTTTGATATCATCCGGGAATTGCTGCACCAGTGTGATTTTTCCGATACCATACGCCTGAAAAACCTGCTGCTCGAGTATCGGGCCGGCTTGGAATCCATGGTCATTCATAACGGCCATCGACTGGCGATTTCCCTGGCTTCACGGCGATTTTCCGCCACCCGGGCGCTGGGCGAAATCTGGAGTGGGGTGCATCACCTGCAGACCATCAAGCAGCTTTCCGATGAACTTGACCAGCAAAAGCTCGGGGCCATTTCCAAGGACCTGGCGGCCATCGGAAAATCGCTGCTCACCCAAAATAATTTCAAAATGGCCTTAATTGGAGAAGATGCTGCGATGACGAATGCCGTTGAAAATTTGACTTCGGTTTTTAGCGGTTTCGGTGAGGGAAGCGGCGATGGCTTCATTGCGCCGAACATCAGCCTGGAAAGTGAAATGGTTCGCGAGGGATGGAGCACTTCTTCGGCCGTTTCATTCGTCGCGCTGGCCTTTGAAACCGTTCGCATGGAACATGCGGACAGTGCGGCCTTATCCGTGATCAGCAAGATTCTGCGTTCCATGTATCTGCACCGTGAGATTCGGGAAAAGGGCGGGGCTTACGGCGGTTTCGCTTTATACAGCCCGGAAGACGGTCTGTTCAGTTTTGCTTCTTACCGGGACCCCCACATCGTAGCCACCTTAAATGCCTTTGACAATGCCGCTGCATTTATTCGGGCGGGCAAGTTCGACGCTGAAGATGTCGATGAGGCGGTATTGCAGGTTTGCTCTGAAATTGACAAACCCGATCCCCCGGGACCGGCGGCCCGCAAAGCGTTTTACCGGAAAATTATCTCTTTGTCCGACGAGATGCGCCTGCGGTTCAAAAGTGCGCTTTTGTCACTGACCCGCAAAAAGGTGATGCAGGCCGCCGAGAAATACTTCGATTGGCAGGAGACAGACAGGGCGGTGGCGGTGATATCCGGTGAAGATAAGTTGGACGCTGCCAATCAAAAATTGGCCGACAGCCCGCTGAAACTTTATCGGATCTAGTTCCTGCTTTCATCATAGCAATATCTGGACAAGTCAACAGCTGCCAAGCATTAGACTGACGCAAATATTAAAACTGGAAGAGCACTTTAAATGGAAAATTTCCGGGGTTCACCCTTCCGGGGTCAGAACGACGGCACCCTTGTTCTGACGGGATTCGATTCGATTATGGGCTTCAGCCGCCCGGCTTAGGGGAAACGCTTCGATGACGGGGATAATCATGCGGCTTTGAATCTTGGCGAACAGTTGATGGGCGAGGCGCTGCAGGTAGGGCCGATCGTCAAAATAGTCAAAGCCTACCGGGGCCGACACGGTCAGAGACCGCTGCTTCAACACGGTTACGTCCAGGGGGATGGACTTTCCGTCGCGGTCGCCGATGACGGCGCAGTGTCCGCAGAGAGACAGGCAGGCGACGGCGGTATCGAGTCCCTGGGCGCCGCTGCTGTGAACCCAGTAGTCGACGCCGCGCCCATGGGTGATGCGCATCACTTCGGCCGCTAAGGGGGTATCGTCTGCGACCACAATGGGGTAGTCGCAGCCGCAGTCTCGGCTGAACTTGGCCTTCTCGGCAGTAGATACCGTGCCGATGACAGTGAGATCCATGGATTTGGCCCATTGGCTGAGCAGGTGGCCCACGCCGCCGGCAACCGCCTGGATCAGGATGGCTGCCCCCGGGGCGGCCCTGAAAACCCGGCTAAGCACTAACGCAGCCGTGACGCCTTTGAGCAATGTTGAAGCGTCCATATCGGATACGCCGTCGGGCAGGGGGATGCAGGCGTCGGCATCGATGCAGCGCATGTCGACATAGGCGCCGGGCGTCCGGCTCAGGTAGGCGACGCGGTCACCCGGGAACAAACCATGGACCTGCCGCCCCACGTCGATGATCAACCCCACGCCCTCCATCCCCGGCGTTCCCGGCAGATCATAGCCCGCGGCGATTCCCCGGCGCTGCTGGAGATCGAGGAAGTTGACGGCAATCGCGGTCTGGCGAAGGCGCACCTGCCGGGGGCCCGGCGCAGGGACGGTCCCATCGCGCAGGAACATGACCCCGGGGCCTCCGAAAGCCGCCACCTCCACCGCTTTGGAAGGCAGGAGGTCGCTGACCGCGGCCACCTGAGTCGGTTCTGTAGGGGCCGGCGTTCGGGGGAGCGCCGCCGACTGGGCCAGAAACTTATGCAGCCCCGTGAATCCGGCCTCGAAAATCTGTCGGCCGACCAGGTTTTCCAGTTCTGCGGCGCGATCGTCCGGGGCGCGAAACTGCGAGCGCCAGTCCCAGAAGGTCCGGTTGCCGTCGGTCACCGGCTTGAGGCGAACCGTGGCGACGTAGTCAAATAGAGGCAGGGACGAGTCAAGGATGCTGTAAGTAAAGGTGCACTCGCGGTCGCTGTGGCGCAGCAGCTGCTCACGCAGCTCGGCGCCGTCGCTGAGGCTGAATCGTCGCACCCCGCCGACCACGTCACCGTCGACATCGTTTTCCATCCGGCTGCGGGCCACGGCCGGATGCCACCGGTCATGACTGCTGAAATCGCGCAGCACAGCCCACAGCTGGTCGATGGGTACGTCAATGACGGCCGATCGAATGACGGTAATCTTCATCGTTGTCCGTAGCGTTTCTTCAATGCGTCGAGCCCGGTCTGAATCACCCCGTCGCCGACGGTTTCGGCCAGCTCAGCAACCTTTTCCGGCGGGCATTCGAATTCCGCCGACCACTCAATGAAGCAGCGATTGCCCTCGGTGACGGGCAACAGCCGCAAAGTGGCAATGTAATCCTTCACATCCATGGGGCTGTCCAGTATGGTGTAGGTGCAGGCGTAGTCGTAATCCGACAGTGACAGCAGTTTTTCCCGGATGCGGGCGCCGTCCTTGAGCTGGAAATTTCTGACGCACCCGACCTTGTCGGCCGGGTGGTCGTTTTCGATGCGGCTCATTACGATAGATGGGTGCCAGTTGGCAAGCCCGTTGAAATCGCGCAGGTCCCGCCACACTCGATCGGCCGGAGCATTCAGGACCGTGGACCGATAAACCTTGACCATCTATATCCTCCTCTAAAACCCGGTTCTATGAGCCAGGTTAGAAAAATGTGGCTTTGCCGTGTTTGAGTGCCCTGGGGTACTGGAATAATGGAATGTTGGAATGTTGGGTTTGGCGGTATGAGATCTGTTTTTATATGGATGGCACTGATCAGAAAATAAAATTAGATCATTATCCGCTTTTGGGCCGCTATTTTCAATATTCCATTATCCCATGAGTTATCTGACGCCAGACACAACCCTTTTGGGATGAAACAAAGCCGAATCCTCTGGGTCTGGATTTTCTACTTATCTTTAGCCCCTTCGGGGCGATCCTTCTTTAGTTCAGCCAAAACCTGTGCGAGCTTGCTGGGGTTGCCGGCATCGATCCCGATTTCGCCCAACAGATAGTCCAGGAGAGGAGCCTGGGCGCGGTAGCGCAAGGCGCTGCTGACGAGCCGGTCGGTGAGCCCGCCTTCACCGTCCGGCGATCCGCCGCCGGCCGGCGCCGTCAGGCCTTCTAAGTGAACCACCTTGATCCCTTCGATCTTCTCCATGGGCTTGACGCTCTCGCGGATAATCGCGTCGAGTTTTTCCACTAGGCGCAAGCGCAAGGCCGAGACCCGCGCCTCGGGGCTGGCGATATTGTTGGCCTCGGCCATGAGCCGGACCCCCTCGGATTCGACCTGGTGCCGAATTCGATAGGCTTTCGAACGGGTTTCTTCATTTGCGGCAAAGGCATCGGCCTCGATACGCGCAATGTCCGC
Source organism: uncultured delta proteobacterium (assembly GCA_963769935.1). GTDB lineage: Bacteria > Desulfobacterota > Desulfobacteria > Desulfobacterales > JAFDCJ01 > JAFDCJ01. The sequence continues at coordinate 108,855 of CAVYNY010000016.1, read as the reverse complement.
CTGCTCGGCGGCCACCGCCTTTTCGGTGGCGATGCGGGTTTTTTGCCGCAGCTGGTCCTTTTCCACCTCCAGAGCCGTCAGGATCAGCTCCACCTGTTTTTTGCGCTCCGCCTGGGCCTTCTCCCGGGCAGTAAAGACGGCTTCTTCGGCCGAAATGGCCGCCGCACGCACATCGTCGGCCCTGGCGCGTGCCGCTGTTTCGGCCTCGGAGGATTCGGCCACGGCAATCGTCCGGGCGTGCTCGGCCAGCTCGATTAATTTGCGCCGTTCGATCTCCAAGGCCTCGATGTCCCGCTGCTGCTCGATACGGTCCTGCTTCAGCTGGCGCTCGGAAGCGATGCGGGCCTTCTCGATCTCCTCGTTGGCAATGATGTCGGCCACTTGCGCCTCACGTTTGCGCTCGGCGCGCTCGCGGGCCAATTCAGCCTGCTGCTGAGCGCGGCGGAACTCCAGCTCCTTTTCCTGGGCCAAGCGGGCGTATTCGCTCTCGCGTTCGATATTCAGGCCTTGCTTTTCGGTTTCCAAGTTCTTGGTTCGGATTTGGATCAGGGTGTCCTGCTCGATGTCGTTGCGTGTCTTCTTGCGCTGTTCGATCTCGTCCGTCAACCGGGTCAAGCCCTCGGCATCAAAGGCATTGGAGGGGTTGAAATACTCCATGTCGGTTTGGTCGAGGTTGATCAGGCTGGCCGATTCAAGTTCGAACCCGTTCTTGGTCAGGGATTCAGCCACGGCCTGTCCCACGGCCTGAACGAATTGACTGCGTTTCTCGTGGAGCATTTCCAAGGTCATGCCGGCGGCCGTGGCCCGCAGTGCGTCGACGAATTTGCCCTCCATCATCTCTCGCAGTTCGTCGGGCTTGCCTGTCTTGCGCCCGAGGGTCTGGGCGGCAATGGTGACGCTGTCGACCTCTTTGTGGACACGAATGTAAAAATCCACGGCCACGTCAGCGCGCATGCGGTCCTTGGAGATCAATGCATTCTCATTATCACGCACCACCGACAGCCGCAGGGTATTGAGATGGACTTCGGTGACATCGTGAAAAATCGGAAAAACAAAGGCGGCACCATCGATGATGACCTTCTGCCCCCCCAGTCCCGTGCGAACGAAGGCGATTTCCTTAGACGATCGGCGATAAAAGGACCGGATGAACCAGATCCCCACCGCGATGAGGATTATCGCAATAATGACCGCTAGAATAACCCACCCGTATATTGTCATGACACTCCTCCTACTGGATACTTGATGCTGGATGTTTTGGGTTCAGGGTTCAGATAGATGAGCTCGTAGCAGATAGCTCATAGTTCATAGTCACAAGGCACCGTAGGACATCGAAATCAGATATTCTTCTGTTCCGTGGTGGTTCCCTTTTTAACTTCGTCTCCTAAAGGCTAATAACCAATAACTTCAACCCGCTTCCCATCTTCTCACCCTCTCACCCTCTCACCCTCTCACCTTCTTATCTTCTCACCTTCTATTTTCGGTCCTCTGCCATCTGTCTTCTGTCATCCGGCTTCTGACTTCTGTCGTCTTTTTCTTTATTGACACCTGAAACCTTTTTAAAACCTGTTTTTTGGGCTGCCGTTAGCTGCGCTTGATGTTGAGAAATTCTTTGGTTTGGGCCGTGAGGGCCTTCTCGGTAGGCAGCCGCTCCATCGAGGAGGCCCCGTAAAATCCGTTGCATTCCGGACAGCGCTTCAGGACGTATTCGGCATCCGCGGGCATGGAGATCGGACCTCCATGGCACAGGATGATCACGTCCCGGCGCTTTTTCAGCGCTGCTGTGCTCCAGGCGTTGATATAATCGGCACAATCGTCCAGAGTCTTGGCCGTGTCGGCCCCGATGTTGCCGCCGGTGGTCAGCCCCATATGGCAGACGATGACATCGGCTCCGGCCTCGGTCATGGCAATGGCATCGTCTTCGGAGAACACATAGGGCGTCGTCAACATGTCTTTGGCGTGTGCCAACCGGATCATGTCCACCTCCAGCCCGAAGCCCATCCCGGTTTCCTCCAGGTTCTGCCGGAAAGTGCCGTCGATGAGTCCCACCGTAGGGAAATTCTGCACCCCGGCAAACCCCACGGCCTTGAGTTGGTCGAGAAAGTGGTCGAAGATGCAAAAGGGGTCGGTGCCGTTGACGCCGGCCAGCACAGGGGTGTTGCGGGTGACCGGCAGCACTTCACGGGCCATCTCCATCACGATGTCGTTGGCGTTGCCGTAAGGCATAAGCCCGGCAAGCGATCCCCGGCCGGCCATGCGGTAGCGGCCTGAATTGTAGATAACGATCAGGTCGATGCCGCCGGCCTCCTCACATTTGGCCGACAGTCCGGTGCCGGCACCGCCGCCGACGATGGGCTGTCCGCTGCGAATTTTCGCGTTGAGTCGATCTAAAATTTGTTGTCGGGTGAAACGCGCCATGTCAATCTCCTAAATATTATGTCCGGCAAAACCGGATGTTAATGAGAAGTTCATAACTATTACTGCATTAGTATAATGTCCAAAAAGTGATCGACCAGGGCCTTGGCGAAGGCCGGATCATTGATGTTCAGGGCGAGTTTGATCAGCCGGCGATTGGGACCCGGCCGAAATTCGCTTTCCAGGGTGTCGAACAACATTCGGTCGGCCGCCGGGTCGTGAAACGGTTTGCCGGGGGCATCGATCAGCGAAACTCCTTTTAGGGGCAGCAAAAAACGCACGGGCCCCTCCATCTGGTTGAGCTTGGCGGCGATAAAGCGCCCAATGGCCTGATTTTCCGCCGCGGTGGTGCGCATCAAGGTCACCTGGGGATTGTGTTGATAGAGGTTGCGGTCTTTGAATTTCTGCGGCACCGAGTCGAGGGCTTCGAAATTGACCATGTCCAGCGCCCCGCAGGAGCCGACATAGGGAATTTGACTCCGGATGATGGCCCCCATGCGGTCCTCACCGGCGCTCATGACGCCGCCTACCAGAAAATCGGCCACTTCGGTGGTGGTAACGTCGATGACGCCTTCGAGCATACCCGATTCAACCAGTTTCTCCATGGATTGGCCCCCGGTGCCGGTGGCATGGAACACCAGGCAGTCGTAGCGCATTTGCAGCGCCTTGGTGATCGCCTGGACGCAAGGGGTGGTGACCCCGAACATGGTCAGTCCGATAGCCGGCAGCCGGGAGCGGTCCGCCTCCTGTCGAAACCCGATCATGCCTGCCAGAGCGTGGGCGGCGTTGGACAACACGCTGGCCGAGATGCGGTTGATGCCGGCCACGTCGGTGACCGAATACATCATGCAGATGTCTGAAGGGCCCACGTATTGCCGGACATTGCCGGAAGCGACCGTGGAAACCATCACTTTGGGTACGCCCACCGGCAGACTTCGCATCGCCGGGGTCACCAGGGCGGTACCGCCGCTGCCCCCGGCCGAGATGATGCCGCCCACGTCCCGGCGCCCGGCCATAAAGCGGGTGAAGGCCTCGGCCATGCCGGCCACTGCCGAACCGCGGTCGCCGGTAAACACGGCCCCGATTCCTTGCGGATGGTGTCGGGCCACCTCGGTGGGACTGATGGCAGCCGGGGAAGGTTTGCGCGAAGTGGAAAGATCCACCGTAATGGTTCGCAGGCGCCGGCGGTCCAGGCAGTACTTAATAAACAGCAGGTCCCGGGCCTTGGTGTCGAAGGTCCCGGCGATGTAGGCGGCCCGGTCGATGGTGTCGGCCACTGACACCTGCAATGCGGCCGGACGGGTTTCACTCACCGGGGGGGTAAGTGTCGTGCTTTCCAGCGCCCGGGCCTCCGAAAGGTCGGCGCTGCTCCACAGCGTCGGTGCAGTGGCCCCGACGACAGCTTCGGGAATAACTTCGGTCGCCGGTTCCTCAACCGCCTCCGGTTCCGCGGGTTGCTCCGATGCGAGGTCGCCGGTTCCTGCCGTCACTTTCAGCAATTGTTGCAGCAGGTGCCGATCCGCCGCAAGCGCAGCGGACGACAGGTCCCGGGCGATGCGGCCGTTTACGAAAATATAGGCGCGCTGGGCCAAAGACTGGGCCATATCCAGGTTCTGCTCGATCAGCAGGATCGCCATACCCTGGGAACTCAGATGGCGGCAAACCTCTTCCACCCGCTGGATGACCGATACGGACAAACCTTCGGAAGGTTCGTCCATCATTAACAGCAGCGGATTGGTGACCAGTGCCCGTCCGATAGCCAGCATCTGCTGTTCGCCGCCGCTCAGCAGGGTACCGGAGATATCGGCTCTGTTTTTCAATTCCGGGAACAGATCGTAGACCGTTTCGGGCGACCACTGGGAATTGTCCACCCTCCGGCGCCAGGCAAAACGCAAGTGTTCATCAACGGTCAAAGACGGAAACAGCATCCGCCCTTGCGGTACATAACCAATCCCCAAGTTCGCAATCTCATGGGTGGGCCGGTCGATGGTTTCCTGGCCATCGAAAAGGATCGTTCCGGTTCTTGACACGGGCGGCAGCCCCATAACCGATTTCAGCAACGTTGTTTTGCCCATGCCGTTGCGGCCGACGACCACGATCAGTTCTCCCGGGTGTACTTGCAGATTTACTCCCTGCAGGATGTGACTTTTGCCGTAGTAGGCATCCAGGTGTTCTATGTTCAACAGGGGTTCAGACATGATGGGAATCTTTTGAATGCCGGCTTAAGGTATAGATCTGCTGAACCTCTCGATTGTTCTCGATCTGCTTCGGACTTCCTTCTGCAATGATGGCGCCATGGTGCAGCACGGATACCTGGTCGGCAATGCTGAAGGCCACATGGATGTCGTGCTCGATGATCACAACGGTAATCTCTGACTTCAGGCTCATGATCAGCTCGGTCATAAATCCCCGCTCGGCTGCGGAAAGCCCCGCCATGGGTTCGTCCAACAGCAGTATCCTGGGCTCATGGGCCAGTGTAAGACCCAACTCCAGCTGGCGGTGTTCTCCGTGCGAGAGCTCATCGACCTTTGTGTCGAGCTTGTCCTGCAGTCCGACCCGATGCGCAATCTCGGCGACGTGGCGGCGCTGATTCTCAAATTTGCGCCAGGAACGAAACAGCGCGGCGACTAAAGAGGCTTTTCTTGACCGTGTCTGCCAGGAAGCCAAAAACAGGTTCTCCTGGACCGTCAACTGGGAGAACAGGTTGGAAATCTGATAGGTCCTGCCCAGGTGCGAGGCAATGCGTTTCTGCACGGGTTCGCGGGTAAGGTCTTTGCCGAACAGCAGGATCCGCCCCTCGTCCAGTGGGATTTCCCCTGTGACCAAATTAAAAAGGGTCGACTTGCCGGCCCCATTGGGCCCGATCAACGCACGGCTCTCCCCCATTGTGACGGTGAGGTCGACCTTACTGACAGCAACGATGCCGCCGAAGGATTTGGATACGTTCTTTAAAACCAGCGCATGCATGTGATCGAAGCCTCTGAAAGCTCAACGTTTCGGAAATACGATAAAATGCGAGTACCTGAATTTTTGCCAGCCAACTTCACTTGATTGAACCTACGCCATTCCCGAGACTTAGTCGGGAAAAGTGGCCCCTTCGGGCGAGCAAGAGCGCTGGTTATATCGTGACACAAAGTCTAGGTTTCAGGTGTCAGCAAAGCGAATGGCCAGATCCTGAAACCTGAACACTGACACCTGAAACTCATTTTCTGACAACATGCTATGAGAAATAAGCCCCTAAAGAACTACAGATATAAACACTTTGCCAAGTTGTTTCGGCAGCATTAGGGTTAATCCACCCAGCCGTGGTTCTTCTCCAGCTTTTCGACATAGTCCTTGCCGAAGTATTTTTCGATCTCCTTGAAATAGGAGGCCTTGTCTCCGGGCGGGTAGTCGCGGGTGGTGGCGGGAGCCGCCATATACTTGTCGGCAATATCAGCATAGGGGCCGAACTGGGAAACATTCTTATAGGTCTTGACGGCCTCGTTCATCAGCTGGCCGTCTTTTTTGACCACCTTCTTGATGTAGATATTCTGCACCGGGTTGGCGTATTTATCGAAATAAAACGGACCGCGCGGAGATTCGTCGGCACTCATCTTCACCTGGCGCAGGGCGGTGATGAATTTCTTGGGATCATCCACCTGCCCGTCAATGGCCTGCATGGCTTTAAAGGCGACATGGACGGCATCGTAACCCTGGACAGCGATTACGTCCGGGTAGTGGCCGTATTTCTTTTTGAAGTTTGCGCGGAATTTCTGGTTGGCCGCTGAAGGATTGCCGTCGTAATAGTGCAGTGAAGAGTAAACTCCCAAAGCCGAATCCCCGAGTTCGGAGAGCATCGACACGATCGGGACGTTGGCCTGCCCCAGAATCTGGGGATACATTTTATCCAGTCCGAACTGTTTCCACTGTTTGAAAAAGGCAACTACCTGGGCACCGCCGGAGTTGTTCAAGACCGCATCGTACTCCTTGGACATGCCCATCAGCTTTGCCATGATCGAACTGAAATCAACGGCTTCCACCGGATGCCAGATACGTTCGACTTTTTCCCCGCCGTTTTCCAAAAATCCTCTGATGAAACCGGCGGCCTGGTCCCAGGGGTAAGAGTAATCCTGCCCGACGATGATGACCTTTTTATAACCCAGGTCTTTGGCGCAGTACTGGCCGAAATTGAAAATCACCTGGGCGCCGGTCCAGCCGGGGCGGATGACACTGAAGGTTGCCTTGCGCATGGTAATGTCTTCCGGGGCCGAATAGCCGATCAGCATGGGAACCTCGGGATTGCGCGCGCCCCAATCCACCGCCGCCATACCTTCGTGCCCCAGCGAAGGCCCGATGATCAAATGGACTTTGTCGCGGTTTTTGAGAGAATCCAGCTTGGCCCGCATCACTTCAACATCGGCCTTGGTGTCCTCGCTAAAAACCTTGATCGGGATGCCGTTGAATTCATTGTTGTGTTCCTCAAGGGCCAATTTGGCGCCGTTGAGAACGCCTTCGCCGAAAATGGTCGCCCAACCGGTGAGCGGGCCGATGGTGCCGATGCGGATTTCATCCAGTGCCGTCGCATTGCCCGCTAAGGCCACAGCTAAAAAAGAAAACGACCGTGATTGCAATTATCCAATTTTTTCTTTTCATCTTCTCTCTCCTTTCCTATTTTGTGTCTTCCAGAAACGAATCGTCGGCGGCACCCTTGCCGGGCGCCGCGCTTCCCAAAACTCGTGATGCAACACTATCCCAGAGGCGCTTTAACGCCCCGGCAGCCCCCTTGGGCGCGAACATAATCGTAATCAGAAACAAGATCCCCATAATCAGCAAATAGCGCCGGGTAATACCGCTCAAAACCAGATCCAAAATTTTGAGAATCGCGGTTCCCAGGATCGCCCCGAACAAGGTCTGAATGCCGCCCAAAATTGCCGAAAGCAGGGTTTCGACGTTGGTGGTTAATGAGAACGAGTGGGGATTGATCAGGCCGGTAAAGTAGGCAAAGAAAACACCCCCCATGGCGGCCACGAACGCGGCAAAGATAAACGCCATGTAGCGCAGAAGCGCTACCGGGTAACCCAGCATCACCATCCGGCTCTCACTTTCGCGAATGCCGCGCAGCATCAACCCGAAGGGGGAACGTTTCAATGCCGCCAGAAAGCAAATCACTCCGCAAAAGAAAAACAGCTCAAAGAAATAGAATGCCCCTTTTGACTTTTCGGTTGAGATCCCGAATATCATCGGAGCGAATATGTCGGTAATGCCCGAGTCGCCTCGGGTGACCGATGCCCATTGACTCGCCAGCGCCCAGACGAGTTGGCCGAGCACAAGGGTGAGCATCAAAAAGTATATGCCCCGAACGCGAATCACCAGAAGCCCTGTCACAGCGGCAAACAAGACCGCCACCCCGATGCCCACCAAGGGGGGAATTGGAAATGCGATCTGATAGCGGGTCTGCAAAATGGCGATGAAGTACCCCGATATACCGAAAAACGAAGCCTGCATCAACGAAACGACACCCAGTTCGCCTGCCAGAAAGCACAGGCTCAGGGTCAGCATTCCGAAATACATGACGCGGATACACATCATGACAAAATAGTCCGAAGCGATCCATGGCACAGCGACCAATATTGCCAGGGACGACAGCAGTACGACTGTTTTAGGCACCCGGGAGGATTTCATCGGATCAGACCTTTTTACCAAACAGCCCATGGGGCCTGATGGAGAGGATCATGGCCACGGGCAAAAACAGGATGAACAACGAAAATTCAGGAATATAGGCCGTTGCAAAACTGTAGATCAGACCGGTTATCAGCGCACCCACGATGGTGCCCCCCAAACTGCCCATACCGCCGATAATGATCACAATCAGTGTTAAAGTCAGAATGCGCCAGTCTTCACCCACCACGAGCATCATGAACGTTCCGCCCACGACGCCGGCAACACCGGCCAAAAATCCGGAAAGACAAAAAACGATCGTAAACAGCCGGCGGACATTGATTCCTAAAGCGGACACCATTTCGAAATTATCGACACCGGCCCGGATGGTGATCCCAAGGTTGGTTTTTTTAAGGAAAAACCACAGGGCAACGATGATTACAATGGCCAATCCCAGCATAAAAATCCGAAATATGGGATAAACCATATCGATCACCGGTATGGTCCAGATGCCGCTCAGCATCGCGGGGATTTCAATGGTTTTGGGGTACCCCCCCCAGATGACCAGAACCAGGTCACCGATGATGATGGCCACCGACAGCGAGATCAGGGTTTCTATCAGGTCATTGCCGCGGGCCCATCGCAGTAGGTGTTTTTCTTCCAGCAGAGCCACGACAGCCATGACACTGCCGCCCGCAAACAAGGCCAGGAGCCAGCTTCCGGTGAGGCTGATCACGGACAAGCCGATGAAGCCGCCCGCCATATAAAGCGCACCGTGGCTCAGGTTGACAACCCGCATCAGGCTAAAAGACAGTGTCAGTCCGCTGGCCGTGATGAACAGCAGTGCGGCCAGTGTCAGACCATTGAGCAATGACATAATGACGAGGAACGACATTGAATCCCTTTACAGCAATCCTTACATTGAGCGGCCCAGGGACGACTATTTTCCTGATTGGATGGGCATCCGGCGGCTGGCTCCCCGCGGGTGGGTCCAGCGGGGAGGACTTAGGGTCTTGGCATCTGAAACCGAATAGCCTTGAGCTTTTGCATCTGTTCTCTAATTCGGCCCTGGCTTTGACTTCATCGACGCTGGAGGCATAACACGGTGATGGGCTGCGAGTCAAGATCAAAAGGAACCTGGCCGTACCACTCCACTTCTTTATCCTTCGATCATCTTTTTCAGCTTTTCCAGGGCTTCATCCGGCATTTTAAAGGAATGTTCCGGTCCCGGGAATTGTCCTTCAAGAACGTCCTGGTTATATTCCTTTAACGCCGCTACGATTATCTTTCTGACATTGGTGTACTGTTTGACAAACTTCGGCACAAACCGGTCAAATAGGCCCACGACGTCATGAAACACCAGCACCTGGCCGTCTACATCCGGTCCGGCCCCGATGCCGATGACCGGAACCTTGACCGCTTCGGAGACCAGCTTGCCGAGCGGAGCCGGCACGGCTTCCAGGATCATCGAGAATACGCCGGCATCTTCCAGGGCCTTGGCATCATCGATGATCTGTTTGGCAGCCGCGGCATCCTTGCCTTGCATTTTAAAGCCGCCCAACGCGGAAGCGGTCTGCGGTGTCAGACCGATATGACCCTGCACGGGAATTCCGGCTTTGACGATTGCTTCAATCGTCAGCGCGAAATCAACCCCGCCTTCCAGCTTGACGACATCACAGCCGCCTTCCTTCATCAGACGGCCGGCATTGATAATCGCCTCCCGGATGGAGGTGTTGTAGCTCATAAACGGCATGTCGCCGACGATCAGAGGTCCTTTGCATCCCCGGACGACGGCTTTGATGTGATGGATCATATTCTCCATGGTGACCTCAACCGTTCCCTGCAGGCCCATGACCACCATGCCCAGTGAGTCGCCGACCAGGACGATGTCGACGCCGGATTCCGCGGCCATCAGTCCCAGCGGATAATCATAAGCAGTCAGCATGGTAAGTTTGCGTCCCTCATTCTTGGCCTGCTGGACATCGAGGACTGTTGTTTTCTTATCACCCATTTTGATTCTCCTTCACTTTAGCGAGTTAAAAACATTATCCACTACACAAAATCCCAAATTCCAAGCACCAAATTCCAAATAAATTCGAAATTTCAATGATCAAAACAAATCGGCTCGCTTCTTCAAATTTGCACAAAGGTTTGGAATTTGAAATTTTGGACATTGGAAATTATTTGTTATTTGGTATTTGTTATTTGGAATTTCCAATACTTCATTGCTCCATAACTCCACCTCTGCATTGGATAGCCTTTTTCCCGTTTTGACTATACCTCGCTAATAATGCGATTGCAGCGTCTCGATCAGCGCCGTCAACGCAAAATTAATCGGTGCTTCCAGTCCCAGCCGGTGGGCCTCCCGCACGATGAATCCGTTGATGGCCGCAATTTCCGTCTGGCGTTTGTTGTCCACATCCTGTCCCATGGACGATCGATTGGCGCCGGTCGCTTCGGCCACCTTAAAAACAATGTTCACGGCGTCGTCTTTAATCCCGATATGCTGGGCGCGGGCGATGGCCATGGCTTCTTCAACCGCGCCGCGACTCAATTCCCGGGTGGTTGCCAGATCCAGCAACTGGCCGTTTTTGATCCCGCACAGCGCCGTGACGGCATTAATGCCGATGTTGATCAATAGCTTGTTCCAGACCACGCTGCGTACGTCGGCCACGGCTTGCGCTTCGATGCCGGCACTGTTGAAAAAATCGGCGAGCTTCTCAGCGCGCAGCCGTCCCTGATCGGTGTCGGCCCAGCTGCCGATGGTGGTGGCGCCGATACCGGCATGCCGGATACGGCCGGCAGCCAGCATGGTGGCCCCGTGGGATGTGGTGCCTGCCAGTATGCGATCCGCCGCGATGCTGCGGGCGATGGTATCGGCGTTGCCCATCCCGTTTTGCAGGGTCATGACCGTACCTTCAGAGCCGGCAATCGCGCGCGCGGTTTCAGCTGCGGCTTTGGTCTGGGTCGATTTAACGAATATGATCACCAGGTCCGCGCGGCCGATTTCAGCCGGATCCGTGGTGGCGTTGATGCGAACCGTGCGCGTTTGGCCTTCCCGTTCGATCTGTAATCCATTTTGTTTGACGGCCTGGACGTGTGCAACCCACACATCATAGAGCCAGACTTCCTGGCCGGCTTCAGCCAGCAGGGCACCAAAGAGGCTGCCCATGGCACCGGCGCCGACGACTGCAACTTTCATTGATTTTCTCCTCTTTGAAATGACGAACTATTCGATTGAAAATTGAAAATTGTCAATTGAATATTGAAGGCATCCTGTCGTTTGTATTTTCAATTGTTCATTTAGGTCCTTTAAGATTTTGGGTGTCAATATTGGAGGCCTTTGATTTAAATCGAATATTCATCGACTATGGAAAATATTCAATCTTCAATTCCCTAATCCCGTGCCCCCGTGCAGCCAGCAGGCTACGAAATGAGCCGGGGCGGCTTCAATCAGGGGCGGTTTCTCGCGGGGACACCGATCAAATTTGTACAGACATCTTGGATGAAACGGACATCCCGTGGGCGGATCAATCGGATTAGGGACATCGCCTTCCATGGCAAACGGTTCGGTTCTGCGATTGGGATCCGGCAAGGGAACCGATTTCAGGAGCGCTTCGGTGTACGGGTGACGCGGGCAAACACTAAAGTCTCTGGTGGAGGCCAGCTCAACGATACCCCCCAGATACATCACCGCAATTCGGTCACAGATATATTCGACCACGCTCAGGTCATGGGAGATAAAAACATAGGAAAGGTTGAATTCAGCCTTCAAATCCTCCATCAGGTTGATTACCTGGGCCTGAATGGAGACGTCTAAGGCACTTACCGGTTCATCGGCCACGATCAATTCCGGACGGACACACAACGAACGCGCAATTCCGATGCGCTGTCGCTGGCCGCCGGAAAACTCGTGCGGATATTTGTCCAGGTCCGCCCTGCGCAGACCGACTTTTTGCAGCATTTCGGCCGCCACATCCTTTCGTTTATGCGGGGAAAGCTTTCGGCTCGCTCGCAGCGGCTCGGTGACAATATCCACCACCTTCATGCGTGGATCAAGGCTCGAGTAGGGATCCTGGAAAATAATCTGCATTCGCTGGCGCAGGGTGCTCATTTCCGAGCGGTTCAAGGAAACAATATCGCGGCCGTCAAACTCGACCCGGCCGCCGGTCGGCTCGATGAGCCTCAGAATCAGGCGTCCAAGGGTTGTTTTGCCGCAACCCGACTCACCTACCAGGCCGAAGCTTTCACCCCGTGAGACGGAAAAAGAAACCCCTTCGACCGCTTTGACCCAGGCGCGCGGTTTTGAGAAAATCCCGCCCCCCAGGGGAAACCGTTTGACCAGATCAACGACGTTGAGCAACGGTGCTTCAGGCATCGCTTTTTCTCCGTTCCGGGTATGCCGCCAGCCAGCAGCGCGCCTGGTGTTTTTCCCCAACTTTCACCAGCTGCGGATGGCTCTGACGGCACAGCTCAAAGGCATGGGGACAGCGATCGGTAAACCGGCATCCCGTAATCAGCTCCGTCAGCACCGGTACGATACCGGGGATTTCGTTCAGGCGCTGTTTGCGGCCGCCCATCCGGACCCCGATCCGGGGCATGGATTTGAGAAGTCCCTGGGTGTAGGGATGAAATGGCCGGTCGAATATATCGGCTACGCCGGCCTCCTCGACAACTTCGCCGGCATACATGACGACCACCCTGGCTGCCATCTGGGCGACCACTCCCAGATCGTGGGTGATCAAAAGCAGTGACATTTCCAGTTCTTCCTTGAGGCGCAGCATCAGGGACAGGATCTGGGCCTGGATCGTGACATCCAAAGCGGTTGTGGGTTCATCGGCAATCAAAAGCTTCGGGCCACAGACCATGGCCATGGCGATCATGACCCGCTGGCGCATGCCGCCCGATAGCTGATGCGGGTAGTCATTCAGCCGTTTGGCGGCGGCCGGTATCTTAACGTAGTCCAGCCATCGGGCGGCCTTCTCAAATGCTGCGGTCCGGCTAAGCCCCTGATGGACCATCAGCGGTTCCGCCACCTGGCGGCCGATTGGCAGCACCGGGTTGAGGGAGGTCATCGGCTCCTGAAATATCATCGAGATTTTTTGCCCCCGAATTTTGCGGAGCTGTTCGTTGTTGCAATCCAGTAAATTTTGGCCGGCAAACCTGATTTTACCGCCTTCAATCTTTCCCGGCGGCGACGGAATCAATCCCAGGATGCTCAGGGAAGTGACGCTCTTGCCGCAACCTGATTCACCCACCAGACCGATGGTCTCACCCGTGTCCAGGTGGAAACTGACCCCGTCCACCGCCCGGGCAATACCTTCGGGGGTGTGGAAATGGACGGACAGGTCCGTTATTTCTAGTAGTTTACTGCCCATTTATCAAAAAAATGAAAATTGAAGATTGAAAATTGAATATTTATGGATGTCGCTGCGCTCCGTCTATTTTAATTAATCGACAGAATACCTTAAATTTTCAATATTCAATCGAAAATATTCAATGGCTGTCCCCCGGCCACAGGTATTTTAGCGCCGTCAGCGCATATATCCTGGCGGTTTCGACGAGTTGATCCAGATTGACCCACTCATCGAGCTGGTGCGGAACCTGACGGTCGCCGGCCCCCATGGTGACGATAGGAATATTTTTTAAAGCCCACAGAAAGGTGCCGTCCGTGGCGCCGGGAACGCCGCCGTAGACCGGCGTTTTTTTACTCAATTGCCGGGTGGCCCAATCGGCTGCCAGAACTGCCGGATCATTACGATCCGTCAGCGTGCAGGGACGGTCGGTTAAAATTTCCAGCGTGACATGCAGGTCATGCTCGCGGTCAATATGGAGCAGTTTGTCATAATCAACGTAATGTCGGCGAACCTGCTGTTCAATTTCAAGCGTCATGTTTGCCAGGTCTTTCAGGATGTCCGGATGGGACTGTCCGGGAACGGTCCGAATATCCACCAGTAAATGGGTCTCGCCGGGCATGACATTGAGCTGGGGCGCACCGGCGGACGGTGCCAGGATGACCGTAGGAGTGAAGCTGGGCCACCCCAGATGCTCGTCCTGTCCCGGCTGCCGCACGGCCCGGCGCTCCAGATCGTGCAAAGCGTTGATCAAATGGGCGACGGCCGGAGCGGTGTTCAAGCCGGAAAGGGGCATGGCACCGTGACTCATGCGGCCCTTGATGGTAAACCGGGCCCGCAGCGACCCTTTTTGGGAGGTGCAGATCAAACCATCCTGGGGCTCACAGATGACGGCGGCGGTAACCGCGTCGGCATGGCCCCTATCGATGAAATTTCTGACTCCCAGCATTTGATCTTCTTCATCGCACAGCACCCCGCCGACAACGGTTCCGGAAAGCTGCACACCGGAGTCCTTAAGCGCCGCCATGGCAATCAGCATGGCTGCCAGGTTGCCTTTGGTATCGTTGGTGCCGCGACCGTACATTTTACGACCCACAATCTCAGCGCCGAAAGGATCATACTTCCAGGCCGCAACATCCCCCGGGGTGACCACATCGGTGTGTCCTTCAAACATCAGCCGACGGTTGCCGGGACCGGCGGTCCAAAGCACAATTACGTTCGGTCGAGCGGGTGCAACTTCTTCCAGCTGCGCCTCAAATCCATGCTCCTGTGCCCATTTGAAAACATAATCGGCCGCCGGCTGCTCACTGGTCCCGGCGACAGGATCCCAGACGGAATTAATCTTAACTAGATCAGAGGTTAATCTGATCAGCTCGTCGGCATCAATTTCATTTAGTACCTTATCGATAATGTCTTTAGTAGTTGTCATGTAACCTTACTCCTAAGCCGGTTCACGAAATCTGAAAAAAATTCCAAATCTCAAATTCCAAATTTCAAATAAATCTCAAAACTCAAATTCGAAACAAATTTCAGATTACAGTAAATCATGTCTATTCGATAATTTCTGATAAACTTCATTTTGCCTGAGTTCAGACCCCAGCAAGCATATTGCTGCAATTCAAAACCTGTTTGGGTCATTGGAGCTTGGAATTTGGATATTGTTTGTTATTTGTTTTTTTGGAACTTGGAATTTTTTATATTCAAAGACGCAATTATAGTTTATCTATCCAGTTCCAGTTTTTTTAAGCTAATTGTGGGCCACAACACTATCGCACCTTTACCATCCTCGGGTCCAATGTATCCCTCAATCCATCTCCCAGCAAATTAAATCCCAGTACGGCCCAGGCGATGGACAGGCCCGGAAAAATTGCCATCCAGGGCGCCAAAGACATATAGGTCTGGGCCTCGTTGAGCATGCGGCCCCAGGAGGCGTTCGGCGGCTGAGTGCCCAGCCCCAGGTAACTGAGGCCGGCCTCGGCCAGAATCGCCACGGCAAACTGAATGGTCCCCTGGATTATCAGGGTCGATAAAATATTGGGCAGCACATGGCGCCAGGTGATGGCCCATTCGCTGATACCGCTGGCGCGGGCGGCGGCAATAAACTCCCGCTCCCAGATGGTCAGGGATACGGCCCGGGTCAGGCGGGCAAACACCGGGATGTAGAAAATTCCAATGGCCAGCATGGCATTGATCATCGAAGGTCCCATAATGGATGTTATCAGAATCGCCGTGAGCACCGCCGGAAAACCGAACAGCAAGTCCGAAAACCGCATGATGGATTCGTCCACCAGCTTACCGTAGTAGGCGGCCGCCAATCCCAGCAGGACCCCGGCGCTCAGTCCGATGGCTACGGTCACCAGTCCGACGATGATCGAATTGCCCGCGCCCACCATCACCCGGGAGAGCGTGTCGCGGCCGTATTGGTCCGTGCCCAGCGGATGTTGCCAGGAAGGTCCTTTCAGGCGCTGCGGGGCATTCATCTTATTGGCGTCATAGGGCGTCCAGAGCAGACTGATCAGAGCCGCGACGACCACTATCGCCGACAGGACAAACCCGACGGTAAAGTTTTTATTATTAAAAAATCGCTTCATTTTAATATATTCGGACACGGATGAACACGGATGGGCACAGATCCTAAAGTTAAACATGACATCCGGCCGCAAGCCCTCCGGAACCTTTGTCCCGTTCCTATAGAGGAGGCCTTCAACTGCGGTTATTTTAAAACTGATCCGCCGCAGGCGGGCCTCAAATATTCAATATACAATCTTCAATTTTCAATTACTCTATCCGGATTCTGGGATCCAGCCAGGCGTAGGCCATATCCACTATAAAATTCACCAGCACGACGGCTGCGGCCATAAACAGCACGATGTCCCGAACCACCGGCAGGTCGCGCTGCCCGATGGCGTTGAACACCAGTCTTCCCAGTCCAGGCAGGAAGAAGACGTTTTCGATGATGATGGCGCCGGCCAAAAGCTGCCCGAGTTGGAGCCCCATAATGGTCAGAACCGGAACCAGAGCATTGCGCAGAGCATGCACGTAAACCACCGTCCGTTCCCTGAGGCCCTTGGCCCGCGCCGTGCGGACGTAATCCTCGCGCAGCACTTCGAGCATGGAGGAGCGGGTGAGCCGAGTCAGGATGGAGGCGCGGATGACACCCAGGGCGAAGGCCGGCAGCAGCAGCGCTTTGAGGGATCCCCAGAAATCTTTGCTCCAGCCCGGGAAGCCGCCGGCCGAGAACCAGCCCAACTGGACCGAGAACAGCAGCGTCAGCAGGATTCCAAACCAGAATTCCGGTGTGGCCAGGCCGAGCTGGGTGCAAACCATGACCGTTACGTCGCCGGTTTGATTTTGATGCCGGGCGGCGTAGATACCCAAAGGCAGTGAAATAGCCAGGGCGAACACCATGGCCAGAAGGGCCATCGGGCCGGTCACGGCCAGGCTGTCAAGAATCAACGCATACACCGGCATCTTGTAATGGATGGACTGTTGGCTCCGTCCCTGCAGGAGATCTCCGATCCAGTCCGCGTATTGACCCATGAAAGATTTGTCCAGGCCCAGCTCGGCGCGCAGATTGGCCAGCGACTCGGGCGTGGCGTTGATCCCGAGTATGATCTGGGCCGGATCGCCGGGCAGGACAAAGAGAACCGAGAACACCGTGAGCGAGACCAGAAAAAGCAGCAGAACCAGGGTGATCAGCTTTTTTGTAAAATAACGCAGCATGGCAGATAAAGCGGGCAGCCCCCGCGAACCGGGACTGCCCGTTCGTTTTTATACCGGTTTTTACCGATTTGAGAAGTCAGCAGGCTTTACTTTTGCCACCATACTTGTGTGCAATCCATGGCGATGGTGGGATAATTCTTCCACCAGCCCATCAGTTCCACCTTCATGGCTGAAAGCGCCGGCGACAGGAAGAGAAATCCGTTGACGGCGTCTTCCGCCACGATCTCCTGGCAGCGGCCGAACCACTTGGCTTTTTCCGCCTCGTTGGGGGCCTTCAGCGCCTTGGCATAGGCATCGCGGAACTCCTGGGAGTCATACTGGAAGTAGTAGTTCGGGTTGGCATAAATGCCGATGTCCCAGGCTTCCGCGTGGCCGATCATGGACAGCTGGTAATCATGCTGCTTAAATATGCGATCCAGCCAGTAGCCCCATTCCACGATCTCGATCTTGAGTTTGATGCCGACTTGACCCAGCATGTCGGCGATCACCTCGCCGGCGCGCTGGCTATAAGGATAGATGGCCGGCAGCTTGATGGTCGCTTCAAAACCGTTCGGGTAGCCGGCCTCGGCCAGCAGCTTTTTGGCTTTTTCCGGGTTATAGGGGAACAGGCCGGTCAGATCCTTGTAATAGGGAGTGATGGGCGGCCAGTGCGATCCGATGACGGTGCCGTAGCCGGCCATGACCAAATCAATGACGGTCTGCCGATCGATGGCGTAGGCCATGGCCTGGCGTACGAGCTTGTTGTCGAAAGGTTTGGCCTTGTTGTTGGTGGACATGATAACTTCGGAAGTGGAAGCACCGGCGAGCACCTTGAAGCGCTTATCCCTGGCGATGTCCGTCGCCAGTTCGGGGGCAAAGAGCCAGCCTATCAGATCGACGTCGCCGGCCTTCAAGGCCGCAACCTGGGCGCTGGGGTCCTTGATAAATCGGTAGGTCACCTTGTCCAGATAGGGCAGGGCCGGGTTCCAGTATTTATCGTACCTGACCATTTCCACGCTGTCGCCCCGCGTCCATTTCGCGAACTTGAACGGCCCGGTCCCGATCGGCTCGGCAGCCATGTTTTCAAAGCCCTTCATCGGCAGCATGACCGCATCCCCCTCGGCCATATGGACGATGAACAGGGCATCCACATCCTTGAGGGTTACTTTCAGCGTGTTGTTGTCGGGGGCTGCGATGGTTTCAATAACACGGAAAAATTCCGGATGGGCGTTCTTGGTGCCTTCGGCCGCACCGCGTTCCAGGTTCCACTTGGCCACCTGGGCATTGAAAGCTTCCCCGTTGTGGAAGGTGACGCCTTGGCGCAGGTGGAAGGTGTAAACCTTGCCGTCGGGCGATACGTCCCATTTGGTGGCCAAACCCGGCACAAATCGGCCGTTGCTGTCGACCTTGACCAGACCCTCCATAATGTTGGCGTAAACCACCCGATCAATGGCGGCGGAGGCGCTGGCGGTGGGATCCAGTCCCGGTGGTTCGTCGCCCACACACAGAACCAGATTCCCGCCTTTTTGCGGGGTGGCGGCCAAAGACCCCTGCACTGGAACCATGAGGGCCAGTACCATCGAAATCAATAGAAACTTTTTCATTATTCAATCTCCTTTTCTGAATTTGTCAACTTCTTCTTAATCCGGACAAGTCCGAACCAAAAAAGAACTTAATCACGAAAGCACGAAAGGACCCCGGTTAAACAGAGAAAAAAGGTTTAACGGGGCGGGCGAAAACACGAAAAAAAGGCAAGTTAAATTTCGTGCTTTCAAGATTTCGTGTTTTCGTGGTGAAAATATTTTTTTTATAAAAGCCAAAGATATTAAATTTAAGGCTCTAAAAATCGTCCAGATCGCAAAATGCGATCATGCCCGCAATAGAATGCGCATGCAAAATGGCGTGGATAATTGCTCGGGACATACAGTCGGCGGCGGCATGGCCGATTTCATTCAGGCTTTGCGCTTTGGGCACGGCAAAAATTCCGGGTGCTGGGGGCAGTTCCTGCTTGCCGGTGGCCAGGCAGAATACGGTGTCGCCGTCAAACATGGTGTGGGCCGGGCGAATTGCCCTGGCCATACCGTCGTGGGCCATCTGAGCGACCTTTTGGGCCTGCGGCTTGGTAAGAACGGCATCCGTTGCCACGACTCCGATTGTGGTATTTCGGATGGGACCGGGCGTCGGTTTGGGCGGCAACCTCACGGCACGTTTTCCCTGCCGACCGAATTCTCCATTGATTTCCCGGCCGATTTCCCAGGGACGGCCGTCGGCAGGATTGACAACCGAGCCGTCCGGGTTGACGGCCACTACGACCGCTACGGTGATTCCGCTGTCCAACAAAAGACTGGCCGTACCCAGTCCGCCTTTTATGCTGCCGGCCAATGCGCCGGTTCCGGCACCGACACAACCCATTTCCACCGGAAAATCGCCGGCCCCTTCACAGGCGAAACGGCCCCAATCCCCGTTGATAGGTGGAATAAATTGCGCGCCGCGACCTAAATCGTAAAGCACGGCGGCCGGTACGATCGGCGCGACATATCCCTGATCGAGCGGAAAACCATAACCTTTTTCGGCCAGCCAGCGGGTCACCCCATCGCAGGCCGACAGCCCGAAAACGGAGCCGCCGGCCAGAACAACAGCCTGAACCTGCTCGACCAGATTGTTGGGGGCCAACACATCGGTTTCTCTGGTTCCCGGAGCAGAGCCTCTCACATCCACACCGGCGACAGCACCTTGCGGGCAGAGGACCACCGTCACTCCGCTGACCGCCTTCTGATCCGTATAATTTCCAACCAGAATCCCTTCGATATCCGTTAGGGAATTTTGCTTGCCCGGCTTTGCCAACATTTGCTCCTGATCATTCGATCTATAAAATTGATTTTTATAAGCAAAAGCACCTAAGGTGTCAAGTTTAAAAAGAAAATATTAATATTGACTTTAAATTGTTTAATGAGCTAATAATACCAACTTATGCATTGCTAAACTAACCTGGACAAGCCATTCGGAGCGGAGACCCCGCTTCGGGGGTCGGCGTGATACGGATGGGTTTCAGGTTTCAGGAATCGGATGTCGGGAGAAAGAAAATACATCCCTGACCACCTGTGCCCCCTTCTATTTTTTTAGACTCATTCTAAAACAAGTTTGGGATATCGATCAAGCTGGCCGGTTTTCAGGCCAGCGGCGCCGCTGACACCTGAAACCTTAAGTTTCTGGCAACACGTTGTTAGATAAATCGCCGTAGGGTCTAAAAGAAGACTGAAATATTCTTGGCAGCGGGGTTTAAACGATTCGCATGATACAGTTGATTCGAGGATTTAAGGATATCCTACCCGGTGAAGTGGAACTCTGGCAGGAGATCGAAAGGGTCGCACGAAAGCTTTTTGAAGATTTCGGCTTCAGTGAGATTCGGATTCCGATCATGGAACGCACCGAACTTTTTAAACGCGGCATCGGCGAAGATACGGATATTGTCGAAAAGGAGATGTATACTTTTCCCGACCGCGGAGGGGAGTTGGTGACGCTGAGACCTGAGGCCACCGCCTCGATTTGCCGCGCGTATATCCAGCACAAATTATATAATCAGGATCCGGTTAAAAAATTCTACATGATTGGGCCGATGTTTCGGCGCGAACGACCGCAGAAGGGCAGGTACCGGCAATTTTATCAGATCGATGCCGAGATTTTCGGTGTGCAATCCGGTCTGGTGGATGTCCAGTTGATATATTTATTGGTGACACTTTGCACGCGGCTGAAACTGCAGGATGTTGAAGCCCGCATCAATTCCCTGGGCTGCCCCCAATGCCGGCCGCATTTCAAAAAGGCCCTGAGTGACTTTTTGCTGACTGTCGGCGATCGGCTGTGTCCGGACTGTATTCGCCGGCGGGACCGCAATCCGTTGCGGGTTCTGGACTGTAAGGTTCCCTCCTGCCGGGAGGCTTTAACGGGTGCGCCTTCCATCCTGGACCACCTGTGTGGGGAGTGCCGGACTGATTTCGATCAGGTTCGGCAAGCGTTGACCCGGCTTGATGTGACCTATGTCATTGACGGACAGCTGGTGCGCGGGCTCGATTACTACACCCGCACCGCTTTTGAGATTCAGACAACTTCCCTGGGTGCCCAGAGCGCAGTGGCCGGCGGCGGCCGCTACGACAATCTGGTAAAAGAACTGGGGGGGCCCGATATCCCGGCCACCGGTTTTGCCGTCGGATTTGACAGACTGGCGGAACTGGCCGCATTGAATGCATCGGTGCCGATCCAAAAGCCGGACCTTTTTGTGGCGGCCTTGGGCGCTAAAAGTCAAACGCGGGCATTTGAGTGGATGTGCAAGCTGGGCCTGGAAAGTATTCGGGTTGAGATGGATTTCAGCGACAACAGCCTTAAAAGCCAGATGAAGCGCGCCGACCGGCTGGGCGCTTCCTACGTTATGATTCTGGGGGACAACGAGTTGAAGGAGAGAACGGCGATACTGCGGAATATGGAAAATAAAGAACAAATCTCAGTGCCTTTAGATAATATAATTCAAACCATCAAGAATATAATTCGCTGAAAGGAGCAATAATAAGTTGTCCGACCAATTAGGAGATATGCGGCGAACGCATAGCTGTTGCGAACTGAGCGCCGGTAATATCGGCCAGGAAGTGGTTTTGATGGGCTGGGTCCTGCGCCGGCGGGACCACGGGGGCGTGATTTTTGTGGATCTACGCGATCGTGAGGGCCTCACCCAGGTAGTTTTCAACCCCGAGGTCGACCAAACCGTCCATGCCAAGGCCCATGAGATTCGAAATGAATATGTACTGGCCGTGCGGGGCAACGTCGAGCCGCGACCGGAAGGCATGGTCAATCCCAACCTGAAAACCGGCGAGATCGAGGTGATGGTCACGGAGCTTAAAATATTAAACCCGGCTATAACCCCGGCTTTTGGAATCGAGGACGATATCGAAGTGTCGGAATTGACTCGTCTCAAATTCCGCCATTTGGATTTGCGGCGCCCTCAGATGCAAAAAAATCTTATCTTCAGACACAGGGCCACCACTTCCGTACGCAGTTATTTGAACAGTCAGGGATTTCTGGATCTTGAAACGCCGTTTCTGACACGCAGTACCCCGGAAGGCGCCCGGGACTACCTGGTGCCCAGCCGGGTCAATCCCGGTCAGTTTTATGCGCTGCCGCAGTCGCCCCAGTTATTCAAGCAGCTTTTTATGATCGCCGGCTTCGACCGCTATTACCAGATAGTGCGCTGTTTCCGGGATGAAGATCTTCGCGCCGACCGCCAACCGGAGTTTACCCAAATCGATATCGAAATGTCCTTTGTGGGTGAAGAAGATGTGATGAACCTGACGGAGGGGATGATGACCACCCTCTTTAAAGAAGTGCTGAATCTGGACATAACAACCCCTGTTGCGCGGTTGACATATGAGGAGGCGGTGGGACGCTTCGGCCTGGACAAACCCGACACGCGCTTTGATCTTGAGCTGAATGATGTCTCGGATATTGTCGCGGGCTCCGGGTTTAAGGTCTTTTCCGAGGTCGTCAAAAAAGGCGGTATCGTCAAGGCCTTGAATGCCAAGGGATGTATTAATTTTTCACGCAAGGAAATCGACGATCTGACCGATTTTGTCGCCGTGTATCGGGCCAAAGGCATGGCCTGGATTAAAGTCAAAGAGAATGAATGGCAGAGCCCGATTGCGAAATTTTTTACCGACGATGAAAAACGGGCCCTGGCCGAACGCATCCGGATGGTGCCCGGCGATCTTGTCTTTTTTGTAGCCGACCGGCCCAAGGTGGTTAATGAATCCCTGGGGAACCTGAGAAATCATCTGGGCCAAAAACTCAACCTGATTGATGAGAAAGAATTCAGATTTTTATGGGTTACCCGTTTTCCCATGTTTGAATACGATGAAACCGAAAAACGTTACCAGGCTCTGCATCACCCATTTACTTCTCCATTGGAAGAAGACTATGCCAAGCTGGAAAATGATCCCCTGGCGGTGCAGTCCCGTGCTTATGATCTGGTGTTAAACGGATTTGAAATCGGCGGCGGCAGCATCCGGATTCATCAACGCGAGGTTCAGGAAAAGGTATTTAAAGCGCTGGGAATGAACCGGGAAACCTATGAAGAAAAATTCGGTTTCCTGCTTTCGGCGCTGGATTCCGGGGCGCCGCCCCACGGGGGAATTGCCCTCGGAGTTGACCGGCTGGTCATGCTAATGTGCGGAGAAGCTTCCATTCGGGATGTCATCGCCTTTCCCAAAACCCAGAAAGCCGCCTGCCTGCTGACCGGGGCGCCTTCCACCACCGCCAAGGAGCAGCTGGAGGAGCTGCACCTGAAACTGCGGCCGGGTATTCAGACAAGCCAGGACAATTGAAAACAGCATGACATTCAAATTTGTCTTGACATCAATTGATTATTTAACTAAATAAGGTCGTTCAAATTGATCCTCGGTAGCTCAATAGGCAGAGCGGGTGGCTGTTAACCACTAGGTTGTAGGTTCGAGTCCTACCCGGGGAGCCAATTTTTAAAGGTCCAATAGAAATGTTGGGCCTTTCTCTTTTGAGGGGAGGGGGAGACATGCCATTTTGGGAATATATACTTCAAAACGAGATAATCGGATCTAACGGTGATCGATCGGATTTCAGGGTAACTGCTATCCCATTATCCTTTTTACGAGCGATTTGACCGGACCTTCGTAGCGCTGCACGATCATTACCGGTGACTTGGAGTACCGGGCAACCTTTTCCGGGATTTCACCGAACAGCACATTTGAGAAGACCCCTTCCCGGGATGCCCCCAGGGCGATCATATCGTAATCCGCCGCCGCCTTGACCAGCGTTGTCGCCACTCTTTTGCCTTCCAGGAGGCGCATGTCGGCCTTGCCTTCCAGATTGGTGAGATGGATGGTCTTCTGAATCCATTGGCGGGCTGTTTCGCGATCGCCATCCCCTGAACCGGGTTCCACCACGTAGCAGCACGTCACCTCGTATCCTTCCGTGTCGTGGTATATTCCCATATATTCGGCAGCTAGCGCCGCATGCGGACCGCCGGCCGTTGTGATCAGTATGCGCCGGATCGGATGATCTCCCATCAGTTTCACCGTGATAAGATCACAGGGGGCATACCTGACAACTTTATCGGTGACTTCGCCCATAATCCGGTCGCGGGTGGTGGTGAAGCCTTTCCAGCCCATCAGGATGAGGGTTGCCTTTTCCGCTTCGGCGGCATGGAGAATTCCGTCCCACACTTGATGCGCAATGCGGACCGCCGAGCGGGTTTCGACGCCCTGCTCGTTGCCGTACTCGATCGCTTTTCTCAGAAGCGGCGTTTTGTGATGGACAAATCGCATCCCTTCATGAGGCGGAAGGTTGATCGGAACATCGGTGACGCCAAGCACGATGATTTCGCCCTGGTGGGCCTTGGCAACGGGAATGGCCAGTTTCATCAGAGGGACCACGTGATCGGGGTTATGAAGTGGAACCAGGATGCGATACGAATAGCTGTTCGGACTTTTCGGCTGCTGGACTTCGAGCACCTGGGGCATATCGGCAGCCGAGACTTTTTCAAAGTACATAAAGTAAATGAACAAACCGACGATGATCCAGGCCATGGCAATATACCAGGCCCGGGGATCGAAATTGAACTGATAGACCGCCAGAAACATGTTGAGCGCGATGGCGACAATCGGGGTCGCCGGATATAGCGGCACCCGAAACCCGCCTTTCAATTCCGGGAACTTGCGGCGCAGCGCGATGAGTGAGAGATTGACCAGGGTAAATGTCAGCAAAAACATAACACTGGCAGCGGACCCGATCACGTGAATCGGGAAAAGCAATGCCATGACGAGGACAATCACCCCGGTGACCGCAATGGCAATATGCGGTGTGCGACGCCGGGCATGGATCGTGCTCAGGGACACCGGCAGCATTTTGTCGCGACTCATGGAAAAGGCCACCCGCGATGAGGCCAAGATGGTTGCGTTTAAAGCGGATATTGTTGAAAGCAACCCCCCGAAGATAATCAGCGCCACACCAAAAAGCGGCATGAAGTTCTGCGCCGCCTTGGCAATGGCCGTTTCCTGATACCGACCCAGAAACTCCCAGGATTTGCCCGAATCGGGTTGAATGGCTCCAATGCAAACCAGCAGGATCATCAGATAGATGAAGACGGTGACGCTCAGAGAAATCAACGTGGCCCGCGGAATGGTTTTTTCAGGCGCTTTGATCTCTTCGGCAACGGTTGCGATCAGGTCATAGCCTTCAAAGGCGATGAATGTCAACCCCATGGCGATGACCACACTGCCGGCACCGTTCGGCAGAAAGGGCGTAAAGTTTGCCGCTGCTTCGCCGGGGATTTGAAAAATTCGCTTCAGCCCATAAGCGATAAATATACCGAGAATGATTATTTTGGCCATTGTGATGATATTTTCAACGCTGCCGGTTAAGGCCGTGCCCCGCATATTGACAAGAATAAAAATGATGTTCACCAAAACGGTCATCGTCAGTGCCGGGGCTTTGTGACCGGCGTTATTGAAGACAAGATCGGCGATGGCGGGAAAATAGCGCTGAATAAATTCCCAGAAATAGCTGCCGAATCCAAGCGCATACAGCGCGCACGCAATGATGTAGCAAAACCACAGCATCCACCCTGAGGCAAACCCTGCCGGACCGGGGAATGCTTTGGTGATGAAGGAATAGCCGCCGCCTGATTTCGGATAGACCGAGGCCAGTTCGGCATATGAGAGGGCCGTGAGCAGGGTTACCAGCCCGTTGAGGCCAAATGCCAGCAGCGCCGCGGGTCCCGCTTCACCGGCGGCAATGCCGGTGAGCACAAAAATACCGGCGCCGATCATGGCTCCGATTCCGATCATGGTGGCATCAAAAAGACCCAGGTCACGGGCGAATGTAACTTCAGTCTCTTGCGAAGCGCCTGCAGGGGCTGCTGCCATTACGGGATTCCTTCCAGACTTGGGCAAATTGGCATTACCTATAAAATGGTTGCTTCATACTCTTCAAGATTTTTTAGCGAGGTTCCGCCGCCGGACTGGTCATTTGCGGACTGAGCAGCTTTCTCTGTGCCACTATCGCAGCTTACGGTCAACTGAAAAATATGATAGGCCTGCTTTTCATATTATTGGATAAAAGACAGGTATTGCTTTTTGAGGCAAAATCTGCGATACACAATCAAAATATTTTGGTCCAACTCGTCGATCGGCCGATGCGAGCTAAGATTCGAAGTTTAAAAATCACCGGATGATCTCCGCGGTCAGGCGGCTATCTCGTTGGGACCTGCCCTGGAATATGCGTTCATAGAAGATTTCGAAGATCCGGCAGAGGTTCCGATTACCGAACCGATGTTCCATAAAATCCAGGAGACGCTTTACAAGCTGCACCTGGATGAAACTGTGCCGAAGCTGGTGCGGCGCCGGATCCTGGAAGCCTCGGTACGCGCGCCGCAGGACTGGCACCAAAATGCCGTGCGTGATGCCTACACCCGCGATAATGACGCCTGGAAACTGACCGCAGTTTTTTGCATGCAGTTTCTCCGCGGATTCGATAAACAGATCCTCGAATCACTGTCAAGCGAGGATCCGGACATTCTCTACGAAGCCGTTTGCGGGGCAGGCAACTGGGAAATCGATGCAGCGTGGCCGTGCATCGCAGCCTTTGTCACGTCCGGGGAAACTGAAAAATACCTGCTTTTTGCCGCCATTGAGTCGGCGGCCCTCATCCGCCCGCAGGAGGCCGCCGAGATCCTCAGCCCCCTGCTGGATTCCGAAGACGAGGAAATCGTAGATGCCGTCTACGAAGCCCTGGCTATGGCCGGTGAGTTCCGGGACGACGACGATGATGATGAGTATGATAATGATGATGACACCCCGACTCTCCACTAAGGGTTCACGAAAAAAGCGGAGTCATTTGCCCGATGATGGAAGAAAAAATTTACATTTCCGCCCAGGAATTGCTGAATGATTCTTTTGAGCTCGGCCTCCGTATTTTCAAAAGCGGGTTCCGGCCCAGCTTTATTATCGGTGTCTGGCGCGGCGGCACGCCGGTGGGAATTGCGGTCCAGGAGATACTGTTCTATTTAGGCGTTAACTCCGATCATATCGCCATTCGGACATCGGCTTATTTCGGAATCGACAAAAGAGACAAACATGTCCGGGTGCACGGACTGGAGTATGTCATCCAGAATGCGAATTGGGAAGATGAACTGCTGATCGTAGACGACGTATTTGACAGCGGCAGCAGCGTTAAAGCCATCATCGCAACCCTTCAAAGAAAGATGCGGCGCAATCTGCCCCGCGATATCCGCGTCGCTACTCCCTGGTATAAACCGGCAAAAAATACGACCGACATTATTCCGGATTATTATGTTCACGAAACCGACCGGTGGCTGATATTCCCCCACGAACTGGACGGCCTCACCCGCGAGGAGATGTTCGCCAATAAACCGGGAATTAAAAAGATGTTCGAAGCGGCCGGTTTAACCTGAAAAGATATTCCCCTTCTATACCTGCAGCCGGGTGTCCTCAACAATGAAAGGCGTGCATCGAATTCCCACGCTCAATTTTTTCACCCAAACCCTCACCACCGCAATGGTTTCACCATCCAGGTTTACCAGGTTGGGAAGCTCTTCCACGTAGGATATGTCGTCCTTATTGAATTCATAATAAAGGTTATTCGAACTGAACGGGTCGGCAATCAATATAACCTTATCGGAATCATAGGGGTGTTTTCTCGGAGAGCCTGTAAAAGGCACATGGTCTTTTCTCAAAAGATGCAGGTCTCTCGGCTTTTTATAGGCTTCGATCTGAAATTTTGCAGCCTCCTGAGGATAACTTTCAAGGTTCATATCTGATTCTCCTGGTATCATTATTCCATCGGTTAACTGACGGCTACGGCCACCTCTCCGGGGTAAAGTCAAAGCCTGACCCTCCCTCTCTCCGAGCTGCAGGCTCTACGAGCCGGAAGCCGGGCTGTAGGCCTACCCTCCGGCCTGTAAGCCCTACGGGCTGGAAGCGGGGCAGGAAGCTGGGACAGGATTCTTTACTGTAATACGCTTCAATTCGGATAAGGGTATCCAGCCACGCGGCCTGGGCGGACCGGGTTCGATATTTGAAATTTAATTATAAAACAATTTTTCAAAGCTTCAACTCCCTTCAGCCTGTTTATGTTGATTTCACAGTGCCAAAATGATAGGAGTTTGCGCATTGAAAAATTATCCTTATGGGGGCCATATGAAAGCACTTACCAGTTCCCAGGCAAAATACTTAAGAGGCCTGGCCCACGCATTTAAACCAGTTGTGTTTGTCGGACAAAAGGGGCTGACAGAGGCCTTGATCAAATCTGCCGGCGAAGCCTTTCACCGTCATGAACTCATCAAGATTAAATTCATTGACTTCAAGGAGAAGGAACAGAAAATAGAGATTGCAGCCGCCCTCGAGAAAAAAACAGGCAGCCGGATGGCCGGCATGATCGGGCATACTGCAATTTTTTACAAACCGCACGGCGATCCCGCAAAACGGAAGATCGTTTTACCGCAATAGAATTCAACATCCGTCATTCCTCATTCTCCGGCTCCCCCTCCGGAGTCTCGATTTCAACCGAATATATCACCAACCGGTCTCCGGGATGGATGTGCTTTTTATTCTCCAGCCGATTCCAGATGATCAATGCCGGCAGGGGAACATTGAAACGCTCTGCGATGGTGGATAGATTATCCCCTTGCCTGACGACATAGATTCGCTCGCGGTTTTCAGCCGTCCACTGATCGACGAGTTTCTTAAAGCGCGCCTGAAAGCCGCTTGCCGCTCCCGGGGGAACCAGGAGCCAATGACTGCCGGCAGCCAAATAGTGTCCTCTGATTTCGGGATTTAAATCCTTGATCATTTTAAAGTAGGTATCTGCTGCCTGGGCGACGATTGAAATCGGTGTTTCCTGAAAACACTCCAGCCGGATACGATCAAATTGCAGGGGCGGATACAGATCGGCTTGGGTAAATCGAAAACCGTAGGCTTCAGGAGCGGTTAGAATGATTTTGGCGGAAATGGCCCGCAGCACATAACGCTGGGTTTCCAGGGGCAGATACAAATGATAATAATTATCGGTGTTTTGAGCCAGCATTTCCGATAGCAGACCCTGTTCCCCCATATTGTAGGCTGCCGCTGAAAGCGTCCAGGACCCCAGGAGTTCATACAGTTCCTTGAAATAAGTGATTGCCGCCTCGGTCGATTTAAATATGTTGCGACGGTCATCCTTAGCGGCATCGATGGTCAGACCGTATTTGCGGCCGGTGGATTCCAGAAATTGCCAGAATCCAATGGCCCCCTGTCCAGAGCCGGCATGGGGCCTCAAGGCGCTTTCAATAATCGCAATATACTTTAGGTCTTGCGGCATGTTGTTGTCCTGCAGCATTTTTTCAATGATCGGCAAATAGCGGCGGGACCGTTTAATCCACAGCACGACCTGGGGGCGATCCC
Source organism: uncultured delta proteobacterium (assembly GCA_963769935.1). Classification (GTDB taxonomy): domain Bacteria; phylum Desulfobacterota; class Desulfobacteria; order Desulfobacterales; family JAFDCJ01; genus JAFDCJ01. The sequence goes on along the minus strand of CAVYNY010000016.1, from coordinate 79,274 downwards.
ACAACATGAGAAGCAATTCCTTTTCGAGCCGTTCCCGCACATCCTGAATTTCCACCTCGACGGTTTCCCCGCAAAAATCCAGCGGACCGCTGATGCGTAAATGATCCATCAAGGGGGGGAATTCGGCAGGTTGCGCTATTGCAGAACCCTCACTGAGAATGGCGCCGGCGCTCATCGCTGCAATTATTAAAAAGCCTAAAATGTATTTCAAAAATCACCTCATTATTATTATTGATGTATTAGCAAATGCGATAAGAGGATTTTGATGCCAAGATAAGTATGGACAAAATAGAATTAGAGCGCCCGCATATATTCCGGTTTGAGGGGAATTTTGCCCGCCAGGGCCTCGTCAATCAGTTTTAAGACGGCCTCTTTATCCCTCGGCAATCGGGCTCTGATGGGCAGATAATTGGATGCGTGGTTGGCGTGGAAAAGCCCCCTTGAAAGGCTCGTGCAGGCAATCATCATTCTTAATTCCGCCAGCATCTCATGCGGTTCTATCAGAGGGAATTCGCCGGCTTCATAATCATCAAAAAGCGGGGTGCCGGGAATGAGCATGAGACTCAAAGCGCCCACGTATTCCGGATCGATGGCTGAAAGCACCCGGCCGGTCTCTGCGGCATGGATGCGGGAGCGGTCCCGGCCCGCAATCCCTAGGAGAACCGTGATCGAGAGTTTGATGCCGGCTGCTCTGGCTTTTTTGCCCATTGCGATCATATCCTTGGCGGCGGCGCCCTTGTTGATTTTTTTCAAAGTGAGGTCATCGCCGGTTTCAAGCCCCATATAGGCGATCCCCAGTCCATGTGTTTTCAGCGTCTTAAGCTCCTCAAGGGTTTTCATTTTCAGACTTTTTGCATTCGCATACACTCCTACCCGGGTGACCCACGGAAGCCGCTCCTGAATGGCCTGAAGGATTTTCAACAGCCTTTTTTGCGGAATAATCAAGGCATCCCCATCGCAGAGAAATACACGCCGTTGTCGACCACAGTAGCGGGCGGCAAACTCGATATCCTCCATGATGATCGAATCCGGTTTAATGCGGAATCGCTCTCCCGTGTAGGTTCCGCAAAAGGTGCATTTGTTGCGCGAGCATCCCACCGTCACCTGCAGCAAAATGCTGCCGGCTTCGCTGGGAGGTCTGATAATGTTGCCTTCATAGTGCATAATTAAACGCCTTAGTATCTGAGCTTCGACCGAGACTGTGTGCGGTAGAAGTGGCCCCAGCGGGGCAGCAAGTTTATGGTAAAGTCGTTTAAATCAGAGCACTCGTCAACATCGACGATGAATTGTCGATCGCTTGGTTAAGCGCCTAATTTTTCAACATCCTGGCCAGCAAAGCACTCAAATCGCCCAGTCCTACGGGTTTCGCCAGATAATCTTTGATGCAATCTTTGGTCTGTTTGCTCAAGCCGTTGATGCCCTCCATCTCATAGCCGGATATTATCGAAATGTTGGCGTGGGGGTCATGATTCAATAATGCTTCAATGCAGGCGACACCGTCCATTTCGGGCATGTTAATATCCATCAAAACCGCATCGGGTCTGCGCTGCAGATATTTTTCCAAACCTTCTTTACCGCTTGAAGCAAAGTCTGCCTGGTAACCCAGATATTGGAGCAACCCTTCCATGGCTTTGAGGATCTCGGGTTCATCATCCACTACCAGCACCCGTTGGCCGTTGCCGCGGACGATGGTCGGCTTGACATGGGCCGGGCGTCGTTCTTCAGCTGCTGCCGCCGGAAAATGCATTTTAAATGTAGTACCTTGATTGGACTGGGATGCGACGCTGATTAATCCCTCGTGGCTTTTGATAATCCCGTAAGTGGTGGAAAGTCCCAGACCGGTTCCTTTGCCGATCGGCTTGGTCGTGAAAAACGGATCAAAGCATTTTTCGGCAGATTCCTTATCCATTCCCTGGCCGGTATCGGAGATTGTCACCAGGATTCGTTTGCCTTCCCGGACGGCCCTCAAGGTTAGTTTGCCGCCATCCGGCATAGCATCCCGGGCATTCGTGCAGAGGTTCATCAGGGCTTGGCTAAGGCTGGTAGAATCCCCCATGATCGGCAGATGGTTCGGCAGTTCGGTTTGAATGGTAATTTTTTGATCGAACGATTTTTGGATGATCTGATAAACCTCATTGATAACGCGAACCAGATCGATTAATTTAAACTCTTCTTTGATCTGTTTGCGGGAAAACTGGAGCAATCCATCAACCAGCCTGGCTCCCCTTCTCACGGAGGTGTTGATTCGATCAGCCACACTATGCAGGCCGGATTGGTCTTCATAGTTCATTTGAATCAGCTGACTGTTTACCAGAATTTCGGTAAGGGTGTTGCGGAAGTTGTGGGCCACCCCGGCGGCAATCGTTCCGATCGCCTCCATCTTCTGAATATGCTGCAGCTGCATTTCCAGTTGTTTGCGCTCGGTCACATCCGTGAGCATGATGATGGCCGTGGACGGCTCTCCTCTTACCGGCAGGATTTTAAGGGTGATTTGCCTGCCGTTTAAGTCTACCGGCAATTTTTCACCGATGGCAGCTGGTTCATCGGACTTGGACTGCAGTATTTTATCCAGCCGTTGTCCGATGCTCCGGCTGAACAAATCGGGCGGATAGGCCGCCAATATTTTCTCCAGTGGAAGACCCAGGGCAGAAATGGCAACACCATTGGCATAGACGATTTTATCCGAATAAACTTCTAGAAATTCCCTCCGCCATGCTTTCTAAAATGGTTTCAAGGTGCCGATTGCGTGAAAGCAGCTCCTTGGTTAATTGGCGGGCATAAACGCTTTCCAGCCCCCGAATGGGTTTTGACTCGTCCTTATCCGGTGGTGCATCAGATACTTCGATAGCGGCCTTGATGTGTTCGGCCATCGAGCTGAACGGACCTTTGGCAATGTAAGAGTCGGCGCCGGTCTCCTCGAAATCGAAATCGATTTCGGCGACGGCAGCGGAGATAATGACCAAATAACAACTTTTTAGCTGCGGCATGCTGCGAACGATCTTAATCAACTTGCCCCCGTCAATCTTGGGCATGATGAGGTCAAAGAACATTATATCGGGCGAAAAGGTGGCCAGCAGATTCAAGGCGGCAAATCCGTCCTCGGCCGTAAGCACCTCGTGACCTTCGCGTGTGAGCAACTTGGTAATAAATTTTAACATGACCCGATCATCATCAACCACAAGGATCTTTTTTCTCATCGATGAGACTCCATATTAAAGGAAGTGAGTTGTTATTATATCATCTTTACTTCTTTTCATGCTCTTGCGCGTCTTGCCGCGCCAAACTCCAATCCAGCCGAACTGCTACTGTATCATTTTTCGCAGCACTTTATCAACCTCGGCGATGCGATCCTGCAGAGCTTCAATATTTTCCTGCACACCATCAAAATCTTCCGATTTTCCCTTTATTTCAAGTTCGAACGCCGCCTCGGCGGCGGAATCGGCCTGAAAATTCTTCAACATGCCTTTCAGACTGTGGGCCGACCGCATCAATAAGTCGCCGTCGCTTTCTTTTACGGCCTTGCGAAGCTCATCCATTAGCCTCGGATAATCACTTAAAAAGACCTCCACAACTTCTTCAAGAAAACTCCAGTCGCCGTCAAAGGCTTTTAGCAGAATTTCTTTGTCGATGGTTACGAGACTATCAGCGGCATCCTGGGTTTCGATTGATTTTTTCGTGAGATTTTCGATGGCTTCAAATAATTTATCCGAATCGATGGGTTTGGAAATATATTCATCCACGCCGGCTTCAAGACATCGTTCCCGATCACCCTTCAAGGCATGGGCGGTCATGGCAATGATTGGGACCCGCTGCCCGGTGCTGGAAGACGGATTCCGGATGCTGAAAGCTGCTGGCTCCTGGGAGGCGTTTTCATTGAATTTGGCGCACTGGGCATTCAGCGCATTTTTTCCATTGCATATTTCCGCCTCCCTCTTGCGGATTTCTTGAGTGGCTGTCAATCCATCCATCTCCGGCATTTGGACATCCATTAAAACAAGATCAAAGGACTCCTTTTGCCAGGTCTCAAGCGCCTGCCTTCCGTTTTCAACTAAAGTCGCCCGATGATTCCAACGCTCAAGCAGGCGCATGATGAATTTTTGGTTAAACGGCGTGTCTTCGGCCACCAAAACTTTCAGCGGGCGCACGGGGACCCGGCTTATTCGTTGCGGTGTATATACCTTAGGCTCAGAATCAACCCTGTCAATTCCCACTGCACGCTTGATTGTGTCTGTCAGTTCCAAAGGTCCGAAGGGCTTGACAATACTGGCGGTGATTCCCAGATGTTCAAGTTCAGGTTTGCGTTTGAGATGCGGAAAGGTCAGCATCATTATTATTCCCGCATCTGAAATTTTCTGCTCAATAATCCTGCTCGCCAAAGCAAATCCATCTGTTGCGGGCATATCCGAATCCAGAACAATTAGATCAAACGGCGTTGCCTCGGATTGCGCTTGCAACAGAATTTCTATGGTTTCCTGCGCACCGGGGGCCAGTCTGGGAATCATCCGGCTGTTTTGTAAAATTTCTTTTATGATCCTGCCGCTGGAAATATTATCATCGGCGATAAGTACTTTTAAACCCGCCAGTCCGGGATGGATTATTTCAGGTTGAAGTGGTGCCTGCGGTTGGTATTGCCCGTTTTGCTGTCGCGTAAAGTGCGCGGTGAAACGAAAACGGCTGCCGAGGCCGGGTTGACTTCTTACCTTGATCCTGCCGCCCATCAAGCTTACCAGCTGTGCTGAAACCGCCAGGCCCAGACCGGTGCCTCCGTACCGGCGAGTCGTTCCGGAACCACCCTGATTGTAGGCGGCAAAGATGCTGCGTTGTTGATCTTTGGGAATTCCGATGCCCGTATCAACGACGGAAATGTGCAAATACACATCATATTCCGCAATGGACTGGGCCGCGATCAAGACCACCACTTCCCCTTTTGCCGTAAATTTAATCGCATTGTCGACCAGATTGAGCAGAACCTGACGCAGGCGTATCGGATCACCCAGCAAGCGGTCGGGTACGCCGGGTGCTATGCGGTAGGCCAGCTCGATCCCCTTCTCGTGTGATTTCATGCCCATGATTTTCAAGGATTCATCTAAAAAATGCCGGAGACTGAAGGGGGACTGTTCAAATTCCAGTTTACCGGCCTCAATTTTCGAAAAATCAAGAATGTTATTTATTATGGAGAGCAGTGAATATGCCGAGGACTTGACAACATCCAGGTCTTCCCGCTGACTGGGAGGCAACTCCGAGCTAAGCATGAGTTCCACCAGACCGATAATGGCATTCAACGGTGTGCGGATTTCATGGCTCATGCTTGCCAAAAATTCACTTTTGGTCCGACTGGCGGCCTCCGCAGCCATTTTCGCCCGGTACAGAGATTCGGCCCGATGACGCTGAGTTACGTCTCTAATGAAGCCGCCAAATCCCTCCGGGTTGCCCTTTGGATCGTTAATCAATGAAACCGATGATTCAACATATCGCTGGGAACCGTCTTTGCTGATCAGCGTCCAACCCACCGATTTCACCGGTTCCCGGTTTTCAAGTACTTTATGGAATGTATCCTTCAGCTTTTGCGAATTGGCTTCATCAAGCCATTCTTGCTGGTTGATGGTCGTTATCTCTTGCCGTGAATAGCCAAGAATCGTACACATGGAGTCATTGAAAAATCTAAAGTTGCCATTCAGGTCCATCTCGAAATACCCGTCGGGAGTGGTTTCAATAATCGTACGAAATTTTTCTTCGCTTTCCCGCAAGGCCGCCTCGGCCAATGCGCGCTTGTTGATGGTAAACTGGGCATGCGAACCAAAGATAAGAAATAGACAGGCAATGGTAATGCGGGTCCAGATTTCACTGATATCCGGTCCAAAAAGCCTCTTAAAAAAATCAACATCATAGGATAAAAATATGTATAATACGGAATCAAAAATCGTATAAAAAAGAGCGAGTCCGATGCCGATCAATACCATCTGATCCCAAAAGTGGACCGTGATTATTTTTTTGTCTGTCTTCGGCTGTTTGTTCTTCATCCAAGGCCTCCGCAATGGAAATGGTTTATTCCCCCATTGAAAACCTGGTCCTTTGGGTCAGGATTCTTTACTTTACCAGTGAGCATATTGCACCGCGTTTGCGACGGCAAGAGAAAATTCGATGGTACGGCAATAAATGCGCAGTTTTTACTTTGGGCTGTTATTGGATAGCGGGAAAGGAAAGAGGGTGCTTTTAAAATTCGTAATCTAGAAGGCCGGATTATTGAGGTTGGATGGGTATCCTATTACTCAGCTTCGCAGGTTGGCCTTGGTCCGGGAATTTAGGCGACGATCTGTTCCACTGCGGCGGTCTTGGCCGTTTCTTCTTTCCGGGATGTGAAGGGTATAAGAGTAGTTGCGGCGATCCCCGCCAGATCTTCTGCCTCCATTATCCAAAGAAATCAGCCGTTCCAAAATGTCATTCTCATTCTTTTCCATGGTCAAGACCGAACGTAAAAATCACGATAGAACACGATAGAAACGGATCCGGCCGCCTCTTACCCGATTCTTTGTAAACAGGATGAGAAAGCATTTTCCATGCCATTATCACAAACTGACTTTGCCGGCCCAGCCAACTTAAATTTATTGGATTGCTTCATTGTGAAATCGAAAAAAAACAGGCAATTACTCTCTGCCTGCTTCGCTTGACACTGACTCTCCCCCCATCAGGGGAATGACAAATTTTGGCAAAATGTGAAATAAATCTCTTATAATTGTGAAAAAATATACCAATACCATTGTTACATTTTTTCAACAATCTCTCGATATAAACTATTCTCCCCCGGGACCTTCCGGTGGCTCTATTCCCAGATCTCTAATTTTGTACAGCAAGGTTTTATAGCTGATGTTCAACACCTTGGTAGCCTTGCTGCGATTCCACCCCGTTTTTTCGAGGACATAGGCAATGACTTCCTTTTCGACATGGTCCATTGCCTTTTTCTTTATTTTTTTCAAAGATAATGACGAAAGATCAGGCGGTTTATTAATGTCAAAACCCAAAAAATCCATTGGGGACGGCGGCTGATCGGCCGATGGCGGCAAACCGGCTGCCCGGGGCTTGGCCGGAGGGCCGATGAGCATATCGTCCAGGCTGTCTTCACCATTGCCCAGGATCATAAGACGCTTTAACACATTTTGCAGCTCGCGCACATTGCCGGGCCAATGGTAGGCGGATAGTTTCTCGATGGCTTTGGGGCTGGGAGTCAAAAGCCGTTTACCGTCAAACTGAGCGGTATAGGTTTTGACATAATGGTCGATGAGAAGCGGGATGTCTTCGGGACGGCTGCGAAGAGGCTCGATATGAATCTTTATGGTGCTCAACCGATAATACAGGTCTTCTCTGAAGTCACCGTTTACCATGTCTGTTTCAAGTTCATGGTTGGTGGCAGCAATTACCCAGGCTCCCATTTTAACGGATTTTTCAGAGCCCAGAGGACTGAAATCGCCGCCTTGCAGCACATGTAAAAGTTTTGACTGCAAGGGAAGCGACATATCCCCGATTTCATCCAGAAATAATAGGCCGCCGCTGGCCTGCTCGAATTTGCCTCGCTTGCGACGCTCGGCTCCGGTAAAGGCACCTTGTTCGTAACCGAACATCTCACTTTCCAGCAATGTGTCCGGCAGGGCTGCACAGTTGACTTTGACAAAAGGTTTGCCGACTCTATCGGATTTTTGATAAAGATTCTGGACCACCAACTCCTTGCCGACGCCGGTTTCTCCATATACAACGGTATTCAGTCCGGTATCGGCAACCTGTTCGATCAGCTCTCTTATTCTCTGAATATTTTTGCTGACGCCGATAATTGTAGGTTCCATGTTAAATCATTTGTTTTCTTGGAAAAGGCAAAATTTTTGAGTTTCTATCAAAGCAGATTGCCATGCCGCCCGCTTCCGTCCGCAATACCTTTCGGGAGGTTTTTAGTAATGCTTTGCCGCCACTTTTATCGTCCTTTGAAGGTTCTAACAACTAAACAATAGTGATCTGTTTTTAAAATTCACCCTTCCGACAGGCAGACAAGGCCAAGGCACTCAAATCCCTTTAATCCTATCGACTATTATCTCATTTGACAATAATAAAGAATTCAATACCGCTTTATATTATCGACTTCAACACCTTCTTATCTGATTTGATTGCAGAAATCAATCGGTCAAACGTCCTAATTTAAATTTGATCCCTGGGTAGAGGTATTTTGCTGTCCAACGGGCATATTTTACTAAATCGGGTTCATCGCTGTTGCCTCTGGATTCAAATAGGCATTTGACCAGAAGTTCGCGTGAAAACCAAAGCGCTCCATTTAAAATGGCACTTACGCCCTTGCCCGGATTGTTTCTCAATCATGGCGGTAAGATTTTTTTTGTACTGTATTATTAAAAAAATCATTATGTTATATTAATCTTGATACCAAATGCGGTCTCATTTGTCAACTGAATATGATTCAATGATCAAAAGCGTTATTTCTTGACATTTCAGGCAGTTTATTAAATAATTAAAAATATCATTTAAAATCAGGTAATTTTTAAATCTATTTTTACCGAAAATCTTGATAGACCCGGCTGGATTTCATTTTTTGTAAAGTCTGAGGTAGACGGAGAATAGTTTTGGCAAAACGTGATGAGATATCATCAACCCAAAGGCTTCTTGATCTGATACGTGACGACGGCCAAGCCGAGCACACGGTCGCCGACCGAAGGTCACAAAAATCTATTGGCCATCGACTTAAAGGTATTATCTATAATCCGGTATCCTTTCGAAAGACGATTTCGGTCGGGGTGGACCTGGGGCACGATGATTTAAAAATGGTTAAAATTCACCGGATTTCAGATCAAAAATTCGAAATGCTTGAATACGCTCGGATTCCGTTTGACTCTGATATCCCCCGGGAAAGTCCCCAGTTTCACCAATTTTTAAGACCGGTCCTGGCAAACTTTTGCGCTAATTCAAAGAACGTTGAAATCTGGTGCACCATTTCTTCAGCCAAAGTGGAAACACGTCAGCTTCGTATACCAAAGGTCAGTCAAAAACAAATCCCCAATTCTGCATACTGGTCGTATCAAAAATTATCTTCTTTTAGTGAGAAAGACAATCTGTTTGACTTTGAATTGCTGGGTGAAGTCGAGGACGGCAATAAAACAAAAATCGACATCATGGCCTACACTGCCCCTCAGGAGCAGATAAGAGACCTCAGAGATCTTTTTAACAAAGCCGGTTTTCCCCTCACGGGTATATCAATCGTACCTTTTGCCTTTCAAACCCTTCTGAGATCGGGACGGATCGCTACTGACGAAATCCATGTGTCAAGTTTATACATCGGCCGGGACTGGTCGCGTATCGATATTTTTTCTGAAGGAAATCTCATGCTTTCCCGCGGCATCAAAGCCGGCGTCAAAACCATGATTGAGGCGCTGCGCACCGAAATCGAAGGCAATTTGTTTGAGCTTTCCATCGCCAAGTCGCCTACCAAAGATACCGCAAGAATCCGGGCCATTAAAAAGAAACTGAAATTTGAACTGGATCATGCCCACCAGCTTTTTTTCGGTGTCATCCATGATAGCTCACCATCAGCCATGGACGAAAGGCAGCGCCTGCTTAAGGAAGATAAAATATTTAAGATGATTTTGCCTGCCCTGGAGCGACTGGTGCGGCAGGTGGAAAGAACTCTGAGACATTTTTCGTTGAACTATGAAAATGCCCGGGTAGGGAAAATTTATATATCCAGCGGGGTAAATCCCCATCAGCGAATCATTGACTATATCGGTGAAGAACTTGGCATTCCTACGGAAATATTAAATCCTTTTGCGGACAGTGAAAATTTTATTTCCCTGACGCCTAGCCCTGAAGTCGTCTCTGAGCAAAGCTCGTATGTACCGGCGATGGGCATGGCTCTCGCCGGCAATACGCTGACCCCTAATTTTTTATATACCTACAAAGACAAGCAAAAGGCGGTTAGGAGCCAGAGGATCAACCGAGCTGTTTTTGCCGGCTTTCTCCTGTTGATGTCAATCTGCGTTGGGGTGTCATACTTCCAGGCCGGCACCGTTAAGGAGAAAGAATATCAGCAAGCGCAATTACAGCATCAGCTTGAAACTATTACCCTGCGGGTTGACCAAGGCCTCATATTGAAACTCGTTGATGAAATCCGTGCCAAAAATAAGGAGGTCCTGGTAATTGGCAAGAAATACATCGGGGTGGCCGTTATCAGTGAAATTTCGGATCTAACGCCTGCAAATGTGCGCTTGCTCGACATAGCGGCCCAACTGGATAACGGTCCGGAAGGGAAGAAGGCTGAGAAAAATCGGGATCTGGTTTTAAGCGGCATCGTCAGGGGAGACCGGCTCAACCTGGAATCGACCCTGGCCAGCTATCTGATGGCGCTAAATAATTCTCCGATGTTCGATAAACCAACGATAAGTAAAAAATCCTTCGAGCGCTACGAAGATCAGGAGGTGCTGAATTTCACCGCTCGATTGAAACTATTATAACCTGTATTCTTATGAAAAAGATTCTATCAATCCTGCCGACCCAGAGTATTATTTACAGCGTTATATGCGGTGCTGGACTCATTGCATTTATTTTTATGATAATCATCCCCGGCCAGAAAACTTCTGCCGAATTGGATCGAGACATTCAAAAAGTAAATGATCGGATAGAAGAACAGCGGATATTGCGGCCGGTTTTCGAAAGCCTTTTAAAGCGAGCCAAGCAAGAACAGCCGACCGAGCTGCCGGCGGCTCCAAAGTTCAAACCGGCAGGCGGCGGTATCACTGGGATTACGGATCTCCTGCGGGAAATAGCGAAACGTCACAACCTTGAGATGAAGGATATCAGCACCGATGTCGCCGCGCTGATGAAAAACTCCGAGAATATGCTGATGCGAATCAGCCTCACGGGCAATTTTATGCAGTTTCGTGATTTTTTGTTGGATCTATCGGCTATCTCTGCGCTGGAGCAAATCGAAGAAATCAAAATCCGCGCCATTGAGGGGACCAGGGAATATAATTTGAGAATCCAGATGGCGCAGAAATGAATGGATGACAGAAGACAGAGGACAGATGATAGGAACCAAAAGGCTGAACTTTGGCCCGAGACTCGCAACGCGCATCACGTAACTCGTAACCTGCAAACCGGAAAGAGCTGCTCACAACTCGAATCATGACTAACAGAGAAAAAGTAATTGTTGGCCTTATGGTCTTGGCCGTAGTTTATGGTGTATACACCGTGTTTTTTTCTGCACCGCGCGCGGTGTCAGTTTCAAGTGGCCATAAGGAACTGGAAACACTCAACTCGTTTGTTACCAAAGTTGCCGATCAAACTAAGACCGGCCTGTCAAAAGAGCAGACCTATATATTGCAGAAAGCCCAGGCTGAATGGAAACAGGACCCCTTTATTCAGATCCGACCCAAATTGGCCCGGGATGAAGAAGCGCAAAGGCAACCGCTGGCATTGAACAGCAAGATGTTATACACCGGATTTCTGGAAATGGGAAATAAACGGCTGGCAATCATCAATGGGATGGAATATGAGGTCGGTGACATATTGGAGCGGGCCGGACTGGTTGTGCAGAGTATTAGTCCTTCTCATGTCGTGGTCGCTGCACCCGATAATAAGAATAAAACTTTGATCCTTCCAATGGAAGAAATCGAATAGGATTGATAACCGATGGCTATATTTATGCGTGTATTTACATTTTTTACGGGAATGCTGTGTCTTTGCATGACGGCGGCCTGGATCAACGGCTGTTCTCAGAATCATGAACTAAAAGATGTCCAAGACCCGTTTTTTGAGCAGTGGCGGGTTAAGGCAGAAGAATCAAAGGGGCATTCTGCGGTCAAACCTCCTCCGGCTAATGAAGCGCCCTTTGAGATAGGCCCCAAAGAGATGGTGGAAAAGGTTAAACCTGAAGTCGAAAAACCGCTTCCCACGCGCAAAATAAGCCTGAAGATGAACAGTATTGATGTGTCCGTGCTGTTGCGCGCGCTTGCCAAGGCTGCTGATCAGAATATCATTCTCAACGAGAAAGTTACCGGAAAAGTCGATATCAATATTAACCAGGCGCCCTGGGATCAGGTGTTTTTAGGTATTTTGAAGACCCATGGGCTGACCTACGCCTGGGAAGGCGACATTATCCGCATTATGACTTCCGAGGATCTGGATGCCGATATTCGAAGCAAGGCCCGCAGCAGAGAATTGAGCCTTTCCCAGTCGCCGTTGACCCGGATTGTGGCAGTTAAATACATGGAGCCCACCAAACTCAAAGACAATCTTGAATAAATTTGTCGCGGTTGACAAGAGCGGCAAACCGATCGGATCCATCCTGGTGGATGAGCACTCCAACGCATTGATTATTCAGGCAATTAAAAGTGATATGGACAACATCCTGGCGGTAATTGAAAGGCTGGACCGTCCCACCCCCCAGGTGCTGATCGAAGCGCTACATTGTTGAGGCCAACAAGGATGTTGCCCGTGAGCTGGGTATCCAGTGGGGCGGCATTTATGCCGGGAAAAGCGGCGATAAGCAGGCGATTTTTACCGGGCAGCAAACCGGAACGCAGACCATCCCACTCGACGGGCCGATAGATGTGACTTCAGGATCGGTGGTTAACCTGCCGGCCTCGTCGCTGAGCGGGTTTGATCCCACGACCCTGGGGCTGATCTACGCCAAGGTAGGGGAATACATTCTATCGGCCCAGCTTTCGGCTTTGCAGGATCAGGGCAAACTCCACATCCTGTCGAGTCCTTCGATCACCACCCTGGACAACCAGAATGCTTTTATCGAGAGTGGTCAGGATGTTCCCTATCAGTCGGTAGAAGACGGCGAGGTAAAGGTCGAGTATAAGAAAGCGGTGCTCAGATTGGATGTAACACCGCATGTAATTGACAGCGAGACCCTTAAAATGGTCATAAAGGTAAAAAAGGACCAGCCGGATTTTTCCAGAACCGTCCTTGGCAACCCGACCATTATCACCAAAAATGCCGAGACCAACGTCCTCCAGAATAACGGACAGACCATCGTCATCGGCGGTTTGAGCATTGATACGTCGAGCCGCAATGACACGGGAACACCATTTCTGGAGGATGTCCCGGGTCTGGGGTATCTGTTTAAACGTAAAAGCAGCTCCGATCAAATGGAGGAACTGCTCATTTTTATCACGCCGCATATCCTGAAGCCGAAAGGTTCCGGCGGCTAGGATTTAGCAGGTTTGATTTTTTTTCATTATGGGTTTCCGCGAAATATCGGGCAATATTAGCTATCTTCCTATAATTGAATATTCATAGTCGGCCAAATCAATGGATTATTTCAGCATACTTAATTTAAGCAGGGAGCCGTTTTCCAATTCGCCGGATCCCGAATTTTTTTTTCATTCCCGCCAGCATCTGGACTGCCTGCAAAAATTAGAGCTGTCTTTGCTGCTTCGTCGGGGACTGAACGTGATCATCGGGGATGTCGGAACCGGTAAAACCACCATGTGTCGTCAGCTCATCCGCCGCTTTTCCCAGAAGGATGAGGTTGAGACCCATCTTATTCTGGATCCGTATTTTCTCAACGCTACCGAATTCCTGGCCACTGTAACCGAATTGTTTACCGGTAAAAAACCGCCGGCGGGAAGCCATGACTGGCAGGCAAAGGAACAGATTAAGCAGCATCTATTCAGCAAAGGCGTGGATGAGAACAAAACCATCGTGCTCATTATTGATGAAGGGCAAAAAATACCGGCGTTTTGCCTGGAAATTTTGCGTGAATTTCTAAATTATGAGACTAATGAATTTAAATTATTGCAAATTGTCATTTTTGCCCAGAAAGAGTTTGAGAGCACCATCCGCAAATATCCCAATTTTGCCGACCGCATCAATTTGTACCACCAGTTAAGACCATTGAATTTCCGCGATACGCGGCTGATGATAAAATATCGGCTGGAAAAATCCAGCAATTCTGCCCAAAAACTGCATCTGTTCACCTATCAGGCGTTGTGGGTCATATATCGCCTTACCGGCGGATATCCTCGAAAAATCATCAACCTCTGTCACCAGAGCATTTTGTCGATGATCATTCAAAATCGGTCCAAAGTCGGATATTTCCTGGTCAGCACCTGTGCCCGCAGGGTGTTCCCGGAAGAAGCCCAAAAAAAAAGGCGCATCCGAACAGCGGCCGCCGTGGCCGGGGTGATTGCATTGACCCTGTTAATCTTACAGCCGTCGGATCGATACCGAGCTCTGCAATCTCGCGGTATTCAGAGCTTGATAAGCATATTCTCCCCAAAACGCAATCCGGAAATCAGTAGGCGGGTTCCTGAACCAAAGCCCCAGACTTACAGCGCCCACATCATTGCTTCGGATTTTCCCGACCTGAACCGCAGCGAACCGGACCCTGAGCCCGTACTTGAGCAAAAAGAGCCGGCTCAGGCAGCCGATTCATTCAATGGACAAAGTGTGAAAAATATCACGCCGGTGGAAAATAACAGCGATCCGGCAACCGGCCAAGACCCGTTAACGGTGGCGCAGTTGCCTGAGACGGGGAAGCCTAGACAGATGGAGGACCCGGCACATGAGTCGGCACCTGCGGGTAAAACGTTTTCCGAGGCTCGTGCCGTAGCAGTTTCCCAGCCCTCCTATGCGGCGATACTGGGACAACTGGCCCTCCAGCGCAATGAGACCCTGTCGCGGATAATCCAGTGCGTCTATGGCGGGTATAGTTCTCGGTATTTCAAATCATTCATCATGGCCAATCCCGCTATTGAAGATCCCGACCATGTTGAAGTCGGCCAGATTATATCCCTGCCAGCCATCCCTGTCAGGGTCAAGCCACCGGAAACCCCCGTCTGGTGGGTCAAAGTTGACGAAAAAGATTCACTGGAAGCTGCCTATAGCCTCCTGCGCAATCTTTCCGACAGCTCGCCGGCCGTTCGTTTGATACCGTACTGGAGTCCTTCGGACGGCACCCGGTTTGCGTTAATCTTAAACAAGGCCTTCAAGGATGAACAGACCGCGCGCAATGAGCTGCAAAAAATCCCCGCCGGCATGGCATCCAGTCCAGCGATAATGTCATGGTGGGATAAGGGGACTGTTTATTTTGCCAATCCTTATTTGAACCTGAAAAACTAAAACGCTATGGAATAAGAGATAAAAATTGAGAGCGAGAAAGAAATTAGGTGAAATATTAGTAGAGGGCGGCCTGCTGACGCAAAAGCAGTTGGAAGAGGCGCTGCCCTTTCAAAAGAAGAGCAATTTGAAACTCGGCCAGTTTTTGGTTCGCGAAGGAATTGTCAGTGAAAGTCAGATCGTCGATCTGGTCTCGAATCAGCTGCGGCTGGAGAAATACCGGCCGGATAAATACACCATCGATGTGGATCTTGCCAACCTGCTTCCGGCAGACATTGCCCACAAATATCAGGCAGCGCCGCTCCATAAAAGCGGACTTCTGCTGACAATCGCCATGATGGACCCTTTGGATATCAATGCACTGGATGCCATTGAGGTGTATACCAATTGCGAAGTCGAAGCCATCATCTGCACCGAGCAGCAATTGAATCAATTGCTCAACAGCCTCTACGGCAGCTATGCGGGGATCGGCGGTGTGCTGGAAGACATGGAAGAGATGGAAATCGATAAAACCGCCGAGGAGAAAACTTCAACCACCGAAGATGTAGAAGTCAGTTCCTTGCAAGGCATGGCCGAAGAAGCACCGGTTGTCCGGCTGGTCAATTCCATTTTATCGCAGGGTGTTCGGGAAGGCGCCAGCGATATCCATGTCAGCCCTGAAAAAGAATCGGTGCAGGTTCGCTTTCGGGTGGACGGTCGACTTCACGAAGTACCGGCTCCGCCAAAATCAATGTTTTTGCCGATTATCTCCCGGCTTAAAATACTGGCCAATATGGATATCGCCGT
The DNA here is from genome assembly GCA_963769935.1 of uncultured delta proteobacterium. Taxonomy (GTDB): domain Bacteria; phylum Desulfobacterota; class Desulfobacteria; order Desulfobacterales; family JAFDCJ01; genus JAFDCJ01. The sequence goes on along the minus strand of CAVYNY010000016.1, from coordinate 63,374 downwards.
GTCCAGAATCCCACAGGATGGGCGCTTCACTGTTAAAATGAAAAACAAGGATATTAATATCCGGGCCTCCACGATTCCTTCCATCTACGGTGAAAACATGGTGCTGCGCCTGCTGGATACCAGCAACAGCATCTATTCGCTGGAACGGCTGGGTATGAATGAAAAAGACCGCCTGAAACTTGAGTCGATGATCGCCAGGCCCTATGGCATGATTCTCAGCACCGGCCCCACCGGCAGCGGCAAGAGTACCAGCCTGTATTCCATATTGAAGAAAATCAACCAGCCGGACATCAACATCATAACGGTGGAGGACCCGGTGGAATATCGGATTGATAAAATTCGCCAGGTTCAGCTCAACCGCAAGGCCGGCATGACTTTCGCCAGCGGGCTGCGCTCGATTTTGCGCCAGGATCCGGATGTGATCATGGTTGGAGAAATACGTGATTCGGAAACAGCCAACATTGCAGTTCAGGCCGCCTTGACCGGACACCGGGTGCTGAGCACCCTGCACACCAATGACTCTCCCGGAGCGATCACACGTTTTATGGACATGGGGATCGAACCCTTCCTGGTGGCTTCGGTGATGATCGTATCCTTTGCCCAGCGGCTGGTCCGCACCGTTTGTCCGAGTTGCAAAACCAGCTACCAGCCGCCAACGGAAGCGCTGAAATTCTGGGGATTGGATACCGTGGAAAATGCCAATTTTCAGCAGGGCAAGGGATGCTTCAGTTGTATGCATACCGGATACAAAGGCCGGACCGGGATCTATGAAGTGCTGGTCATTGACGATCTCGTGCAGGATCTGATCCTCAAACGGGTCTCCGCGCATGAGATTACCCGTGAGGTCAAAGAAGTCAGAGAGTTTGCAACCCTGAAAGACAATGCGGCCGAAAAAGTGATTCTGGGGATAACATCCCTGGAAGAGGCGGCATCGGCGGTGATGGTATAGCCCGGGTAGAGGCATATCAACACTTTTGGGCCGGTCGCCTTATATCCGTTCATTGGTGTCTTTTTTGCTGGATATAGGTTTCAGGTTCAGCTCAGCGTTGCCGGGCAAAGGCCGATATATCGAATTTTGGAAATCGGACACAAATTAAAAGCCCCCGAAATTACAAAGTTTCACACATATAATTCGAGTGTAGTTTAGCGCTGTGAGTCCGAAACTTGAACACTGACACCTCATATGAAACTTCCTTAAATTCGATGCCATTTTTACGAAGTGTCTCACCGCTGAGAGCGCAGAGAGCGCAGAGATTAATTTAACTTTTCTTTCTCGGCGTTCTCCCACCGGGGCGTAGGCCCTATGGGCCGGAGGCTGCGGGCTCTGCGGTGAACCAATATGTTTTTTTTCGATCAGATCGGCCGTTGTTTTGGCCGGCGGTTGGGCTGACACCCGAAACCTGAAACCTAAAATAAAGAATTCGAAACCGAGATCATTATGCCAAAATTCAGCTACCGCGCCATCACCGAGGACGGTACAACCACAACCGGTGAAGTCGAGGCCGAATCTGCCGAGAAAGCCAGCAGCTTGCTGGCCTCCCAGGGATATATTCCGACCCGGGTCAAGGAAGAACGCTCTGCGGTATCCGGTGCTCAAGTGGGCAGCCTCCTTGATTCTCTTTCCCCGATTAAAGCCCCGGAATTGATACTTTTTACCAAGCAGTTCAATACCTTGATTCGTGCCGGCGTGCCGATGTTGTCTCTGTTGAAGGTTTTGGAAGAGCAAACCGAGCATCCGAAACTGCGCAGGATTCTGGGCACCATCCACCGGGACATCAAGGAAGGCTCCAGTTTGCATGAAGCCTTTCGAAAACACCCCAAAGCCTTCTCACCGCTGTATTGCAACATGCTCAAAGCCGGAGAAACCAGCGGTGCTCTGAACGAGGTGCTCGATCGCCTGACTTACATCATCGAACACGAACACCGGGTAAAATCCGACATTAAAGCCGCCCTGATGTATCCGATTATCGTGGTTTGCTTTCTGTTTGTTGCCTTTTTTGTGCTGCTGACGGGAGTCATTCCCCGTTTTGTGGACATTTTCAAAAGCGCCGGCCTGAAACTTCCGTTGCCGACTCAGATCTGCATGCTGTTGTACACCGCCATTGTCCAATACTGGTACATTCTTATGAGTATTTTGGTGGTCGGCGGGGTGGCTTTATACTATTACCTGCGGACCGAGAACGGCAAGTACGTATTTTATACGGCAATGATGAAGCTGCCTATCGTGGGGCCTTTGTTCATAAAAAGCGCCATATCCCGCTTTGCCAGCATATTTTCCATTTTACAGGCCAGCGGAGTAGATATTCTGCAGGTGATGGATATTTTATCCGAAACCATCGGCAATTCTGCTATTTCCCGTGAATTGACGGGGATCAGAGACCGTCTGGCTGAAGGCCATGGAATTGCGGGACCTTTGAGTTCGGCCAAATATTTTACTCCCATGCTCATCAACATGGTGGCTATCGGTGAAGAATCCGGCAACCTTGAGGAATTGATGAAGGATGTGGCCAAACACTACGATACCGAAGTTGAGTATGCCATGAAAAAACTATCCGAGGCCATCGGACCGCTGTTGACCATTGGACTGGCGGCCGTGGTCGGTTTTTTTGCCACCGCGATTTTTCTGCCGATGTGGGATTTGACCCTGATGGCGAAGTAAGGTCATGAAACACTCGCGCTTCTACATAAGTCTGTATATCATCATTCCTTTTATCTTCACGGGTTTTACGATATTTGCCGCCATTGTCTCCTTCCGGCTGACCAAATATGGTATGCTGCACGGCGTGGAGCCGGCACGACCGGTCTTCTGGTTTATCATTGTCATCAGCTTTTTTGCTTATGCGGCCGGTTTTGCGATGGTGCGCCTCATACTCAAACCGGTCGAGGATTTTGTCGAAAAAGCCAGTAAATTCGCCCACTTTTCCGGATCGCCCAAAACCAGGAAAAAAGACTGGTCGGTCGATAGAATTCAGCAGTTTTCCAGTGTTTTCGATCAGGTCACATCGGTGCTCAGCCGCATGGATGCCCGTAATTTTTTTCCGGATATCATCGGGGAAAGTCTGACCATGCGAGGGTTGTTAAGCTTGATCCGTAAAGTATCCCCGACCGATTCCACTGTTCTCATTCTGGGCGAAAGCGGCACCGGCAAAGAGCTGATCGCCACCAGTATCCATGAGAACAGCGAACGCAATGATAAACCGTTTATTAAACTTAATTGCGCCGCCATTCCGGCCGAGTTGCTGGAAAGTGAATTGTTCGGACACGAAAAAGGTGCGTTTACCGGGGCCGCCAAATTTAAGCCCGGCAAATTCGATATGGCCGATGGCGGAACCATTTTTCTCGATGAAATCGGCGACATGCCCTTAAATCTGCAGGCAAAAATCCTGCGGGTACTTCAGGAACAGGAATTTTACCGGGTCGGCGGCAGCCGCACCATTAGGGTGGATGTTCGCATCATTGCTTCAACGAATAAGAACCTTGAAAGGATGGTTCAGGAAGGCCACCTTTCGCGAGGATTTATTTTACCGGTTGAATGTCTTTACCCTTCACCTTCCGCCCTTGCGGGAGCGAAAAGAAGATATCCCCCTGCTGGTAGACTATTTCCTGCAGAATGCCCCCAAAAAAGTTGAAATTTCATCGGTGGCCCTTCAAATGCTGGTAGCGTTCTCGTGGCCGGGAAACATTCGGGAATTGCAGAATACGATTGAGAGCGCCTCTGTAATCGCCGAAAACGGATACATCGAGCCTGCCCAGCTTCCGGCTAAAATTACCGGCTTATTTAACAATCCAAACAATTCGGATTTCAAGATTCCGGTCAATCTCGCTCTGGACGAACGACTGCGGGAAATTGAAAAAAGCATGATCATCGAAGCCTTGCGAAAAACCGGCGGGGTTCAGGTAAGGGCTACAGAACTCCTGGGAATAAATCAGCGCAGCCTGTGGCATCGTATAAAAAAGTACAACATTGATGTCAAGGGGTTAAAAAACACCGAAATTTGATGAATTCCAGGCCCCCAAACTATCATATTTTGTAGATTACCGGTTGTCTCTTTACGAACAATAAAAAATCCAATAACTTTTTAAAATTTTAACTATTTAAAATAATAATGAAATTATGATTTCAGCGCTAAATAGAATACCCGGTTGGCATCATTTGTGCTATAACCATCAACCAAGACAAGAATTTTAATAAATCATTATTTTTGAGCTAAAGTTTGCTAACATTAAGACCCAAGGGAGGGATTATTCGTCATGAAAAATCAAAATCCGTTACGTAATCAAGAAGGTTTTACCCTGGTGGAGATCATCGCCGTTTTGATCATTCTAGGCATCCTGGCCGCTGTGGCCGTACCGCGCTATATCGACCTGGAAACCAACGCCAAAATGAGAGCCCTTGATGCCGCGGTGGCGGAACTAAACGGCCGCGAAAGCCTGACGTGGGCCGATACCAAAATATCCACCACCGGTTATACAGATGATGCTACACTGTTTGGTAAGATCGACAAGGATCTTGGCGCTAGTTATGTATGGTCTGCCTCTCCTGCTCTTGGCGTTGGCGGCGGTCAATTGTCATTCAAAAGCGGCACTCCGGTGACCATGTCCCGTACAGAGTCCACTACAAAAAAGCCCGGCGTCTGGGTTCGAAAATAGGCCGGCCGATCGGTGACAGGTTGATAGGGGTGACGGTAGTGCGACCCGATGAGCGATTATTTTGCGGCCTACAGGCGCAGGGATTTACTCTCGTAGAACTTCTCGCAGTGATAATACTGCTCAGCATTTTAGCTGCCATAGCCGTTCCGCGCTACATTAGCCTGGAGGCCAATGCAGATGAAAGGGCCATCGATGCGGCCATCGCCGAACTCAACGGCAGAGAAGGTCTGCTGTGGGCGACCGTCAAATGTTCCGTATCCGGCTATGACCCGGACAGCGGGGACAGTGCTGTCTGGGGAAAAATGAAAGACGACCCCACCGGTACCTACCCGAATCTCGGCAAAGCATATGCATGGGATGGCGATCTAGTTGAAACAGATGGAGCCTTGGGCTTTAGAGGAAGTGGCAAAACCGTCTTTTTGAGTCGAACGCCTTCCACCACCGTAGGTCCGGCCAGATGGATGCGACATCCCTGATCGGGTAAAATTTCCAAATTTCGTACCCCATCAAACCGGAAGGCTTCCAAGGCGCTGCCCTCCTGTTTCGTTGGACATTCACACAAGTCTGCCCTTGCATGCTCCAATTCCTGCGTTATTTTGGTAGATAAAAAATCATTTTTGGATTAGATAGTCGATCGGTTGTCGGGTTGATGGACTGATTGAAGGCGGAGTCAATTAATTTTAACAGTCACTTACCTCCGGTTCAGCAACCATTTGATGTAGACAGCCCGCGCAGCCGATTGTCGAAATAAAATAGCTAAGCGCCTGTAATCGTTACGATTCAGAAAGGATATACGGATGAAGCTTGCAGTCAGCGGCAAGGGAGGGGTGGGCAAAACAACCTTTGCCTCCTTATTGATTCGCACATTCAATCAAATGGGAAAACGGGTGCTGGCCATCGATGCGGATCCGGACGCGAATCTGGCCGCGGGACTGGGCATCGATAATGCCGAAAGCATCGTTCCCATCTCAGAGATGAAAGAACTTGTTTTTGAGCGCACCGGGGCGCAGCCCGGCAGTATCGGCGGCTTTTTCAAACTTAATCCCAGGGTGGATGATCTGCCGGATGCTCTGTCGGCGACCTTTGAAAACATCAAACTCATGCGCCTGGGCGGCGTCAAAAAGGGCGGGGCAGGGTGCATCTGCCCGGAAAGTGCCCTGTTGCGGGCGCTGGTGATGCATGTGGTGCTGGCCAGGGATGAAGTCGTGGTAATGGACATGGAAGCCGGTATCGAACACCTCGGGCGGGCCACCGCCAAGTCAGTTGATAAGCTTATCGTCGTGGTCGAACCGGGAAGGCGCAGTATCGACACAGCTGAGCATATCCGGCAGCTGGCAAAAGAAATCGGCCTGGAGACCATCGCCGTTGTCGGCAACAAAATACGAGGTCCCCAAAGACCAGGAGTTTCTCCAAAAACATCTGTCCGACTTTGAATTTATCGGATTTCTGCCGTATGACGACGCCTTGATCGAGGCGGATTTAAACGGTATATCCCCTTTTGACGTCACTTCGTCGTGCAAGACCGAGATTAAATCGATGATCGCCAGGCTTTGATGTCAGATAACGCCGGATCATTGCTTTTGCTGCTTCTCAGCGCATCAACCATTCAACCAGTCAACGCTATCCGAATGTCCAGGCCCAAGCAGCATCTTCCAAAATTTAAACGCCGCTTTCCTAAAAAACATGAACCGCCGCACCTGAAGCCCGGTGCGGACGTTCGCCTGAAGAAAGTTTTTGCCACCATCGGAGTCCCGCCAAGCCGGGTTTTTACCCCGGATCCTTTTCAAACCCAGGCCTTGAAGGCGATTGAACACTCCGATTGTCTGGTGACGGCGCCCACCGGCGCCGGTAAAACATGGATTGCCGTTCAAGCAATTGCCCGCATCCGACAGCGGCAAAACGGTCGGGCCTGGTATGCCTGCCCCTTAAAGGCCCTGAGCAATGCCAAGTATGCCGAATTTTCCGATATTTTCGGTCCTGCCAACGTCGGGATTCTGACCGGTGATTACCGGGAAAATTCGCAGGCACCGATCATCGTCGGCACCACTGAAATATTGCGCAATCAGCTCTATGATGCCATGCACCGGGGCGAATCCTTGCCCGCCGACTTTGTAATCCTAGACGAAGCCCACTTTCTCGGCGATGCGGAGCGCGGTGTGGTCTGGGAAGAAATCATGATCTATCTGCCGGCTCGAATCCCGCTTCTGCTGTTGTCGGCAACCATCGGCAATGCCGGTCAAATTTCCGACTGGCTTGAATCTATTCGATCCACTGCCTGTACGGTCATTGAAGAGACCACCCGGCCGGTTTCGTTGTTTCCACTTTTGCTTCACCCTTCCGGCACTGTGCTGCCGCTGATGGCACCGGCCAAAGCCGGCAGCCGGCCGCAGCTGGATAAAAGAGTTCATCAAATTATCAAAGCCGGGTCCCGGCGACGCAGGAAAGCGCAGCTCGGCCCATCGCCGTTTGGCGAGATTTTGCGGGTCATGAAAAGATATGATCTGCTGCCCGCCATTTTTTTTCTCAAATCCCGGGCTGATTGCGACCGGGCCCTGGATTCCTGCCGGGACAACCTGATAAGCGACCCATCACGGCAAGTCCAGATCAGACAAGAAGTTGCCGTACATATTCAGCAGATGCCGCACCTCTCCGCTCATCGCCAGCTGTGGCATTTGGAACAGCTGGCCGTCGGGGCCCATCACGCCGGTCAGCTGCCGGCCTGGAAACTGATGTTGGAAAACCTGATGACCCGGGGCTTGCTGGATGCGGTGTTCGCAACATCGACGGTGGCCGCCGGGGTTAACTTTCCGGCCCGGACGGTTGTATTTTTGAATTCGGATCGGTTTAACGGTAAACAATTTTTGCCCTTGACCGCCACCGAATTCCACCAGATGACCGGCCGAGCCGGCCGCCGGGGAATGGACAATATCGGTTTTGCGCTAATGATACCCGACAAATTCATGGATGTCCGCCTGATGGCCAGACTGCTCGATGCACCGCCGTCCGATGTGGTCAGCCAGATTAAAATCAATTTTTCAATGGTGCTGAATTTATTGCTTTCCCATACGCCCGCCCAGATCGAAGAGTTGTTGAGAAAATCATTTGCCGATTTTTTAATCCGCCATTCCCGGCACAAAAAAGGAAGCCGGAACAGCCATGAGCATTTGTGGCAGGATTTTTTGCGGCATCTTGATTTTCTGAAGGCAACCGGCTACGTAACCCCGGAAAATGAATTGACGCCGGACGGAAGATGGGCATCCCAGCTGAGAGTCGATCAGCCGCTGTTAATTGCCGAAGGTTTTCGACGCGGAATTTTTCCGCAATCGGAGCCGGACATTCTGGCCGCCATCATTGCCTGCTTTGTCAATGACCGCGAAGCCGACGACCGCATCAGCAAAAAACTGATCCCCGATGCCCTGGGAACCGCCTTTTCAAAGCTGACCAGAGGGTTAACATCTTTTGCCGGCAGGATGATTCAACGAAATTTTGAGGTGCGACCCCTGCTGCTGCGTCCCGCCGCAACGGTCTGCGCATGGAGCCGGGGACTTTCCTGGGAGAGCGTGCTGAGAATTGCTGAAATCGAGGAGGGGGATCTGGCCACGTTGATTTTAAGAACCGCCGACAACCTGCGGCATGTCCGTAATCTTAAAGACGTCTTCCCCGAGGCTGCCGCAACCGCCGGCAAGAGTATTGAAAAAATTTTGCGGGAACCGGTGGTGAGTGACGATTGACTATTGAAGACTGACGATTGAATATTGTGATGAGGATATAATCGGTTTGTATGCGGGAGTATCTCTGCCCTCAATAGATCAAACGCCAGCTGTTCTAGGAAATGCTATCATATTTTTCAGATTCTTGTTGCCGGGGAGCAATTAAAGAAAATATATAAGGATAGAATTCAATAAGTATTCAATCTTCAATTTTCATTATTCAATCTGTTTGTCCTCCGCTGGATAGAATTCTCTGAATCTTTTCAGCAAGCTGATTCATATTAAATGGTTTCTGAATGAAACCGTCACAGCCGCGCCGCAAAATATTAGTCGCCTGACCGTCAATGCTGTAGCCGCTGGAGAGCAAAATTTTTGCCTCCGGTTTGATTTCTTTCAGGCGATCAAATGTCTCACCACCGCTCATGCCGGGCATTATCATATCCATGATGATCAGATCGACTTTGTCGTGGTCCTTCTCGAATACGTCGATCGCCTGCTGGCCGCCCATGACCGGCACCACCGTATAACCCAGTTCTTCCAGCAGTTCCCGCCCGACATCGAGGATCATCTTCTCGTCATCAATCAAGAGAATGGTTCCGGTGCCTTTGATGATGGCAATCGACGCCGCTTCATCTTCCATAACCTCTTTACCCGAAGCCGGCAGGTAGATCGTAAAGGTCGTGCCCTGATCTAATTCGCTGTAGACATTGATATAGCCCCCATGGCTTTTTATGATTCCATACACGGAGGCCAAACCCAGTCCCGTTCCCCGTCCCATTTCCTTGGTCGTGAAGAAAGGCTCGAAAATTCGCTTTTGAGTTTCCGGGTCGATGCCGACTCCGGTATCGGTAACCGAAATTTTCACGTAACGACCGGGCTCTACTTTGTACGGTTTGACATAACTGCCGTCAAGAATGATATTTTCCGAATTAAGATAAAGATCGCCGCCGTCGGGCATGGCCTGCCAGGCATTGACGTAAAGATTCAGCAGAACCTGTTCAATCTGGCCCCGATCGACCTCTGCGGACCAGATTGCCGCGAATAGGTTGGTGTGGACCCGAATTTCCTTTCTGGTTCTGGCAAACAATGAAGAAGATTTATCAATGATTTCGTTTAGATCAGTGGCTTTAACAAGATATTTGCCGCGGCGGGCAAAGCCGAGCAGTTGTTTAGTCAAGGCGGTGCCGTTCTGGACGTACTGTTCGATGTTTTTGATCTTTTCGTAATTTGGATGTTCCGAACTGATTTTAAGCAGCATCAACGATGCGCTTCCCTGAATCCCCATCAGAATGTTATTGAAGTCATGGGCGATACCACCGGCCAGGGTTCCGATGGATTCCATTTTCTGGGCCTGTTGAAGCTGGGTTTGAAGCTTATGCTTTTCTTCTTCGGCCTTTTTGCGTTCGGAAACATCCCGCAGCACGCCCCTGAATCCGATCGGCCGGCCATCCGGATCTTCCCGCAATGAAAACGAGAGTTCCAGCATCACTTTATCCCCCCCGCGACGGATTACATCATAGTCCGTGGCGTTTTCGGGCATACGGTGTTCGCGCAGCCTCTCGGCCATGCGGTCCATTCGCTCGGCAGTTTCAGGCGTCGTATACTGCCGCGTATTCATGCCCATCAATTGATTGGGGGAATACCCCATTATTTTGCAGAAGGGGGTGTTGAAAAAGGTTAAATTGCCTTCAAGATCGGTTTCGAAATAGCCTTCCTCTATACTTTCCAGGATGGTTCGATACTTCTCCTCGCTTTCCCGCAAAGCGTCATCCGCCTCGCGGCGTTTGCTGAGCGTGTATTGGACATGCGATCCGAATATGGCAAAGAGACACAGCACCAATATCCGGGTCCAGGTTTGGAAGGTATCCGGTCCGAGGAGATGTTGAATGAAATTGGCTTCCGGTTTTAGAAAGAAATACATGAAGGATTCGCAGACCCAGTAGATACAAGCCAGGCTGATGCCGGTTACGACCATTGAATCCATTATGGTATTGCGAAATTTTTCTTTATTCTTCATCTTGGATACCCGTCATGGCAGCAAAAGGATATTAGAAAATTGCCTGTCTGTCAAATTCTATTTGCCGCCCCAAGTTTGCTTTTTGCTGAAATTTCAAGTATTATTTAATTAACTTTAAAACTTGGATACCATGGAATGAAAATGATCAAAGGAAACAGGCTGCGGTCAGCGTGCCTGATGGCAGCTTTGTCTGCTATGGTCTCTTCAAGCGTCGGCCCAGGAAGACTGGTTTCAAAAGGGCCTGCGGCTTATCAGAGACCGACAATATGATGCAGCCATAGAGGCTTTTTCAACCGCCATCGAGGTGATCCCCGGTGATTTTGAGGCCTATAACTACCGCGGGCTGGCCCGGACCAATCTGGCGGACTACGATGGGGCTATTGTCGATTACACCATGGCCCTGCAAATCAGGGCCGAATTCGCCGAGGCGTTAAATAACCGCGGCTTTGCCTGGGTTAAAAAAGGAAACCTCAAACAGGCCCTTGACGACTTCAGCCGGGCGATTGAAATTAAACCGGTTTTGCTGGATGCCTACAACAGCAAAGCCTGGATACTGGCCACCAGTTCACAGGAAGCGTTTCGGGACGGCGCCCAGGCCCTGGAACTGGCGCAAAAAGCAGTGCAGATAAACGCCGGTGTCGATTCCCTGGATACCCTGGCCGCTGCCTATGCGGCCAACGGTCAATTTGATGAAGCCGTTGCCACCCAAAAACGGGTTGTTCAACTGCTGATCCAGCAGCAACGGGCCGATGGGCTCGACCCTTACCTGGCTCGGCTTAAGACCTACAAAACCGGCAAACCTCTGCGGATTGAATACGCCGCTCCCAGCCCGCCGGTCAAGGCCGAGGAATTTATCCCGCCTCAAAAGGCGGCCGCCACCGGCAGGCCGCCGACTGTGGTGCCGCTCCCGGATAAAAATCCATTGACCGGAATCTATCCCTATACCATTCAGATCAGTGCTTACCGCGACCCGGTCCAATCCTTTCGCGTTGCAACATCGCTGTCGGCCAAAGGCGATCCTGCGTATGCCTGTCCGGTCTCTATCCCCGGCAAAGGCGACTGGAACAGGGTCTTTTTCGGCTCTTATCGATCGCTGGACGAAGCCCGGGAATCTGCAGCCGAATTGAAAAAGAGAAAATTCAGCTATGTTCAGGTGACCCGCAAGCCCTATGCCGTGCAGGTGGGGCTGCTTGATTCCCAAGAGGCGGCTTTTGAGATTATTACCCGTCTGCGCGCCAAAGGCTATACTGCCTACACTCTCCCCGATCCCACCGTACCCGGGAAAATCAGAATATTAGTCGGCGCTTATGAAAGTCAGGATGCCGCCAGGCAGCTTGCCGAGCAGCTTGCGGCAGCCGGCTTCAGGCCCCGGATTCAGCCGAGGTAGCTCGGGGTGCGAGTTGCGGGGTGCAGGGATGCGGGTTGCGGGCGATAGCCGCATAGAGCATGGGGCATAGGGTATAGCGGATCGCAGGAGGCTTAAGGCAAACACAATGGCCAAAGGCAGCTTATCAATAATGGACGGTCCCAGGCATGAAATCCTGCTGCTGTCGCTGCTGGCCGTTATTGTCGTCATGATCTATACGCCTTCCCTGACGACGCCCTATATTTTTGACGACATCGGCAGCATCCGGGACAACCCGCAGATCCGGATTCCCTCTCTCAGTCTGGAAAATCTGGCCTGGGCCGCGTTCCACAGCCCCATAGCCAATCGACCGGTTGCCAACATCAGCTTTGCACTGGATTACTACATCCACGGCTACAATCCGGTGGGCTTTCATGTGGTAAATGTTTTAATTCACATTGCCACGGGTTTTTTTCTCTATTTTCTGGCAAAAGCGACCCTGTCGACTCCAGCGCTGAAGGGCGGATACGGTAGATTTGGCTGGATCCCTTTTTTTACGGTGTTCCTCTGGATCGTTCATCCGCTGCAAACGCAATCGGTCACCTATCTCGTCCAACGCATGAACAGCCTGGCAGCAATGTTTTATATTTTGTCAATGCTGCTTTACGTCCGATTTCGCCTGTCAGTCACCACCCGCTCGAAATGGCTGCTGTTTGCCGGTTGTGTTGTATCCGGCCTGCTGGCTTTCGGTACCAAGGAGATCAGCGCTACTCTGCCGGGGTTTATCATTTTATACGAATGGTATTTTTTCCAGGGATCGAGCCGACAATGGAGCCGGCGCCATTTGTTGATTCTGCTCGGTGCCGGCTTGGTTATCGTCTTAATTTCACTGGCCTATTTCAAAAACGACCCGATTGCCCGAATACTGTCCAGTTACGATCACAGGGACTTCACATTGGTTGAGCGGGTGCTAACGCAATTTCGAGTTGTCATATTCTATATCAGCCTTCTATTATGGCCCCGGCCGTCAAGATTGAATCTGGATCACGATTTTGCCCTCTCTTATTCCTTGACCGATCCGATAACAACCCTTTTGGCGCTCCTGGTCATTTTGGCGTTGATCGTTCTGGCAGTTCTGACCGCCCGGCGGGATCCGCTTTTATCCTTTGGTATTCTCTGGTTTTTCGGCAATCTGGTCATCGAATCGTCGGTCATCGGGTTGGAACTCGTATTCGAACATCGCAACTATCTACCCTCCATGCTGGCCATAATGGCCCTGGTTGCCCTGGTATTCAGGTATATCAAGCCGGTTTGGCTGGCGGTACTCCCGCTGTGTATTGCGGGGACGGTTTTTACTGTCTGGACTTTCGAAAGGAACAGCGTCTGGGCGGATGAAATTTCCTTGTATCAGGACTGTGCAGTAAAGTCTCCCGCCAAAGCGCGGGCCCAAAACAATCTGGGCGCAGCCCTGATTCATAACGGGCGTCTGACAGAGGCTGTCGATCAATTTCGCAAAGCCCTGGCCCTTAAATACGACTATGCCGACGCTCACTACAACCTGGGATATGCCCTGGCCCGACAGGGAAATCTCGAGCAGGCAATTCACGAATTTAAAGAATCACTGCGCCTTGAACCTAAGAATCTCAGAGCCCTCAACAACCTGGGGGTGGCACTGGTGCTTCTGGGCCGATACCAGGAGGCTATGGACTATCTGCAGGCGGCCCTTAAAATTTACCCTTCAGATGCGGATGTACACAGCAATCTCGGATTTGTCCTAATGAAACAGGGAGACCCGGATGGTGCCATTCGGCATCTTTCAAGGGCTCTGGCCATCGACCCCGACCATGCCGATGCCCTCAATAATCTCGGACTGGTTCGCATGGATCAGGGGCAAATCGAAGCTGCCTATCGGCTCTTTGCCCGTGCGCTCCAAATAAATCCCAATCTGGAGCAGGCCCGCCGCAATCTGACAAAAATTGAAAAACAGAGACAGGATCGGGGAGACTCGGACGGGCAATCGAAGCTGCCGCAGAACCCGATGCATCCAAATACAAAAGGGCACCTACTAAAGAAGGTGCCCTCATCTGTCAGTGGTGCCGGAGGAGAGAATTGAACTCTCACGGCCGCAAGGGCCACTGGATTTTGAGTCCAGCGCGTCTACCAATTTCACCACTCCGGCGTTGATCTGGTTTTATATGCAAGAATGACAGGAATGTCAAGGCGTATGAATATATGAATTCGTTATGCTGGAAGTTGCCAAGTAAATTTTTTCTAATAGCATCAAAGATTTTTAGAAGAAGATAAAATCCATAATTTCGGCGGTGGATATTTCTCCTTCCCGCAGGATTTCCGGTTTAGCGGCTGTCACATCGACCACGGTTGATCCGCGGCCGCCTTTCAGCGAGCCGGCATCCAGGATAAGATCCAGCTTACCTGCAATTTGAAATTCCAGATCCTCAATTCGACGGCAACCGGGTCTGCCGGAAAGATTGGCACTGGTGCCGGTTAGAGGTGTTTGCAGGGCTTTAACCAGGGCCGCGGCCACGGGTTGATCCGGCAGCCGGATTCCGATCTTGCCGGTGCCGGCGGTGAGATAACTCGGCACAGCCTCGCCGGCCCTGAAAACCAGGGTGATTCTGCCCGGCCAGAAATGATCCATGATACGAACGGCCACGGGTGATACCTCGGAAACCAGCCGATCCAAACGGTTCAGTTGGTCAATCAGTATCAGGATCGGATTGTGGAACGAGCGCTGCTTGATCCTGAATATCCGCTCGACCGCCTCGGTGTTGAAAGCATCCGCGCCCAAACCGTACAGACAGCGGGTGGGAAACGCGATAACTCCGCCCGCTTTGACAATGGCGGCCGCTTTGTTAATTGCTGCCGGGGCAGGGTTGGCGGGTGCTATTTTTATTATGTTAGGTCCCGAATTCGCTTTCAACTGCCTTCGCCTTCGCCTCGACCTGCCGGGCCATCTCCTGCTTAAATTCTGCGAGCTTTCGGCCAAGATCAGGGTCGGCCGTCGCGATGATTTGGGCCGCTAAAATGCCGGCATTGCGGGCACCGGGTTTGCCGATGGCCATGGTTGCCACCGGAATTCCCGGCGGCATCTGCACGGTTGCCAGCAGGGCATCCAGTCCCTGCAGGCATGAAGAATCAATGGGAACTCCGATCACCGGCAGATAGGTGTGGGCGGCCAACACGCCGGCCAGATGGGCCGCATGACCGGCACCGGCGATGATCACTTTTAAGCCTCTTTGCAGGGCGGAACCGGCAAATTCGGCCGCCCGCTGCGGAGTTCTGTGGGCCGAGGCCACGGTCATTTCATAGGGGATTTGAAACTTCTTCAATACTGCTGCCGCTTCTTGCATGATTTCAAGGTCGGAATCGCTTCCCATCACGATTCCAACCTGCGGCGCTCCGGCACTGCCGTTCCGATTATTTTCACCGGCCATCAGACATGATCTCCTTTAAGATGAGTGATTGTTATTTAGGCGGTTAACAAAGGCTTAGCGACTATTTGTTGTCGATGTTGCCGATCTCTTCCCTTCTTTGATATTTTCCGCAAAGGGGTGAGGAATTAGATAGGCTGAAATCCATAAATATTCAAGATACGATATTCGCTCTTCAATAATCTTAACGCCCCTCCAGACCCAGTTCGATGAGTTTGTCAAGAACCTGGCTGAAACTCATGCCGGCCTTTTGTGCGGCCTGGGGAAACAGGCTGGTGGCAGTCATTCCGGGAATCGTGTTGGTTTCCAGGACATAGACTTCATCATCTTTCAGAATCATATCGGTTCGGCTGTATCCCTTGCAAAAAAGTGCGCGGTGGGCAATTTTGGCGTAATTTTGTGCTTTGCGCGTCAATTCTTTATTGATGCGCGCGGGACAAATTTCCTGGCTAGCGCCGGCCGTGTACTTGGCTTCATAGTCGAAAAAATCATGGGATTTGTCCGGGATTATTTCTATCAGCGGCAATGCTTCCAGTTGATTGTTGCCGATCACCCCGCCGGTAAGCTCGGTCCCATCAATGAACGATTCTACCAGGACGACAGGGTCATGTTCACGTGCTTTGCCCATGGCAGGCTGCAGGTCGGCGGCCGACTTCACAATCGACATCCCGACGCTGGAACCGGCTGCCGCCGGCTTCACAACCAGGGGCAGACCGATTTGCGAGACACATTCAGCCGCGTCCACCGCTTCCTGGCCTTCGTATACGACATAAGGCGGCACGGGCAGACCGGCCCTTTCATAAAGCTGTTTGGTGACAACTTTGTTCATGGCAAGGGCACTGCCCAGAACACCCGATCCCTGATAGGGAATTTCGAGCAGATCCAGCAGGCCCTGGACCGTTCCATCCTCGCCATAGGGTCCGTGCAGAATGATCATGGCGATGTCGATTTTGGAGGCATCCTGCATCAGCCGGGCCAGATCGGTTTTAGGATCATACTTTATGATGCTGTATTTATTCTTATCCAGCGCTTCATAAACCTGCTCGCCGCTGTGCAGTGATACTTCACGTTCGGATGAGATCCCACCGGCCAGAAGTGCGACTGTGAGTTTTTCCATAGAAATTGTCCTTCTTTTCGTTAGGCCGTTTAGCGGCCTTTTATCTGAAACCTTTAAGTTGCCTCACTCCTATTTTTCATCTTTTTTTAGCCGTCTCCAAATGTTCCACCAGCTTGGCCGAATATTGCTGGGGCACTTCAAATTCTATTGAGGTGTTGCGCAGGGAATTTAACTTCATGATAAGAAAATTTAATTTTTTTAAGGTGCGATATTTTTCGGCAGTGTCCCCCATGCCGCCCAGCAGTTCTTCCGTGCGCTCTATCTCTTTTTTTAACTCCACTTCGGGCGGCAGGCAGTCTGCATTTTTTAAAATTTTATAGGCCAACCGCAGCTCTTCCGCGATATGGCTGTCATCTTCCAGGACGAGAGGTTTGCCCGATCCTGCCAGATTTTTGAATTGCCCCCTTTTCTGGGCCATGCGAATACGTTCTTCTACGATTTTATTGAATCCCGGTAACATCGGTTTGATTGCGGATTTCAGAATTCGGATGGCAGATTGAGAGTCAGGAAATGATCCGATTTTCATCCCTGAATCCTGAAGTATCTCCTCAAGTTTATATAAATAATTTATATCATATTTTATGATCTATTAAAATTGGAAAATATTAGGGGGGGGATTTCAGCTCTTTCTCACCAGTCCTTGGAGCCCTGCCGGCCTCCGGCGGTTGATCTTGGGAGATTTCAAACTTGTATTTGACCCGGGCGGCAACAATTTGATAAGGAGATGGACCACCATCCATTGAAGATTGAAGATTGACTGTTGTGGAAGGAAAGTCTGCATGAAAAAAATAGCATTTGCCGGAACCGATGGCAGAACCTTGTTGAGTGCGCTGGTGACCGCCACCGCGACCAGCGAAACATACAAAGAAGAATTTAAAGGCGTTGTCATCCGGGGAACGCCTTCAATGCCGAAATTTTGTGAGATCATGAATTGGCCGGTGGAGTTTGTTGCGACGGCAACCAACTCGGTTGCAGACTACACGACTGCCATTATTACAGCTCTGAAAGCGGGCGTTGTCGATTATGTCATACCCATGCCGGAAGCGCTTCTGTTTGAAGGCCTGGTGGATGCCGTTGAGCAGGCCGGCTTCGGTGATCATATCATCGGTTTGGCCAAATCCGGCGCCTTTATCGAAGGTGATAAAATTGAATGCAAAAAACTATGCCGTGAGGCCGGCATTCCGGTCGCCGATTCCTGGACCGACGTGGATGCCAGGGATTATAAGAGTTTATTGCCGGCGTGCTTGAAGTACATCCATACCTATGGCGGTGTCGTGCTGAAATATCCATACAGTGCCGGTGGCAAAGGGGCCCGCCTGATTTTGAATTCCTGGGAAATCAGACAAGTTTATGATACCCTGATCAAAGATTACAAAGACAGCTATAAAAAGATGTTCGGCAGCAAAGGGCGCTGGCCGCTTTTGATTGAATCCCTGATGTCGGGTGTGGAAATTACATTTACTCTGTTGGTCGACGGAAACGGGAGTTTTCAGATTTTGCCCACCGCCATGGATTATCCGGAACGCTTCGAGGGGCCGGCCGGCAAAAACAATCCGATTACCGGCGGCATGGGAGCGGTTTCACCCCACCCGCTGGAATCGCCCATATTGATGGAGATGGCGGGTGACGTGATTGCCGGGCCTTTAATCAGGATGATGAAAGCACGGGGAATACTGCGGCCATGCGTTCTATATCCGGGCTGCTTTGTTTCCCTGGACGGCGCCGGGCGTCCGACCGCCATCCGGGTGTCTGAAATAAACATCCGTCCCGGCGAACCTGAAGCGCAGCCGGTCGTTCGTCGGCTGAGAAATTTGGGTGCGCTCCTCCAGGCAACTCTGGAAGGTAATTTAAAGGAAATCGAGCCGGAAGTGAGAACGGATCAACTGGCCCTGTGTGCGGCTTTGGTTACCGGCCCGGGTGGTCCGGACGGACAAAAAGGCTACCCCTGGTCGTGCACCCGGGGAGAACCGGTTGAAATTGATTTCAAGTATATGCAGCGCAAAGGCATTCAGGTGATCCCGTCCGCCATGATTTGCGCATCGGAGGACGGCGGCTTCAAATCCGACGGCACCCGGGTTGCCTATCTAAACGCGAATGTCACCGTCAAGCCCGATCAAAACCGGGGGGAGGTTGCCGAACGGTTCCGCAACAAACTGCTGGCGGCCTTTGACAACGGCAAGATTAGAGTAGCGCCCCGTGAAGACCCGCACGGCAATCGACTGGATTTGAGGCGCGACATCGGTCAGCATTTCCTGGAAGCCGAAAAAATTTTCCCGGTTCAACCAAAATAAAAAACCCCCTGTCGTCGGGATTGATTCCAAATATTTTAGCACCATTATCAAATGTTTTTATAGCCTTATCCGTTATATAAACAGGGTTAAAATCCCACAGAAATAGGAGCTTCTGATTTGATTTCTCAGATTTTTTTATTTTCTGCTCCTATAAGCCCAAAAAAAATATGCCACGAATTTGCCAGAATTGCTTGTAAATTTCGTGGCATAAAATGTATCTTACTATCATCAAAATTTACTTTTTAAATTTCTTTCTAAAAATTGCGAGGCCTCCTAAACCGGCACTCACTAATAAGATTGTTGCCGGCTCTGGGACAGGAGCTGGTATTTGAGTATTACCACCATTTTCTTCATTCATTACATAATTTGTCTTCATCCTTTGAGTTGAAACTGCAGGGTTACGACTTCCTTTGCCAGCGCCGCCTCCCATGGCGTAAACTTTTCCCCCTGCATCAAAATTAAGTGCACATGGTGCCATCAAAAAGGTGAGGCTCACCGCTACGCAAAATAGAATTTTCAGCCTTGACCAGGTCATTTCCATTCTCCTAAAAATTAGGTTATTCTATCCGTGAAAGGTTCTCAGACTTGTCTTGTACTAATTAAGCAAAATTTGTACCATTTAAATTTAAACAATAAAGTTATGGAATAATACCATTAATATTAAGTAGTTAAATTAAATGAAGAAATAAGATAAGAGCGCTATATTTTAGAAAGGGAAGTGCACTTTGAGAAGTATTTTACAAAAAATTGTGAATAATTTTACACAGTCATACTGCTGGAATAATCGCCCAAAGCTAATTGCATCTTGAATATTTCGGTTGTCGAATCGTACTCGCTAACCTGCTCCTTATGGACTTCATAAGGTACCGGTACCTCGGACATTACCCTTTCTTTTTCGTCATCCTCCAGGACTTCGGTCAGATATTCCCGGATGAGACTGTAAACTTTATTCTCGCTGAAGTCTGAACTCATAAAGTTTCCTTCTGTTTTGGGTTTCCGAAACAGTTTCTGAATTTTTCCCGCCAGCAACCGGGCCCTCTCTTTAGCTTCACATATTGAGCCTGTCTTCAGAGAGTACCGCAATTCCTGTTTGTTGTCGAGGTGAGGCTTTAGGTCTTTCGGGATTTTAAACCGGAAATGATAGCCATAGGGGGTCTGAATGAGGTAGGAAGGTGATCCGTTTCTTGTGGAGTTTCTCATAGATTTTAGCTCCTCTGGAGGGTCATCCGGTGACCCATTAAGGTGACCCAGTGAGCTAAAACTCTATGATTTTCGCCTGTAACTTATTGATTTTATTATTGTATGGTGGCGATGCAGGGATTTGAACCCCGGACACTGCGGATATGAGCCGCATGCTCTGACCACCTGAGCTACATCGCCACATGTTCGACCAACGCCGGCATTTTCCAGCAGGCCGACTATCTACCAACTTAGTGGCTCCAAGTCAAGTCGAAAAAGCTAAATATCTATCTCGACTAATGTTCCAATGTTCGTATCGTAATCGTTCAGCTCAGGTCTTTCTTCTTTTAAATTTAGAACGCTCAATTTAGAAAAAAAGAGACCCCGCCGAAACCGGAAAGCATTGCGCGGGGCCAATGGGTTTAATTAAATCTGAATACGACGAGTTGTAACCACAACTAAGTATTCAATATTCAGTCGAAAATATTCAATACTTAAATTGAGGATCCCGCCACTTCAACGCTGAATTCGTCAAGATTGCCCGGAAGATGGTCAAACACGATCATAAAAGGGACCATATTTCCGGTTTTGACTTTCAGGTCGATTCTCCTATCGCCGGCTGGATTCATCAATCTTTTCCGGATGGTCGTCATATCCATGGCAGCCAGCTCTGAATCGGAGAGCACATTGCCGCAGTAGACGGTGGCCTTTTGGGCCATTTTATTCCCTTTTTGAAAAAGTTTGCCGGTTACTTTGATATGACTGCGCGGGTGATCATAGTCATTTCTGATTTCGCCCTGAATGACAAAGATCTGACCGATCCGGGAGTTGGCAACAAACTTTCCGTTGATCGTGTTTCCCAGGGGGATGAGTTTCAGGTTGCCGGCGACATCCTGTCCCTCGGGATTCAGCCAATCGCTCAAATAGGGAATCTTGACCTGCAGGTCGCTGAGGTAGGGAATTTTGATATCACTAATATAGGGAATTTTTATTCCCAGCATATTGGGAACAATAATTACACCCACTCCCAAAACCAGAAGCAACAATACGACGAGTACCGGCTTTTTCGACCGACCACCGGATCTGCGCAGCGGCGGCTCCTCTTCATAAAATTCTTCTGCTTCCGCCGCCGAATCATCTCCGGCAGCGGGCAGCACGTGAGTGGCGCCGTAGGCACCCTGCGTTGCACCAAGCTCATCCGAGGCAAAATCATCAGTGCCGACAACGCTCGTTTCGGGCCCATCCTGAAATTGCGTCTCCTGGATTCCGGCCTCTTCTAGAAAATCGACTTCATCGGATGCCAGCAAATTTGATTCCAGCTGTTGATCGTCTGACGGACCCCTGTCAAACATATCCTCTTTTTCCTGGAGCTCGCTTTCCAGGTCAAAATCCAGCTCGAGTTCGGCTTCAGCCCCTTTTGAGGCATCATCGAGTGCGGCTTCCATTTCCAGGGGCAAGTCCGTTATATCGGCCGCATAGTCAGATGGCTGCTCAGAGGTCGTGGCCTCGCCTTCCTCCAGCATCTGCTCGATATCTAAAAAGTCATCCTCTTGGGCGGCTTCACCATCCTGACCGGCAGCCGCTGCAGGTTCGCCGCCGGAAGATTCATCGAGATCGAACTGAAGTTCGAGCTCATCGGTATTTTTATTGTCAGCAGCTTCAACCGTGGGCGTCTCATCGGATTCCAGCAACTGTTCCAGATCTGAAAAGTCCAACTCATCGCCGGCATTGGCAGCGGCATCGGCTGCAGAGGGGCTCTCCGCCATATCAAGATCGAGATCCAGCTCAAGGTCCTGCACCGTATCCTCTGCGGCGGTCTGTTTTGCAGGCGTCTCACCGGTTTCCATGAAATCGCCCAAATCTGAGAGATCCAGCTCGTCGACGCCTTCTGAATTGTCAGTCATGGCGGTCGCCTCTTCAGCTGTCCGTCCGTCGGATTCAAGTTCCAATTCAAGGTTCAATTCATCCGGCTGAGAATCAGCCGTCGGCGCGGCCGCTTCATCCATTATATCCGAAAGGTCGGAAAGGTCGAGTTCATCCGCATCTGATTCTGCCGTTTCTGTTTCAGCATCCCTACCGTCTGCGCCGGCTTCGGATTCGAAATCCAAGTCAAGGTCGAAATCCAAATCATCCGATCCGGCGGCCGAGGCTTCTTCGGATACAGTGTCATCTTCCATGTCAAGCTCGAAATCCGATAAATCAAGCTCATCGGCTTCTTCCATTTCCAGACCGGCATCCGAATCTTCGATACCGAGAGGGTGTTCGGCTTTCCGGGCAAGGGCCGAATTTTCGGATTCGGGTTTCCCGGCAGCTGCGGTATCGGCTTCATTATCGATAGCCAGCTCCAAATCCGTAAGGTCCAGTTCATCGGCATCTTCCACTTCCAAATCCGCCCCGGCATCCTCCCGGCCATTCTGATCCGCGGTGTCCAGTTCAAGATCCAGCCCAAGATCCGACTCCTCAGATTCTGCCGCCGGCTGCTTCTCCAATGTTGATAAGTCTTCTTCTTCGAGTCCCAGGCCGGTAAGATCCAACCCGCCCTCTTCTTCCAGTTCAAGCTCGCCGTCTTCTGATTCGCCGCCGGCTTCGTTTTCCATTTCAAGCTCGAGGTCTTCAAAACCGGAATCATTCTCTTCCTCGGTCAATCCTGCCTCATCAAGCGCGCCCAGATCCTCGATATCCTCGATATCATCGAGGTCCTCGAGATCACCCAGATCCGGCAGCTCATCGCCGGCTGCTTCCTCTTGGCTCAGCACCGGACCGGAGTCGTCGTCCTGGTCAAAATCCAGATCCAGTTCCAGTTCGCCGTCGGTCTCCTGCAATGCATTTTTCGACTCCGGTTCCGGAGTGTTATCAAAGTCATCTAAATCAAGTTCGATTTCCTCGGTTGCGGAATACGCCGTCGGCGCTTCAGTTTCTTCATCATCTTCTTTATCTTCGTTTAAAAAATCACCGAGTGCAGAATCAAGATCTTCCAACTCCAGATTTTCATTCTGCCCCGGCAATGGTTCATCGGCCTCGAGTGCCAACTCATCGTCAGACAGTTGCGGATATGCCACAAAAACGTTGTCACATTTTGAACATCTAACTTTGGAACCACTCTCTTTTATCAGACTGTCGCTAACATTGAAGCTTGAATTGCACTCTTCACAGGTAATAATCATACGTTAACCCCATTGCTTGTAATTTTAGGCTTAACCTGGGTGGTAAGATGCCGGACTTTCTGTCTATTTTCCTGTATAAGATTACCTCGATTGAGCGTTCTTGTCAATAATTTTGATTCCTTACAGCCCGGCGGCAGCCAATTCTTCAACTAACTTTTTTTGCTGGGCGCTGAGGTGTTTCGGTATATTGACCTGGATCCGGACAAAAAGATCGCCTTTTTTACTGCTTTTCATCCCCGGCAGGCCGTGACCCGACAACCGCATCTTGGTCCCATGTTTTGTACCGGCCGGTATTTTCAGGCTCAATTGCTTGCCGTCAATCGTCGGAACAGAGATGGTGGTTCCCAAAATTGCTTCGCTGAGCTTTAACTCCCGATTTAAAAAAATATCCTGCTTTTCGGTATCGAAAACCGGGTCGTTGAGGACTTTCGATTTTATGAAAAGATCACCGGCCGGTCCGCCGTAAGGGCTTGGACTACCCTTTCCGGCCAATCGCAGCTTTTTACCGCTGATCAATCCCGGAGGAATTTTCACGGTTAGATTTTCGGTTCCGCCCTGATGTTGAAAGGTGATCACTTTACTGGTGCCAGCGGCGACCTCCTGCAATGTCAGCGGTAGTTCGTAAACCAGATCCGACCCTTTCGTCCGGGTCTGTTGTTGCGCGCCGCCAAAATTGAAGCCTGAACCGCCGCCGAAGTTATAGCGCCTGCCGCCTGATCGGCCGCTGAAAGAATCTCCGCCGCCGAACCCGAATTCTCTGAAAATGTCTCCAAAATCGAATCCACGGAAAATATCTTCCTGGCTGAAGCGCTGGCGAAAACCTTCGGAGCCGAATGTATCATACTCTTTGCGTTTCTCTTTATCGCTCAGTACAGCGTAAGCTTCGCTTATCTTTTTGAATTTCTCTTCAGCAGCTTTATCGCCTTTGGAGTGATCGGGATGGTACTTCATGGCCAGCTTGCGGTAAGCCTTTTTAATTTCATCGCGGCTGGCGTCTTTTTTGACACCCAGGATTTGGTAATAATCTTCAGCCATCTTGGACAAACCTCACTATCATCATTCGTCTAAATGTTAACGAAGCCGACGAACCGGTATTGTTTTTTTTTGCTAAAAAGATAATGTGCAAGAGCTAACGTGTCAAGAATACAAGGATTTTATAAAAATTGAATACTGAAAATTGAATACTGAATATTTGTGGAATGTTATCATTTTATATGCCATCTTAACAAATCAGCCGGTACCATAAAAACAGGAAGAATACCTTAAATATTCAATCTACGGTATTCAATTTTCAATCTTTTGCGCTCCGGCCTTCAGCGCCACCATCAGCACCGAGATGGCGGCCGGGGTGATGCCTTCGATGCGGGAGGCCTGGCCCAGCGAGGTGGGTTTTACACCGGTCAGTTTTTCTTTTAATTCGTTGGATAAACCGTGGACCTTTGAAAATTCGAAATCAGCCGGTATTTTAATCTGTTCTAAATTTTTAAAGCGTTCAATTTCCCGCAGTTGTTTTTGAATGTAGCCTTCGTATTTAATCTCTATCTCCACCTGGCGGGCAACTTCCGGGCGGATACCGAAAGGGCTTGCGGCAAGGGCTTGCACCGCGCGGTAGTCCAGTTCGCCCCTTTTAAGCAATTGGGCCAGATGGATTCCATTGTCGATTGGTTTTGATCCCCGGCTCAGCAGGTATTCATTGGTAATAGTCGTCGGTTTTACGACAGTTTGCTTGACGCGCTTAATTTCGTTTTCGATCTGGTCCTTGCGCTCCTGCAGCTCGGCGAGGGCAAGATCATCAATCAGACCGAGTTCATGGCCTGTTTTCATCAGCCGCAAGGCGGCATTGTCTTCCCGCAGCATGAGACGATATTCCGCCCGGCTGGTAAACATGCGGTAGGGTTCGAGGGTGCCGCGGGTAACGAGATCATCAATCATCACTCCCATGTAAGCCTGGGAGCGGTCCAAAATAAAGGCCGGTCTTGCCTGTATCCGGCAGGCGGCATTAATGCCGGCCCAAATTCCCTGGGCGGCGGCTTCTTCATAGCCTGATGTCCCGTTGATTTGCCCTGCGAGGAAGAGTCCTGCCACCAGTTTTGTTTCCAGGGTCGGCTTCAGCTGGATGGGGTTGACGTAGTCGTATTCGATGGCGTAGGCCGGCCGCATGATTTCAGCGGATTCCAGGCCATCAATTGACCGGACCAGTTCAACCTGAACTTCCATGGGAAGTGAGTTGCCCAAACCGCTGGCATAGATTTCATCGGTATCAACCCCTTCCGGTTCAAGGATGATCTGGTGGCGGTCTTTGCCGGGAAATTTAACGATTTTATCCTCAAATGACGGACAATAGCGGGCGGAGATCCCCTTTACAATGCCGCCGTAAAGGGCCGAGCGTGCTAGATTGCGGCGCAAGACTGCATGGCTCCGCGGGCTGGTATACCCCATGTAGCTGGGCATCTGCGGCATGGTTATCTTATCGGTAAAAAAGGAAAACGGGCTGGGGGCGGCATCGGTCCCCTGGGCGCTGAATTTGGTAAAATCAATACTTTGTTTTTTAAGCCGGGGAGGGGTGCCCGTTTTGAGCCGTCCCAGCCGGAAGCCAAGTTCTTTCAGGTTGGCGGCCAGGCCATAGGAGGCGAATTCGCCGGCGCGGCCGGCCTTTATCGAGTTGAAGCCGATGTGAACCAGGCCGCTTAAAAAGGTGCCCGTGGCTAGAATTACCACCGGCGCCTGGTAGCCGAAGCCGGTGTAATCCTCAACCCCGGCAATGCGGTTATTTTCGACGATCAGCCGTTCGATCAGGGCCTGTTTGAGATCGAGGCCCGGCCGGCTTTCCACCACCGCTTTCATGGCCAAATGATAGCGCACTTTGTCGTTCTGGGTGCGGGATGATTGAACGGCAGGACCTTTTTTGGTGTTGAGGGTGCGGTATTGAATGGCCGTTTTGTCGGTGGTTTTAGCCATCTCGCCTCCCAGGGCGTCGATTTCTTTTACCAGCTGTCCTTTGGCCATACCGCCGATGGATGGACTGCAGGGCATGGCCGCCAGTTTATCGAGATCGATGGCCAACATCAGCACCCGGCACCCCATGCGTGCTGCCGCCAGCGCCGCTTCGCACCCGGCGTGTCCGGCACCGATGACGATGACGTCGTATTTTTCAGTGTAAAAAGTCATTATGAATTGCCACTGGTCGCGTACTTTGATATTAGAAGAACGTTGATTATACTGCCGACCGATGGTGCGGTCAAGGTTTGGTAATAAATGGACAGAGTCATGTCAAAGTAAATTCTAAACGTTTATGCAGAAAGCTTAATTAATACACCTTTAACCACGCAGGACATGAAGAGGGAATGTCAATATGTTCTGTCTTTCCCACGTGATCTTTGTGTTCTTCGTGGTGAGATAACTTACAATCGAATTCAACTGGAACTTTCCAGATAACCGCTTATAAGAAAAGAAAAAAATGCGCAGCATAAAATAATTAAGCCGCGGGATGTTCGATCAAACAAGTTACTTCAGTTTTCAAAAACCCCATAGGACTCTGAATTTGCTGTTTTTCAGGGCGGATTAATTATGTACAAGCGCTACAACGATCTGAACACCTATTTTCGATCCCTCTTCGGCTGCCGGGTGCAAAAAATAACCATCGATGCCGGGCTTTCCTGCCCCAATCGCGACGGCACAGTTGGCGCCGGTGGATGTATTTACTGCAATGCCCGCGGGTCCGGAACCGGCGCTCTCTCCCGCGGGCTGTCGATAACCGAACAACTAGTGCAGGGCAAACAAGCGCTCTCCCGGCGCTACAAGGCCGGGAAATTCATGGCCTATTTTCAGTCATTTTCCAACACCTATGCTCCGATTGACACGCTCAAGCGCCTGTATGATGAAGCCCTGGCCGTAGAAGACGTTGTCGGTCTCTCCATCGGCACGCGCCCGGATTGTGTCGATGAGCCGGTTTTGGATCTGTTGCAGGATTACGCCCAGAGATACCTGGTCTGGATCGAGTACGGATTGCAGTCCGCCAGCGATGCAACGCTGGTTTTGATCAACCGGGGGCACGATGTCCAATGTTTCCGGGATGCGGTCAACGCCACATTAAACAGGCAAATCAAAATCTGTGCCCATGTAATTCTCGGCCTGCCCGCTGAGAGCCGCAGCGATATGCTCCACACCGCTCAAGTCATAGCCGCGTCGGGTATCGACGGACTCAAACTGCATCTGCTGTATGTGATTAAAGGAACCCGGCTTGAAACACTATACCGCCAGGGCCGTTACCGGTGCCTGGAGCAGCAGGAATATGTCGATCTTGTATGTGATTTTCTTGAACGTATTCCACGCCATATGATCATTCAGCGCCTGACGGGCGATCCCCATCCCGATGAACTCACGGCACCCCAATGGTCGCTCAGAAAATCCGAAACTCTGGCGCAAATACAAGCAATGCTGGAAAAAAGAGATTCCTGGCAGGGGAAGCTGGGAGGCGCTGCCGCGCCAGCTGATAGCTCATAGGAATTAGATAAGCTTTATGCCAGGTCCTATGTCCTTTGCCCGCGGACTTAAACCTTACACCATATACCATATACCGTCTGCCCTGCGCCTTGAGCCCTATGCCTTGCGTCTGTTTATGCGACTCGCGACTGGAATACGAAACTCGTAGCCCATCCCCCGCTCCTGCTTTTTTACGCTAATGCGCCATGCTACTTTGCCCCATGGCCGCACCCCGCACCCCGCAACGCTCGTTCCATGCCTCGCAGCCCTTCGCCTTCCAGCCGTGCGCCGCATCCCGCTTCCCAGCTTCATCTTTCAGCTTTCCAGCTCACATCTCCGTTGCCGCCCACCTTCACCTTTAGCCTTTCGCCTTTCACCTTTGACCTCTTCACCTTCTCACCCTCCCACTTTCTCAACTTCAATCTTTTCAGCCTTCCTAGTCTCTCAGCTTCTCTCCATTGCCCCCACCTTTCACCTTTAACCTTTAACCTTTCAGCCTTTCACCCTTGACTTCTCACCCTCTCACCTTCTCTCCTTTCGCCATGCCTCTCACCTATGAACTATGAGCTGGGCATCTTCGATCCCCACCCTCCCGTCCCTCGCAAAACTGTTGCATTCATTGCCCAACATTTCTATACTTAGTGCGCTATGTTCAGCGATCTCATTCAAAATTCAGAGGCTTTTGACCTATCTTTCAAAGTGTTCCATGAGCTGATGGCCCGGAAGGTCACGGATATCCTTCTGGTTTCAAGCCCCTATGAAGCGTTTATAATGGAGGAAGAGGGCCGGCTGGCCGAACGAATCATCTATGAATATCGCGGCCTGAACCTTTCGCGCCCCCCCATGCTGACCTGGGTGTCCTCCGCCCGGCAAGCGTTGGATGCCCTGTCCCGCAAGAAATTTGATCTTGTCATTACCATGCCCCAGGTTGATGAAATCAATGCCTATGATTTAGGAAGGCAGATAAAAGACATCCATGCGGAGCTGCCGGTTTACCTGATGATACAGGACACGAGCAGACACCTGCTCGAGCGCAAATACACCGAGCGCAAATCCATCGATCGGGTGTGGGTCTGGTACGGCAATTCGGATCTTTTGCTGGCGCTTATTAAAAATCGCGAAGATCAGATGAATGTCGCCTACGACACCCGGCGCGCGCGGGTGCGGGTGATTATTCTGGTGGAAGACTCTCCCATCTTTTGCTCTTTACTGTTGCCGCTGCTTTACAAGGAGATCGTCACGCAAACCCAGGCCGTGATGGAAGAATCCGTTAATGATGAGCATCGGATTCTCAGGATGCGCGCACGTCCCAAAATCCTGCTGGCCGAAACTTTTGAGGAAGCGCTCGATCTCTATCAGCAATACCGGCCGTATCTGCTCAGCGTTTTTTCAGACGTTCGCTTTCCAAGGGGCGGACAAATGGATGATCAGGCCGGATTCAAGCTGCTGAGCCGGATCCGGCAGGAAGAGCCCGACCTGCCGCTGCTCAACCTCAGCTCGGAAGAATCCAACCGGCATCAGGCGCGGGAGATTGCGGCCATGTTCCTGAACAAAAACTCACCCACCCTGCATTCGGATATTCGCAGTTTTTTTATGACATATCTGGGGTTCGGTGATTTTATTTTCCGCCTGCCGATTGGCCGGGAAATCGCCCGGGCATCGAATTTGCGCGAGATGGAAAATATTTTGCCCGCTATTCCGGACGAATCCATTTATTATCATGGCCGGCACAACCATTTTTCCAGCTGGCTGATGGCCCGCTCCGAAGTGATGCTGGCCTCCAAACTCAAATTGGTCAAGGTCAGTGATTTTCCGAACGCCGGCGAACTTAAAAAGTATCTGGTCAACTGCATCCACGAGCGGCGCAAGGGACGCCAGAAGGGGCTGATTACAGAGCTGGTGAAAGGCGCATATGATCCGGATGCCGACTTTGTCAAAGTCGGCAAAGGCTCCCTCGGCGGCAAAGCCAGAGGGCTGGCGTTTATCTCAACCCAACTCAAAGAAAACCCGGATCTGCAAAAAAAATTTAAGGATGTCGACATCCAGGTCCCCAAATCTCTGGTGCTTTCAACCGAAGGATTTGATGCCTTTGTCAACGATAACGACCTCAAAGGGTTGGCAACCTCCGAGCGCAGCGATGCGGAGATCGCCGATTTATTTCTAAAGGCCCGATTTCCGGAATGGCTGCAAACCGACCTTAAATTGTTCGTAGCGCAGGCGCGCTATCCCCTGGCCGTGCGGTCTTCCAGTCTGCTGGAAGATGCCCAGTTTCAACCGTTTGCCGGTATCTATAAAACCTACATGCTGCCCAACAACCATCCCGACCCGGCCGCCCGGCTCGCGCGTCTGATTGCGGCCATCAAGCTGGTTTATGCGTCCACCTATTATGAGAGTCCCAAGGCCTATGCCAAAAGCACGTTTCATCGCATGGAGGACGAGATGATGGCGGTGGTCATCCAGCAGTTAACCGGAGCGGTTTACGGCGATTATTTTTACCCGACCATCTCCGGCGTGGCGCAGTCCTATAATTTTTACCCCATCTCTCATTTGAAACCGGAAGAAGGTATTGCCCACATTGCCCTGGGGCTTGGCAAAACCGTGGTGGAAGGGGGCACGTCGCTGCGTTTTTCTCCCAGATATCCCCAATTTCTGCCACAATTTTCAACCGTGGATGATATATTG
This sequence comes from uncultured delta proteobacterium, assembly GCA_963769935.1. Classification (GTDB taxonomy): domain Bacteria; phylum Desulfobacterota; class Desulfobacteria; order Desulfobacterales; family JAFDCJ01; genus JAFDCJ01. The sequence goes on along the minus strand of CAVYNY010000016.1, from coordinate 33,285 downwards.
AAAAATTCCCAGCGCTTTTTCTATGCCCTGAAGCTGAAGAATTTTACGCCAAACCTGGAAGTCAACGAAGCGGCGAGCCTGGCAAAGCTGGAAATTGATGAGGCCGCCGATGACCCGCCGGTAAAGCTCCTGACCAGCTCATATTCCCCCCAGGATCACAGGATCAGGGACGGCGCCGGCAATACCGGATATCCCGTGCTGACATTTGCCAATGTACTCAAATATCGCGCATTTCCTCTGGCGGAGATACTGGCGGACGTGCTGGAAATCGGGCGGCGGGGCATGGGATGTCCGGTGGAAATGGAATTTGCGGTGAAGCTGCCCGCCGAAGGTGCGGTGCGGCCGTCGTTTGATTTGCTCCAGATCAGGCCCATGGGAATCAGCCGCCATCAGATGGACGTGGAGATCAGTGCTGAAGATGTTGACGCGGCCGTTTGTTATTCAACATCAGCCCTGGGCAACGGCAGTTCAAATGATATCGCCGACATCGTCTACGTCAATCCCGACACGTTCGATCCGGCCCGCACCCTTGAGATCGCTGCCGAGATCGGCCGGATCAACAAAAAGCTGGTTCAGCAAAAGCGCAAGTATCTGCTGATCGGTCCGGGCCGGTGGGGTTCGGCCGACCGCTGGCTCGGCATACCGGTGAGCTGGCATGATATCTCGGGTGTGGGGGTCATCATCGAAACCACCATCGAAAACCTGAAAGCCGATCCATCCCAGGGGTCCCATTTTTTTCAAAACATCACATCGCTGGGTATCGGCTATTTAACCGCCGCGCCTTTGGACACCGATTTCATTGACTGGCAGTGGCTGCGATCAATGCCCACCGAGGCGGAAGCCACCTATCTGAACCATGCCCGGCTGGAAAATCCCCTGACCATAAAAATTGACGGTAAAAAATCCCAGGCCGTTATTTTGGCGCCAAAAACCGCTGACAGCTAATTAATCCGCCCGGATAACATTAAACATCCTCATCAGCTTCAAATTGGAAGACTTTGTTTTATCCGTACCTGATGTCGCTATTTTGCAGGGCGGAGTAATTATCTGCTTCATTCGTCACTTGTCGGTGATTCTTCATTGCGCGCGAGCCAATCCAGATAATTCCGGGCATCACCATTATCCAGTTCGGCAGCCTTCTTGAAATCCTGCATGGCTTTCTCCTTTTCGCCGGCCAGCAGGTAGACTCGGCCGCGGCCGTAGAGATACAATCCGTTTTGAGGCTGCATCTCGAGGGCTTTGTCAATCAGGGCCAGGGCTTTGTCGAACTGGCCCAGTTGGCCGTAGGATATGCCCTCTTCAAAGTAGGCGCCGCTGCGATTTGGGTCCAGGGTGATGGTTTTCTGGAAATATTTGATGGCGGCACGATCGTTGCCGTAGGTGGCGCAAAGCGCTCCCTTGTTAAACCAGTAGTCGGCATCTTGGCCGGAGCTTAACTTTTGGATCGGCTTTGGCGTCTCTACAGTCGTTACCGGCACAGGTTTTGTTGCCGGGACAGGTTGTATGGCCGGGACAGGTTCCGTTGCCTGGGCAGGTTGTGCTGCCTGGGCAGGTTGCATTGAAGTCGCCAGCGCGCTTGCCTTTTTTTTCGCTGAGAGCGCTTGAGCCCCCAGCGGGGTTGAAAACGCAACCAAAAGTACAAGGATAAAAAGGCTGATTATGGAAAAATTAAAAAGACCGGGCTTAAATTTCATGGTAATCACCTCATTCAGTAAAGGTTTCAAGTGTCAGCTTATAAGATCATAGAACCGAGCGGTTATGCTCATCAACTCAATCAACAAAATCGTGTGAAAATTCAAAGAAGGTATGCTGAATGGATTCGATTTTTATTTTTATTTAGACAGGATTAACAGGATTATCAGGAATTTTTTCGCCTGCGGCGAGGGGCCTTTCGGCCGAAGGCCGCATTATCCTAACGATCCTGTTGATCCTGTCCAATTATTTTCTTTAAAAGAAGAATCCATTCCTCTTTTTCTTTCCAGTTATAAAGTTTTTTATCTGATCAGACTGGACGCTCGCGGCCAGCGGCGGCGCTTATATTCCGTTATCGGCCATATAGTCAAAAACTCAAGTATTTGTAGCGGTTGTCATAAATATGTTCCGTTTGTGAGATTACCTATCAGGAGAAAAATCAATGTGTAAGGCCATGAAATTATTACAAACATGACAACCGCTATGTTGTTTTTAGCCAATTCTGATACCGCCAGGCGCGGGCATAGGTGCCGACGGCCCGTTCAGCGGAGTCAAAGAAGGGAATCCCTCCCCGGCATAACAGCGGTCCGTATTCGGGATCAAATCCGTGAATTCGCACCGCCAGAATGGGTTTCTTACAGTCCTGCAATACCTGGATCATTCCCTCCGCATATAACCGATTGGTCTGCGGGGTCAACCCGCATCCAATGACGATGACGGCATCAACTCCCGGATCTTTTGCCAGCGTGCGCGCGGCCAGAAAAAAAATTTCAAGATCAAAATGCGCCGCCAGACTGACGTCGATCGGATTATGCAGACTGGTACCGGAGAATGGAATGAACCGGGCCAGCGCTGAGGTGGTTTCAGGCAAAAGGTTGGCCAGTGCCAACCCTTGCCGGTCACAGGCCTCGGCCGCCGAGACCGCCAGGCCGCCGGGTCCGGAAAGGATGGCCATGCGATTGCCAAGCGTCTTCGGAAAGAGGGCAAAACCCATCAACGCATCCACGATGTCCTCGAATCCCACGACAGGTATGGCTCCGGTCTGCTGCAGGACACCCTGCCAGATACCGGGAGCGCCTGCCAGGGCACCCGTGTGAGATGCGGCTGCCCGGGCACCTGCGGATGTCAGCCCCACCTTCCATATGATGACCGGTTTTATTAAAGAAGCCTGCCTCACAGCCTGAAGAAAGTACGGTCCGTCTTTGATGCCTTCGATATAGGCACCGATCACAGCGGTAGCAGAATCGTGGGCCAGATAAGTTAAAAAGTCGGCTGCCGTCAGATCACATTCATTGCCGGAGCTGATCACTTTGCTGAACCGAATGCCTTTCTGCTCGGCGATGACGCCTAAAATATTGGTGAGCGAACCGCTGTGAGATATCATTCCAACCGGCCCCGGTTGGCGGGAGGCCTGGGGGAAAAAGGCCAGACCGGTTTCCGGACAATAAAGCCCCATGCCGTTGGGACCGATCAAGCGCATACCGGCTGTACGTGCCGTCCGGACCAGCTCGGCCTCCAGATCCGCGCCTTCCCGGGTTCCCGTTTCGCTGAATCCGGCGGTAAACAATACGGCCCCTTTAACACCCTTGGCGGCACATTCACGAACTGCGGCCAGCGCATATTTGCTGGGAACCAGAATGATCGCCAAATCCACCGGACCCGGAATATCCGCAACACCAGGATAGACCTTGAGACCGTCGATTTCCTGCGCCTGTGGGTTTACCGGATAAATTCGGCCGTCAAAACCCTGATCCAACAGAGCCTGGAGAAACACCCTGCCGGTTTTCATGCCCCGGGGAACACCGACGATGGCTATCGACCGGGAATGGAAAAGGCCGTCGATCTGCGCAATTATTGTGTTTGTTGAGTTCATTGAGTTCATTGAGTTTGTTGAGTTCATTGAGTTTGTTGAGCTTGTTGAGCTTGTTGAGCTTGTTGAGTTGACTGGGTTGATTCAGTTTATAATTTAATTGAATCGTTTGATTGCATCATACTAACGCTGTTTGCTTTAAAACCTTTACGGTTGCATTGTTTTTTGCTACTTTTTGGGTCATACATGATGAATTTGATCTTTTACGAAGCCATCAATATGTATAAAAATCTAAAAATTCAACCCTTAAATTTAATAACACAGTTAACCAAATAAAGGCAATAAAATCAACTAACTCGATGAACACAATAAACACAATGAACACAATGAACACAACAAACTCAATAAACTTATTCGGAGAATACCATGCAGGAATACACCATCCACCCCCTGGCCGTCGGCATCAATGAAACGGATCAGGGCGTGATGACTTATTTGCGGGATTACGGCAAACGAATTTATCTTCCGGTCTATGTTTTTTACATAAGCGGCGGTGTAAAGAATATCCTGGTGGACACCGGGCTGGAGCAGTTTGTCGTGCCGGAGGGTGCCGAAGAACACTGCGGATTTAAAATATTGGAATTTGAAGACGCACTGGCAACGCTGAATCTGACACCCGAAAATATCGACATCATCATTCACACCCATCTGCATAACGATCATTGTGAAAATGACCATCTGTGCCCCAAGGCCGAGGTGTATGTCCAGAAGAAAGAGTATGAATTCATGCTGGATCCCCATCCCGTCGACCACCGGTACTATCCGGATGTCCTGGATGACAATGAAATTATCGAAGTCGACGGCGATGCCAAAATCTTAGACGGCATCGACGTGATTCTGACCCCCGGGCATACGGTGGGCGGACAGTCCGTTGCGGTTAACACCGCCAAAGGCCGGGCCATTATCACGGGGTTTTGCTGCAACGACAAAAATTTTCCTTCCACCGGACCGGCCATTGCGCCGGGTGTGCACATCGACCTGACCCAGGCCTATGACTCAATCCAGAAAATAAAGAGAATGGCGGACATTCTTATTCCGCTGCACGATCTGGCGGTCGGCCGGATGAAATCAATTCCGTAATTAATGTATGGATTATATTTTCTTTGTTTCTTCCGGAAACAAAGAAAGGCAACAAAAAATCTTAAAAATCCTATTAATCCTGTCTAAAAACAAAAAATTATAATAGAATCCATTCCAATATTTAACAGGAATTTTAAAAATATGGCCACCGAAAACGACCTTGTACTGATTTACATGGAAGACATGCCCCTCAGCTATGCCAGGATTGAGAACATCCTGGCGGATTCAAAACCGGATTGGTATCATGTCAGACTGCTCCTGCTCCAGGTACCGCCCCAGATCGTGACCTGGATCCTGAAAGACGTCTATATTAACGGGGCCGAGTTCACCATGCAGGGCAAACGCATGCGACTGGAAAAAGTCGTGGTTCCGCAAGATCCCTCGGAACTTGAGCAAGAGCAGGAAAATAAAGATGCCCCTGCGGCGCGCAAGAATAAAGGCACCGGCCAGGCGAAGGTGATATCTTTGTCGGATCTTAAAAAAAAATAGGAACTGTAAATCATGCGCTCGTGTGAAACTACATTTAGTTTCTTCCACGATCAGACTGGACGCTCGCGGCCAGAGGCGGCGCTTATATGAAACTACATCTCACACAGAGCGCTCAGAGATCACAGAGGTCTGGGTTTACAGGCGCCTGCGGCGAAAGAAAAATGTTCTCTGCGGTCTCTGTGAGCTCTAACGGCTTGTCGGGTCGTAGCTCGAAGAGCGAAGCCTGAAAGTGGGCGTGATATTAAATCCAACTGTGTCCGATTTCCAAAAGTTTCTTTTATGATCAGACCGGCCGTTGTTTTGGCCGGCGGCTGGGCTGACACCTGAAACCTCAAGAGCCTAAGCACCTCATGAACTCCCCCCATAAGACCGTCATATCCGCTTCCCGCCGCACGGACATTCCGGCCTTTTACATGCCCTGGTTTATGGACCGGATCGGCCGGGGGGCATTTGACGTCGTCAATCCGTTTAATCAACGCGTTTCGGTTGTGCCGGCAACACCGGAGGCGGTTCACAGCATCGTGTTCTGGTCTAAAAATTTCGGGCCGTTCATCGAAGGACACTATGGCGATCAGCTTCTCGCACGGGGTTATCACCTTTTTTTCAACTTCACCGTCAATTCCGACGCGGCGGTGCTCGAACCGAATGTGCCGGCGTTAGACAAGCGGTTGAATCAGCTGAAATATCTGGCTGAGCATTTCGGTCCGCGGGCAATAAATTGGCGGTTTGATCCCATCTGTTTTTACAAAACAGGTCAGGGCCCGCTGAATGATAACCTGCATGATTTCGCCTACATAGCTGGAAAGGCCGCCGGATGGGGTATTGAGCGCTGTATTACCAGCTTCATGGATCATTACCCCAAGATCGGCAGACGCCTGTCATCACGGACCGGGTTTGCCTTTATCGATCCGCCGCTGATCGATAAAGTAAAAACCCTTGTGAAAATGGAGGCGCAGCTGGCAGCGCTTGACATTCAGCTGCGGACCTGCTGTGAAAAAGATGTGATCGACGCGCTGGGTCGGGATTCTTCGATTACCCCGAGCGCGTGCATCCCAAACGATCTACTGCTGGAACTATACGGTGGGAATCTTTCCCTCAAAAGGGACACCGGTCAGCGGGTCAAAGCCGGCTGCGGGTGCCGCGTTTCGATTGACATCGGATCCTACCGCCAGCAGCCATGTTATCACAACTGCTTGTTTTGTTATGCAAATCCGACTTCAAGTAATGGAAAGAAAAGATAAGGTATGGATTCTATTTTTATGGAAAAGAATAGTGGACAGGATTAACAGGATCTTTAGGATTTTTTTGACCTTTTTCCAGAAGAAAAAGGTCAAACCCCAATCGCCTTCGGCGAAATAAAAAGCTCTTCTAAATCACTAAAAGGTATTTGTAAACAAGGCATTTTCGCCGCTGAAAGCGGATTTTGCAGTTTTCAAAATTTCATCCGGAAATTTTGAAAAAATAAAATAAATCCTCAAAATCCTGTTAATCCTGTCCAAAAACAAATTATTAAAATAGGATCCATTCAGTATCGATAATAGCCCATGAAAATCGGTTCGGTTGCCTTAGATAACAATGTCATCCTGGCCCCTTTGGCCGGTATTTCCAACTTGCCTTTTCGCCTTTTAGCCAAAGAGGCGGGCTGCGGTTTGGTGTGCTCGGAGATGGTCAGCTCCCACGGCCTTGTCTACCAATCGAAAAAAACCGCAAACTTACTGCAATCCGCGCCGGCAGAAAAGCCTTTATCGGCCCAAATCTTCGGAGCCGATCCCGACATCATGGCCGAGGCGGCAGCCATGGTAGAGGGCATGGGCGCCGACATTCTTGATATCAACTTCGGTTGTGCCGTCCGAAAAATAATCAGAACAGGTTCCGGTGCAGCCCTGATGAGAACATTGGATAAATCTGCAGCCCTGCTCAAGGCGGTTCGCAAAGCCATCCGAATTCCGTTGACCATCAAAATCAGAACCGGTTGGGATGCAACCGGCGAGCAGGCATGCAACATCGCCAGGATGGCAGAAGATAACGGCGTGGACGCCATCGCCGTGCACCCCCGCACGGCCACCCAACAGTTCAACGGCCGGGCGGACTGGTCCGTTATCGCAGCCGTAAAAAAAGAAGTTGCCATACCGGTAATCGGCAATGGCGATATTTTTTCAGCGCAGGATGCGGTAAACATGCTGGCCGAAACCGGCTGCGATGCCGTCATGATTGGCAGGAAAGCCATCGGCGACCCCGGTTTTTTGAGCCGGGTTCGGGCTCGGCTGAACGGAGAGGGGGAAATTGCCGACGATTCCGGCCGGCGATTTGATTTTATGATGCGCTATTTGAAAGCCAGCGTTGAATATCTGGGCGAAGAGCCGGCCTGCCGTCTGATGCGCAGCCGTCTGGGCTGGTTTGCCAAGCAAATGCGCAACAGCAGCAAGTTTCGGGAATCCATCAAACATCTGTCATCGGAAAAGGAAGGGGTTGAGCTGATAAATGCGTACAAAAGTTCATTCAAAGAGGATTCCCTTTAGAGTTCAAAACCTCAATTCAGGCGGCAAGCGCTCAACGCATGTTGTTTGTAGTGTGTTGCTTGTTGGAAAACGGACAACAGACAAGTTGCAACAAGCCACAGTCAACTTACAACAAGCAACATACAACACGCAACAAACACGCGCGTCAGCGCGTCAATCCTTTCTTCTAACCGTACTGCCCGCTATGATTCCATTGCCTTCAATCAGTTTGGCTTCCGAATTTTTCTCGGTGATACTCACAATCTCAATTTCACCAATTTTCAAACCGGGCGTTATAAAACGCTGGCCGCCGAGCCCTTCTATGATTTTGCTGCTGTCAAAGACTTCCAGAACATCGCCGGCTTTCAGTCCGATCCGGCTTCCCGATGATATGAAGAATTTATCACCGTCAATTTTGGTGATGAATCCCGTCCAGGGTTGATCCCTGAGGGTGTCGCAAACGCTGTCACCGACATCGGTCAGCAGCTTGTGCAGCGTTTCGTTTAAATCCGGCAGGTTGATTTTATCACTTTCCTTAATCATCTGGTAATCGAGGTCGTCGATTTCGATACGGCGCTCAAATGTATTATCCAATAGTTTGGTTGCAGTGCGGGTGTCGATCATTTCAACCCTGATAAATACATGCACCATATGATGGGTGTCTTTCGTCACCCAGACGCCGCGAATTTCATTCACAACGCGGATATCATCCAGGCTGCCGATAACAATCGCATTGAGTCCGAGCTGCCGGCCCAGCAGGGCCAGGGCATAATTGTCGGTAATGCCGGTCTTTAGTTTGGGCGCCGTCTTTAATACATTCAGGATACTCCCGGCCTGCGGCTCCACCATGAGAACTCCCGGACAGGAGTTGTTGATATATTCAGGCAGGCCTTTGTGGAATACTTCTTCAAACTCCCGGCTTTCGCGCAGCGAGTTGTTTTCAAATTTAAAGATGTCCACCGTTCTTTGCAGATCCCGATCGTCCAGGGAAATCGTACGGGTAATCGACCGCGTGGTTCTTTTGATGGTTTTGGTAGTTTTTTCCACCGTGGTTTCTATCGGTTTGGGAAGAGAACAGCTCAGGGACACGAATAATAAGGCGATTAGAATCGCCGCAGTGAGAATTGAGCAAAATCGGTTTGAGATAGTTGGCATGCCAGGAAAGTAGCAGAAAAATGACCAATGGTAAAGGGTGTAACGCAAATGAAAATCATGAAATTTGGAATTTCACTGCCATTAAAAACCTGGCGATGCAACCGGTATAAAAATTATTTTGATCCTGCCCGGCAAAAACACGGAAACCCTTGACACTGGTTTTTGTATCAGTTTAGACTCTAAAACAATATACAGGAATAATTCAACCGAAGAGGGGGAGGGGGCTGATGACGAACATTGACGAACAGATATTGCGGGCTGCCAAAGAAATCGTCGTGAAATTTATCGAAGGGGGCCGAATCTCACCCAGCGGATTCAGCGAGACTTTTATAAATGTTTACCGCACGATTGACAAAACAACCCGGGATTCTATAAAGCAGTCGCGGCAAGATGAGTCGGCCGAACAGGCGGAAAAAGACAAGCCGGAAAAGAAACATAAAAAGAAAAATTAGTGACGGTTCAAGATTCCAAGTGCTCGAGGTTCAGAGGTATAGAGGTTCAAAGGTTCAGGGTTCAGAGGTTCAGGGTTTAGAGTCTATAGTTTCAGGTTGAATAGTTCAACTCAACAAACTCAACAACCCCCATTTCCCATCTTCCCACCTTCTGATCTTCTCAGCTTCTGATCTTCTCAGCTCTTCCCCGTCTCCCGTTTCCCCCGCCCCATCTTCCCACCCTCTCACCCTCTTACCTTCCCACCTTCTGATCTTCCCACCTTCTGATCTTCCCACCTTCTGATCTTCTCAGCTTCTGATCTTCTCAGCTCTTCCCCGTCTCTCCGTTTCCTCTCATCCCATCTTCCCAGCCTTCTACAGTGTGCCGTGAGCTCGCCCTTGCCCAGCCTTCCCTTAAGCCTTTTCCGTCCGAGCCTTCCAACATTCGGCATCTTCTCATCTTCTCATCTTCTCAGCTTCTGATCTTCTCAGCTCTTCTCCAGTCTTCTCCGTCTTCCCACCTTCCCATCTTCCCACCCTCTCACCCTCTTACCTTCCCACCTTCCATCCTTTCGCTCTGCCCTATGCACTCCGCGCTTAGTGTGCTTCATCCCAATTGCGTCCTTTCGCAATATTAATTTTGAGCGGCACTTTCAGCTTCCAGACCCCTTCCATGATGTCTTTGATTAGCCGGGTGACCTCATCGAGCTCAGCCGGCGGCACTTCGAACACAAGCTCATCATGGACCGTCAGCAGCATGGCGGATTCCAGCTTTTTTTCCTTCAGCGCATCGTCCACCTTAATCATGGCCACCTTGATCAGATCGGCCGCACTGCCCTGGATGGGAGTGTTGATGGCCGTGCGTTCAGCCGCCTGGCGGATGATGTGGTTGCTGCTTTCGATGTCCGGCAGCAGGCGGATGCGGCCGAGCAGGGTGCTGGTGCATCTGGTCTTGCGGGCTTCGGCGATGGTTCGATCCATATAGCGCTTGACGCCCTGGTAGCGTGAAAAATAATGATCGATATAGGTTTGGGCCATTTTTTGACTGATTTCGATCTGTTTTGAAAGGCCGAATGCGCTCATGCCATAGATAATGCCGAAGTTGATGGCCTTGGCCTGCCTTCTGAGTTCATCGGACAGTGCCGCCGGGTCGACCTGGAACACTTCGCAGGCGGTACGGGTATGAATGTCTTGATCCTTCAGAAAGGCTTCGATCAGGATCTCATCTTCGGAGCAGTGGGCCAGGATGCGCAGCTCGATCTGGGAATAATCGGCGGATACCAGGTACCAGCCGGCGCGCGGCACAAATGCCCGGCGAATCTGCCGTCCCTCTTCGGTGCGGATGGGGATGTTTTGCAGGTTGGGGTCCGAACTGCTCAAGCGCCCGGTGGCGGCTACGGTTTGATTATATGAGGTATGAATGCGTCCGGTTTGCGGGTTGAGCAGCTCGATCAGGGCGTCCACATAGGTCGATTTCAATTTGGACAGCGTGCGGTGCTTTAAAATCAAAGCCGGCAGTTCATGTTGAGCGGCCAGTACCGTCAGCACATTTACATCGGTGGAATAACCGGTTTTCTTTTTAGTCTTTTTTTGAACCGGCAGCCGGAGTTTTTCAAACAATATGCGGCCCAGCTGCTGGGATGAATTGATATTGAACGCCTCGCCCGCCAGTCCGTAAATATCGCCTTCCAAGGCATCGAGCTGCTGTTCAAACGACTTGGACAACTCATGCAGGCGGTCCACATCGATGCCGACGCCCCGCATTTCCATGCGCATTAATACCGGCACCAGGGGCATTTCCACCGAATTCATTAATTCGTCAAGGCCCAGCTCCTTGAGCTTGGGCAGCAGCACATCTCTGGCCATCAGGGTGATATCGGCATCTTCGCAGGCATAGGGCACGGCTTTGTCTACGGCAACCTTTGAAAACAGCACGGCGTTTTTGCCTTTGCCGGCAACGTCTTCATAGGTGATGGTCTTGTGGTCCAAAAAATCAAGCGCGATCTGGTCCAGGTTATGGGCCCGCTTTGAAGGGTCGAGCAGATAGGAGGCCAGCATGGTATCGAAAACCACGCCCGCCAGGCGGATGCCGTTGCGCTCCAGCAACATCCAGTCATATTTTATGTTCTGGCCGATTTTTTTGATTTGCGGATTTTCCAGCACCGGTTTTAGCTGTCCTAAAACTTCCTTGAGTTTCAGCTGCTCGGGTGCACCCAGGTAATTGTGCCGGCAGGGGATGTAAAAAGCCTGGTGCGCCTTCACTGCAAACGATAAGCCCACCAGTTCCGCCCGCATGGGGTCGGTCGAAGTGGTCTCCGTATCCAGGGCAAACAGGTCGGATTTTTCCAGCAGTTGTATCAGCTTTGAAAGTTGATCCTTATTCAGGACCGCCTGGTAGTCTTTGCGGCTGAGATCGGCCTGCTCCGGCAATGATTGCTGGAGCTGCCTGAATTCAAGATCTTTGAAAAGTTCTGACAGCTTATGGCGGTCAGGTTCGGTGACCTTAAATTTTGCCAGATCCGAAATCACCGGCACATCCGTTTTGATGGTTACCAGTTCACGGCTTAAAAATGCCTGATCCTTATAATTTTCAAGATTTTCACGCTGCTTTTTCTTGCTGATGGTATCAAGTTTTTCATACACCCCCTGCATGCTGCCGTGCGTCTTGATTAAGTCCACTGCGGTTTTGGGACCGATGCCCGGCACGCCCGGGATATTATCAATCGAATCACCGGAAAGCCCCTGAACGTCTATCATTTGATGCGGCTCCAGGCCGAAGTTTTCTCTGATGGTTCTGAGGTCGGTGGCGCTTTCCTTCATGGGATCCCAGATCGCGATTTTTTCGCTGACAAGCTGCATGAAATCCTTGTCCCCCGTAATCATAACCACCGTAAACCCCTCTTTTTCGGCCCGCCGGGCCAGGGTCCCGATGAGGTCATCGGCCTCAAATCCCGGCATTTCGATAATCGGCAGGTTGAAGGCGGCGGTAATTTGCTTGATGTAGGGAATCTGAATCGCCATGTCATCAGGCATGCTGGGACGATTGGCTTTATAGGCTGTATACATATGGTGGCGAAAGGTGGGGCCCCTGGAATCAAAAAACATGCCGGCATATTCCGGGTTGCGTTCTTCCATGAGTTTCAGAAGCATGCGGGTAAATCCAAAAACAGCATTGGTCGGCAGTCCCTTGGAATTGGCAAGCTCGCGGATGGCATGGTAGGCGCGGTGAATATAAGCCGTGCCGTCGATGAGGTAGATTGTTTTTTCTTCAGTCATTTTTGGCTCCGAATCCGCAATCGTGTTGGCAATTCATTGTTTTTTATTTTTGGGGGACACGGATTAAACGGATTTGCACGGATTAAAAGCAAGTATTTTTACTCTTAGCGAAGCTAAATTATAAGTTTTTATCTATCCGTGTTTATCCGCCTTTATCTGTGTCCCTTTATTATTAAAAAGATGTCATCATGAATTAAAATCTGGTATCGACATCATCCAGATCAGAATTATATTTTGTCCGTTGCTATTTAATCCGCTCTGAAAAACATCCCATTCAGGATTGTAGTTTGTTCATTGACAACTGAAGAAAGTTGTTAAATCCAAGGTCCGGCGGATTAATTATAATTCAAATTCAACTGGCACTCATCAGGTTGTTAAGCCGGGTTTTTCTCCAGGACCAAAAAAAATATCATATAGCAATTTCAGATAGAGTTTCGGCAAGGCTAGAGGGAAATCTCTGAGCAAGGCGTACATTCTGGTACGTCGTCGATGAGATTGACCGATAACGCGGCCGGTAATTTTATTTGAAATTGCTATATCAGCAATGGTGTGAAACAACAACCATGAAAGAATCAGCCCCCAAATCCGCTTACCGGCAAAAGCATCGCCAGCGCGGCAGGTATCTTTGCCACTGCTGCGGCGGGGAATTTCCCTTTTGCTGGCGGTGCCGCTGCGGATTTAGTATCTGTCAGGACTGTATGGCGCAAAACATTTGGGGCATGTCCTGCAATGCCATCACCTGGCAATGCCCGGACTGCGGGGAACAGAATGGATTTGGGAACCAATAGGAAAGGCGCACGGCAAAAATGCAATAGGTTTGAGGCAGGCATTGTTCGACCGTCATCTCCCGATCGGGCAAAAAAATTACCATAAATAAGCCTATTTTTAGACTTGCAGCCGCTATGCGGCTGTTTAGGATGAGTTTTTGTGAAGTTCATTCAGCAAGCGCCTGAACTGCTCGTAGACATCTTTTCTGTGACCGATGTGAAAAATCTGAATGAAAGAATCTTGCTCATTCATGTTGTATAGAATACGATACCGTTTAAATTTAAAAGACTTAAAACCATACAGCTCTTCCTGTAAATTGCTGCCTGCGAAAGGATGTATTCGCAGGTCTTCCAGGGCCTGTCTGATTAATTTCTTATTTTCCGGATGAAATCTTGAAAGTATACGAGATGCTTCCTGGGTAAACCTCATTTTATAATTTTTCATTCCTGAAAGATCCCATCATAGTCAATCCATTTACCCTGTTGAGCATCCCTTATTGATTTTCTGATCGATTTCATTGATTCTTCATCGGAAAGGATCTCCAATGTCTCAAGGAGTCCCTCAAATTTTTTCATGCTGAGCAAGACGGCCTCCGGAACACCGTTTTTTGTGATAGCGATAGCATCCTCAGAGCCCTCAATTTTTCGGATTATGTCGAGAAATTCAGCTTTTGCTTTGGTGACAGGAATATAATCTTGAATTGTTAGCATAGTATGCCTCCGCATGATTTTTTATGAAGATATATGGTCATTATAATGGATATTTAAATTTTGTCAATGGTAAGGAATTCTTAACGGAATAGTGTTTGATGATGAATAAAGTAAGAATAAATAATTGACATTTTCTTACTTCCGCTTTAATATATTTAAAGCTTTTCAAAATTAACCGCCAGTATTGGATTTTAACGAGGCAATCTAAATGCATACCGCAACATCGAAAGTCACAACAAAAGGACAAATCGTGATCCCCAAAAGAATTCGGGAGAAATATGGTATTTATCCCTCAACTTCAATCCGTTGGATTGAAAAAAAGGAAGGCATTCTGATGGTACCTGACTCCGAGGATCCAATTACCAGCGCAAGGGGAATGTTGAAGGGATCCGGTGTGTTAAAAGCTTATCTGAGGGAAAAAGAGGAAGAGAAAAAACTGGAGGATAAAAAATTTGCCCAGCTTAAATAGCATCGTTTTCGATAGTTTCGCCCTAATTGGCTATCTTGAAAATGAGACGTTTTCAGCGAAGGTCGAAAAGCTTCTCAAACAAGCACGAAAGGGTAAAATCCAAATTTATTTGCACGCCATCCATTTGGGGGAGGTCTATTATATTACTTTAAGGGAACAAGGTCAGGATTTAGCGGATCTGGCTTTCGCCAGGATTAAAGCGTTTCCCTTGCAGTATATCGACATCGTCGATGAAGAGATGTTGCGGACAGCAGCCAGGTTAAAGGCTTTCTATCCAATTTCATATGCAGATGCTTTTGCTGCTTCTTTGGCCGTGATTAAGCATTCTCCTCTTTTAACCGGTGATCCGGAGTTCAGAAAACTTGAAAAAAAAGAAAATATTTCAATCGAATGGCTGGTCTGAAAGCGTCTTCTTCAACTTTTTCAGCCTCTCGCCCTGTGCCTTTCGCCGTGCCCACCGCGCCCTTCACCTTCCCACCCCCCTTCTACCGTGTGCCTTGCACCCTGTGCCTCTCACCTTCTCATCTTCTCAACTTCCCCATTTCTCCGTTTCCCTTTTCCCACCCTCTCACCTTCCCACCTTCCCAGCCTTCTACCGTGTGCCTTCACCCTGTCCTCTCACCTTTCATCTTCCAACTTCAATCTTCTCAGCCTTTATCCTTTCAACTATCATCTGAATCAACTATGAGCTCATCAGCTGGTAACCAAGTGTTCTCAACACATCCTCTTTCCCCAAAATTCCCACTAACTTGCCCCCATCGACCACCGGCAGGGTATGAAAATTTTTTTCCACCATAAGGGCGGCAATTTTTTCGATGTCGGTTTCAGGATCGACGGTTACGGGGTTGGGTGTCATGGCTTCGGAAACCTTGGTTGCTGCGATTTTAGCAACTTCTTTATCAAGTCGCTTTGAAGAAGTCAGGGGGATATAACCGTCTAATAGGGTAAAAAGTGATGGGAGCGGTATGCTTTTTTGCTGGACGATCAGATCCATCTGGCACAGGATACCCACCAGTTTGCCGGCTGCATCGACAACCGGCGCTCCATTGATTCGTTTTTCCAGAAGCAGCCGGGCTGCCTGGGCGATTTCAGTTTCGGGGGTAACCGTGAATATTTCAGTGGTCATTATATCTTTTGCTTTGAGCATGGCAGCCACCTCTTGAATTGCTTGGTTGAATGGTTGATTACCCCGGTTAAATCCGCTGCGCTCGTCTTCTGCGAAGAATTTAACGGGGTGAAAGTTGATTTGGTTGACTGGTTGACAAGGTTGATTGGTTAAATTGCTTGAATAAAAATCTCAACCCAACCTACCCGAAATCCGGACTTTCTGTTCAGGCACTAATCAACTAAAACCGACTATAAGTGAGGCCGGATCGGGAGTCAAGCGGGAAGGGGACTTGATATAATTTGCATCTCGCAAAATAACGCTTAATATATATCCTGATTGCGTATCAGGTTGAAAATCAGATCGATGTGAATTGAGGTAGGTCGAGTCGCATGTCTAAAAAATTGATCACGATCGAAGAGCAGCAAGGGCCGTTTAAAACCGTTCTCCAAAGAATCATGCGGATGGTTCCGGAGCGCGATAAAAACGATATAAACCTGCAAAGACTGCTTGCTTTTCGTTTGCGAATTGACGGAGAAGCCGCCTTGAGCGAATATCTGATCCGCAAAATCCGGGAAACCATAAAGTGCGCCTACACCGGCAGTCTCTATGAGTTTCTCAAAGACGATCTGATCGAAAAAGCATGCAACCAGGTCGAGGAGGAACCGGACCCGGAACCCCCGGGTGCGGCCTGAATAATCTGTAATATTTTCAATCTCGAATATTGAATATTTCCGACCTTCTCACCTTAAATCTTTTAAGCGTCAGTGCCCCCAACATACCGCTGATAAACAACAAATCCATGGCGAAGGCCTAAAAAAAGACCTGCCGAATTCACCAGAACCCGACAGGCCTCTTTCTTTAAAATACATCAGAAGTATCGTTACGGATTAAAAAAAGATGAACAGACCCGTTCTCGTCATCCTTTGTCCTTTTCCCTAGATATTTATTACTTCTTTTTCTTTAAGATACGCTTCCGACCAAATCCGGCTAAACCGATCAGACCGAAGCCAAGAAGGATCATTGTAGCCGGCTCGGGTACTGAATAAGAGCCGGGTTTAGATTTTGGCTTGTGATGGCCGGAATTATAGTTCCAATTCCAATTGTTATCTTTCGACTTAAAGGTCCAGTTCATAGAATCTGCTTTGGTATTTTTATTGCCTGTATGCTCGATGCTGTAGTTATCAGGACCATTCCAGCTGATTTTTTTTCCATCCATTTGTGTGTCAGTAAATTTTAAAGGTATCGCTCTCGAGGTACCTGAAAAACATACCAGAAATGCTGTTACGAATATAAATATCGCAACCTTATTGAATCTCATTTGTTTACCCCCCCCTAAAAAAGATCAGGTAGCAGATAGTTGTGTGTGTTAAACTTGTGACAAATTACAAAGGATTTGGTTTAATAATTGACTTTATTGAAATTGCCTTTTTTATATCCGCAGCTACCCCTCCGACCGGCTGTTCCCCCCTGAGCTGAAGGTTCTTCTTGTTTCATCGGGCAGGTTTAATTGCTGGACTTCAAATTGGTTGTGACATGATGGTCTGCAAAAAATATGCCTGAAAATTAGCAGGTTATGGTATCCAACGATTGGGAGGCTGATTTATTCAAAGATTGCGGTTTGTTAAAAAAATTTATATTCTTAATACGCTACGAAATATTCCAAAAGACGCCTCGTGTCCGGCTGATTTTTAGCTGATATTAGGAAAATCAGGTAATACGACTACGAAAATAATGTAATAAAATTATGTAGATTATGTAATAATAGGTTCTACGCTTCTGCGGAGATCATGCTCGGAACAAGCGGCCCCTCAGGGCGGCAAATTTTTCGTCAAGTCATTTGAGTAGGTTTTAGCTCAGCCGCCGGCCAAAACAACGGGCGGCCTGATCGAAAAAGAAAAATAATAGTTCACCGCAGAGCCCGCCGCCTCTGGCCCATAGGGCCTACGCCCCGGTGGGAGAACGCCGAGAAGGAAAATTCTAATTAATATCCGCGATCTCTGCGCTCTCAGCGGTGAGACACTTCGTAAAAATGCTTTACCGGTAATCGAGCTCCCCAAAAACTTCGTCTACGATTAAGATATGGAAGAAGTGCGTACCGGCTTAAAGCTTGCCATGAGTATCCCCTGGCCCTGACTCCACAATTTAAGCTTTTTAAACTTGGCTTTTTGGGATTTTCTGCGTATTGTGTTTAAGATAAGGAGTGCGTGGAGCCGGCCAACCTAATAAACTTTTACCCAGTTAAATACCTGTCCCGTTAAACCTTTCTTCCAATTTAACCGGGGCGTAGCGAACTTGTGCGCCTCAGGAGCATTTAGCTTGGTCACTCTATCCCATCGATGCCATAAACTCAACAAACTAAATAGCCCGGCGCCCCAGCGCCTCTATCCTTATTTACAATGAGCTATCAGCTATGTTTACCCCGTTAAATATCGATAGATCAGCGCAGCGAATTTAACCAGGGAGCTATGAACTGGGCATCTCCGATGCCCTCCGGGAGCCATCCAAATGAAAAAGAAGATCCTTGTGGCTGATGACGATCGCGTCATGTTGAAATATATCACCGAACTTTTAACCCGCGAAGGTCATGAAGTGGCAGCGGCCGAAGACGGTTTTGCTGTTTTAAACCTGCTGACTTCGTTTACGCCCGATATTATGTTCTTTGACCTGATCATGCCCAAGATTGATGGCGGCCAGCTGATTCAGATCGTTCGCAACATGCCGCATTTGAAAAATTGTTACCTGGTGATTCTCTCCGCCGCAATGGCTGAAATTGATTTTAATCTCCAGGATACCGGTGCGGATGCTTACATTGCCAAAGGGCCTTTCGATTCGATGGCCGAACACATCAAGGGGGCCGTTGTTTCATCGGAATCATCCCGGCCGGAAAGCGGAGCCCAAATCCATCCGCGGACTCGACAGCGTCTACGCACGCCAGATGACCAAGGAACTGCTTTCCCGCAATCGCCATCTTGAAACCATTCTGGAAAGTATGGCCGAAGGAATCCTGGAGGTTTATTCGAACAAAGTCGTCTACGCCAATGGTATTGCCGTTTCTTTGCTGGGGCAACCCCTGGAAAAAATCCTGGCGGCCTATCCGCCGGATCTGTTTGACGAGAATATCGGATCCGAACTTGATCGGATTTTGCAGAATAATACCGGCCACGCGGTTGAGATCGGACAAAAGACACCGGTTGAATTCAACGGACGGCTCATCACTCTTAAAGTTTTGCCGGTAAAAGGTGAATCATCCACGATCGTCATCATGATCACCGACATAACCGAGCGCAAGCGCCTGGAAATGCAGCTGCAGCACAAACAGAAGATGGAAGCGATCGGCACAATTGCCGCCGGTGTGGCTCACAATTTTAGAAATACCCTGACCGAAATTATGGTCAACAGCCAGCTTGATTCAGATGAGCTTAAAGATGAGGACGGCCTGCACGCGGTGGCCGGCCGGATCAATACCTCCGTCAAAAGGGGATCCCGTCTGGTAGACGGACTGCTTCAGTTTTCCCGCAAACAAATCAAGGAAGAGTTTAAGCTGGTAAATCTGACCGATGTCATCAAGGAAATTTATGAAATTATCCGGAAATCGTTTGACCAAAAAATAGAAATTCAGACCTTTCTTCCAGCGAAGCTGCCGATTATGGGGGATCCCACCAGTCTCGGGCAGGCCTTTATGAATCTTTGCAACAACGCCCGGGACGCCATGCCGGATGGCGGGCGGTTGACCATCAGCGCCCGGCAGGAAGGCCGCAAGTGCGGGTCGAGGTTTCCGACACCGGCCAGGGAATGGATAGGGAGGCGGCTGCCAAATGTTTCGATCCTTTTTTCACATCCAAGCCGCTCGGCAAAGGGACCGGCCTGGGGCTTTCCACGACCTATGGGATTATCAAAAGCCATGATGGGTTGATAATTGTCGATTCTCAACCCGATCGGGGAACCACTTTTAAGATCCAATTTCCATCGGCGCAGCCAAAAGAAGAACAATGCGGGCCGGCGTGTGGACCGGAGATCATTCCGGGCAACGGCGAAGTGGTGCTGGTAGTCGATGATGAGCCTGAGATTCTTTTTGCCATGCAAGGGCTGCTCCGGCATCTGAGGTACCGGGCCGAAACCGCCTCTAACGGCAAAGAAGGTCTGGAAAAATATCGCCGCCAAAAACCCGATGCGGTTTTAATGGACATTAACATGCCGGAAATGAGCGGGGTTACATGCATCGAAGAAATACTCAACTTTGATCCCGCTGCCAACATTGCGGTTTTTTCCGGATACAACCAGGACGTTATCGAAAACCTGAGTCCGGAAGCCAAGGCGGCCATCAAAGATTTTGTGCCCAAACCGATAGGGCTCGAAGCCCTGAGCGCCTTGCTGGCGAAGATGTTGGAAAAGGAGTAGCGTTTTTTGAGTTCATTGAGTTGGTTGAGTTTATTGAGTTGGTTGAATATTTTTGCTCATTTTGAATTGGGCGTTTAATATGCTATCTTAAATTGGGTGTTTAATATGTTGTTGAAAACAGAAAAAATAGTGAGGTAAGCTCATGAAAATTGAACGGTTTGAAGATATAAAAGCCTGGCAAGAGGCTAAGAGTGCTGGTGAATTTAGTGTATACTGCGATTAATACGAGCAAAAGCTTTAGAAAAGATTTTAGATTGGTTAATCAAATACAGGGCGCAGCGGTTTCGTGCATGGCAAATATAGCGGAAGGTTTTGCCAGACAAAGCAATAAAGAATTTATACAATACCTCTTCATATCTAAAAGTTCTGCCGCGGAAGTTCAAAGCCATCTGTATGTTGCTTTTGACCAAGAGTATATAACCCAAGATATTTTTACCCAAATTTACAGCAAAGCAGATGATGTCCAAAAATTAGACTCTGGTTTCATAAAATACTTAAAAACATTGTCCCGGTGATTAATGGCAAGTTACTAACAATGGTTTCGTTTTGCACAAACAACACAACAAACTCTATAAACTCAATAAACAAGTTGTACTCAACAAAATCCAATAAACACAATAAACTCAACAAACAAAGTAAACACAACAAACTCTTCCCCCCGGGAGGTATACATGTTTCGTTCAAAGTCTGTTTTTCTGGTCATGCTGATGATATCGCTAACCCTGTTCTCCTGCGCTTCCGACGAGGAGAAGAAGACCGCATATTATGAAAAGGGCTTGGCGTACTTCGAAAAAGGCGACTACAAGGCTGCCCGTCTGGAGTTTAAAAATGCCATCCAGCTAGACCCCAAATATACCCAGGCTTATCAAAAATTGGCGGAAACCGAACTCAAACTGGGTGATGCCCAGGAATCTTTCCGGTCGTATTCGATTGTCGCCGAACTGGATCCGGAAAACATTGATGCTCAGGTCAAACTGGCGACATTTTTATTGCTGGCCAGACAATTCGAAGATGCCAGAAAAAAAGTGGATCTGGTTTTAAGCAGGGAGCCCGACAATATCGAGGCGCTTCTGCTGCTCGGCGGGCTTTACGGTGCGGACAACAACCTGTTTGAGGCTGAAAATACATTTAGAAAGGTCCTGGAAATCGACAGCAAAAAAATCCAGGCCTATCTCGGTCTTGCCCGGGTCCTGGCGGCCCAGGGAAAGCTCGCTGATGCTGAAACTACCCTGGAACAGGCGGTGGATATCGATCCCGCCGCTTTGAATGCCCGGTTGGCCCTGTTTAATTTTCATTTGCAGGAAAAGAAATTCGACCGGGCTGAAGCAGAGATAAAGAAAATCGTTGCCGACAATCCGGACAATGCCGGCCTGTATGTGGTCATGGGTAATTTTTATTTGCAGCAGTCGAAACCCGGCCAGGCCGAAGCGGCCTATCAAAAAGCGATCGAGGTCGAGCCTGCCAACCTGAGAAATCAGATGATTCTGGCGGGTTTTTACGACGCAACCGGCGAAAAAGAAAAAGCCCTGGCTACTTATCGCAAGGCCCTTGAAGCCGAACCTGACAACATCCAGGTCATGAATTCCCTTGCCCAGCATTATGTGAATCAGGATGATATCGAAAATGCCGATAAACAAATAGCCGCGATTCTGGAAAAACGGCCCGGCTATTTTCCAACCCGGGTGCTCAAAGGCGAAGTGCTGGTCAAGAAGCGGGAATTTGATGAAGCGCTGCAAATTTTTAACCAACTGGCCGAGGAAGAGCCCGATTCAGCGCGTGTCCATTACCTTAAGGGGTTGGCGCTTTTAGGGAAGGGCGATCCCAAATTGGCCCAAGCTTCACTGGCCAAGGCGATAGAACTTGATCCCCGCAATCTCAGGGCCCGGCTGCTGCTGGCTGAAATCTATCTGCGGGAGCGTGATTTTGAACTGGCCCAAAAGGAGGCCCAGCGGATTCTGCAGGCCCAACCGGCCAATTATCAGGCGCGCCTGATACTGGGCAATGCTTACATGTTCCAGAAGAAAGTCCCGGAAGCGCGGGATACTTTCCAGGCTCTGATTAAAGCCGAACCGGAAAATCCCGTGGGCTACTATCGGCTGGGGATTTTGCAGCAGGCATTGCGTCAGTATGATGATGCTCTGGTTAATTATGACAAAGCGCTGTCCCTCAATCCCAAGCTCGTGGATGTGTTCACGAATGCGATCCTGGTCCTGGCGGCTAAAAAGGAGTACCCGGCAGCGCTGCAAAGATGTGACCGCCAGCTGGAACTTTACAGGGATACCCCGGCGCTTGTCGCGGTGGTCAATAATTTAAAGGGCGGTCTTTACCTGGCCCAAGGTGATAAAACGGCGGCTGTTGAATCCCTGCAGACGGCCATCAAAGACAATCCAAACTATTTGCAGCCTATTACGCGCTGGCCAAAATCTATATGGACGACAAGCAGGAGGAAAAAGCCATCGCCCAGTACAATGCCGTGCTCCAGCTCAATCCCGACCAGCCCCAGCCGCACATGCTGCTGGGGGTCATTTACGATGCCCGCAAACAATTTGACCTGTCCGAAAAGCACTACCGGGCGGCCCTTAAAATCAATCCCGATTTTGCCGCGGCAGCCAACAACCTGGCCTACATCCTGTCGGATCAGAATAAAAACCTCGATGAAGCCATGGTTTATGCCCGAAGCGCCAAAGAAAGGCTGCCGGACAGTCCTTTTGTTATGGATACCCTCGGCTGGATTTATTATAAAAAAGGCTTGTATGATCTGGCCGTCACGGAGTTTTCCGACGCCCTGGCCAAACTTCCTGACAATGCCGCCATCATCTATCACCTGGGCATGGCGCACTTTAAGAAAGGCGAAACCGCCAAAGCGCGCGACGAACTGAAAAAAGCACTGAACCTGGACGCAACTTTTGATGGGGCTGATGAAGCCCGTAAGACCTTAGCCGAGTTGTGAGGAATGAATTCAACTCCTTTAAAATTTTTGGACACAGATTCACACAGCGCGGCAGAGCCGCAACCAAATTTTTGTGGGCGATTATGACCGTTTGCCCATGCTGAAACTTTCTTACAACCTGTTTGAATTATTAGAATTTCAGCCCTTTCGGCTTATTTTGCTTAATAAAATTTAAAGAATTTTCATATTAGTAGTACAGATTTAAAAAACAATGGAATCAATCGCCTTCGGCGAGGAAAAAATAGACCGGCTACCTAATGCAGACGACTCTGCACGTTCCACCGCCAGGCGGACCCAAATAATTTTTCCGTGTAAATCCGTGCAAATCCGTGTCCAATTTTTATAAAAAGCGAATCCCTTTTTCAGATACCTGCACCCAATCCAGCCGGGCGTAAAGCCCAGTCTCCCAGCCTTTTTTGTTGAATTACCTTGACATTTGCACGACATATTGAGTAAATTTACTCACCAAGTTGAGCAAAATGTAATTATATGTGATTTCAAATGTATAAGCGAAAATATTTTCATCGATTAATGGAAAGATTGTCGGAACCGAGGCGCTTTTTTAGGTTCTCTGGGCACCGCGACAAACGGGTAAGGACGCTTCGCCCATCAGATCCTGCAAGAAATTCACGATCAGTTACCATTACGACGACGGCAGACGAAACCATCGCTAAAGGATCGAACCTGGTTGGAGCAGCAGTCGGAAAGTACCAGGCGCGATTAGGCCGCCCCTCAACCTGCCCGCACTTTGCTGGTCATCGATGAAGTCCAAAAGATAGGTGGCTAGTCAGAGACAGTGAAACGTCTCTGCGAATGAAGATACCGCAAATAAATTGCCTTTGCATGTATTGTTGCTTGGATCATCTTCACTGTTGATTCAAAAAGGCTTGACGGAAAGCCTTTGCGGGGCGCTTTGAAACAATACCGGTTTCCCATTGGACCTTTGAGGAGATGCAATCCGCTTTCGACTGGGATGTCGACGCCTTCGTCTATTACGGAGGGTATCCGGGATCGGCCGCACTCATTGAGGATCGTCTCAGGTGGGCAAATTACATAAAAGACTCGCTTATCGAGACAACCATTTCCAAGAGATATTCTGTTGATGACCAGAGTTCGACAAACCGGCGTTGCTGAGACGATTGTTCCAACTCGGATGCGAATATTCCGGGCAGGTTCTGTCCCTATCAGAAAATGCTGGGTCAGCTGCAGGATGCCGGAAATACAACTACGCTTGCACATTACCTGGATCTACTCGAGAGCGCTGGTCTCGTCATGGGTCTTGAGAAATACGCGGAGTCAACAAGTGCGCCGGAAGAGTTCGAGTCCAAAATTGCTCGTACTAAATACCGCCTTGATGAGCGCTCTAAAACCACTGAGTTTGGAAGAGGCTTTGGGGAAACCTGAACATTGGGGCCGGCTGGTTGAAACAGCAGTGGGAAATTTTCTCGCAAATACGATCAAGGGTAAGGACCTGGTATTGAATTACTGGGCCGGCAGGAACCGTGAGGTGGATTTTATATTGAGCCGGGTCAGGACACCGTCGCTATTGAAGTCAAAAGCGGTCGCAGAAAAGCAGCTTTGCCCGGAATGGAGGCCTTTTCAAAAGAATTCAAAGTTAAAAGGAGTTTGCTTGTCGGAAAGCAGGGCATACCCCTTGAACAATTTTTTCTAACACCGCCGGAGGAATGGTTCAGCTGAAACAAAATCCGATTTCAGAATAAAGTTGACTATTTTATTTTTGTAAACTTCTTGAAATCCGAGAAGGATTAGGGTTTAGGCTACGAGCCTTCAACCTTGAGCTTTCAGCCTTTAGCTTTATAGCCTTCCAGCATCCCGGCTTCCAGATTTAATTCCCTTTCCCCTTTTTCCTTTCGCCATGAACTATCAGCTATCAGCTATGAGCTGGCATCTCCGATGCCCTACCTTCTCAACTTCCATCTTTTTGCTATGCTTGATCGGCCGTCGCCAGACCGAGGTTGATGAGGGCCATTTTGAGAAGATCCTCAAAATCGACATCGAAATTAATGGCATAGGCAACTTTGGTTTTCTCGCTTAACCACTCCAGGGCTGTATTCAGCAGGGTCGTTTTGCCGGTGCCGACTTCCCCTATGATGGCCATGATTCCCCGGCGGTTTTGAATGCCGTAGATGATGGATGTCAATACCTCTTCGTGCCCCGGACTCATATAAAGAAAATTCGGATCAGGTGTTATTTGAAATGGTTCTTCGGAGAATCCGTACCAGTTGCAATAAATATATATTTAATCCGCTCCGAAAATAAGCATATCCAGGGTTGCATAAGATTCTTTAATTATTCGATAAAGTTATTAAATCGCAGCGTCGACAGCTTAATCACTATTTGATTCGTATTTTCGTGATTATAGTCTATATTCTGCATGCTTTGCATTTAAAGAAAAGTAATTTAATTTATAATCTACGGCACTCTTTAATTTTCGTACTAGGCATTTTAGAGCAATTTAGGCAATTTAGGCATTTTAGGCAATTTAGGCATTTTAGCGCACTTTAGACATTTGTCAGCATCCCATATCAAACTGCTTTGGACAGCATTGTCAACTTAATGAATTTTGGGCAAAGGTTCTACTTGCCCTAATTATGATAAAGGGATATGATAGAAACCGAAACATCCTAAAGGGAATAAACATCTCGGAATTTTTATTAATTATTCAAATAGGCATTATTTTTTCAGGCATAGATTTTGCTTTAATCTTAGAGCAGGAGAGGTTAGTCCGTCGGCTTATTGCCCCTAATAGACATAACCCCCAAACCGGAATAGCGGCTAACTTACAATCCCGATATTCACCCATTCGTTCAGCAGCGCTGGTTTTTCGGACTGAAAATTAAGTTGAATAAAGTCGATAACTTGTTTATAGTTGGGATGTATCGAGCTATTCCGGCGTCATAAACGATCCAAACTATCTAAATTTATCCCGTTAAACCTTTTTGTCTTTCGTTTAACTGGGACGATTTCAACGATTACAACAAAGGTTCGTATTATGGAAAAAAAATACCGACTGCTCGTAATTGATGACAGTGAAGAGACCGTGGCTGGACTGAAGCATTTTTTTACTAAAAAATACCATGTGTTCACCGCAGCGGACGGCATGGAGGGATTGAAGCTGTTTGAAACCGAAAAGGTGGGCTTCGATCTGGTAATCACCGACCTTGTCATGCCCTTTATCAGTGGCGTCGGTGTGATTTCAATCATCAAAAAGAAATATCCCGGCACGCCGGTCATCGCCATCACGGGCTGGGGGGAGCATCCCGGCGCCCTGGCAACCGAAGCCCAGGCCGATGTTGTGCTGGAAAAACCGATTGAACTGCCGGAGCTGGATAAGCTGGTTACCGAACTGCTGGCGAAGAAGACCGATTAGATAGTTATGGGATGGATCCTGTCCTGATAATTTTTTTGACGGGATCTGCCGGACTTCGCTAAAGCTTCCGGCTTCGTTCTTCGAACTACGCCGGGACACGTCCGGCTTCGCTTCTACGAGCTACGCCGGGACAAGTCCGGCTTCGCTTTATCCGAAGCTACGCCGGGACAAGTCCGACTTCGCTTCTTCAAGCTACGCCGGGACACGTCCGGCTCCGCTCTAGGCTGGGGAAAGTCCCACTTCGTTCTTTGGGCTTCGCTTTCAGCTACGGCCCCACAAGACGACTGGACAAGACGACCCGGCAGGTTTCCTATCTTTCTTCCCTTCGCTATTGTCGATAAGGATCCATTTGCCAGACATATTTTTGAATCAATCGTTATGAGAAAATATTTCGACTTTTCGATTATAGAGTCGGAATTACTCATAAGGAGATATCTGCAAGGATCTGAAAGACTTCAGAGGATATAGAGATGCGATTGTCAATTTCTTGAAATCTGAAAGAGATCAATAAAACCCATTGCGAAGTTTGGTAAAAGCGTCGGTAAAATATTCATCCGGCAACTCAACCCGTTATCCCCCATCAAATGCATACGGATCTATGACCACCTGCCGTGAATCGCCCGGAACCAAAGGACTTTTTATCAATTTTTCAACTCAATCAGCTACTTAAACTGGCGCTCCAGCGCCGCTCTCTGCGCTCACTGCGTTCTCAGCGGTGATTCAAGCTATAAAGCGATTCAATTCCATCTATGAAAATTTTTTCATATTAGTGTGAAAAATCCTTCCATTTTCCATATCTGCACTTTGTTATCACCCCTTCAGAAAACAGTTTGCATATTCATCCTATTGCGGTAAAATTGAAAATCAATACCGGAAAATGGTATTAATTTTCATAGGATGCAGCATTTATTTTCTCATTATTCTATTTTGCTGTTAAGCCCTCTCATTTCGGCACACAAATTGCTATGGTGCTAAATGCATATTATGCATGGTGCGTTGTCAGTAAGGAACATTTTATCGGGCTTAGCCTGTCTCTCAACGCGAAAAGAAAAAGAATGAAAAATTTCGTGCTTTCTAATTTTCGTGTCTTCATGATTCTAATAGTTTTTTATAAAATGATTATAATCCTTAATTTTAGGCATTTTAGAGCAATTTAGGCATTTAATATATTCATGACCCAAAGCGATCAGCACAGAATCGTCATCCTTGAAAAAAACCAGAGTCGCAGGGATTATCTCAGGTCCATCGTATCCGGCCGGGGATACCTGCCCTTTATTTTTGAGAAGGAAACCATCTGCCTGGACAACCTGCTGCCCTTGCAGCCGGATCTGGTGATCTCCGGACCGCTGACCCACAACCGTTTGTACCGTTTTGTCCATACCGTTAAAATGATGGACGGCAGGCTCCCCGTTCTGATTATATCCGGCGATGATTCGATCGAAGATTTTGCAGCTTCCAATGGGTTTGGGGATGTGATAGTTCTAAAGGTAAATTTCGAACCCGCCGAAATAAAAGGCGCTATCGGCAAGTTGCTGCGCAATAGGCTGGCCGATACCAATAGCGGTGAACAGGAAAATCACCTGATCATCGGCAATAGTCCTGCAATACGAAAAATTAGAAAACGAATTCCCGAGTTGAACCATTTAAAAGAACCGGTGCTTATCCAGGGGGAACCCGGAACCGGCAAGGAACTGGTCGCCAGGGCCATTCACCATAAGTCCGAAAAGCGCAAAAGCCCTTTTGTCAAACTTCTTCTGGCGGAAATGAATCCGGAACTGCTGGATGAAACTATTTGCAGCATTGGAAAAGACGGTCTGCAAAAATCAAATTCTCAAGACGGCCCCGCTGAGAGGCAGATGGACGGCGGTACATTGTTTCTTAGTGAAATTGCAGCACTGCCTGTCTCCGTTCAGTCTCGTCTGCTTGCCATTTTTGAGCGTGATGGTATTGCATCCGCGGCCGCCAATTGGACGATGGCCAATAAATCCGATGTGGCCATAATTATTTCCAGCAGTTGCATGATCGACCACCTCGTAAACCGGGGTAAATTTCGCAAAGATCTCTATTACCGGATGAATGTAGTTTCCATTGATATACCGCCCCTCAGAGAGCGAGTCGATGATATACCGCTGCTGGCGGATTTTTTTGCGGACAAGTTTTGCATGGAGTATGGCTCCGGCCATTTCGAGCTGTCCAGTAAAATCAAACAAAGCTTCTGCCACTATCCTTGGCCGGGAAATGTCAGGGAATTGAAATCCATAGTCAACAGGGCTGTCCTGTATGGAGAAAATGACCTCGTTATTCAGAATCTTGCCGCCCAGTGGGCCAGACAGCCGATTCTGCTCAATTCAGATGAAGACATTTATGCCCTTGCCGGACTTTCGAATCTTAAAAAATATTTAAAAGATCGTGACAGTCTGAACCTTAAAGGCGTTTGCAGCATTTTTTTGTTGCGCGCCGAAAAAGCCGTCATTAAAAAGGCTCTCGAAAAGACAAACTGGAACCGCAAAAAAGCTGCCAAAATCCTGGAGATCAGCTACAAATCGCTGCTGAATAAGATCAAAGAATATCAACTGGCATAATATAGTTGAAATAGTTTTTTGAGTTTTTTGAGTTTATTGGGTTGGCTGAATATATTTGCTTATTTCAAATGGTGCCTTGAATATGCTTTTGAAAACAGAGAAAAATGGGGTAAGCTCATGAAAATTGAACGGTTTGAAGATATTAAAGCTTGGCAAGAGGCTTAGAGTACTGGTGAATTTAGTATTTAATGCGATTAATACGAGCAAAAGCTCTTAGAAATGATGATTTAGTTTGTACAAAAACTCAAAAAACGCAAAAAACAAAGTTAACTCAATAAACACAAGGTGCACAACAAATTCCATAAACTCAATAGGCACAATTTGCCTAACAGATACAAAAGATTGGCTTACCCTATAATCTGGTTTGAATAGGAACTAAACAAATAACTCAATAAACACAACAAACAAAGTAAACTCAATAAACTATTTCCCGCAGGAAAATTCCATGCCTGAAAAATCAGATTCCATCAATATCGGTTATTACTTCGGCCTCGTTATAAAATTTCGCTGGCTGCTGATTGTGCCGTTTTGCATTGCACATGCTGGCCGGGCTGTTTCTGGCCATCAAACTTCCGAAGTCTTATGAAGCCAAAACTCTGATTCTTGTGCAGCCCCAGCGGGTGCCTGTCAGATTATGTGCGATCGGTGGTATCGAACGATTTCGAAGTGCGTATCAATACGATTTCCCAGCAGATTTTGAGCCGCTCCAATCTCGAGAAGATATCGCAACGATATGGTCTTAATTCCAATCCGCATTACAGCGGAATGTTTATGGAGGATTTAGTGAACGATCTTCGCAAGCGCATAGAAATCAATGTCAACAATTCCAAAGCCAGGAATCGAGAGGCGGATGCTTTTTCGATTACTTTCCACTGGTTTGACCCGGAGGCCATCATGGATGTTGCCAACGGCCTGGCCGGTTCGTTTATCGAGGAAAACCTCAAAACGCGGGAGGCCCAGGCCGTCGGCACCAGCGATTTTCTTGCCGATCAGCTGACGACCACACGGCAGCGGCTTGAAGAATTCGAGCAGAAAATCCTTGAATACCGCCGCCAGTATATGGGGGAACTGCCCGAGCAGTTGGATGCCAACCTCCGGATTTTAGATAGACTTCAAACCCAGCTGTCCGAGCGGGAAAAAAGCCTGCGAGATGAAAAATCCAGACTCGATGAGGTCGAAAGCCAGGCCGACAGCAATCGCAAAATCCTGTCGGAAAATCGAGCCACCGTCTCCGGGGAAGGGAACGTAATGAGCCTGGACCAGCTTAAAGCGCAGCTTGCCGCTATGAAATCCAACTATACGGATCGCCACCCGGATGTCATCAGGTTGAAAACCAAAATAGCCGAGCTGGAAGCGAGCTACAAAAGCGGTCAATTGTCGACCTCGCCGAGTGCCCGACCTCCGGAGGAAACCGATCCGGCCCGGAGAATGGTGACCAACACGATTGCCGATCTTGAGCGGCAGCGGCTGCAAATTAAAGATGAAATTCGAAATATGGAGATCGATATTGCCAAGATAAAAGGCCAAATCGAGGAATATCAAGGGAGGGTGGAGAAAACCCCTAAAAGAGAACAGGAGCTGTTAGGCCTCAATCGAGATTATGGCAACATCAAGGATGCTTACGACTCCCTGCTGAACGCAAGCTGGAGGCCGAGGTTTCCGTCAACATGGAAAAAAAGCAAAAGGGCGAGCAGTTTCAATGTAGTGGATTATGCCGTCCTGCCGCAACAAGCCATCCTCACCCGACATGAAAAAACTGTTTTTGATTTCGGCTGTGGCCGGCCTTGGTCTGGGTGCCGGTCTGATCTTTCTCTCGATTTTTTAAATACCTCCCTGAAAGATCCTAAAGATTACGAATCCGATTTGGGGCTTGCGTGTTGGCTGTGATCCCGAAGCTTTACAGCCAAAGGGAAAAACTGTGGCATCGGGTTAACAACGCCTTGACCGCTTCTTCGGCATTGTCGCTGCCGGGCTGGCAGGTTCATTGGGGCTGATGGTGGTAGAAGGAGTCGATGAGGTGCTCAAAATGGCGAGTCAATATATAAAAATATAGAATAATTTCTTACAAATGGGACACGGATGAACACGGATTACGACAGATAAATTATATAAAAGCCTAGCGGCGGGAATTGGAGCACAATCTCATAAGATATTAGAATTCTTTTCCCGCCGAAGGCGAATGAGATTCGGTTTTGAAGCGATGTGGACTGAAAATCTTGTCCAAATATTTCAAACATAGAAGGATTGGGGATTAAATTGGGAAAAATAGCGAATGCATTGGGCAAATACGCGCAGGAGCGCAAGGCCGCGCGCCTGCCGCAGTTGACCGGAAGGACCTGGAGGTTCTTCTGAATTATAACCGTGAGACCTGCCACCTGCTGAACTATGACAGCCTGACCGGCCAGATGGGCAGTCACCAGCATGGAAGTTCTACGAACCAAGGGAACATTCAGCGGCTGATGGCCAATAAGCTGATTTTTCCCGGCGGAAAACTGACTCCTAAAGGTTTGCAGGAGTGTGAACGGCTGCAGGAGCCGATGTCGACTCTGACAGTGCACCGGCGACGGTCGAAGACCGACACGGAAAATCGCGCTTAGATGTATAGAAACGGCTGCTTTCACAGGATCAAATCAAGACGCCGGATCCGACCTGAGTGGGGACCCGTCCTTCCAGAAAGGCCTGGACCCCCGCTTCGAAGCCCGAGAGAGAGGGCATACGCCGCGTCTGAAACTAAAGCCGATTCCGATTCCACGCGAGTCCATAACGGATCAGCCGACAAAAATTCCAGAAAGAAGAGAACCGCCGGAGCCGCCATGCGGCAGAAGAATATTCCTCCGCGCGGCAGACTGCAAACGAAAACGTCCGGCACATCCGTGTCAGCAAGAGCATGTGATAGCCGCCAGAAATGGAAAGCCCATTTCAAAATGAATGGAGCATCCAGACCGCATTCCCGCGGGCTCGAAATAGCTGAAAAAACAGGCGAAACCGGCCAGCGTACGGGTCGGGTCATCCCGTACCCGCCGAAATTGATGAAAAAAAAATCGATCGAAATCTTGTTTCCCTGCTGGATCCGCAGTCCTACGAAGCCGAGCAGTTTAAAATTTTGCGAACCAATCTTTTGTTCCCGGTATCGGGATCGCCACCGCAGTCCATACTGGTGACCGGTGCACTGCCGGGTGACGGCAAATCTTTTGTAGCAGCCAACCTGGCCGTCAGCATCGCCATGAACATCAACAAGCATGTTCTGCTGATCGACTGCGATTTGCGCAAACCCCATGTGCACCAGCATGTTCGGGTTTGAGCGAGTTCCGGTTTGAGCGAATACCTCATGGAGTCAACGGGGCTGGAATCCCTGCTGTTGAAAACCGGCGTTGATAAATTAACCCTGTTGCCAGCCGGAACGGTGCCGTCCAATCCCTCGGAATTGATGTCCACCGAAGCGGATGTCCGCTCTGCTCGAAGAGGTCAAATTCAGATACCATGATCGTTTGATCGTTATCGATTCACCGCCGCCGGCCTGGCCGCCGAGACCGCCTTTTTAGCCCGGAATGTCGACGGTGTCATCTCGTCGTCAAACACCGTAGAACACCCCGGGAAGAAGTTGAGAAATTGATGAAAAACATTGGGCTCCGATAAATCTTCGGCGTTGATCGTCAACCAACTGGATTCGCAGACTTCCGGGCAGGTTACGGCCATAAAAAGTACGGCAAGTATGGAAAACGATATAAAAATAAGTGCCTAAAGTAGACAACACCCAATTTACATTATAAAGCATTTTAAACAATTTAGGCACTCGTTTTTACCAATATTTCAGGCACTGACTTAGACAGCTCGTTGCCATCTAGGCAATTTAGGCACTTTAGAGAATCTGGCATTCGTTTTGACAATTTAGGCAATCTAGGATTCCCAGGCAATGTAGGCATTCATTACTTTATAGAATCATGCTCCGTCTTTTCAAAAAATATTATCCGATAAGAAATATATTCTTCGTCTGCGGTGAGGGCTTCTTTATCTTCGCTTCGGTGTATCTGGCGGCGTTTATCATCTTTGGTTCGGATTCATTTAATCCCGACTTCCATTTGCTGCTAAAGATTTGTCTGATAACTGCCATCTGCCAGATCTGCTTATACTACAATGACCTTTATGATTTAAAGGTTACCGATACCTTGTACGAGCTTGGAATCCGGCTGCTTCAAGCGCTTGGATTTGCGGCGATTTTTTTGGCATTTGTTTACATAATTTTTCCCAGATCTATGATTGCCAGAGGGACTTTCGTCATCAGTATCGGTTTTGCTATTCTTTTGATTGTTTCATGGCGATTTGTTTACTCAGTGATACTAAATCGGGGCATGTTCAACCAGAAAATCGTTCTTCTGGGGTCTGGTGAAGTGCTCAAAAGCATCCGGCGGGAAATCAGA
>CAVYNY010000015.1:0-153265 GCA_963769935.1 uncultured delta proteobacterium | reverse complement strand
ATGCCCATTGCAAAAATCTGATGGGAAATAGGAAAGGGAAACTATGGCATCAGGGAAATTGCTAAGACAGCTTATAAAAACAGGTTCTGAGGGAAATCATGAAGCTTTTCGGCAAGTATCTGAAGAGGTTATTCGTGAAGAACGCTCAAAAAATCACCATCTGTTAGCTAATGATCTTGAAAAAATTCTATACGGCCGTGCTAATTCAGTAAAAAAACTTCCCTTTTTATTGAATGATAATTTGCCTAAAGATCGAGAGCGAGGAATTCCACTCCTGTTTATAAAAGAGCCAACAAGGAGATTGGAAGACGTGGTCTTATCAGACGAAAACAGCTCGCTTTTGGAAGAAATTCTTCAGGAACTTCACAAATCTGAAGTTTTAAAAAGCTATGGTTTATACCCCGTTGATAGGCTGCTTTTTTGTGGACCACCTGGATGTGGTAAAACCTTAACAGCAGAAGTCGTTGCTAGCGAGCTTGGTCTCCCTTTATCGATTGTTCGAATTGATAGTGTCGTTTCATCATATCTTGGCGAAACTGCATCCAATTTGCGGCAAGTATTCGATTTTATATCATCAGTTCCGATGGTGGTTCTTTTTGACGAATTCGATGCTTTAGGAAAGGAGCGAGATGATGCAGCGGAGCATGGCGAATTAAAGCGAGTTGTAAATGCCTTTCTGCAGATGTTGGATGGTTTTGAGGGAAAAAGCCTTTTGATTGCAGCAACTAATCATGATCAAATTTTGGACTCAGCGGTTTGGCGTCGTTTTGATGAAGTGTTGATTTTTGATCTGCCAAATATTGAGCAGTTGCGTCGCCTGCTATCAGTAAAATTGAAAGGCTTAAGACGAAATTTTGAAATTGAGGAGGCTGCATTTGTTAGCCAATTGAAAGGCATGAGTCATGCTGACGTGGAAAGGGTTTTGCGCCGTGCGGCAAAAGATATGGTCCTTTCAGGAAACGAATTTTTGAGCGAACGTCATATTCAGTCGGCAATACGCAGGGAAGATGCTAGAAAGGCCCGATTGAAATGGAGCTAATATAACATGGAGGAATCCTTTCCGCACTTGCCCCTTAGGCGTGAAGAACCAGTTACCGAAAAGAGACCTGGAGGAAGACCATTTTTTGTACCGCCGGCCGATCCTCCTGCGCACGGACGAATGCTCATAGATCGTCTCGGAAGTGCAATAGATCAAACAGATGAGGATATCGGAGGGTTTGATGACCGACGCTTATTTCGGTTTACTGTAAATAAGGGGTTTGATCCAGACACGCTGAGGAATATCTCTCCTGAAATCGAATTTGTCAGCCAGGAAGGTGACGAAATCATAGTTGCATTCGTAAGTACAGCTGCACTCGAATCTTTTGAGGCCCGGCTGGCTTCATTGGCAGGTGGAGAGGATGTAAAGTATAAACAAGTGCTTTATGCTCTTCAAAGCATTGACCGATGGAGCCCTGTGGACCGTACTGGCTGGGCATTAGCCTCGGAAGGGTTTCCTGAACAAGAGCCTTTTATCATAGATATTGAGCTATGGCCGATTGAGGACCGTCAGGACGAACGTGTTCGGTTGTGGAATAAATTTGAAGCTTGGCTAAAAGAACACGGTATTGGCTTAATAGACAGTGTCAAACAGCCGGGTCTGAGCCTTTTTCGTGTTCGTTGCAATCTTCAGCAGGCCAATGCCATGCTGCAGCATCGTGATATCCGCACTTTAGATCTGCCACCCAAATATGGCCTTGATTTAAGTCTGCTACTTGCAGATATAAAAGATTTTCCAGAAATTCCTCCGCCCCCAGAAAATGCTCCAGGTTTGGTAATTTTGGATAGTGGTTTGACAACAGGGCATCCGTATCTTGCCCCGGCAGTAGGCGATGCACAAAGCTTTTTACCTGGGAAAGATGCCACTGATGAGCATGGACATGGTACACTTGTTGCCGGCTTGGGTCTTTATGGCGATATTGAAACCGCAATCCAAACTGGGGAGCTGACCCCGAGGCTCCGGATCTTTAGTGGACGAATCCTTGATGAAAATAATGAAAATACAACTGGTTTTGTGGAAAAACAGATTGATGAGGCCGTAAGATATTTTCATGAATCATATGGTTGTAGGATATTCAATTTATCTTTCGGCGATATTCGAAAACCATATCTTGGGGGCCATTTAAAGGGATTATCCTACGTTTTAGATACCCTTTCCAGAGAACTTGGAGTTCTGTTTATAGTATCGGCAGGAAATGTTCCTGGTTCCCAAAAAGATGGTTTGGAATGGAAAGAAGGATATCCGTACTACATGGCAGAGGACGCGTGGGCTATATTGGAGCCAGCTCCAGCACTTAACGTGATAACCGTGGGTAGTCTGGCTCGCCATGATCAGACCACTAATAGCCAACGATACTCAGGAGATCCGGCTGAAGTGCCTATCGCTCGACATAATCAACCCTCCCCATTTTCTAGGCGCGGCCATTCAATAGGAGGGGCAATCAAACCAGAATTAATTTCCTATGGCGGAAATTGGGCCGTTAATACACGGGCTGGAGCAAATGTTTTAGTTTCAAATAGCGGCTTAGGTGAGTTATCGACCAGCAGAGATTTTGCTTATGGCAGACTCTTGGCCGATGAAAGCGGTACAAGCATGGCTGCGCCCCATATTGCACACTTAGCGGCTTCGATTTTATCTGTGTACCCTGAAGCCAATAGAGATGTTATAAGGGCATTACTTGTCTCTCACGCAACAATTCCTGAATCATGTAGAGTGCTTATTGAAGACCCGGAAATGTGTCTCAAAATCTGTGGTTATGGGCAAGTGGATTCGCGCGCTCTATTTAGATCTTTGGAAAACGAAGTAACCATGGTTGCTACTGGGCAAATCCCCAATAAAAGCCACCATTTCTATGAAATCCCTATCCCTGAAGATTTTTTAAGCAAAGGAAGACGTCCGCGCGAAATTTCCATTGGTATGAGCTACACGCCCTATGTGCGATCAACCCGGGTTTCCTATAAATCAAGTCGGATAGATTTCAAGCTTGTTGTCTGCCGAAAATCTTAACGTTGTTTCAACAATGTTCAATAAGGCAACTGAAAAGAATGAATACGACAATATCCCCGAATTAAGCAATCGAAACATCAGCAGCAGCATCCGCGGAAAAGGTACCGTTCAAGCCGCAAATTGGAGATTCACCCAGTTTAATAGTCGATCAAAGCTGCTAAAAAATCGCCTATTTATTGTTATCACCCGAAATGATTTTCCGTGGGGAGAACCTCATAGCGCAACTCTTGAACCATATGCATTGGCAGTTTGCATTAAGGATCAAGAAAATCAGGAAGCGCGGCTATATTCCCAGGTGCAGGCCAAGCTTCAGGCGCGAGAAAGAGCGAGGGCGCGTGTATAATCAAGGGGGAAAAGAACAGGGTCAAACCTTGATTTGTGATTAAAAAAATGCCAGTTAATCACTAATCAAGATTTGAGACCCTATTCTTTCTTACAAATAAGGTACTATGATTTGTGTATGGCGAATCGAATATGAAGGCGCTTTATATCAGATATTGTCGAGGAGAAATATTAACTGTCTCAGAATTGTATTGACATAACTAGAATTACTATGCTACAACAGCATCCATGAAAAAGAAAGATATGGATGCAAGACGACTTACTCACAAGACATTGACCGAACTGCGAAAACGCGGAGTATCCAGCGTACAGGATGGACAAAGCCCTGAACTTGTAGCCAAGGCCTTGGGCATCAACAGAGTGACCATGTACGGATGGTTGGCGCTTTATCGTAATGGCGGATGGGCAGCGCTGGATGCTCGAAAGCGAGGAGGTCGCAAGCCGAAGCTTGATGCCAAGGCCATTCGATGGGTTTACAACACGGTAACCATGAAAAACCCCTTGCAGCTGAAGTTCACCTTTGCGCTTTGGACCGCCAAGATGGTGGGACAGGTCATTTTTCAGAAGTTTGGGATTAAACTGAGTAAGGCATCGGTCTGCCGTTTGCTGGTTCAGTTGGGTTTGACGCCTCAGCGTCCGGTCTGGCGGGCATACCAGCAAAGACCTGAACAGGTCCAGAAGTGGTTGGAAGAGGAATATCCTCGCATTCGAGCACTGGCTCGGCGCAATAAGGCCTTGATTTTCTTTGGAGATGAAGCGGGGATCCGATCTGACCATCATGCTGGAACCACCTGGGCAATAAAAGGCAAGACGCCGGTAGTCAGCAGTACAGGGGCGCGCTTCGGATTGAATCTGATTTCGGCCGTCAGCGCGCAAGGAGAATTTCGATTTATGACAGTCAAAGGGCGGGTGGGAGCCGCCCGGTTTATCGAGTTTATCAAGCGTCTTATTCATGGTGTCGACCGTATGGTCTTTCTCATAGTAGATGGACATCCCGCACATAAAGCAAAGAAGGTAAGCCGTTTTGTCGATTCGATAAAAGATCGGTTTCGTCTTTTTTTCCTGCCTGCCATATTCTCCGGAATTAAATCCGGATGAACGGGTTTGGAATGATCTGAAAAACAACGGTATTGGAAAGCAGTCCATTACATCGGCTAAACAACTTCATAGTGCAGTGATAAGTTATCTACACTTTATTCAGAAGTCACCTGCTCGGGTTCGATCATATTATAAAAAATGGACAAGGGGGTCGCCCATTAAAGGGCTTGTCAAGAGAAAAAACACCCCCTTGATCAAAAAAAATCAGTTTTTGATTGACATTGATGGATTCCTAAAAAGCCCGTGCTCCTGGGTTAGCTTTTGAACGCAGGCGATGGTTTGTGCTGCTGATGGTCTTAAGATAAAGATCAGGCTTTTTAGGAATCCATCAAGTTTATAGCGCTCCTCAGCCCAGTGTCGCCTTTTCTCCTTTTCGCGCCCGCTATTTCTTTCTTATTGGCTTACGGTTAGTATTTTCTGATCCGCATCAGTCACCCATCAGGCTCAAGGCATTTGTGTTTTAAGCTCAAGGCTTGAAAACACCGCCCCTGGTCCGCTTGGGACCCCAGAAATTCTTCGGTTCCATACCGTGTTCAATTGGATGTGTTACAAATCTTGTGGTTATTAGCCAACCCCTTATGGACTCACGGCATAGGCGAATCGAGATCTAAAGCGATCGCTGTCTGGTTATTATTGGCGAGTGCAGCAGCTGCCAATCACATCTAATGGTTTAGTGCCAACCCCTATACCGGCTCACTGCCGCACTCCAACTCTTATCGCATACGCACCTGCCTTTTTAGTCGCTCAAATATTGGTGTCTTTTAAGGCCGATCGATGTATCATCGGCAATCAACTTTGATCGATTAGCTGGGTGCGGCAGCTGCCAATCAAAGCTGGTGGTTGAATACCAACCCCTTATCCGGTTGACTGCCGCACCCAAACCGATTAACTAAATAGCTTGTCCTCATCGAAGGCAACCTGATCGCGCATGATGTAGTAAGAGGCCCGAGACAGCTTGTTGCTCAATGCCTTGATTGCTACCACATTCTTGCTTCTCGCCTTTTTGCTCTGATAAAAACTGTGTGCCTTGGGACAATATCTTTTGGCAAAGTTGGCCGCCTCCACATAGGCCCAGGCCAGGTACTTGTT
This sequence comes from uncultured delta proteobacterium, assembly GCA_963769935.1. Taxonomy (GTDB): domain Bacteria; phylum Desulfobacterota; class Desulfobacteria; order Desulfobacterales; family JAFDCJ01; genus JAFDCJ01. The sequence continues at coordinate 147,690 of CAVYNY010000015.1, read as the reverse complement.
GCCATTTTTCTTGTTGTTCTCACCTTTTTTCTTGCCATTGGATATTCTCTTACTTTGCACACATCGACAGTAGGAAGAATAGTCACCAACTGTAGCAAAACGTCCAATATCCCCGACTTCCAGCATGATGGTCAGCGCTAAAATCTTGCCTATCCCCGGAATCGTAAGCAACTTTGCAAATTCCTTGCGCAGCTTGGCCTGTGACATGACACGCTTTTCAATGCCTCTAATAATGTGCTTCAAAAATTCAATCGTCGCCCAACTGTTGGTGGCCATCAATACTAAATCCGGACAATCGAACAGATCTGCAACATCTATGGCGCTCAGTTTCTTGATTTCATTGTTGGATATCTTAAAACCCAGATTTCTGCTGACCATACTCTGCAGACTCAAGATCTGCGCCGTTCGCTGTCGCACAAATAAAAGCCTGCGGCGTAACAAATCCCTTACCGCTCGATTCTCCTTGGGGTAGATGTATCCTTCAGCCAGCAGGTTCAAGCGGTACATGTGCGCCAACCAAAATGCATCCCAGGGATCATCGGTATGCTTCAGTCCCTCGTATTGTTTGATTGCCGAGGGATTAGCCAAATGAACCTCGTAGCCATTGTCCTGCAGGCCGTCGACCATCCAATACCAATTGAACGTGGATTCGATTACCACCGCCTTAAGGTTTTCCTTAAACGGTTCCAGCGCCTTCAAGACTTCCTCCAGCCGGTTGCAATGCCGCTTGCCATAAAGCCTCTTATCGTTGCCGTCGATGATTCCAATAAAATTATTACTTGAATGCAAATCAATTCCAGCGTATGTTTCCATGGGACACCTCCTAAATCCTATAAAATTAATGTTAGACCCTTGTCTACTGGTTCCATAGCATATTTTGCTATGGATAGGGAGGTGTCCTTTCTCAAGCTCGGCAGGCTGTAGTGAGATTTATCGCCAGCGGTCCGTAGGAAAATCTCACGCTTGACGAGCAATAACAGCTGAATGCAGGAAAAAAAGCAGTATCTATGATTTCCTGCCCTGTTGCTCTTTATATGTATATCACATCTTAATTATGTACGAGGTCGCGAGACCATTATCTAGTAACCTGAAAGGAGGTTATCATATCAGTTGCCCTTATGGATATGTAGGCAGAGGGCGGGTTCGCGTGGTAACGCGCGGGCTGAACTTGCCCCGACACGGTACCGAGACGGCTCGCAGGACATGCGGGTTTTACCCAGTCAGGGGTGCCGGCCAAAACCGCAGGCCGTAGCATCACGCGAATGGTGCAGCCTCGTAAGATGTGATCGGACGGCTATAGCTGGGAGAGTCCGATTGAGGGATAAACCCTGCAAAGCAGGGATACGCGCCGATCCTCTATAATTTGGGAGAAGGCCAGAGCTAACAGGGAAGCAAAGGGTATGCGCACCTGGTAGGGACCCGGGGTAAGGCCAACGGCATGCGGTGACAGATAATGGAGGAAAGACCTGAGATCCCAGCGTCTCCGCAGGTCTCCGCCTGCGGTAAGCCTGTATCAAGTCGGGTGAAACCGGCAAGATGGAGGTGATGGGCGTAGGGAAGTCGGAGTGGCCTGGAAGTGATGACGGGCAGGACAACATAACCTGCTCTGAGCGTGGGGCCATACTTCGACCGCGTTTAGGGTGTGAGTTGAAATGCGGAACAGTGGATAGATTTGATGGTGAGGATAAGGAGCGGGTTTACGGGGACCCCGCTTTAACAAAACCCAACCGGCAGTCGTCGGGGAACGGTGCGACAACCGGGTCAAGAACTCGAACTGTCCCGAATCATCACCGGTTTAAACACCAGTTGCATTTCTATCTGTTAACAGTAAGAAGGCATGAGTGCTCAAGGAGCTATGAACGTGCGCAATAAAGTTTCTGACTTGCAGTCTAAACTGTCCCATGCAGCGAAGCAGTCGCTGGATAGGAGATTCGGGGCTCTTTACGATAAGATCTATCGTAAAGATGTTGTATTGGAGGCCTGGAAGCGCGTCAAGGCCAACAAGGGTGCACCTGGAGTCGATCGGCAGGATTTTGAATACATCGAGGATGTAATTGGTGTGGATCAATTTCTGGCAGAAGTCCGCGAGCAATTAAAAAGCGAGCGGTACCGGCCGCAGCCAGTGCTGCGGTGCTATATCGACAAACCGGGCAAACCTGAGAAAAGGCCGCTTGGGGTTCCGGTTATTTTTGACCGCGTTTGCCAGATGGCGACCAAACTGGTAATCGAGCCGATATTTGAGGCCAATTTTTTGTGGGATGTAGGGGGACGGGTATTGATTTATTGATTGACAGACGGAAGTTTTGCGGCTATTGGAACAGACATGCCACGAAAAGCCAGAATTGATGCTGCGGGTGCGCTGCACCATATAATAATTCGCGGAATCGAGCGCCGGAAAATCTTCTGGGACGATGAAGATCGTGATTCCTTTTTAAAGCGGCTAGGACAGGTGTTGACTGAGACGCAAACCGATTGTTTTGCATGGGCTTTGATCCCCAATCACGCCCACCTGTTGCTGCGCACGGGTCTTACGCCGATCAGCGTGGTCATGAGAAGGCTTTTGACTGGGTATGCTGTACAATTTAACCGACGGCACCGCCGTCATGGCCATCTTTTTCAGAATCGGTACAAATCGATTCTTTGCCAGGAAGATCCTTATTTAATGGAGTTGGTCCGTTACATCCACCTGAACCCATTGCGTGCCAAGCTTGTGGCGGATTATAAAAGCTTGAAGAGTTATCGCTATGCAGGCCACAGTGCATTAATGGACAAATGGCCCAATGAATGGCAAAACACGGAATATATTTTGTCTCTGTTTGGTGTCAAGACCTCTGTAGCGCGTCGCTCATACAGCGAATTTGTAGAGAAAGGAGTTAGAGACGGTAAAAGGCCTGAATTGGTTGGAGGCGGTCTAATTCGCAGCCTTGGCGGTTGGGTGGCGGCCAAAGCAGCGCGCGGGGGGCAAGACCGGATTAAAGGAGACGAACGTATCTTAGGTGACGGCGATTTTGTGAAAGAGGTTTTAGAAAGCTGCCGGCAGCAGTTAGAGCGGCGCTACCAGTATCTGGACCAAGGCTATGACTTTAATTGGTTAGTTGATCAAGTGGCAACCCTATTGAATTTGAAGCCGGAGATCGTAACCCGCCGGGGTCGGTACCCGGATACGGTGGAAGCACGCAGCGTGTTATGCTACTGGGCAGCTCGGGAACTTGGCATCAGCACCTTGGAGCTTTCCAAAAGGCTTGGCATTTCACAACCTACGGCCAGCCAGTCGGTAAAACGGGGCGAGAAGATTATTAGAGGAAAGGGACTCAAGCTAAGGGGCTGACATTATGCCAATATATCAATACCCGTCCCTAATATTCCGCCGAATATTCCAGTTGAGATGGCTATTCAATTGAAACAGGGAGCGGCCAACCCTTCGCTGGTGCAGACCCAAAAAGCCGGCCGGCGCAGTTCAACCATTCGAAATCAGCAGAGAATAAAGTGAGGAGTACACTATGCAAGAGCATGAAGAATCTCAATCTCGTATCACACATATCATGATCTATAGCATTCTTGTTGGGCTTCTGTTTGTGTCGGCAAGCATGTTACTTGCCAAATCATCATTCGCTCCTCAGAGCGGGCTTTTAATTGATATTTTGCAACAACTGGGAGCCGGTGTTTTGGCTGCTGGCGCTGTTGGACTTGTTTTTGAGTATTTAACAAGCAAGAGTCTTATATGGGAGGCCACTTCAAAACTCGCAAAGGATTTTGAGAAGGCGTCTAAGAAACAAAATGTGCTTCTTGATAACCTCGAGGCAAGAGTTGGGAGAATTGGTGAGGAGATTGTGATGACAAGCGGAATGCTGAAAAATGCAACCTCTGTGGGCATTCAAGCAGTCTATAATGGACGTGAAACCGCTTGGCACACTGACGTTTCCCAAGCCATACAAAATTCGCAGGACCGAATCAGAATTGTGGGTATTTCGTTAGCGGATCTATGTGGCTATTGGGGTGGTAAATCTTTACCTCACGAAGCCATGGAAGCCGCAATGAGTGGTAATAGCAATGTTCATATACAAATATTGTTTGCTGATCCAGAGAAAGATGGCTTGAAAACAAGAGCCAAGTTCGAACATCCTGGAATGCCTTACGATGATACACGCGCTTACAAGCAGACAATCGCTAAAATATCTGAAACCTTGGAGATCTCTGAAAAGGCAATGAAACGAAATAAAGTAGAGGTCAAATTATATCAAGATACCCCAACATGTTTTTTAATCATTACAGACAACATTGCCTTTATAGAGCAATATACTTATGCTGGAAGAGGTGGAAGTAATGTTGTCTTCGGTGTAAAAAGCAATACACCATTATATAGAATGCATGAGGATCATTTCGAGGCACTTTGGAAAGATGCCCGACAAGCAACAGATTATTGCAATTGTCGGACTACCAATTTAACTCATGAAAGAAGCGAACATGAAAATTCAACGGACCCTAAGGGCCGGGCCGGTGATTAAGCTGTTGGACTGCAAAACTTGCTGTCGATAAAGATGGTCGCAGGAAAATGCTGAATGAACATATGGGGATATTAGGGACGAGTATTGGTTTATTGATTAACATAAATGAATTTGGCGCTATTTGAACAGGTATGCCTAGAAGAGCCAGAATTGATGCTGCGGGTGCGCTGCAACATACCCGGATACGGTTAAAGCCCGGCAGCGTGCTCTGCTACTGGGCCGCACGGGAACTTGGCATCAGCACCTTGGAGCTTTCCAAAAGGCTTGGCATTTCCCAACCCACAGCCAGCCAATCGGTAAAACGGGGCGAAAAGATTATTAGAGCAAAGGGACTCAAGCTAAGCGGATGACATATGCCAATAAATCAATACCCGTCCCCTATATTCCACTAACAATGCCAGTTCACCTGACTCCAGAAGCCGAAGCGTTTTGAAATATCGTGCTTTTAAAAAGGAAAATAGTTGTCAGAAATTTGAGTGTAAATTCTGGCGCAGGTGACCGGCGCCGTTATGGGGTACTGTAGTGATGAGGCGTTGGCCGAGAGCAGATCAATCCGCCAGACTCAAGGCGCAGCTGAAATCACTCGTACCAAGCGTGCAGGCTTCTCCGGAGCTCGCGCACGCACCTATAATGAGGAGGTGACGATCGCTTTGGATGCCTTTATTGGTCATGCTTTTTCGGTATTCATGGGATTCTTCGCCATTATGAATCCCATCGCCAACACACCCGTGTTTCTGGGGCTCACTGCTGAAGACGATTCTGTCGCCAGGCGTAAGATTGCCGCCAAGGCGCTGATCGTGAGCTTCGTGATCATCGTGGTTTTCTCAGCGGCAGGTAAGCTGATATTCGAGCTTTTCGGCATTACCCTGCCGGCTTTTCGCATCATGGGTGGAATCCTGGTTGCCTTGATCGGTTACCAAATGCTGCATGGAGGCGAGCACTCCTCGGTTCAACATCCCAGCGAGGAGGACAAGCAGAAGAGCCTGGGCGCCGAGCTGGAGGTCGCTATCACTCCGCTGGCCATGCCGATACTCGCAGGGCCCGGAACGATCGCCACCGCCATGAACTTCGCATCAGCCGGTGGCGTATCAGAATTTATCGTGACTGTCGGTGCATTCTTCGTACTCTGTCTCATAAGCTATGTGTTCTTCGTCTCGGGCGAGCGGATCGTCAAATACATCGGAGACAACGGCATCAAGGTGGTTACGCGACTGATGGGCCTGATTCTCGCTGTGATCGGCGTACAGATGCTCATTGACGGCGTCGGTGGTGCCATCACTGAGTTCCAGAAGATGGGGGTTGGTTGAGGCGCGGGTCCGGGCGAATCGTATCTTGGATCGAAGCTGTTTGGACCGATTGGCGCCACATTTAACGACGACTCGAGGCTGCAACTTGCTGGATGCACAAAAAAGCGTGGAGCAGACGGCGTGTAGATAGCGGTTTTAAATAAAAGCCGTGCAAGCTTGAGATTTACTTGGGCCGCTGCTCACGCCCTGAGTTCGGTCCACAGAATAAATGGTAGTGATAGTGAAAAGATCTGATTTTGATATAGATAGACTCCATGCAGCCGATAGGTTGAAAGTGGATAAAAATTTCAGGCCATGCCCTGTTAGTGATGGAGATGAATTGTATCCAAATGGAATATTCGTCTTTAATATCACAAAAATGATCGAGCATATAAAAAATAACCCAGATGAATTCGATCTTGTAAAAATAAAGGTGGCTGATTTCCCAAAATCGTTTTCATCGATAAACGAATTTCATGTGGATTCGGTCAATGTTTGTCGACCGGTAATACTGGCCGAAATATCTCCTGGCCATTATAATCTTATTGATGGCAACCACAGGGTCGAAAAAGCACGTAAAATGGGTAAAAGCCATCTTCTTGCTTATAAATTAAATGTAAAGCATCATATAAGGTTTTTAACTGAAAAAGAGGCATATTTATCATATATAGAGTATTGGAATGCAAAATTAAAATAATTCTATAGAAATGAAAGACCGAACCACTAAATGCACCGGGGGGTAAAGGGGACGGGTATTGGTTTATTGATTATATAAATGAATTCTGTGACTATTTGAACAGGTACGCCAAGAAAAGCCAGAATTGATGCCGCGGGTGCGTTGCACCATATCATAGTGCGCGAAATCGAACGCCGGAAAATCTTTTGGGACGTTGCCGATCGTGATTCTTTTGTAAAGCGACTGGGGCGGGTGTTGTGGGAAGAACTGGGTATCAAGTCTTGATTAGTGATTGTACGAGGTCGAAAGACCGTTATTACCTATTGGGGTCGCCCTTTAATGGGCGACCCCAATGGCCACGCCAATATGATAACCGAACGCGCATTTGCTGCCTCATTTCCAGACTTCTGGCAAGAGCTATTACCTCTTCTCACACCATCATGCGTGCATCTCCTGAACGTTGGTCACGAAGAGCATCTAATGAGTCCAACCCATCAAGAAATAGAGCCAGTAGAAACCAGCAATGAAACTCGAGAAATGGCAATTATATCAGAGTTTGCATATCATCTTGCGCGTTTAGCATTCAGCCGTGGTCATTCGGTCCATGAGGCCTTCAATGAAGATTCCGTAAAAAATGAAGCACAGATAGCAGCCTTTGATCTAATAAACAGATACGAAGGAAGAACCGTACTTCCCGACGGCAGCTTAAACGTTGCGGAGTTCCAGGAGGGGTTGCAACTCGCTGCCCGTTACGAGGCCTTCGCTACCGCACAGGGTGGTGCTAAAAATTTCATTTTTCATTCACCGATCAGGGGCTGTGGCTTCCTTAGTGCGTGCGCGGCAGATATAGTAATCGGTGATTACCTTGTCGAGGTCAAAACGGTGAAACGAACTCTGGCTGGGAAAGATATTCGCCAGCTCGTAATTTATTTGGCACTTGGTAGCATTGCTAATAATGTACCATGGCAATACGCGGGCTTTTTTAATCCACGCCGGTCAACGTTTCATAAATTTAGGGTTGACGATTTGATCCGTATAATGTCGGGAGGGAAGTCTGTAGTTGATGTTTATGCAGAGCTACTTGACTTTACATGTTCATCGGATGTTCAACTTGACAGTGTTTTCTAAGAAGGAAGCGAACAACACCATGCACCAGATGGGCAGGGTCGTGGCGTTTTGAGCTTTTTCAAATTTTGTGTTTAATTGCCATTTGTAAAGGCCCGTTCACCCTGCGCACTGGAGATGGCCGCGTTAGTGCCGTGACCGAATCTATTCACACCCGTAAGGAGATTTTCCGCAATGGACATTCCACGGATCTTCAACATCACCGAAAGTGCTCACCGCATCCATAACCCATTCACACCCGAAAAGCTCGCCACTCTCGGCGCGGCGCTGCGTCTGGAAACGGGGACCCGAGTGCTCGACCTCGGCAGCGGTTCGGGGGAGATGCTGTGCACCTGGGCACGCGATTACGGAGTCATCGGCACCGGCATCGACATGAGCCAGTTGTTCACCGAGCAAGCGAAACTCCGCGCTGAAGAACTCGGCGTCGCCGATCAAGTCAAGTTCATCCATGGCGATGCTGCCGGCTACGTCTCTGACGAGAAGGCCGGTGTGGCAGCCTGTCTCGGTGCCACGTGGATCGCTGGGGGAGTCGTCGGCACCATCGAGCTTCTGGCGCAGAGCCTCCGCACCGGAGGGATCATCCTCATCGGCGAGCCCTACTGGCGGCAGTTACCGCCGACGGAAGATGTTGCCAAGGGGTGTCTTGCCGGCTCAATCTCCGACTTTCTCATGCTTTCAGAACTTCTCGCGTCTTTCGGCCACCTCGACTACGACGTCGTGGAAATGGTTTTGGCAGACCAAGACGGCTGGGACAGATACGAGGCGGCCAAGTGGCTCACCATGCGCCGATGGCTTGAAGCCAATCCCGACGACGAGTTCGCGAAAGATGTTCGAGCCAAACTGACCTCGGAACCCGAGCGCTACGCCACTTACACGCGTGAATACCTAGGCTGGGGTGTGTTCGCGCTGATGACGCGGTGATGAGGGGCAGCTGGGGCATCCGGCGGATTGTCAACAGCTGTGCCGCGGAACAGCTGGTGGCTCGCCGAGATGTAAGTGCGCCTGAACTTATCCGCCATCGCCGAAATCTCCGTCCAAAGGCTCTGTGTGCGTTCAAGAGTGCATGCCTGAGCCAAGATGTGGATCAGGGTGCTGGGGTGGACATGGCGGGGAGGTTCAAAAGGCAGGGCGGTTTATGGCCTGAGTGGCGTTGCGCCGATCGGTTGATATTGGGTCGGACCTAATGCCGTTAACTTAACAGATACAGCCCGTCCTTGCAGTTTTTTAGGGTTTCCGGTCGAGACAACAGAGCCGGGGCCGCTTTGGTAGCTATGGGTTTGCGCCCCGGGCGCTTGCGTTCTAGACCGCGGCTCTTTCTTCGATACTGCTGCCGATCCCGTGGGAATTGTCGGTTTGGCTTGATCTTCACCTTATATCGCGCACAGCACTCTATAAATGCTGCCCAAATGGGAGTCCAGCGATTTTTTTCACCATTGGGCAGCAAGAGTTTGAAAAACAGACGCGTTTCGGTGAGGGCCCGTGCTAAGCTGAGAAACTGGGTGTCAAATTTTGACGGGCTGTTGCCCGAATCGCTATTGAGTGAAAGTAAATTTCGGGTGAATTTTACTTATTTTCTGAATGCTGCTAAATGGCAGCTCAGGCCACGATCTCAGCCGGACGGTAAGCTAAATTCTTCCGCACGAGGAAACAGAAGCGCTCGATACCGCGCCTTTGCGGGGTGAATAAATTATTCAAGCCATAGCACTTTGTTCTGCTTGCCGCGCCAGCAACCTCTGGTGCCGCTCGCATCTGCAATGCCGGGGCTGGCTCTTTGACATTTTGGACTAGAATCTTAATGTTCTGGATCGCCGCCGTCAGGTATTCCTGAATTTGAACGCGCCACAGCCCTCGCCAGCGTGCACGTTGGTATCCATAGCGGGTGCCTTGGGCAAATGTTCTTTCCATCAGATGCTGACGGGTTCGGATGTCCTTTTTAGATTCCGGGCTGCGGGCTTGCTGGAGCATGGAATTCAAATCATCTTGACGGATGTGGCGTTTGAGAGTCCGTCCGGATTTAGCCTTAGTGCACTGCGCTTTAAGTTGACAACGGTTGCAGGTGCCCGCGGCAGTAATATATTCATGGTGTTGACGCTTTTTATTAAAATTGCGTCTTTTCAGGGTTTGGCCGGCCGGACAGATAAAGGTGTCGGATTCAGCATGATAGGTGAAAGCCGCTTTGTCAAAGATACCCTTTTTCGTGCCGGTACCGTGTTGGGCTTCCTCCAGGGATGTGAAATGGGCCTTGATGCCGCGATCGTGACAGGCCAGGTAATTTTCGATGCTGCCGTATTTGCTGTCGGCGACGGCCGTTTCAACTGCTGATTCTGTGTTCTTTTCATGGGTGTCGATTAATGATTGCATGCGGTATGCTTCATGTACCTCACCCGGGGTCAGCTCCATCGCTGTTGCAAGATTGCGCCTGCTGCTCTAAACGTGATTCCAGGATCTGATAGCTCTTATTGAAGTAGCGCTTTAGCGATTTTTGGTTGACCACCGAATTGTTGAAGGCATTTGCGGTGTAAAAGAGCTTGTTTTGAACCTTTGACTGGCGCCCCATCATGGTATAAATGCTCCGCTAAAGTTATATTTTTCGCCACTTTAGCACAAGCCATCGTTAGGATCAAGCGTATATTGGGTGTCTATGCGGATTTAAAATAAAAAAATCAAAAATATTCTGCTACACTTAAACCGGGGGTAGTAATTAAAATCGGATTTGGGCAACAGCCCGTTGAATAGTGAATAATAGTTAACATTTTGTACATACAGAAAGGAGGACAATTATGGCAACTACAGGCTCGCGTGGGAGCAGAGGCAGCAGAAAGATGCAGAAGCCGGCGGCGATCGTTCCGGAGAGCTTGATCAGAAAGGGTTTCCAGATACGGGGTCTTGGTCCGCTGCCTAAGGGGTTCGACCCAATGAAGGCAACGGCTCGGCAGCTTGCGGCACACCGGCTCCCGCGCCGTCCCGATGCCAAGAAGGAGCCGCAACTGCGCGAGCTCTGGGACCGGACCATGTCCCGCACTCAGCTGTGGATCACCCCAGAGTTCGAGCACCACGAACACATCACGCACGGCCCGGCGCGTGGGTCTGACCGGCGAGCCGTCACCGCGCGTTTGGGTTCGCCGGGCGTCTCCAACGCCACGTCCAACAACTGGTCCGGCGCGGCGAAATTCTCCCCAACCGGCAAGCCTTACAGCTTCGTCGGCGGACAGTGGACCGTACCGAGTCCGAACACGAAAGCCGACGGCGCTTACTACGCTTCGGAGTGGGTCGGCATCGACGGGTGGCACTCCAACGACGTGCTCCAGGCAGGCACGGAGACCCAGATCACGAAGGTCCTCTTCGCCACGGTTAAGCAGATCTATACGTGGTGGGAGTGGTTTCCGGCGGGCGAGGTGAAGATCAACAACCTCCCCGTCTCGGCGGGCGACGTCATGTACTGTCTCATCTGTGCCGACACGACCACCCACGCGACGGTCTACTTCAGCAACCAGTCTGAAGGCATCGGTACGCGCTTCGAGATCACCCCGCCGTCCGGCACGACGCTGACCGGCAACGTGGCCGAGTGGATCGTCGAGCGGCCTACCGTCGGCGGGTCGGTCGCCAACCTCACCGACTATGCCGCCTGCTACTTCGACGAGTGCATCGCCGGCGGCGCGGGGAACATTGACAACCTCAACGGCGCCTCCCTCATCACGATGACCGGTACGGGCAGCTCCGCGCTGTCGGTGCCGGCGCAAGAGAACGACCACGTCGTTAAGCTCAACTGGAGCAGATCGAGCTGACCCTCCCGCTGCGGGGTTTCACTCCCTCGCTGAATAGTTAAAAAGGGGTCGGACTTAATGCCGTTATGGTGGCCTGCATCTCATCCCGGGACGTTGGCCTAAATTAGTACTTGACCATGTCGTTTAGAATGGCTATACTTCGGATATACATTAGGAGGTGGTCAAATGCTCGTCAAAATTCAGAAATGGGGAAATAGTCAAGGGCTTCGTCTTACAAAGAATCTACTTGCAGATGCGCAGCTTGGAGTCGGTGATGAGGTGGACATCCGTGTAAAAGACGGCACTATGATTGTCACACCTGCCAAAAGGATCCGTGGCAAACACCGCCTTGAGGATCTTGTCGCACATATTTCCGAAAATTACCAAACCGGAGAAGTCGACTGGGGTGAGCCGGTTGGTAAGGAGGTTTGGTAAATGGCTGGCTATGTCCCCAAGCAAGGGGACATTATCGCAATCACATTTGATCCACAATCCGGTCATGAGCAGAAGGGGCGACGTCCTGCTTTGGTTGTCAGCAAAGATCTATTCAATCGAAGCACAGGTTTGGCAATTGTATGCCCGGTTACGAACACAGACCGTGGATTCCCCTTTCATGTTCCCGTCCCTAAAGACAGTGAGTTGACAGGATTTATTATGGTTGAGCAAGTTAAATCAGTTGATTTCCGCGCTCGTCTTGCCAAGCGAATCGAACGCGGCAAAGATGAATTGCTGGCTGAAGTGCTGTCTATACTGGATGCCTGCATTTATTAAACGGCCAACAATGGCATGGCCTGCCTATTGCCTATTGGGTCGAACCACCGTAAGGTTTTGTATTTATAGTAAAAAAGTTGTAAAGTAGGGTGATTTTTGACCTTAAAACTTATATTTCGTATATCGAAAATATTTTAATTTTAATTCAAGCTATATTTATCAAAAATTCAGTTACGTACCTTCAAACAACCACCATTGATCATGTAAATTTTTATAAGCCGAACTCGGTACCTCAACTAGCTCGCAGACTTTTATATGCATATCGCTAAGCCCTTGCACATCTACCTGGATTGCAACTTTATTTCTGAGGATTACTGACAGGTGAATATCTCGACAAAAATAGCGAATATTATTCCAGGTCGGCTTTTTGGTATTCATTTTCTGGGGCAGTATCGGAAGTTTTTCTATCTGCTGCTTTGTCATATTCAATCGTATATTTCTTTCAATAAGAGATACGATCATCAGTGCAAAAAAATAAAGCAGCAATACGGCTTCAATCCGCCTTTCCTTTTTAAGAAAGACCGGGGCAATATCTAATATTGACTTTTTGGTATACATCCTTTTTTCAAGATAGGCTTGACGTTTGTACATTCTGAGCACTTCGCCGGCATCCAACAAGTGATTATTGGTGATAAGAGGGAACAGCCCGTCTGTTTTTGATTCGTCTATAACGGCTTGTTCATTTATCTTCCATTCAAGTCCATAATTAAATGACCATTTATTTTCATAAATTGGATCGCCTGATTGCCGCTTGGTTGATGGGATTCTCTTGCAAATCTGCTTGCGACCTTTTGTGATTTTTACATCGATTAACCCTTGTACTGGCTTACAGATTGTATTAACCGCTTTGCTAATCTGTTTTTGTGTTTTGAAGTGATACGCGTTAAGCTTTGGTATCAGTTCTTCCATCGCCTGTTGGGCTTTTTCTATCTGCTTGCGCCTTCTATTTTTTTCATCCTGATCCTTAAAACTGGAATGCACCCATATAACTCGATAGCCTTTTTTGTTTTTGCCAGCCTCATATGTTCTATACTTATTGGCTTGTTGTTTTTTGCGAGAATGTTGGATTTCAAAAGCATCTTCCCATTCAACCTCATTGGTTTTAATATATTGCATAAAGCTTGTTGATTCTTTATGAAATTTTGGGATGATGGTAATGAAGTAGCCGTTATTTTCATCAATGTATGCCAGATTTTTGTTGCTGCATAATTTACAGTCGGCGATGTAAATAAAGTCTTCTTTGCGTATCAAGGCACGCAGTTGATTCCAGTTTGGAATATGAGTTGTGTCATCATCTTGGTTGCCATTATAAGCCTTGTAGCTGAGCGGGACATGACCGTCAGCAGTGATGTTCAGACCAAAAACAATCTGCTTGCAGTCCGGACGAAAATCCTTATTATGCCCATACTTGAGTTGAACTGCATCCGGGTCAGCGGTTGCGTATTGGCCTTTGAATGTAACCGTGGTGCTGTCATTATGGATCTCATCTGTCAGCAGTTTGTGCAGTTTAATGGCATTGCATGATACCTCGGTCATTAACGAGTGCCGATCTGCCTGGAAAAGTGCGCAAAGAGACCTTCCTAAGCGATCATCGTTAAACTTGTCGGCATTTACGGATTCATTTGTCAGTCCGTCGGCATATCTTGCCAGCCACTCTTGAACTTTGTATAGTGGCTTGTTGTCACAGATAATATTAGCGGTAATAATGCACAGACTTTCCGCATGCTCGGCCAGGCAACTGTTAGAGGCTGGAACATATTTTTTAAATAAGTTATACAGATCAAGCGAGCTCATATAATGCTTGACCATTGGTAAAACATCGACCTGTTTGAACCGCGTCTCAAATTGCTTCATAAACGCCTCCTATTTGGCTGATATAAGGCGTTATAAAACAATTAAAGGGCAATGTCTAGATTTTTTTATTTGTTGTAATATAAGCAAGTTAGGGTGATTATTGGCGATAACTGCATAAATTCTGAAATTTAATTTTACAGGCGCGAAATGTAGGTTAAAAGAATATTTTGAGCCCTGAAAATGCGGTTTTAAGGATACAAGATCTCATTTGTTGACGCCGGGAAAAAAGTACCCAACTATAGCCGGTTGAATAGTCCCCAATAGGGGGCGGAATAAAATTACTCTTTTTAAATTTTCTTCTTTTCTTCCCTCAAATAAATTTAAAATATTATTTTCTTTGGATTTTGTTCTTATCCTTCGGATTTTTAACTCAAGCTAATCGGTTTATGGTTTCCCCAGGAGGGAGACTATGAAACCGCAAAAGCGCTGTGTCCATTGCCGCCGCCTCTTTATAGCCAATCCGCGAGTCAAAAATCAAAAATATTGCAGTCGAGATATCTGTCAGCGGGCCCGCAAAAGCCGCTGGCAACGGCGCAAGATGACTACCGACGACGATTATCGACAAAACCAGAAAGACAGCCGGCAAATGTGGCAAACGCAGCATCCAGGCTACTGGCAACAGTACCGTGACAGCCACCCGCAGTACCGTGAGCGCAACCGCATGCTGCAAAAACAACGCGATGCCAAACGCCACGCGAAACATCTTGCAAAAATGGACGCGTTAAAGCGACTAAAATCAATCAAACCAGGCACTTATTATCTAATTCCCTGCATGGCAAATCTTGCAAAGATGGACGCGTCAACACAAAAAATAAACGTAATTCCGGCAGCTTACCAGGATTTTTGTGTATCTTGTGGCTATTCGGTGTCAGCCAAGTTAACTCATTAGTAATAAAGTGCAAAAATACTAAAAAGGGTCTTGTTTAGGGGCAATAAGCTCATTTTCGAGGCGAAAATAGCACATATAGGGAAATATAGTGGCACGAGCAAGTCGTCATTTTGTTTCCAGGTCATGTTTGGCATCTAACACATCGCTGTCATAAGTGTGAATTTCTGCTTAGATTCAGTAAAGACCGGCTTCGGTGGATGCAATGGTTGTACGAGGCGAAGAAACGATATGGCTTCGTGATTATCTGAATTATGCAGTTACCTCTAATCACATTCATCTGGTCGTATATGGAAAGGACGACAGTGAAACGATTCCACGGTCCATCCAGCTTTTAGCCGGCGGGACAGATCAGGAATATAACCAGAGAAAAAAGAGAAAGGGAGCATTTTGGGAAGACCGATACCATGCCACGGCTATTGAAACAGGTGAGCATTTATTGCGTTGTCTCTTATATATTGACCTGAATATGGTTCGAGCCGGGGTTGTAAGCCATCCGGAACAATGGCCTCATGGAGGCTATAACGAAATCCAGCGCCCGCGGCGGAAAAATATTCTAATTGATTATGATACCCTTGGTCATCTTCAGGCTATAATAATTTTGATGATTTTCAGAAAGCGCATGGAGACCGGGTAGAGACGGCACTATCCAGCAATAAAATGCAGAGAAAGCATGCTGGACACAAAGCATCGCAACTGGGAGTCAGTCGTATGTGGAGGCTGTCAGAAACGAAATGGGCGGTTTTGCCATCGGCCGTCAAATTCGAAAAAGCACAGAAGGTTTTGAACTTCCTGAACCTCAGCGGGTCTATAATCCACTTTTCAGGGCCGAAAACAAAGATATTGAAGGCGGAAAACCTTGTGTTTTGGGATGTTTAAACTATAGAATTGGCTTGATTTTACCCCTTAAAACGGGGCTATATTGAGCTTTTGAAGGCCAAAATCAACGATATCAGCAATGGCGATCTCGCTGCGCTCCATTCCCACCGGTGAAAGCCGCGTTATGCTTTAGATTCGTTACTTGACAAGGCGTACGTTATGACGTACCATTTGGATATTCAAAAACCGATATATTAGAGGTTAATTATGCCCACCTTAACAGCAACTGAAGCGAGATCAAGGCTTTACCGGCTCATTGATGAGGCAGCATCTTCTCATGAACCAATTGTCATAACGGGCAAGCGCGGCAGTGCCGTGCTTATTTCAGAGGATGATTGGCGGTCCATTCAGGAAACCCTCTATCTGTTGAATATTCCCGGTATGCGGGAGTCAATCCGGGAAGGGTTAGCCACCCCCATCGAAGAATGCTCTGAGAAGCTTGACTGGTAATGTGGCGAGTCGTTTTTACAAAACAGGCACAAAAAGATGCCAAAAAATTAGCTTCTGCCGGTTTGCGATCTAAAGCGGAAAAACTATTGGATATCCTTCGCGAAAATCCGTATAAGACTCCTCCAGCTTTTGAGAAGCTATTAGGCGACTTATAAGATACCTATTCCCGCCGAATTAATATACCACACCGATTGGTTTATCA
This sequence comes from uncultured delta proteobacterium, assembly GCA_963769935.1. Lineage (GTDB taxonomy): Bacteria > Desulfobacterota > Desulfobacteria > Desulfobacterales > JAFDCJ01 > JAFDCJ01. Next base: position 131,292 of record CAVYNY010000015.1, on the reverse strand, counting down.
AATTTTAGATAATGAAAAAGTGGTCAAAATTATTCGCATGTGGACCCATTATGAATAAGCCGTGTCGGGTTTAGGGGACGGGTATTATTGGACGTTGGGGACGGGCCGCGCCAACTGGTTATTAATATATACAGAATTGGCTTGATTTTACCCCCTAAAACGGGGCTATATTGAGCTTTTGAAGGCCAAAATCAACGATATAGCAATGGCAATCTCGCTGCGCTCCATTGCCACCGGTGAAGGCCGCGTTATGCCTTAGATTCGTTACTTGACAAGGCGTACGTTATGGCGTACCATTTGGGTGTTCAAAAACCGATATATTAGAGGTAAATTATGCCCACCTTAACAGCAACTGAAGCGAGATCAAAGCTTTACCGGCTCATTGATGAGGCAGCATCTTCCCATGAACCAATTGTCATAACAGGCAAGCGCGGCAGTGCCGTGCTTATTTCAGAGGATGATTGGCGGTCCATTCAGGAAACCCTCTATCTGTTGAATATTCCCGGTATGCGGGAGTCAATCCGGGAAGGGCTTTCCACCCCCATCGAAGAATGCTCTGAGAAGCTTGACTGGTAATGTGGCGAGTCGTTTTTACAAAACAGGCACAAAAAGATGCCAAAAAATTAGCTTCTGCCGGTTTGCGATCTAAAGCGGAAAAGCTATTGGATATCCTTCGCGAAAATCCGTATAAGACTCCTCCAGCTTTTGAGAAGCTATTAGGCGACTTATCGGGTGCCTATTCCCGCCGAATTAATATACAACACCGATTGGTTTATCAAATTTTAGATAATGAAAAAGTGGTCAAAATTATTCGCATGTGGACCCATTATGAATAAGCCGTGTCGGGTTTAGGGGACGGGTATTGATATATTAATTGGCTGGTGGGTCAAGTGGCAACCCTTTTGAGTTTAGACCCGGAAATCGTAACGCGGCGAGGAAGGTACCCGGCTACGGTTAAAGCCCGCAGCGTGCTCTGCTGCTGGGCCGCACGGGAACTTGGCATCAGCACCCTGGAGCTTTCCAAAAGGCTTGGCATTTCCCAACCCACAGCCAGCCAATCGGTAAAACGGGGCGAAAAGATTATTAGAAAAAAAGGGACTCAAGCTAAGGGGATGACATATGCCAATATATCAATACCCGTCCCCTATATTCCGTCCCCTATATTCCGTGAGGCGAGCCGCTTTTCAAACACGGTCGAGACCCCTGGCACTGCCTCCACCTCCACGCTCCCGGCATCCAGTGCCCATTTTTACGCCCGCAACTTGCAGTCACAACATCTTGTACCCAGATCTTCCTTGACACACAAGCCAAAACCGACCATAACCCGGACTTGAAAAAGGGACTTCTTATCACTTCACCTCCCGCAAGGCCTGAGGCATGTACCAAGAAAGACCCAGGCGTGGCTAACAAACGAAAGTTTCTCTGTGGGGTATTTGAGAGAGCCTCGGGCCAGGTCCAATCAGTTCACAATAGATCGTGGGATCAAAGATATACAGTATGTACTTCAAAAATACATGATCTACCCCATTTACCTTCTTCAAATTCAAATTAATGTCCAAAGTAGATAACTAGGTTGATGTCACCGCATTGCTGCTGTGAGGCAGATTCCTGCTATCACGCAATGTGAAGGGGCCGCACTTCATCGGCTTGCATAAGCTTTTCGACAAAATCGCCGAGAAGGGAAAAGAGAAGGGTCACAACTTAAATATTCGTGGGAAACATTTAATATTTAAGAAGTGAGCCCAATGTTCACCTTGGTTGCTCACGGCAGGCCGGGCTTCTATTTTCATGTGTTGCAGGAAGGCGAGGTCGAGGCCGGCGAGGAAATAGTCAAAGTCCGCGCTGACCCCGAGGGCATGCGCGTTGCTGAGATCAACCGGCTGTTGTATCTGCCCGGCCATCGCTCTGACTTCGCCAGTCGCGGGCTGACATCAACTAGGAATCAACGGAGGATCAAGACTATGATAAAGCACGACAATCTTCGCTACACAAAGTTAGCTCTCAGCAACGGGTCCGGCGCGATCCCGGCGCTCGGTTTTGGAACGCTGATTCCCGACCCCATCGCAACCAAAAATGCGACCAAGGCGGCGCTGGAGGCAGGATTTCGCGGGCTCGACACTGCGGAACGTTACCGGACTGAGAAAGAGGTCGGCGAGGCGATGAAGGAGGTGTTCGAGGCGGGGAAGATCAAGCGGGAGGATGTGTTTGTCGCCACGAAACTCTGGAACACCAATCATCGTCCGGAGCGCGTCAAACCGGCCTTTGAGGCAAGCCTCAAGAGACTCCAGCTCGACTACCTCGATCTCTATCTCATCCACACCCCTTTCGCCTTTCAACCTGGAGACGTGCTAGACCCGAGGGACGCGAACGGTAATGTGATCTATGACAGGGGGGTGAAGCTGTTAGATACTTGGGAGGCAGTAGAGAAGCTGGTGGACGAGGGGAAGTGCAAAGCGATTGGATTATCAGACATCGGCCTGGAAAAGTTGAAGGAGATCTCTGAAGCCGCGACCATCAAGCCGGCGGTTGTTCACGTCGAGTCCCATCCGTATCTTCCGGAATGGGACCTTTTAGACTATTGCCGAAAGAATGGAATCGTGCTGCAAGCTTTCGCCGCGCTAGGTCATAGCAGCGAGCCCAACTTGCTGGCGGATCCTGTCATTACCGCTATCGCCAAGCGAGTCAACAAGACCCCCGCGCAAGTCTTGCTCGCCTGGGCTATCCAGCGCGGGACGGCCCTCCTGACCACCTCGAAGACACCCAGTCGGATCCAGGAGAACTTTGACGTCTCCACACTTCCCGAAAACGCCATGCGGGAGATTAACGAAGGAATCAAGCTGCGGGTCAGGCTGAATGCCGTTGTGGAGACCGGCGTTCCCGGGTTCATTCCGAGAAGAAAGTGAGGTTGAGACAGCAATCACTGCAACAGGTGAACGTTCAAGTTTTCAGGCTCGGGCATTCGACACGGAATGGTATCAGCTCATTTTCACAGAGCCTAACACAGCCGGGTGGTCGTGACGGCGAGAAGCGGGCGGGCTTTCGTATCGGCTTTGGGTTCGTGAACTGCCGAGTGCCGCACCTCAGCCGGAAACGAACCCCATCGACCTTAATTGGGGCAAGGGGCGACCTTGGTGGTTTCTGAAATTGCCGTATTGACTTCGCCCGGTGATTCATGCGATGAATGCACCTCAGAGCATGGAACGCAACCCACCCACAGCGCCTGCAGCAATTCCTGCAGGACAGCGTGCAACCCGCCGCGCTACACCGAAGCCTTACGCCTTTCTGGTGGGATCCGGTATTTTTTTAAGCCGCGTCACCGGGCTCATCCGTGATCGGGTCTTTGCCCATTACTTCGGCAGCTCCGATGCGGCCGATGCGTTCAAAGCCGCGTTCCGCATTCCCAATTTCCTGCAGAATCTGTTCGGCGAAGGTGTCCTGTCGGCGTCCTTCATCCCGGTCTATGCCCGCCTGCTGGCCAGTGGAAATGATGAAGATGCCCGCCGCACGGCCGGCGCCATTGCGGCTTTGTTGGCACTGACCACCTCGATTTTGGTACTGAGCGGGGTGTTGGCCACACCGCTGCTGATCGACGCGATCGCGCCGGGCTTTTCAGGCGCCAAGCGCGAACTGACCATCCGTCTGGTGCGCATCCTGTTTCCCGGCGCTGGGCTGTTGGTCCTTTCGGCCTGGTGCCTGGGGATCCTCAACAGCCATCGCCGCTTTTTCCTCTCCTACACGGCGCCGGTGGTGTGGAATGCGGCCATGATCGCCACCTTACTCATATTTGGCAGCGGCCGGTCCCAGTTTCCCCTGGCCCGGATCCTGGCCTGGGGTTCGGTTGCGGGCAGCGCGCTGCAGGTGGGGGTGCAATGGCCGGTCGTGCTCAAACTGCTGCGCCGCCTGCACCTGTCCCTGGATTATCATGCGGACCATGTCAAGACGGTGATCCGCAACTTCTTTCCCGTTTTCGTTGGACGGGGAGTGGTCCAGATCAGCGCCTACGTGGACGCTCTGCTGGCCAGCCTGCTGCCCACAGGGGCCGTCGCCGCGTTTGCATACGCACAAACGCTTTACACCCTGCCGGTCAGCCTGTTCGGCATGTCGGTTTCGGCGGCCGAACTGCCCCTGATGTCGGCAGAACTGGGCGACGAAACGCAAGTGATCGCCGCCCTACGCGCACGCCTCGATGCCGGCCTGCGCCGCATCGCCTTTTTCGTGATGCCTTCGGTGGCTGCTTTCCTGGTGCTGGGCGATGTTATCGTGGCCGCCATTTATCAGACCGGCCAATTTACGCGCGCCGATGTGCTCTACGTGTGGAGCATCCTGGCCGGTGCGACGGTCGGCCTGCTGGCCTCGACCTGCGGCCGGTTATACGCTTCGGCCTACTATGCCCTGCGCGATACACGCACCCCGCTGCGCTTCGCCGTCGTGCGGGTGGCGCTGACCAGCATCCTTGGCTACGTTTTCGCCCTGCACCTGCCCGCAGCTCTGGGTATCGCGCCGCGCTGGGGTGCTGCCGGCTTGACCGTTTCGGCCGGGATTGCCTCCTGGGTCGAGTTTTACCTGCTGCGCCGATTCCTGATCTGCCGCGTCTACCTGGCCGGGGGCTACCTGGCCAGAGTCGGGACGGCCGCTTTTTCCGCCGCCGGGATTGCCTGGCTGGTGCACCGCTGGTTCGGGCTCCACACACCGGTGCTGACGGCGATCGTTGTGCTGGTGCCTTTCGGGCTGGCCTACTTCGCAATCGCACGGGCCCTGGGGCTGTCGGAAGCGCGGACCTTCATGCGTCATCTCTGGTCGCGCTGAGCGGACATGCCACGATTTCCCGTCCTGCGGGCCATATGTGGGGCTGCAGTTGGCAAAACTGATGCAAATCGGACTCTTTCAGTGATCTTTTTGCCCGAGGATATGTTGGCAGAACTGAAGATTCTATCAAATAAGAAAGATGTTCCTTACCAGAGTTTAGCCAAGATATATCTTGCAAGACAAATTGCTTTGGAAAGGAGTTCCTCAAGTATTTCACAGGGCAATAATGCTAATCCTTAAGTAAGGTGCCCAACCAGGCGGATGTCGGGCCGAGTCAAACTCAAGTCGATGGGACTCCCGCTACGCGGGATGAAATTCGACATTGGAGGGAGCTATAGGGGACGTTCCTCGGATTTACGGTTTATAAAGTGCGAATTATTTGATAGCTGCTCGATATGCCTCGAAAAGCCTGTGTAGACGCTCCTGGAGTGCTGCATCATATCATTGTGAGGGGGCTTTCGTCGAGAACGTATTAAAAGCTAAAAGCCGCCCAGGAGAATTTGGAAGAGGACAAATCCGAGAATTCGAGGAACGTACCCTAATACTCTATTCGATACTGTGAGGAGCACGATGCGTTCGTAACCAACTCTGTCAGGAGGGATCACCATGCCGATTGTCGGACCGCCGCTGGACAGGCCTCTCAATCTCGCGGAGATACTGAAGCAGGGGCTCGCCACAAAACCTGATGCCGACGCGCTCGTTTCGCGCCGGCGCCGCTGGACCTGGCGGATGCTCGATTCCGCTTCCACCCGTCTGGCCGGCAATTACCTGGACCTTCTATCGCCGGGCGATCGGATCGCATCGCTCATGCCGAATCGCACGGAGCTTATGGTCCATTATCTCGCCTGCATGAAGTGCGGGCTTGTCGCGGTGCCACTGAACTACCGGTACATGGCGCCGGAAATCGACCATGCGCTCGAGGTCTGCGGCGCGAGAATTCTGCTCGCCCATGACGAGCGCCGCGAAGACCTGGCCGCGAGCAAGCTTGCGGGTAAACTGCCACTCGGCCGCATCAGCTATGACGACGATGGCGGACGCGACGGCTTAACGTTCAGATCGCTAACCGACGGCGAGCCGACCCGCGACTTCGCCCCGCCCACGCTGGAAGACCCAGCGATTATCTTCTTCACGTCGGGCAGCACCGGCAAGCCAAAGGGGGTCTGCCACAGCTTCGAGACGCTGGGCTGGATCATCGCGAGCGCCGTCAGGAGCTTCGAGATGGGTCCCGACGACGTCATGCTGCCCGGCGGGTCGGCATCACATGTCGGCGGGCACCACTTGTCCATGATGACGTTTGCTGCGGGTGGCAGGGTCGTGATGGCGCGCACCTTCGATGGCGACGAGATCTTGCCGCTGCTGCGCAACGAACGGCCGACCAAGCTGTGGATGCTTCCCTCAGCGCTCTATGCACTGGTTCAAGATCACGGCGCCCGCCACGCGGATTTCACCTCGGTCAAGGCGTGTTATTCGGGCGGCGACAAGGTTTCCGCGGCCCTTGAGGCGGAGTTCGCCGCGCTTGCCGGCATCGCGATCGACGAGGACTACGGTATGACCGAGATCGGCGTTCCGGCCGTCAATCCGCTAAAATCGCCCAGGATCGGCTCTGTCGGGCGCATCGCGCCCGGCTACCAGGCCTCATTGCGCGGCAAGGACGGCTGCGAGGAGCCGAACGGCGCGCCCGGGCGTCTTTGGATCAAGTTTCCCGGCAGTATGGTCGCCTATTGGAACAATCCGGCGGTGACCGCCGAGACGATCGTCGATGGCTGGCTGGATACCGGCGACGTGATGAGCGCGGACGAGGACGGCTATCTTTGGTTCCAAGGCCGCCAGAAGCAGATCATCATCCACGACGGCTCGAACATTTGCCCGCAAGAGGTGGAAGCCGCGCTGCTGGAACACGACGCCGTGGCCATTGCAGGCGTCGTTGGCGTGCAAAGCCCCTGGCACGGCGAAAACGTGCGCGCCTATGTCACGCTGGACGGGGGGAGACCGCGGCCCACGATGCAGGATCTCATCCAATTCGCCCGCGCGCGCGTCGGCTACAAGGCGCCGGAAGAGGTCATCTTCCTCGACGAGATGCCGCTGAATGCGACGGGCAAGGTGGACCGCGTGACTCTGAAGCGCATGGCGGCAGAGGCGCTGGAAAATTTGGGGACGGGCCACGCTGACAGGCTATAATTATACGGTGCACTGGACGCCCTGACGGGCGCCGGTGAACTTTGGTTCTACGTCAAGCAAACAATGAAGCGATTACATAAAATAATTTTTTTTATGGGGAATTTTTTATTTTGCGGCAATTTCCTGATACATGGGTCGGAATTCAAGTTGTCGGCAAGTAAGTTCAAGGCGCTCGGCAAAGAAAGCAGAACATGATTGCTACAGTAAAAAGACTGGCAAGCTCTCCGAAGGCTGGTACAGTTTGGAACAACCCGCCATGGCAAGATATTCCGTCCGAATTGATCCGGAACTACATGGGAAAGAAACCCGACCATTTCCCCAAGACGGAAGTGAAGATCGCCTACGACGACATGGCTATACTCGTGATGTTCCGAGTCGAAGACAGATATGTTCGCTCAATAGCCACAAAGCATCAAAATAGTGTCTGTGGGGATAGTTGTGTTGAGTTCTTCTTCACACCAGGTTACGATGTGCTCAAAGGCTACTTTAACTTTGAAATGAATTGTGGAGGTATCATCCTGTTCCATTTCAACTCGGGGTTAAAGAAAGGGAGGATTGAGATCCCTGCAAGTGACTGTGACAAGATAATAGCCACGCATTCGCTGCCAAGCATTGTAGATCCGGAAATCCAGGAATCTGTCACATGGACCGTTGAATACTCGATACCAATAGCCCTGCTGAGAAGATACTGTTCGGTGAGCACGCCGAAGCCACATGTTTTGTGGCGAGCAAATTTCTACAAGTGTGCCGACAGCAGTTCACATCCGCACTGGCTGACCTGGTCGCCGGTTGATTACCCAAAACCGAATTTTCATCTTCCCCGATCATTTGGTGTGCTGGAATTTGAATGAAGAGAAAAAGAATCGCAGCACTGAAGATGAATGCCGAACAACCGAGTGAACCCGACTCGCTGCCGCTCGCGCGTTACCTGAGAGTTAGACATCGGAAAAATGACTTCATTCCAAGATAAAATAATTCAAAAAGTATTAAATCAATAGCATCAAAACGGATCCTGGGTGACGGCAATTTCGTGAAAGCGGTTTTAGAAAGTTGCCGGCAGCAGTTGGAGCGGCGCTACCAATATCTTTCGCAGGGCTGTGATTTTGATTGGCTGGTGGGTCAAGTGGCAACCCTTTTGAGTTTAGACCCGGAAATCGTAACGCGGCGGGGGAGGTACCCGGCTACGGTTAAAGCCCGCAGCGTGCTCTGCCACTGGGCCGCACGGGAACTTGGTATCAGCTACCTTGGAGCTTTCCAAAAGGCTTGGCATTTCAAAACCCACGGCCAGCCAATCGGTAAAACGGAGCGAAAAGATTATCAGAGAAAAGGGACTCCAGTCCAGCTAAGGCGATGACATCTGCCAATATACCAATACCCGTTCCCAATATTCTCTTTTCTAAGCTGAAAATGAGGATATGGGCCTATAAAACACTCGTTTTCGGGACAATAAAGTTGAATCATCAATCGCTTGGCGTAGCGACCCGGCAGAGGCGCCGACGGATTTGTTTCCGGCGACAAAATATGCTTAAAATGCGGGTGGTGTAAACATATAAACCCATCATCTGCGCGACCGCCTCCTCACGCCGTGCGACAGGTCATTCATCGGAGGTGACCGTGGAGCTGCACTGTGAGGTCGCGTCGGTCTCGTCCTTGAGGCGAGTGACGGTGTATGTCAGCTCCCAGTCAATCGCCTTGGTCAGCGCCGTGCGCGAGAGCCTCCAGCGGACGTCCTGCCAGTTGTCCTCCGTCCCTGAATTGTCGCTCTTTTCCTCCGTGCTCCGGGACTTCGACTTGCCTGGCTCGATCTCGAAATCGTGGACCTTGGCCCAGATGAGGTGAAAAAAGCTTCCATACCGAACTCTGAGCTTGTTGTTGCCATCGCCCTTGTGGCGCACTGTGTACTCAATCTTGCAGGGCACCGGGACACTCATCTTGACGGTCTGCATGAGCCACACTCCCGAGAGCGTACTTTTAAGCGTTTTTGCCATCTGGCCCTCCTCTCTGGCGTCGTAACGACCATGACGAAACGGACTTGCGCTGCGTCGGCGGCGCACAATCGTCCCAGATATTTCAGGAAACATCGGACGTGGCCCACGCAACTTTCAATGATAGAGTAATGCTGAACGACTGTACTGTCCAGCGTTTTTAAACTAATACCTCGATTTTGCGCGACATAGAAAATAATAATTGAAAAACCATCTGGGGCTCTTAAAACAATTGGGTTTAGCAAACATCAACCCCAAAGTCAGGAGGTACCCATTGACACCATCAGCAATTTTTCATATGACACTGCGTGACCAACCATAATTGCCAACCATCCAATTAGAGGAGGGATATCCCATGGAATCTGATGGCATCGTAAAAGAAGAGAAAACCACGATAAATAATTCCACCACAATTGATGGCAATATTAAAGCTAAAGAACACCTGATCATAAATGGCAGGATAAAAGGTAATGTGGACATTGAAGATTACAACCTCTTTTTAGGCCCCGGTGGTAGATTGGAGGGTGAAGCACGGGCGCAAAACGTGAGAATCAGGGGTCATATGAAAGGGGATATCATCGCATCAGGAAAGGTTGAGATTGCCAAAGAGGCAAATTTTTCCGGAAACATCAAAAGCAAAGGCATTTCTGTCGAACAGGGCGCTTATTTCGATGCATATGTGGATTTGGGTCGAAAACCGTCCGAAACTCCAACACCGAAAAAAACACCAATCGAGAAGCCAACCACAGCGTTGGATTAACAACCCATAAAATTTATCCTGCAATCAAAAGGAGTTCCCCGGTGGCTCAAAAAATCGATTCCGATGAACTTGCCAGTATCAAAGAGTTGCTGATCGCATGCTCGATTCAGGTGGACACAGCTATCAAACTGCTCATTGAAAAAGGTTTCTTCACCGAGAAGGAATTCTTTACCAAACTTCAGCAGGTTCAAGCCAATTACCTGAGCAATGAAAAAAAATAAGAAACACCCAGTTACTGTTGACGAAGCCGTTTCCGATTGGGCCTGACCACCGCAAGGCTTTGTATTCATGGCAAAAAGGTTGTAAATTAGGGGGAATATTTGACCTTAGAAGTATATTTTGAGTACCGAAAATAAGGACTCAAAACGGGCATCTTATGCAAACAGACATCTTGATTATTGGCGGTGGACTTAGTGGACTTTTCGCAACATGGCAACTGCGAGATGCAGGTAAAAACGCAAGTGTGATGGAAGCCCGAACACGATTCGGTGGTCGAATTCTAACAATGAGGGGCGACGAGGGTGCTGATTGTGATCTTGGCCCATCTTGGTTTTGGCCTGGTCAACCACTTGTGGCCAGTTTATTGAACCATTTCAATATTCCATCTTACGAACAATTTGCTGATGGCGATGTATTGCTTCAAGAGATTGACGGTCGTATTGACAGAACCACAGCCTTATCACCAATGGCAGGGGCGCGGCGCATTCAGGGCGGCATCAACCGCCTCTCTGACGCGATAGTCAATAGAATTGATGCCCCCCATCGCCTTTTGGAGCATGTGGTTACAGGACTCTCAATTAACAGAGACGTTATTGCTGTCGATGTAATGGGGCCGTCGGGAAAGATACAGATACAAACAAAGCAGGTTGCCGTGGCAATACCACCCCGATTGGCGGCTGAGCTGAAATTTATGCCTGAGTTGCCTCCCAAAACGACTCGAACTCTGGCTGCAATCCCTACCTGGATGGCGGGGCATGCCAAGTTTTTCGCGATCTATGATGAGCCATTTTGGCGGAAGAAAGGTCTGTGTGGGACTGCCATCAGCCAACATGGACCATTGGCAGAGATTCACGATGCTTCGCCAAATTCTGGAAGCACTTTCTGTTTGTTTGGCTTTTCCGGGCTGGATGCAAATAGTCGGGCAAGTATGGGGCGGTCTGAATTTATCAGACAAGCAACGGCCCAACTCGCGACGTTGTTTGGGAATAAAGCGAATCGGCCTAAAGCGGTTCATTTCCAGGATTGGAGTACGGAAAGATTTACCGCTAATGACGCCGATCGCAATCCACAAACCCATCATCCACAGTATGGGCTAAATCTTCAATTGGGCAGTGCATGGGATGGGAAGCTCGAATTCATCTCAACGGAAACATCTTTTAGCAATGGTGGTCTGCTTGAGGGAGCATTGGAGGCGGGGCTAAGGTTTTCGAAGCGCATTGCAGGTTTGAACATCCAGGTTACCTGCAACGTTGGGCAGCACAGAAAAGGAGGGTAATCGTCATGACCATACAAAACGAGCGTTGGCCGAAGTTGCCACTATTGCCGTGGCAAGAGACCTACGAAACACTCCACCTTTGGAGCCAAATTGTAGGAAAAATCCGTCTTTCGCATATGCCCTGGATAAATCACTCGTGGCACGTCCCATTTTATATCACCTCGCGGGGGCTGACAACCTCCCTGATCCCTTATGGTACTCGCGGCTTCGAAATTGACTTTGATTTTAATGACCACCGACTACATGTTACTACGTCCGAAAGGGAGCGCCGCTCCTTTGGCTTGAAGCCGATATCGGTTGCAGACTTCTATCGGAAAATTATGAGGATTCTCGGCGAACTGGACATCGAAACGCACATCTGGCCAATGCCCGTTGAGATCCCTAATCTCGTAAGGCCCTTTCCTGAAATCGAGGGTAACGCATCGTACGACCCTGAGGCGGTCGGACGATGGTATCAAGCCTTGCTGCAAGTGCAACGCGTCTTCACTGATTTCCGGGCTCGCTTCATTGGTAAGGTGAGCCCTGTACATTTTTTCTGGGGCGCATTTGATCTGGCTGTGACTCGCTTTTCGGGGCGGACTGCACCAAGACACCCAGGCGGTGTGCCTAATTGTGCTGATTGGGTGATGGAAGAAGCGTATTCCCATGAGGTATCAAGCGCCGGTTTCTGGCCGGGCGCAGGGTTGGGCGAGGCCGCCTTCTATGCATATGCCTATCCGGAGCCGGACGGCTTCAGCGAGTACATTGTTCAACCGGAAGCGGCCTACTACCATAAGGAACTTAGGGAATTCATACTGCCTTACGAGGTCGTGCGAACGGCTGGCGAACCCGATACCGTGCTGTTGAATTTCTTGCAGAGTACCTATGAAGCCGAAGCTGATCTCGCCGGGTGGGACCGCAGCGCCTTGGAGCGAAAAGCTGATCCACGTATGAGTCATTCCTGATCGACAACTTGCTCGCATTCGCCGTAATCTGCACAAAACTTTTTTTCTCTGATACTTATAGAGCAAAACGACAATTTATTCCGGGATACATTTGATAGCTATTGATACGGGAACCGCACCCCGTTGCGATTAGAATCGTAAGAAGGATTCGCCCAAGGTACGGTAAAGACCAGTTGGTCAAATACGGAAGGAGTGAAGATATGCCACTACAACACTTTAAAAGAAGGAAGTGGCTTTGCAGCGTGAATTAACGTCGTCTAGAATCCTGACCTTGGATATTGCACGGTTTTACGCCATGGCCCTGGTCTTTTACGGTCATTTTATCGAACGGGTGATGTATTTGCACAATGCGACCGCGGCTTTGCAGTATAAATTCATTTACTCGTTTCATATGGTGGCTTTTTTGGGTTGGCCGGCTATGTGGCCAAGGAAAGCGATCTGCAGATGCCTCCTATCAAAATGAGATTAACCTTCTGGGATGGAAATTTATCCGCCAGCAATCCAAACGGATACTGCATTATGCTTCCAAAGAGCATGTAGACGGAAAAAACCAGACCGATATCGGCAGGGCTCATCTTTTCTGTTCTTACGGCAATCAGCGGAAAGAATGTATTGAATCCCCACCTGTAAAATCCCCTCGTAGCCATGTAAACCATGATGCCGATCATGGGTTTGTCTTTGTAGACCGAAAGAAGGGACCTGAAGAAAGAAGCCCTTTTCTTGTCACGGCTCTTGAAGGCGGGACTTTCCGGCACGAGGAAAAGCATCAATCCCATTACCAGCAGTGACAGTCCTCCCATGGCGTTGAAAGGAGCTTTTATATTGAACCGGTTTGGCACCGATCGTTACAGTCATGCGGCGGTTGCTGACGGGATATGCCATATCATTTTGCAGGTGAGTGTTATCAGCTTGCCGGCGCTCATCGACAAAGTGGCGCACTGCTGAAAAAGCGAACCTGAGAATTTGAAGTCAGCCGGCAAAGAGCGACCCGTCACAGAAGCGCGCCGAGTGCTTTGTTATATTGCAGTGCGAAAATTGGGATATAAATGTACCGAGGTTTTCAAGGCAATTGGTGGTTGTGCGGTTCCTGTATAGATTATTAGGAACATGCACTTGACGTACTGGTGTAGTTTTCGGTATTAAAAGCGCTTCGAACCGGGCTCTTTTTGAGTTGGATTCAGGCTGTCGTTTTTATTCGAACCGCCCAGGTTCTGAACATAAAGGAGAGAAATATTGGAACTCTGGCAGGGTATCGTGTTGAGCCTGGCCGGCTGTATCGCCGGTTTCCTGAACGTCATGGCCGGCGGCGGTTCGTTGATCACGATGCCGATTCTGGTGTTTATGGGCGAGGATGGAACAGTCGCCAACGGCACAAACCGGGTTGCGATCCTGATTCAGAATCTTGTTGCCACTGCAGGTTTCGCCGAGCGGGGACTGTCGGATTTCAAATTGAGTTTGTCACTGGGCCTATGTGCTCTTCCCGGAGCGATTCTGGGTGCCTATGTGGGTACCAGGATCGGAGGCGTCTGGTTCAATCGAATTCTGGCGGGCGTCATGCTTCTGGTTTTATTGCAGATGGCGCACAAAAAAAAACGTTCAGAGGACCCCGGGCACGAGAAGAGCGGCCAAAACCGATGGCGGCGAGTCGTTCCGGCGCACCTATTGATGGTAGCCACTGGGTTTTACGGCGGATTTATACAGGCCGGCGTGGGCTTTATCCTGATGGCAGTGCTCCACGGTGTCCTCGGCCTCGATCTTGTGAGGGTCAACATGCACAAGGTCTTCATCGTGGGTGTTTACACCCTGGCGGCGCTGCTCATTTTTGCAAGCAAAGGCCAGGTTCTGTGGTCCGCCGGGCTTGTGCTCGCCGTCGGCAATGCCCTCGGCGGCTGGATTGCGACCCGCCTGGCACTGAAGAGAGGCGAGGGTTTGATTCGATGGATTCTCTACGTCGCCCTTGTGGTGATGGCCATAAAGCTGGTGCTCGCTCACTGAGTGGGTGAGCCGGGGGGCGGGCCACGCTAAGTAATTGACATTGCCGATAAAATGTCTTAAAAACGTCTTTGAAATGGTCTTAGTCTACCGGTTTTTCAAGATGTTACTGTGGCGACCCCAGGCCGCCATTTGCTGCTCGGAGCGCTGCGCCTCACAACCAGCGGATTCAACAGTCAATACCACCAGCAAGCAAGCTTGCCGCTCGGATTGCTGCTGATCCGTGGCGATTATGCCTGTCTGCTATCGCGCAACTGGAGGAACCCCCTATGGACACAATTATGACCCAAATCTCAGACGAAAGAATTGCTGAAATTGCCGAAACATACCACACGCCACTTTATATTTTTGAAGAAGCCGTCATTCGAAGTAAATGCCGGGAACTAAAGACGGCTATATCGTACCCCCGAACCAAAATTCGGTATGCCTGCAAGGCGCTAACCTTACAGGCGATCTTGAAAATTATTCGTGAAGAAGGGCTATGGATTGATGCCTCGTCTTTGAATGAAGTGCTGCGAGCACAACGCGCCGGGTTCCTGCCCCAGGAGATATATTACACAGGCGAGGGTGCGACTTTAACGGTGTACGAAGAGCTTGTACAACGGGGTGTGCTCATCAACTGCACTTCGATAGACCAAATTCGATTGCTGGGAAAAATCCCTGGCTGCACGGCCTGCTCGATACGCGTAAACCCGGGGGAAGGAAACGGCGAGACCAACAAAACCAACACCGGCGGCCCAAGCAGCAAACACGGTATCTATTTCGATCAAATTGACGAAGCGAAATCCATAGCTAAAAAGCTGGGGCTGCGAATTATCGGAGTTCATGCGCATATCGGGTCCGGCGGGCACGATATCGAACCCTGGCTCCGTATTAAGGATCTTATGCTCTCAAACGCAAGCACATTTCCTGACCTGCAATTTGTAAATTTTGGCGGGGGGCTGCCGGTCGTATACAATGAAGCGAAGCAGAAGCCCATGGATGTGAAAGCTTGGGGAAAGGCCCTTTCAGAGAGCATGGCTGCATTTTCTAAAAAAATGGGCCGCGAAATTTCTCTTCAAATCGAACCCGGCCGTTATATTGTCGCGCACAGCGGAACACTCCTCGCGGAAATCCAGGCTGTTAAGTCAACACCGGATTATCGGTTTGTGATCGTTAATACAGGTTTGAATCACAATATTCGACCATCGATGTATGGTTCATTTCATCCCATTCGGTTTGTCAGACGCAACCCTTCTGCCGGGACCGAAAAACACCCTTATGTCGTGGCAGGTTATCTGTGCGAATCCGGAGATGTATTCACGGTTAAATCCGATGGTTCAGGCATACTCGAACCTCGTGAATTCCCGGAGCTAAGTGTTGGCGATTTGATGGTTATGGGTTGCGTCGGGGCTTATTCACACGCGATGAAAAGTGAGTACAACTCAATGAATTTGCCGGCTTCAATCCTTGTTTCTCCTGACAAATCAGTAAAAGTCATCGAGCGACGTGAAACGTTGAATGATATGATGCAGCGGGAACTGGAGGCATATAGCGAAGGGCGATAAGAATTGCCGTGATCTTCTCGAACTTTTGCCCAACCTGACAAATTCAGCCGCCTCGTAAATTCGCGGCTGATTTGTTTACTTCCCAAAGATCTGCCTGATGGGAATCAGCAAGTTGAAATCGCCGCTCACCTTGTACTTCTGAGCCATAAACATCTGCTGGCCGTCTGCCTTGCCGGTCATGATGTCCATCCACACCTCAAAAGGGCTGTCGATGGTAAGATCCGGTTTTTCCGCTGGACCGGGGAGCGCCTTGATTTGTCGATTCTCGATCCGGAAATGGCATGACCCTTCGCTCTCACCGGAGAAGTTAAACTGAAGGACGGCCTGGGTGTCGCTCGCGCCGTCAGGATTGAATCCCATCGGGAGAATCAGCATGAACGTCTCGATAGAATCAGGTCGAGGGATGAGCCCTCTTTCAGCAAATTCCCTGGGTGCAACCTCCTCTGCAATGCAGCTCTTCCAAAAGAGATTTGCCATTTTGTGGAATATTTCCTTGTTCTCGCTAAGATTCTGGGTGACGCGGGCTAAGGTCTCTTGCGAAACTTTCAAGGATTGAGCGATCTCCCTGCCCGCCTGTTTGGTGGCTTCAAGAATGTCCTCGACCTTGTCTTTGAAAAAAGGCACGGTCAGGACCTCTGCCGCCGGCCGGTAGATCTCGGCCACCAGCTTCCCCGACCTGCCGAAAATGAATTGCACCCAGGAGGAGAGCTGCTCAAAAACAGACATTTCCGGAAAGCCGGCGACTGAAAGGAGCACCGCCTTGGGGAACTCATAGCGATGCGGGTGATGGGTTTTCCCATTTTCCTGCTTAAAAAAAGGTTCTAGTATGGGAAGCGTGCGCTCGATAAATGTCTTCATGGTGGCATTCAGCGTAAAATGGTAAAGCGGCGTGCCATAGACCACAAGATCGGATTCAATAAATTTCGGGAAAAGCTCGTGGGTCATGTCATCCTTGTGGATGCAGACACCCGGTGTCTTTGTCCAGCAGGTGTAACAGCCGATGCAGTTCTTGACTTTCTTCTTGCGGAGCTGCACGACCTCCACCTCGGCACCGGCTTCCCGCATGCCTTCAACAAGATGATCGAGCATGAGTCCTGTTTTGCTCTGGTCTCCGTCGCGAGGGCTTGAATTAAGGGCGAGGACCTTCATAGCATTCTCCTTTCTGCAAGTAAACTATTGTCTTACGTCTTTTGTCGTCGGCTTGACGCCGAGGAGTGACTCCCCGTTGGAGTCGCCGGGCACTCTTTCTGCGGAAGGGGTCAAGACCTTCCGAGAACGGGACTTTCCATCGGCCTCCTCCTTTTCCAACTCCTCAACGATCCGCGAGGCATTGCGCACGAAGTCTTCAAAGAATTGGACCCCAAAGCGGTAACCAAGGTATTGATATTTGTCTGCACGATCTTTGATCTCAGGTCCTGCGGCTTGGAGGTATTGCTGGAAGTCTTGGACGGATTCCAGATGCATCTTGGCGGCGGCAAGACGTTCTGCGGGAGAGAGGTGGGCAAAGAAAAAGAGTCGCGCCAGAAATGCATATTTCGGTCGATCCAAGTCGAAAGGCGCCCGCAGGGCCTCCAGAAACACCTTTTTGCCGGAATCCGTGATGGTGTATATCTTGCGATTGGGCGCTCCGTCTTGAATCTGCACTTGCAAGGTGATCAAGCCCTCCTGCTCCATTTTTTTCAAGGCGGGGTAAATGGAGCCGTAGCTCAGCCCGGAGAAAAACGAGAAGGAGAGGGAAAACCTCTTTTTGATTTCATAGCCCGTCATATTGCTCTGCATGAGAAACCCCAATAGCATGAATTTTACATCCATTTAATATCTCCTCGGTATATGATTTATCAGTATATATCATTTCGATATATGCTTGTCAAGAAAAAGCGTCGTTCAGGATCGGTTCCCCTTGATCGCAGGCTGGAAGCGTAATTTAATGTCCCATGCGGAGAATGGGAGAAAATCCCTCGCCTTTAAGCGAAGACTTTAGTAGGCTTGTGGTATGAAGTTATTTTCCGGGGACTGCGGGGGCTGGGGTCGCGGTAAGTAATTGACATTGCGTATGAAATGCCTTAAAAACGGCTTTGAAACGGTCTTAATCAAAAGGAGCGGGAATCAATAGAGCGGAAAGACGAAATATTTTAATTTATTATAAACATACCGAGGAGGCAGGGAGAAATGAAAACCTTTTCCGATAAAGTGTACGATTTTTTAAGGAAGGTGCCTAAAGGGCGGGTAACGACCTATAAAGAGATTGCCCATGCTCTGGGGACCAGAGCCTATCGGGGGGTCGGTCAGGCTATGAAAAGAAACCCCTATGCGCCCGAGGTTCCCTGACACCGGGTTGTTGCCACATCCGGTCGGATTGGGGGATTTAAGGGGAAGACATCGGGAGCCGCTATTCAGGAAAAAATAAAAATGCTTAAAGACGAAGGGATCGAGTTTTACGGAGAAAGAGTAAAAAATTTTGAAGAAATTCTTTTTCGATTCTCCTGATCCATATTTTCACCTTGATTTAAATTCACGAAATAATTGACTACGAGCGTGCAGCTCCAGCCGCACCATGACCTGCCAGGGTCAGTCTTCCTCTGCTTTTTTCTTAGCAGCCGCATTCATTTCGTTGAAACCTTATTTAAAATAGAGGGTAGGGCGGCGGGAAAATACGGGCTTGCATGCTCACATCGCAACACCCTGGTTCGTAAAATGGTATCAAACCGGCCACAAGGCCCGAATCGTCGTTCCTACTCCCCTGGTAGACTCGATGCAAAGTTTTCCGCCTGCCAGTTCGGCTCGTTCTTTCATGCTGGAAAGACCCAGGCCATTGCGGCTGCTTTTCCTTGCCCTCACCTCCTCCAAATCAAAGCCCGACCCATTGTCTTCGATGGTCAAATGAAGGTCCTTTTCGCTTCTCAAAGAAATGCGGATGAGGTCTGCGTTGCTATGTTTTGCAGCGTTGTGCATAGCCTCCTGCAGAATTCTGAAAATTGTGATCTCCAGAGGCTCCGCGAGTCTCTCTCCCGGAGCGCAAAGAAATGTTTCAATGCGAATATTCGGGTATATCTTTTGAAATTCTTTGCAGTGCCACTGGATGGTCGGCAGGATGCCCAAATCATCCAGCATGGCCGGCCTCAGGTCCGTCATGATTCTTCTAAGGTCGTTAATCGTGGCTTTAACGAAGGAAATGATGTCCTCCAGTGATATGCCCGGAGGAACGGGGCCCTTACCCATCTGGAACAGCTTGTTTTCCAAAGTAATTTTGATGGCGGCCAAGTTCGATGCAATGCTGTCATGGAGTTCCTGGGCGACATAGCTCCTCTCTTTTTCTTGAGCATTCATAAGTTGGGAAGAGAGAACTCGGAGTTGTTGCTCCGATTTTCGCAGTTCGTCTTGGGCATGCCTGCGCTCGGTCACATCCACCAAACTCAAGACGATTCCACTGACTTCGCCCTTCGGATTTCTGACGGGATACAGACTCCAGTCCCAGTAGGAGGTTCCGCGCTCCGGATGGCCGGCATATTCGAAGGGTTTTTCAAAAACAAAATAGGGGACGCCTGTTTCCACCACCTTTCGGAAAATCGTTTCATTCTCCTCGTTGGGGTAGAGTTGAAAGTGATTTTTGCCGATAAAGAACTCCGGGGTATGCCCATCGGCTTCAGCGTATACGCGGTTTACCCGGAGGAAATTAAAGTCGGGATCCATGTAAGCCACAAGAAGGTGGATGCTGGAAAACATGCTTTCGAGCAGTTCATTTTTCTCAGCCAGGCTCTGTTCGGCGCTCTTGCGCTCGTTGATTTCAGTCTGCAACGATTCGTTGGCTTTGGCCAGCGCAAAGGTTCGTTCCTGCACCCGCCTTTCAAGTTCATCGTGAGCTTCGCGCAGTTTTTCCTCGCGTTTCCGGATTTCCCCGGCCATGACATTAAAGGTTCTTGCCAGATCCCTTAACTCTAAAAAACCGCTAACTTCAAAATCTTTCCTCTCTTCCCCGCGTCCCAGCGCCAGCGCATGGGCCTGCAGATTTTGCAACGGCGCTGCGATGGTACGTGAGAGCCCGAGTGCAATCAGAAGCGCTGCCAAGCCGGCCACGAAAAGCACGGCCAGGTTAAGCAAAAAACCGGATATCAGCGGCCTCATGACCTCGGCTTCCGGGCGGCCGGCGCCCACCACCCAACCGATCAAGGGGACGGTCGTCAGTCCGATGATGCGTTTTTGCCCGTTGAGGTCGGAATCAATGGTGGTCTTGAGTTCGTGGCCGTCCAGGACCGTTTTCAAAAACGGGTATTGCCGGAGCCAATCGCGTTTTTTCCACGTCCATTTGATCTCCGGATGGCGGTAGACCAGCTTTCCCTCGCGGTCGATGACGGCAACTGCTCCCTCGTGACCGCGTTCGACTCCCAATATTTTGCCCAGCCGATCTGGGGCCATCACCGCTACCACAATACCCAGCAGGGTGCCTTTGGCGCCGTGGATGCCGCGGCTTATGGTGAATACCGGCTCTTTGGTGACGCGCGAAACAACGAGATCGCTCACCACCCAGTCTCTTCCGCCGGCAATTGCCTGAAAATAGGGCCTGTCGCCGATATTCACCCCGACGGCACTTTCCAGGCTGGAGGCGGTGATTCGACCCTGAGGGGTCACCCAGGAAATATTGCTCACTGCGGAATACTCTGCCTGGCTGGCGTCCAGGAGGGAGTGAACGCGCTCTGAAGGAATCGGCGGCAGAGACGTAATCGACAGTCCGATCGCAAGCTCCTGGTGCAAAACATCATCTACAAGTGCATCAAATGTTTCGGCCACGGCTCGAGCGATTTCCAGGTTGGCCTGAAGTTCCTGCCGGCGCTCCCCGCGAAATTCTCGGTAGCGCACAACAACCTGAACGGCAAGGACCGGCACCAGCACCAGAAGCAGCAGAAAAATAAGCCCGGTTTGCACGCCAATGCGCTGGAACCACCCTTTGTTATTCGGATCTCCCGGAATTTCAGATCGTCTGGCCACGACACACCCTAATGGAATCCGTTTGTATTGCCTGAACCATACTCCTACATGAAGATTGATTAGAAAATTTAATCCACACAGTTAAATTATGCAAGATAGAAAATGTCTGTTTTACGGTTCGACGGTCGAGCTGCGGTGCGCAAAACTTTTCCGATTTTGAAATGTTTTCATATGTGTTTCAAAATGAGATCATATAACTTGCCTAATACGGATGCACCTGAAAGGAAAAACTGCGCGGGGTCTTTGTCGAGGCTATCACAAGCACAAGTTCTAAAGTCTTAATTGCCTGCAGGTGATCCACAGCTTGGTGGAAACAATATCCTTGACATATATGCATGATTGATGCATAATATTGCACACGAGAACGACATTAAACATAGATAACCAAATACGGGAAAAAGCATCCCAATTGACGGGAATCAATGAAAAGACGGCCCTTGTTCGACTCGGTCTGGAAGCTCTGATTGCACGGGAAAGCAGCAAGCGGTTAGCCCAATTGGGTGGTTCGGAAAGGAATCTGCGCCCAATTCCGCGTCGCCGACCAAAGGACTCATAAACATGGTGCTCATTGATACATCCGTCTGGGTCAATCATTTTCGGCGTGGAGAGCCTCATCTCGCGAAGCTTCTTATAGATGCGGAAGTTGCCTGTCACTCTTTTATTATTGGGGAGCCTGCGGGCGGTAATATTGGTAATCGCACCGAGATTCTGAATTTGCTCCGATCCCTTCCTTTAGCCCCAGCCATCAATTTGGACGAATATCTGTATTTTGTCGAGCAAACTACCAATTTCTTTGGACCCTTAGTACCACCCCAAACGTTTGGCTATGAGAGAGATTCATGAGCGGCACACTTCATGTTACCAGCGGCGACTGCGCAGGGGATAGTCTTGCTCAAGTCTACCATTCCCGGGGAGGTGCTTGTTTGGCACGACATACTGTACGATGGCCCCCGGGATCCCGGATGGCCTGATGTAGGCACTCTCGACGCTCGTGCTCAGTTCCTTGAACAGGTAACCGGCGGAGCACTGTCACAAAAGCAGCTTATCTAGGCACGCTCAAGAGCCAGTATCGAAAACTTGCAGCCGCAGCAGACTATGAGTGCATTGTCCTGTGGTTCGATGCTTGCCTGTTCGATCAGTCCATGCTCGCCCACATTCTTGCGTGCTTGCTTCACCGGGGGATTGTGAACGCGGAGCTGCTCTGTGTTGAGGCCTTTCCCGGGATTGTGCCGTTCAACGGGCTGGGCCAGCTTCAGCCGAGTCAACTGGCTTCACTGTATGACCAACGTCGTCCGGTCACCGGATGACCAGTTCCAATTTGCCAAGCTCGTGGACATGGCATTTGCTTCTCAGGATCCAACACTGCTCGACGAATTGTCACGAAGTCTAACGCGCCCTTGCCATGGATTCCCGCTGCCGTGACGCGATGGCTTCAGGAACAGCCGAACCCGGCAACCGGATTGGGACGACTTGAGAGCCTTGCATTGGAAGCTATCCGTGGCGGCTGCGAGACGCCAGGCGAGATCTTTTCAGCCGTGGCAGCGGCTGATACGCCTCCGCAATATTGGGGAGACACCACATTGTGGGCAAAGATCAACGCCCTGGCGGATCGCACGCCCCCGCTTGTGCGGATCGAAGGGCCGGCGGAGCGGTTGCCCCTATGGAAGAGCACGGTGGACTTGAACCACTTCAGGATCAAGGCGCTGTTGAACAAGCCGAATGCAGGCGACTCGCTATAGCTCGCGCCTGATCCGCGACGTTGGGTGTAACTATGGATAAGGAAATCGCTATGGCGTAATGGGCGACCCCGGAAGCCCCAGCCCGGCCGATCTCGAGCGTTAACTGCCCGACAAAGATTGGAAGAAATTAAAAATCGAATTGAATATGGAATTATGAAATCGGGAGAAGAGGAACAGGCTATATTGATGGTGACGGACTCGGTTCCATCACCGTAAAGCTCAATCGTTGGGGCACAATACGTGGGCAACCTACCAAGGGAGGCATATGAAAAAACATTTGCGAAATCTTAACTATTTGGCACAATTCGTCGTCGGTATTTTTGTACTGATTAGTAGCGCTAATTTGTTTGCACAAACCCGACAAGAGCACGTGCACCAAATGGCGCATAGCGTAATGCCCTTTGACATGTCAAAGACCGTACACATCTTCAAGATGACCGAATCTGGAGGTGTGCAAAAAGTCATCACGAAAGATCCAGGCGCAACTGATCAGATTGCCCTCATTCAACAGCATCTCCAGCACGAAGCCGAAAGGTTTCAACAGGGCGATTATTCAGACCCGGCAAAACTGCACGGTGCGGACATGCCGGGGCTCAAGGACCTTCAAGCCGGAGCGTCGCGTATAAAAGTTTCGTATGCAGCTCTTCCTTCCGGGGCTGAAAT
Source organism: uncultured delta proteobacterium (assembly GCA_963769935.1). GTDB lineage: Bacteria > Desulfobacterota > Desulfobacteria > Desulfobacterales > JAFDCJ01 > JAFDCJ01. The sequence goes on along the minus strand of CAVYNY010000015.1, from coordinate 108,200 downwards.
TACGTTTGAAACGAAAGATCTCCACTTGTTAACTGCACTGCATCGATGGTTTGGGGCTCAGCTGTCTGAGCATGGTGCCGACGCCAGGTCAGAGTGAGTCATAATGCCAAATCGTTGGGCGTGAAAAAGCGGGTGGAGCCGACAATGAAAGACTCCTGGGAATCAGGCGATCCTTATGAATATTATATGGGGCGATGGAGCCGTCTCGTAGCAGAATCATTCGTCGATTGGCTATCCCCATCTTCGGGATTGAACTGGCTGGATATTGGCTGCGGTTCAGGCGCATTGAGTGAGGTGATTATCAACAATCACACACCCGCAGCGCTCACCGCCATTGATCAATCTGAAGACTTTGTAAAAACAGCGCAGAAACGACTCGGCAGCCGGGCACATTGCAGAGTTGGTAATGCGCTGTTATTGCCATTGGATAACTCTTCGGTAAACATCGCCGTATCGGGGCTTGTCTTGAATTTCATTCCGGAACCGGAAAAGGCCCTATCCGAAATGCGGCGAGTCACTGACGCGGGAGGTACGGTTGCTGTATATCTCTGGGATTATGCTGGAAGGATGGACTTTCTCAGGCATTTTTGGGACGCCGCAGTCGAGATCAAACCCGAAGCATTGAATTTGCATGAAAGTAGGCGTTTTCCGGATTCCAATGCCCAAGCGCTGAAAAGGTTATTTGAAAACGCCGGCTTCGTGGATATTGAAACCACCTCCATCGAGATAACCACTCATTTTCGAGACTTTGACGACTATTGGAAACCATTTCTTGGTGGTCAAGGACCGGCACCCAGCTTCGTACTGTCTCTGGATGAAGATGAAAAAATTAAACTGCGAAATGAACTGAAAGCGCGCCTTCCCACCCAGCTGGATGGCTCTATCTCCATGGTGGCACGTGCCTGGGCAGCCAAAGGGCAAATATCACAATGATAGCACCCAACAAAAGTTGCCCTGGATCGCTGATAAACGCCGCGCCCAGTGAAACTTGCCGTTGCGCTTAGAAAGACCCAAGTACAGTGAAGGATCATCCTATACATCTTTGATAATGAAATTATATTTTGAAGTATGGCTCTCGTAAGGCGGTCTAACATTAATCCTGAGGGTATCGTATGAAAAAGGTTGATGAAAAACTAGGTTCAATTAAAGATGAACTAATAAATATCAGGAAAGATTTTCACCGAAAACCGGAGCTCGGCTTCCAAGAGTTTCAAACGGCCTCGAAAGTATCAGGCTATATGAAGAATCTGGGACTTGAGGTGACGACCGGCATAGGCGGAACCGGTGTCATTGGCATTTTGCACGGGAAAAATGCCGGATCAACAATTGCATTACGAGCTTGCCTGGATGCCTTGGCCATTGAAGAACAATCCGGCGTTTCCTATTCTTCTGAAAACAGCGGTGTAATGCATGCATGCGGACATGATGGCAACATGACCATCGTTTTAGGAGCTGCCAAGATACTGTCGCAATATAAGGATCAACTTCAATGGAAATGTGAAATTTATTTTCCAGCCATCAGAGGAAAACACGGGAGGTGCAGCCGAGATCATCAAGGCCGGCGGGCTAAAAGACCCCGATGTAGATGCGATCATCACACCGCATAATTGGCATGGACTTAGGCAAAGTGTTTTAGTTGTCAAAGCAGGCCCCGTTCTGGCTTCCAGTGATATATTCAAGCTAAAAATAATTGGGACGCCTGGACATGGCGCATGGCCGCATTTGGCGGTTGATCCGATTGTTGTCGCTGCAGATATCGTTTCCAAACTGCAAAGTATTATCAGTCGCGAAGTCGATCCTCTCAAAGCAGCGGCAATTACTATTGGAAAGATTTATGGTGGTACGGCAGTAAATATCATCCCAAGTGTCGTCACTTTGGAAGGTACTGTTCGCACGCTTGATCCTGATGTTCGCAATTTTATCCAAACCCGAATAGAAGAAATTGCTAAAGGCTGTACACAGGCCGCCCGCGCGACATATGAATTAATCTATGATCGAATTATGCCGCCTGTCAACAACGATATTCAACTGACAAGCAATATTTCCGGAATCTTAAATACTGTATTTAAATCCGGTATGGTAACGGATGACTTCATGCCGTCAATGGGTTGTGAAGAGTTTTCTTTATTTCAAGAGCAGATTCCCGGGCTTTTTCTCTTTATCGGAAATGATAAGGAAGGATGCGACCTCGATACCGATACACGCACCCAATTATGTTTTTAACGACGAAATACTTGTTGTCGGCGTAAAAGCGCTGTGCGAGATCGTATTCGGATATTGCAAATGAGGAAATGAACCAGGGAGATTTTTTGTATTATTAGAAATCTTAACTATTTGGCACAATTCGTCGTCGGTATTTTTGTCCTGATCAGCAGCGCTAATTTGTTTGCACAAACCCGACAAGAGCACGTGCACCAAATGGCGCATAGCACGAAGTTCGAAACGTTGGCGAACAAGGCTATTGAAGACAGAGCCGCTAACCAAATAATCCCAGAGATAGAATAGCCCATCGCTGAACCTGACCGGAAAAATTTCGTCGGTTTATCGTATCTAAGCGTTCAATATGGATGGCGAATCGGCTTAGCTACTTCTAATCCATCCGGACGAGGTTGTGAAGTCATATAGAAGCTATCCGATCGCATTACTGACAGGAGTATTGGCCTTTTTGTTTGGTCGGGAATTGAGCCGCATGATACTCGCCTTACCTGGGTATTGGAAACCCTCCCGTTTATCATTGCTTTACCGGTTATCCTGCTACATATTGAGTTTCCGTTAAGCAATTTAGCCGATATGTTTTTGTGCCTGATAGGCATCGATTGCTGCGCTTATCCTGCTTACGAAATTGCACAATAAATATCTGATGGAAATTGATGTTGCATAAAATTTTTCGCCCGGTTAGGTCTTGGAAGAAGGTGACTGAGCGGTTCAAGGGTTGGGTGACATTCTTCCTCGGAGGCAAAGGCAATGAAAAAAAATAAAAAACACCTGGAGGTCGACTCGGAAAAGGCAGAGGCGTTCGCGGGACGATTATTGACGGCCCTTAATGAAGGGGCTCTCTGTTTGATGACATCCATTGGGCACCCCCTTGGCGCGTTTCTATACACCATCTCCACCATGCATTGTATGACCGTGTCACTGGCCCAGGGCGGAGAGGGACTGGGGGCGATGTGGGGAGAAGAGAAAGCGCGTCAGTACCTTCAGACGGTTGGTTTCCGTTCCATTGAAACGAATCAAATACCACACGACATTCAGAATAATTGGTACGTCGTCAGAAAAGGAAAGCATGACGCGGACCAAGGGTCTTAAGGGGCTATGGATTTCATCGCCTAACAGAGGACAATTGAAAGCAGGAGGCAGTCAGATGATTAAAAAAATTTCTTTCGGAAAAACCGGCCATCAGAGTTCCAGAACTATATTCGGTTCGGTAAGTCTCGGCAGAGTCAGCCAGTCTGAAGCTGATCGGGCGCTGGACCTTCTATGGGAGTATGGGGTCAATCATATTGATACGGCGCCCAAATACGGCGAAGCCGAACTGCGCGTCGGACCCTGGATGAAGAAGTACCGCGATCAATTTTTCCTGGCCACCAAAACCAATGAGCGAACCTATCAGGATGCGAAAGAGCAGTTTCAGCGATCTTTGGACCGGCTGCAGGTGGACAGCGTTGATCTGCTTCAGTTTCATAATTTAACGGATGTGGTGGAACGGGAGATTATTATGGGCCCCGGCGGCGCCCTGGAATTTCTGATTGAGGCCAAAGAAAAGGGATTGACGAAGTTTATCGGTATTACCGGGCATGGGCTGCACACGCCGAAATTTCACCTTCAGACCCTCAAGCGCTACCCTTTTGATACCGTGCTTCTGCCCTGCAACTACCTTCTGATGCAGGATCAGACCTATGCCGCTGATTTTGAAAAGCTCATTGCCTACTGTCGTGAGCACCAAATCGCCGTCCAGACCATAAAGGCCATCGCGCGGGGATATTGGGGCGATAAAAAATGGAGCCGCAGCACCTGGTATGAGCCGCTGACCGATGAAGGCGCCATTGCCCATTGTGTCCACTGGGTATTGGGCATTCCCGATATATTTTTGAACACGGTCGGCGATTTGCAGGAGCTGCCCAAGGTTCTGAAAGCCGCCGCCGGCTTTGAGCAGCGTCCCTCAGAGCAGGACATGCGCCAGACAGTTGAGCGGATGCGGATGCAGATGCTCTTTAACTGACGTTTCGGATCGCTTTGACCTGGTCCATGAAGGCCTGCACCCGGCTTTGATCGACATGGTTTTCAAATACCCCGTCGATTTTGAAAGTGGTGCCGACCACCGCCCCATCGGCAATCGCGAGCTGTTCGGACACATTTTCCAGTCGAACGCCGGTGTTGGCGAAGACCGGTGTGCCGGCAACCGCGTCCCTGACGTTCTTAAGAACCTGCGTGTCGGCCTGGCGGCCCGCCGTCAGGCCCGAGACGCACAGGGCATCGGGCCGATGGTTGAAAACCGTTGATCGGGCAATATCCGCCATGTCCCGGGCAGCCAGGTATTGCGCCGCTTCAGGGACGATATTAAACAGCAGCCTGACATCCTGCGCCCCAATGGCATGCTGGTGCCGCACCACAGCACCGCAGTCGGTGTTCCAGAGGCCGAAGTCGCTGGCATACACGCCGGAAAAGATTTCACGCACAAACCGGGCGCCGGTGGACACGGCCAAATCCAGCGAGGCCGCCGGGTCCCAGAGTACATTCACCCCAAAGGCCACGCCGATATCAGGCATCAATTCGCCGATGATGCGAGCCATGGCGGCCACGGTGACCGTTTCAACGCGGGTCAGATACGGCAGACTGAACTCATTGGAGAACATGACGGCGTCAATACCGCCGTTTTGCAGGGCCAGCAGATCCCGTCGGGCCCATTTGATTACTTCCTGCATGCCGCCCTGCCCGTCGAAGGAAGGGTCGCCGGGCAGTGCATTCAAGTGGCACATGCCGATAATCGGTTTGCGGCAGCCAAAAACTTCTTCTATCCAGCGTTTTGTCATCACATTCTCCTTTTTAACGGAATTGAATCCGTCAGCTCATGCATGAGCGAACGATTGGACTCATACAGCGCGCGGAAAATTTTATAATTGAGTGTATACTGTTTGTGGGTTGCCAAATTGGGGCAGACAACCTTTTTGCTTTTGACCCAGTGGGTAATTTGGGTCAAATCTTTGAACCGGCCGACGCCCACCGCCGCCATAAACGCATCGCCATAGCTCGCGCCGATCAACTGCTGCGGGATGATGAGCTCGATATCGGCAATATCGGCAACAAGCTGCATCCATAAATCGTTTTGGGTGCCTCCGCCGACTGCGATGATTCGTTCCGGGTTTAACCCCTCTTCGCGCATCACCGTCACGTTGTGGCGAATGCCGAACCCCACGCTTTCCAGGATGGCCCGATAAACGTCGCCGCGGGTGTGTTTGAGACTGAGACCAAACACAACGCCTTTGGCTTTGGGATCGTGCAACGGCGTGCGCTCGCCTTCAAAGTAAGGCAGAACAATCAACCCGTCGGCACCGGCCGGGGATGCGGCGGCTTCGCCGGCCAGCACGGCATAGGCATTCTGTCCGCCGGATTTCTCGCATGCAACTTCAGTTTGCGCAAACTGGTCACGAAACCAGGTGGTCAGACTGCCGGATGTGGACATGCCCCCCATGAAGGCGAATGTATTTTGTTCGAGAAAATTGGCACTCCAGAAATGTCGGGTTTTGAACAGCTCGGCGGTTTTCATGATAAAAAAGATGCTGCTGCCAAACATCAGCATCATGTCGCCGAACCGGGCCACTCCGGCACTGACGGCCTCGGCCGCCGCGTCAATGGTACCGGTAATGACCGGTGTACCGGGTGCCAGGCCTGTCTCGGCCGCGGCGGCGTCGGTGACTTCACCGACGATGTCACAGCTCCAGTGCGCTTGCGGCAAGCGGTCGGCGGGGGTAATATAATCGGCCATATCCGGATACCAGCCGAAATTGTAAATGTCAAAAAGGGGCGCATAGCAGCAGGCCGAATAAATGTCGATGCTGGGCACACCGGTCAGTTTGTAAACCAGATAGGCCTGGCTGGTCAGAAACCACCTCGTCCTGGCATAGATTTCCGGCTCGTTGTTGCGGATCCACAGGATTTTAGGACCGGCGGACTGGACGTCCAAATTTGTTGCACTCTTTAGGAAGATGTTTTGCTTGCCCAGCACCTGCTCCAGATGCGCGACCTCGGCAGTGGACCGCGTGTCGATGCCGTAGAGAATTCCCGGCCGCAACGGCTTGCCTTCGGCGCTGACCGGCAGAACGCACGGGCCGATGGCGCTGGTACCGATGGCAAGAATTTGTGCGGGATCGATTCTGGATTTTGCCAAAAGGCGGCGGACAATCTCAACAAAGTCATGCCACCAGACCCCGTCGGCGTCATGTTCAAAGAAACCGGGCTGGGGCATGCGCATGCCGTGCGGGATGACCTGGTCGGCAGCCACTTCCCCGTCGATACTCACCAGGACACCCTTTGAGGAATAGGTGCCGACGTCAACACCCAGTAAATATTCAGGCCTCATCATGGTTTCCTCAGAGCAGTATGCTGCCGTTTTCGAATATCAGTCGGTCGTCCAGATACACCCGACCTTCCTCCCGGACGTCTTTGACGATGTCCCAGTGGATGGCCGATTGGTTGGTTCCGCCGGTACTGGCATAGGCGCGTCCCAGGGCAATATGGACGGTACCGCCGATTTTTTCATCCAGCAGAATATCGCGACAAAAGTGCTTGACCGCCGGGTTGGTGCCGAAGGCAAACTCGCCGATCTTACTGGCGCCGGGATCGCTGCCGACCACCGCCTGAAGGAAGTCCTGGTTGGAAGATGACAACGCTTCTGCCAGCCTGCCGTTTTCCCAGCGCAGGCGGATATCGTCCACCAGCCGCCCGCCCATCACCCCCGGGAATTCAAAATAAATTTGGCCGTCAACAGTTGTTTCAACCGGCGAGGTCGCAATCTCACCGTCCGGCATATTCAATTTTCCATCAAACACTTCCCAGGATCGGCCTGCGACCGAAAAACTCAAATCGGTATCCCGACCGACGACTCGCACGTGCCGGCCCTGCCCAAGAATATCCGCCCATTTCTGCCATTTTTTACTCAGGGCCGGCCAGTCCTGAAGAGAGGCGTCGAAGAACATGTCGGTAATGGTCTGCTCGTCGACCCCGGCTTGATGCGCCAAGGCGGCATTGGGTGCACGCACCAGGCACCAGCGTGTCTTTTCCCAGCGCATCGTGGAAATCGTGCCCATGGCGCGTCTGAGCGCGGATAACTTACCGTCCGGAACATCCCACAATGCGGCCAGGTTGTGGGCGCCGCGCAATCCCAGATAAACATCCGCCCATTGCATGCCGTAGGCCTCGATTTCAGGCACCCAATCAATCTGCTCCCGGCTGCCGAATTTCAGCAACAGGCGGTTGAATTCTTCGGACAAAAACTGTACCTGCGGGTAGGCCTCGGATTTGATGCAGGCTTCATAGACCGCCAGCGCTAAAGGATAAGTCTCTACTTCCGTCATGGCAATCATCACTTTTTCCCCCGGTTTGACTGCCAGTGAATAATTTACCAGCAAATCCCCCAACTGCTGCCACCGTTTATCCACTTTCTTGAGCCCCCTAAATTTATGCAGTGATCGAATCGGCAGGATAATACTCCAACGAAGCCGCCCGGGTCAAGCAGTTGAAATTTTTCCGGCCGCAAATTTCAAATTCACCCAGGCAAGGATCGACAGGGTCTTTGCGATTCTGCAAGGCACCGGCAAAGGCCGAATCGAGCACAAGGATGAATTTCTCATCAACAATTTATTTTTCTTGACAAATAGCATACAAAAGCTAAAAGTGATTCGAATTATTATGAAACAGCTGTCTGTTGTTTCAAAATCCAATCCACTGAAATTAATAACAAATTATTTTATTTTGTTATATCACTTTCTCAATTCCATTTGCAACCAGCGGGGGTAATACTTGCGGCTCAATTTGGAAGCTTAGCTGATCATAAGTATTATTCATCCTTTATGTTTGAAATTTTCCGAGTTTGAATCGGTTGCTACACGGGTAGGGTGCCTCCCAATATTCGCAATACTTTGCGCAACGTTGAAGGAGGGCAAGGGTCAAGGCTTGATAATCTTTTAATGCGAGTTCGAAAGGAGAGTAAAAATGAAAAAGTTATCCATCTTGGGGCTCGTTTTGGTGCTTTCGTTGGGCTTGGCGGGTTTCGCCGGTGCTAAGGATAAGTACCAAATTGTAATGGTCGTCAAACTTGAAGGGGTTGCCTGGTTTGACAACATGCGTTTGGGTATTGAACAGTTTGCTAAAGATCATCCCGATGTCGATGCCTACCAAATCGGTGCCGACACTGCGGATCCGGCCGCCCAGGTCGCCCTGGTCGAGGATCTGATTGCCAAGGGCGTTGACGCTATCCTGGTCGTTCCCAACGATCCTGAATCTCTGGTGCCGGTTTTTGAAAAAGCCAACAAAGCCGGCATCCTTACCTTTACCCATGAGGCTTCCAATCAAAAGCAGGTCAGCTTTGATATCGAGGCGTTTGATAACATTGCCTACGGCCGGCACATGATGGACATCATGGCGGAATGGATGGGCAAAAAAGGGGAATGGCAGCCTTTTGTGGGACATCTTACTTCGACGACCCATAACGAATGGGTGGATGGCGAAGAGATGGAGGCTAAAGAAAAGTATCCAGATTTGAGGCGCGCCACCGACCGAATCGAGGAAAAGGAAAATCAGCAGATCGCCTACGAAAAATCACTTGAGCTGCTTAAAACTTATCCGGAATTAAAAGCAATCATGGGCAGTGCCATGAGCACCGTACCCGGAGCAGCTCAGGCCATCGAAGAAAAGGGCATGATCGGAAAAGTCGCGGCATTCGGCACCTGCCTGCCCTCGGTCGCCGGTGATTATCTGGAAAGCGGCGCGGCAAAATCTATTCATTTCTGGGTACCGGCCGATGCCGGCTATGTCACGGCCATGGCGGCCTACAAACTGCTCAAGGGTGAACAGATCACAGATGGAACGAATCTCGGAAGACCCGGTTATGAGAGCATTATTATCAAAAAGAACAAGGACGGTGTGCCGGTGATTTACGGCCAGGCCTGGATGGATGTCAACAAAGATAATTTGAAGGACTGGAAAAAACCCAACGGTGATTATAAGCTCTAATTGACCGAAGTTGATTGGAGAATTTTCTCCAATCAACTTCCAATAATTGTTGCAAGCATCCAAGATTTTTGGCGCATTTTACAGCCAAACCTAGCAGTCGTCTGTAAGAGCATGCGCCATTTTTTTGGGATTCGGATAATTTAACGGCTGCAGGGTAAAAGGAACTGCCATAAACACTAAAAAGGGTGATGAAAATGAAAAAGTTCTTGAATAAGCCTGAAAATTTTGTAGACGAAATGATCGAAGGCATTATTGCCGCTCACCCCGATCAGCTCGCCTATGTTGGAAATGATCTGCGCTGTATCGTTAAAGCCGGCGAAAAAAAGCAGGGCAAGGTCGGGTTGGCCACCGGCGGCGGTTCGGGGCACCTGCCATTGTTCCTGGGCTATGTGGGCGAAGGCATGTTGGACGGTTGTTCCGTCGGCGGCGTGTTTCAATCCCCCAGCGCCGAACAGATGCTCAACGTCACCAAGGCCATCGACGCCGGGGCGGGTGTTCTGTATATCTATGGCAATTACGGCGGTGATATCTTAAATTTTGATATGGCCGCTGAAATGGCCGAAGTGGAAGATATAAAAGTAATGTCGCTGGTCGGCATGGACGACGTCGCCTCGGCCTCTAAAGGAGAAGAAAACAAGCGCCGAGGTGTCGCCGGCATATTCTTTGTATACAAAGTCGCCGGTGCCAAAGCCGACGAACTGGCACCCATTGCGGAAGTCAAGAGGGTTGCCGACAAGGCCGTTGCCAACGTCAGGACGATGGGTGTGGCGCTGACGCCGTGTATCGTGCCGGAAGTGGGGAAGCCGGGTTTCACTCTCGGTGACGACGAAATGGAAATCGGCATGGGAATTCACGGTGAGCCGGGTATCCACCGCGGCAAGCTCCAACCGGCCGACGAGGTGGTGGACACGATGATGGCGGCAATTCTGGAGGATCTCCCCTTTCAAAAGACTGACGAAATAGCGGTGCTGATCAACGGACTCGGCGCCACGCCCAAAGAGGAGATGTATATCGTTTATCGCCGCATCGACCGGATATTGAAGGAAAAAAATATTTCGGTTTTCCATGTGTATGTGGGCGAATTTGCCACCTCGATGGAGATGGCCGGGTTTTCGATCTCGCTGTTAAAGCTGGATGATGAATTGAAGCAGCTGTTGGCCAAACCGGCCAGGACGCCTTTTTTCGAGCAATGTCAGCTGAAAGTATGACCTTAAATGATCGCAAACAAAATGGGACAGTTTTTTAACCAACTGATGTTATGATAATTGTTCATAATTTGGTCGCAGTTTTTGACTCTCCTATAGGTGAGATGTAAAAGTCCATTTTTAAATCCCATTATGTTTACCCTTTGGGAAAGCCAATTCCGCCCCATCTTCTGCGTTGCCAAGGGATTGCGGTAGGCAACTACAGCTTCACCCTTGGACGCCTTGAAGCTGGGGCACCCTCAACTTTCGATCAATTAAGGTATGATATACGCCCGAAGCAGGCCGGTGGATTAGGAGAAGAATTACGATGGGTTCGCTCGGCAAAGATGACATTCTAAAAATCCTGCAAAACCTCAAAGCGCTTTTTAACGACCGCAAGGATTTTCTGGTTGAACTGGATGGCAGGATGGGGGACGGCGATCTGGGCCTCACCATGTCCAAGGCCTTCGCGGCCGCCTGTGATGCGCTGATGGATACGGCCGAAACCGATATCGGAAAAATATTCATGAAGGCCGGCATGCAGATGGCCAAAGCCGCGCCCTCGACGATGGGCACCCTGATGGGGACCGGGTTTATGCGCGGCGGCAAAGCCGTTGCAGGAAAAGGCTGAGTTGACCACAGCCGACCTGGCTGCTTTTTTTCAGGCTTTCGTGGCGGGTATTATGGAAAGAGGCAAAGCCCGACCGGGAGAAAAGACGATCATTGACGCTTTGAAACCGGCCGCCGACACCCTGGCCCGCTTAAGCGCCGAAGACCCTGCCCAGGCCTTGTCGGCGGCGCTTTCAGCGGCCGAAAACGGCCTCGAATCCACCAAAAACATGATTGCACAGCACGGCCGGATTGCCTATTACAAGGAGCAGTCCAAAGGGCTTGAAGATCCGGGTGCTGCCGCCGGCGTTATTTTAATTAAAGGATTTATTTTGTCGCAGGGGTTCAGGGTTTAGGGTTCAAAGGTTCTGGGTTCAGGGGCTTGAGGTTCAGCGGTTCATTGTATAAGGCAGAGGGTAGACGGTGGAAAGTATAGGGTATAAGGTTAAAGGACAAAGGTCAAAGGAAATGGCTGGACGGCGTGGAAACCCCGTCTCACCTTCCTACCCTCTCACCACCGGTCCTTAGCCTTCTGACTATGAGCTATGAGCTTGTTTATTTGTCCTCTGACCGCCTGACACCTCGCATGAAACTTCACGAGGTTGGAACAGTGAACCGATTAAACGTTGAACATCGAACGTCCAACTTCGAATGTTCAATGTTCATAAGTTTTTTTTCGATCAAACTGGCCGCTCCTCGGTTAACGGCCGGGCTGAAACCTGAAACCCGCTTACGGGGCCGAAACCTGAAACCTTTGTGAGGTGGGGAGGACCTTTTGGCATCATTCCTGGAAGCCAATAATATCAGCAAGGCTTTTTCTGGTGTCCAAGCTTTGGAGGACGTCAGTATTTCCATTAATGCCGGAGAGATTCACTGTCTGGTGGGCGAGAACGGCTCGGGCAAGTCAACGCTGATTAAAATCATCGGCGGTATTTTAAAACCCGACAAGGGCGAGATCAGAATCGGCGGAAAATTATTTGCACCCGGCCGAGCGATCGACTCGATTCGAAAGGGGATTCAGATAATTTATCAGGATCTGTCGCTTTTTCCAAATTTGTCGGCGGCGGAAAATATTTCCTTGAACCAGCTCATCGAACAGGGCAAAAATTTTATCAACAATAAACACGTAATTCAAACCGCTGAAAAGGCCTTGCAGGAGATCGACGAGGAATGTGATCTTTATGAAAAAGTAGAAAACCTGTCCATGTCTAAAAGACAGATCGTAGCCATATCCAGAGCCCTGACCCAGAATGCCCGCCTGATCATCATGGATGAACCGACGTCCGCCATAACCAAGGCCGAGGTCGATCATTTGTTTTCAGTCATCATGCGCTTGAAAGACAAGGGCATTGCGACGTTGTTTGTCAGCCATAAGCTGGGAGAAGTATTTGAAGTTGCCGAAAATGTAACGATCATTCGCGACGGCATTAAAGTCGGCGATTACCCTGCGGGCGAGTTGGATAACGAAAAATTATCCTTTTTAATGACCGGCCGGAAAATTGAATCCACCCCCTACCGGCGCGACCCGGAACATTTTTCAAGTGCCAATCTGCTCGAATTGAAAAATCTATGCCGCAAAGGCCATTACCAGAACGTCAATTTGTCCGTCAAACGCGGTGACATTCTTGGAATAACCGGCCTGATCGGTTCCGGCAGAACCGAGTTGGCGCTCTCCCTGTTCGGCTTGAACCCGCCGGATTCCGGGCAGATCATTTTGGAGGGCCAGACCGTTGAGATAAAATCAGCTGAGGATGCCATGCAATTGGGCGTGGGGTACCTGCCCGAGGACCGGCTGGTTCTGGGTCTCTATACTGAGAAATCAATCGGCAGCAACATTGTCGTGACGGTGGTTGAAAAACTGTTGAATCGGCTGAAGCTGATTTCCCGTGAAAAAAGGAGAAATGTCGAAGACAAGTGGATTCAGGACTTGAAGATTAAGACGCCGTCCGCCGAGATGCCGGCCAGCAGCCTGTCCGGAGGAAACCAGCAAAGAGTCGTGCTGGCAAAATGGCTGGCAACCAAACTGAAGTTGTTTATCCTTGACGGCCCCACCATCGGGATCGATATTGCCTCGAAAAACGACATCCATGATATCATCCGCAATTTCGCGCTCAAGGGGGTGGGAATCATTATGATCTCCGACGAGATTCCGGAGGTGCTGCAGCACTGCAATCGACTGCTGGTTATGCGGGAAGGAAAGATCGTGGCGGAAATCGATGACATGCAAAATGTCTCTGCAGGCCATATTTACGAACTTGCGACGGCTCGGGCTTCCCAGTGACGAAAAACTTAATCCTTGGGCCGGCCTCCAAATGACCGGCGCCGGCAGAAAGGATTCGGCGGAATAGGGCCTGGGGCGGCGGGAAATTTAAGGACAGGTCCTATGAAAATGGAATCGGTGAGTTAAATGTTCGCAAAGCTGTTAAAAAGAAATGAAACCTACCTATTTTTCGTCATCATGGCCTTCAGTTTTTTTGTCACCATGTTCAATCCTACATTTCTCACCGTGGAGAACATGTTCGATCTGATAAGAAGCAGTTCGGGGATGGCGATCCTGGCGATTGCGTTTTTTGTGGGGCTGCTGGCGGGCGGCATCGACATATCCTTTCCCGCGATTGCAATTTCAGGGCAGTACATCGCCGTTAACTCCCTCATCGCACTGGGGATAGACAATCTGCTGCTGGCTTTTCTGATCTCTTGTGCTGTCGGGACCGCCATGGGTGCCATCAACGCCTTCTTTATCAGCAAGTTCAGAATGCCGGCCCTGATTGTAACCCTGGGTACCGCCAATATTTTTCACGGTGCCCTGCTGGTCTTTGTCGGCACCAGGGCAATCAATACAGGCCAGCTGCCCGATTGTTTCAAAGCCTTCGGCCACTTGCAGGTGCTCACCCTGGCGCGGGCCGACGGGACCACTTACGGTTTGTCGATATTTGCTGTTTTGCTGGCCTGCGCCTTTTTAATGACCTGGCTGATACTCAATCACACCCTGCTGGGCAAGTCGATTTACGCCATCGGCGGAAGCTATGAGTCATCCAAGCGAGCGGGAATCCATATCAACCGAACGCAGTTTTTCGTTTACAGCTATATCGGATTTCTCTCCGGGATTATGGGCGTAATGCATCTTTCATTAATCCGTTACAGCAATCCAAATTATATCGTCGATACCGAACTTTTGAAAGTCATCGCCGCGGTCGTGATCGGCGGCTCCAGGATTACCGGCGGTAGCGGTACACTGATCGGTACCCTGCTGGGCGTCATCATGATGGTTATTCTGGAGAAAAATCTTGTCCTGATCGGTCTGTCTTCGTACTGGCACGAGTTTTTCACGGGATTGATTATTGTACTCGGCGTCGGCATCACCCATTATCAAAGCAAGCTGCAGGGAAAAAGAAGCCTTTCCTTTGCCGACTAGTAGCTTGAGGTGAAAGCTGTCCTTCTTATTTTTAATTTCCCGATTGATCGTTAACCTGATCGGGGTGGGAGCGAGCGTTGACTGGAAAATTCAAAATTGGCAAGTCGGATAACCTGACCCTGCTTGTGATCATGATTGCCACGATTTTTGCCATGTCGATATTTTTACCGGATAAGTTTTTGACGATCGTCAACTTTCAATCCATGGCGAGCCAATTTCCGGAGTATGGACTGCTTGCTTTGGGGGTCATGCTGTCCATGATTACCGGCGGCATCGATCTTTCAGTTGTGTCAATTGCCAATCTGAGCGGCGTGGCGGGGGCCATGGTTCTGGCAAGTCATGTCAAAGCGCAGGCCTTTGGAATTTCGCCGATAGCCATAATTTTTCTTGCAATCCTTTTGGCCCTGGCGGTTTCCCTGATTTGCGGTTTAATAAATGGAGTTGTCATAACGGCACTCGGTGTGCCGGCCATCATCGCCACCCTGGGCACCAACGGCCTGTTTATTGGACTTGCCATTATATTTACCGAAGGACACGGCCTTCGAGGGTTCCCGGAAGAGTTTCTATTCATCGGCAGCGGGGTAATTCTGAAAATGCCGATGCCCTTGATTATTTTCATCGTTGTCGCCGTTCTCGTAGCCCTCATGCTGAGGAAGAGTTCGCAGGGCTTTAAAATGTACATGTTGGGATCCAGCCCCCTGGTTACCCGATTTTCCGGAATCAATAACAATATGGTGCTGATCAAGACCTATCTTTTATCGGGCCTTTTGGCCGGAGTCTCGGCCATTATCATTATTTCGCGCGTAAACTCGATGAGACCGGGGTATGGATATGCGTATCTGCTGCTAGGGGTTTTAATCGCCATCCTGGGCGGCACCAACCCGGATGGCGGTCGCGGCAGTGTCCTGGGAATGTTTATGGCCATCGTTATCCTGCAGGTTCTGCAAAGCGGACTGAATATTCTCGGCTATAACCCGTTTGTCAAAAAGTTTATCTGGGGCCTGATACTTATTCTGGTGATGGTGATAAACTTTTATCAGGCCAATGGCTGGCCCTGGAAAAATCTGGTCCAGAAATATATCGGCAGCGGGGCGTCCTAGCGTTTAATCCAATTGTTGTTCGCCATTCAAGTTTTTAACCCCCGGACCGACTTTTAAATTTTTCTCTGAAGGCGGCAGCGACAACCGCGGCAGCAGACGCCGGCTTTTTGAGGTAATCGAAGTTGATGAGCAGATCGAATTCATAAGGGGTGGCCTCTTTGCGGCCGAAGGCCTTTTTGAAAAACTCCTTTTGTTCCTTGTCCGATTTTTTAAGCACGCCGGCCGCCGCTTGGGGGTCGATGCCCAGGACCCGGGACAGACGGTCTATCCGGTGGTCGTCTGAACTGATAAATCGAACTGCCAGAACCCGCTCACGCGGCAGCAAAAGATGCACACCCCTTCCGACGAATATGGTTGAACCCGTTTCGGCCATGGCAAAGACCGCGCTTATAATTTTGCGGATGTAGTCGCTCATGATAAAAGATTTTTCACCGAAAAGCATGGTGGTTAATTCAACCATTTTTCCGGGATAGCGCTCATCGAAAAATGCCACGGTTTTGGCGGCCAGCTTATTATCGGTGGCGATGGTTTCCAGTATTTCCCGGTCCGCAACCCGGAATTTAATTTTTTGCGCCAGAATATCGGCCACTTCCAGGGCTCCGACGCCGATTTTGCGCGAGAAACAAATGGCCGGTGGAATTTCGGCCGGAACGGCCTTGGGTTCGCCGGCTTTGAGTCGTTTTTGCTCCCACTCCCGGATATATTGCTGGGCCGTCTGGGCGGCGCCGGGACGTTTGCGGGCATAGGTGCCCGGCACATAGGTGGTTTGCTGGACACTGACTTGCATGGTATCCTCCTTTATTCCATGGTTTATCTTCCGGCAAAGACCTCTCCTGAGGGGTGAAGTCAAAGCTTCAGCCTCTATGACGGGGTTCTGTACTCAGCCGGTTTTGGGATGCGCTGATTTTCGACCGGCTGCCGACGGCCGGGGTCCGGCAGCGTGTCGAACATTTCTAAAATCATTGCGGTTGCCGGCGCCACAAGGGCTGCAGTCCCGGCGGAGAGCCTTCGGCCCAAGTCGAACCGAGACCCCTGAATCGAGAGCAGATGGCCGACCGGTTCCCGATCCCATACGGCCTGCAGGATCCCAAGCAGCATTGCCGGATGCATGTGGTGGCTGAAAAGCGCCAGGCCATCCCCCGGATAAAGGCGCGTGCACACCAGATTCGGCCTGTCGGCCGGTACATGCGCATCTACGAAAATCACCCGGTCATAGTGGACAATCGTCTCGATCAACTCCGGCACCAATTGCCGGATAAAGACGGAATCCGTGCCGCCGCCGAGCCGGGACATTCCGTCATCGTCCCAAGCCAGGGGCTTTTGCGCCAGGTGCCGCCGCAGCCGGTTGACGACGTGAAAGCCGACCCCGTCGTCCTGCCGTTCCAAATTTCCGTAGCCGATGACCAGATTGTGGACCATGGTTTTCATCTCATCGGTCAGCGGGCCATTTGCCGCAAAATGGTTCCGTCGGTTCCCATCACCACCACCTCGAGCGGCATCCGGCCGATGGCATGGGTTGAACACGATAAACAGGGGTCATAGCACCGGATCGAGGCTTCCACCCGGTTCAGGATCCCTTCGGTTGGTTGGCTGCCGTTGATATAGGCTTTTGCCACGGTTGCCACGGCCTGATTCATGGCCCAGTTGTTGTGGCCGGTGGCCACAATAAGGTTGACGCGGGCAAGCAGGCCGTTTTCATCGACCGTGTAATCGTGAATCAGGGTTCCGCGGGGTGCCTCGATAACTCCGATTCCTCTTGGATTCAGCTGTCGTGATCCGGACGTCCGGATTTCGGTTGACAAAATGTCACGGTCATCCAGCAGGCGGCCCATGGTTTCCAGGGCAAAGAGCAATTCGATCATGCGGGCATAGTGGTAAAAAAGGGAGCCTTCGACCGGTTGGCCGACCGCCGACCGCCTGAACTCGACCAGTTCCTCGTCGGCCAGAGGGGTGCCCATTTTATCCACGGCGTTCAGACGTCCCAGCGGACCGACGCGATATGCGCCCTGAGGCCATCCCTGCTTGCGGTAGTAGGGGAACTTCAGAAAAGACCACGGTTCCACGTGTTCGGCAATATTTTCCAGGTAGGCCGGCGGTGCGAATTGAGTCAGCAGATCACCGCGGGCATCCCGGATGCGGATCCGGCCGTCGTACAGCTGCAGTGCTCCCTGCGCATCCACCAGCCCCATGTAGTTGGAGGGAAAGGCGGCAAAGCTTAAGGCCAGTTCGTTGTGCCCGTGGAGCCAATGTTTGATGAGGTCCACGGCTTCCCTCGCAAAAGCGAGTTGCTGATCACGTTCCGCGGCGATAGTGTCGCGATCCTTGAGTGCCAGCGGTGCATTGACGCCGCCGGGAACTGCAAAATTCGGATGGACGCGCTTGCCGCCGAGAATTTCAATGATTTGCTGGCCGAAGCGTCTGAGGTGGACCGCCTTCAGGGCCAGTTGCGGATTGGCCTTGATGATGCCGAACACATTGCGCTCCGCCGGATCGGCATCAAACCCCAACAGCAGGTCCGGGGCCGCCAGATGGAAGAAGTGCATGCCGTGGGACTGAACGAACTGGGCCATATGCATCAACTCCCGCAGAAGCCTGGCCGGCCGCGGCGGTTCAGCGCCTAGAATGGCATCGCAGGCCTTGACCGAAGCCAGGTGGTGGCTGACCGGACAAATGCCGCAGATGCGCTGGGTGATCTGGGGCATTTCGAAATACGGCCGGCCTTCGCTGAATTTCTCGAGGCCGCGGAACTCATCCACGTGGAAATAGGTCCGATCAACTCCGCCTTCCGGGTTCAAATGGATGGTGACCCGCGCATGACCTTCAATCCGTGTAACAGGCTCAATCGTAATTTTGCGCGCATTCATAGCTGTTCTCCTTGCATCAGTCGTACTTGAGATGTTGCGCCGGCAATACCACCGGAACACGTCCGGCCAGCAGTTCGTCGATGACGAAATACAGGTCGTCGGCCCGGGGCGGGCAGCCCGGCACAAAGACATCGACGGCCACCGTATCGGCAATGCCGGTCACAAGCGGCAGCGGCGTACCGAGCTCCGGAGAATCGGGAATTATTCCGTCCACGGTGCTTTCTGTTTCCAGGTAAGCCCGCTGCAACGCAGCTTCGGTCCCCACCAGGTTGCGGCAGGCGACAATGCCGCCGAAGGTGGCGCAATCGCCCACAGCGACAAGAATCTTGCACCGATCACGCATTCGATGGGCAACCTCGACGTTGTGCGTATTGCTGATGGCGCCGGTCAGAATTCCCACCGTAACACCGCCGGCCGGCGGGTGTTTCAGGTCGGTCAACGGGCTGGAGGTGAACTCCACCGCTTCCAGCAGGGGCACGATGCGTTCATCGATGTCCAGCAGGGACATGTGGCAGCCCGCGCAGGCGGCCAGCCAGTCGGTTGCAATGGTTACCTTGGCCATGTTGGATTCTCCTTTCTCAAAAATGTTCGCTCCGTAAAGGACGCCATGTCATCGATTGAAACCTGCGGTTGCGTGCCCAATTTTTCGGCCAGCAGCTGCAGAATTTCCCAGTCCGGTTTGGAGTCTCCGCGCGGGGTTCGGGCCGCGAGAGTTTTCTGGACTGTCCCCTCGGTGGTGGTCAGGCTTCCGGATCTCTCCGGCCAGGCGGCCATGGGCAGAACCACATCCGCCCGTTCGGTCAGCACCGAAGCGTAACAGGTCTGGACCACCACAAAGGTCTCAGCGGAAATTTTAGCGGCGACCTCATCCAGCCCTTCGTCCTGCTCGCCGGCCAGTACGTAAAGCACCGCCAGGTCGGTAAAATCGACGCGCTGGTTCAAACCGAGCGATACGGCCGCATAGGTGTTGACCCCGGGCTGCAGGGCAATAAACACGGCGTTGTCCAGCTGCTGAAGCATTCTGAGAGTTTTCTTTAAGACGCTGTCTCCATATACCACCGCCGGAAATTGCGCGCGACGGGCCCAACGGACCGCCTGATTCACTTCGCCGGTCTTCAAAACCTGATCGGCATGCGCATCCAGGCCGGTCTCCTGATCTTCGATCGCGATGAGTCGGCAGCCGCGATCCACGGCACGCTTGATCAGCATTGCGGCCACCGGATGGGAAACGGCCGGATCGGTTCCGGTCAGCAGAATGCAGTCGCTGCGCGACAGATCGGCCAGGGATCCTTGCGCCAGGGACGGGAAGCTTGGGACAACCGGGTTCAAGAGGTTCGACTGCCGGGTCTTCAGTCGACGGCTGAATAAATTACTTAAAAGATTCAGCGCTTCATTGGTCGTCCGGGTGGTGGTCAACAGGCCCAGATGCTGCGGCGCGACCGCGGCGATGCGCTCGGCCGCCAGCTGCAGGCCGCTTTCCCAGTCAATCGGCAGCTGTTGGCCGTTTGAGCGCTTTAACGGAGAAAGAATTCGCGGGCGGCTTTCGTCGAGCGCCTGGAAACGGCCTTTCCTGCAAAGCACCCCCCCGTTGACGGGCGCGTCCCACCGCCCGCCGATACGCAGGATATTGCCGGCCCGGACAACCATCTCCAGGCCGCAGCCGAGACTGCACTGGCTGCAGATGCCGGCAATATGTTCGCTATTGCAATCCCGACCGGCGAAGGCGCTGCGCTTGTCGACCAGAGCTCCGGTCGGACACACATCCAAACAGACGCCGCAGGAGATGCAGGAAGATTGCGCCAGGCAGTCATTCATATCCGCTGTGAGCATGGTAAGGGCGCCGCGCTGACGCAGATCCAGCGTGTGGTTGGCCGCCAGTTCGCTGCAGGCCCGGATGCACCTGCGGCAGAGGACACAGCGGTTATGATCCAGCAAAAAGTCAGGCAGGGAGGCATCGACCGGGAACTTCTGGGTGTAGGTCGGATACATCCAGTGATCCAGCCCGTAGCGGTATCCCAATTGCTGGAGTTCACAGTCGCCGCTCATTTCACAGAACATACAGAAATGATTGCGCTCGGAGAAGATGAGTTGCAATACAAACTTTCTGGCTTCAACCACTTTCGGCGTTTCAGTTTCAATGATCATGCGCGGTGCGATTGGAAATGTGCAGGCCGGTTGCAGACCTCGTTGACCTTTCACCTCCACCAGGCATACCCGGCATGCCCCGACGGGCTTCAGTGCGGGATGGTGGCAAAGGGTAGGGATCTCGATTCCAGCAGCGGTTGCCGCTTCAAGCACCGTCTGGCCGCCGACGGCGGTAATTTCCTGGCCGTTGATGGTAATGTTGAGGGACGACATGGCTATCCTCCTGTGCTTTCCGTGTGTTGATGTCGTTTGCTCTTTAGGTCTTGACGCGCATCCTGTATGTTCGCCAGAAAATTCCAAATCTCAAATTCCAAATTCCAAATAAATCTCAGATCACAAACTTCAAATTCGAAAGAAATCCTAAACATAGGCTAATCAGGTCGATTCGACCATTTCTGATTAGCTTCCTTTTGCCTGAGTCGAGACCAAAGGAATTACTTTGCCGCACGTAAAAACCCGTTTGGGTCATTGGAGTTTGGAATTTAAATATTGTTTGTTATTTGTTGTTTGGTGCTTGTAATTTTTTTCCAAGACTCACATATAGTTTAGTTGTCCGCTTTCACTTTTTTTAACCAATTTAAGGAATACAGCATTTGACGCTAAGCCGCTCGGACGCCTTTCTCTTCGGCTACACCGGCCCGGCCGGCCTGCCATTCCAGATCGCAGCGCAAACAGCGTTTGGCCTCTTCGCAAATTTTTTCTTCCGCAACCGGCAGCTCTACTTCGCGGAAGCTGCCGCTTCGCTCGGACAGGGCCAATTGGCCGGGCTGGATGCGGGCCGCGTGACTGTAGTCCTGCATGTTCCAGGTGAGCTCGGGAAGATGCACATCTAATGCAGCGTCCAATTTTGCCGTCGTTCCGGTACGCAGGAAATGATCGACCGCCTCTGCCGCCCGGTTGCCATGGGCCACGGCTTCAATCACTGAAGCCGGGCCGGAAACCGCGTCCCCGACGGCGAAAACGCCGCGGCGGGAGGTTGCCAGATCTTGGCCCACCCGAATTGTGGCGTTGCGGTTGGTTTCCAGCGCTGCTTCCGCGATGCCTTGCAGATCCGGCTGCTGTCCGATCGCCTGGATGAGCGCTTCGATTTTCAGAGTGAAGGTGGAGGCCTCAATCGGTATCGGGCGCCGCCGGCCGCTGGCGTCAAACTCCGACAGCTGTTGGTTCTGTATTTCGAGGCCCGCAACGCGCTCGTCACCTAAAACGCGAATCGGCGCCGCCAGATAATGAAATATGATGCCTTCCTGCTCGGCGGCTTCGATTTCCTCGCGATAGGCGGGCATGTCCCGGCGGGTGCGGCGGTAAATGACATCCACCTGGGCGGCGCCCTGGCGCCAGGCGGTGCGTGCGGCATCAATGGCGACGTTGCCGCCGCCGACGACGGCCACTTTTTGGGCGCTGAACTCAGGTGCCTTTCCCAGGGCGCAGTTTCGCAGGTACTCGACCCCGTCATAGACCCCCGGCAGGTTTTCGCCTTTAATTCCCATCCGCAAACCCTTATGTGCACCGATGGCCAAAACCACGGATGCGTATCCCATGCGATCGAAAAGATCGTCCAGGCTCAAAGTCGCGGCCGAGGGTCCGGTTGCAGACGATGTCGACCCCGGCGCGCTTGATGCTTTCGATCTCCTGATTGAGAATCGCCCGCGGCAGCCGATACGCCGGGATCCCTACCGCCAGCATGCCGCCGGGAACGGGCAGGGCCTCGTAAACCGTCACCGGATACCCCTTTTGCGCCAGGCGCAGCGCCGCGGTCAGACCGCCGGGACCCGCGCCGATGACGGCGATCTTTTCAGGCCGTCCGGGGCCTGCTTTGGGCGGCGTCCAGGGATGGCCGGCTTCGTGATCGGCCATGAAGCGTTTGACGGCACGAATCGCCACCGGCTCGTCAATATCGCTGCGGCGGCAGCGCTGCTCGCAGAATGCCGGACAGACACGTCCGCAGACCATGGCGAAGGGATTGCGTTCACGGTGAATCTCCAGGGCTTCGGCATACCGTCCCTGGGCCGCGAGGCTGATGTAAGCCGGCACATCCACGCCTGCCGGGCAGGCATTCAAGCAGCGCGCCGGCACCAACTCTTTGCAGGATCCGGCCGGACAGCGCCGATCCTCTATATGGGCCACAAATTCATCCTCGAAATAGCGCAGGGCCGCCATCACGGGACCGGGCGTCAACTGCCCCAACGCGCAAAGGGAGCTTGATTCCATGCCGGCTGCCAACGCGCGGATTTTGTCGAGGTCCTGCCGTTGGCCCTGCCCCCGGCAGATGCGGTTTAAAATCTCCAGCATGCGTTTGCCGCCGGATCGACAGGGGATGCACTTGCCGCAGCTTTCCGCGGTGGCAAAGGTCAAGAAGAACCTGGCAAATTCCACCATGCAGGTGTCTTCATCCACCACGATCATGCCGCCGGAGCCCATTACCGCCCCGACTTCTTTGAGGGAGTCAAAATCAACCTTGACATTGAGATGCTGCGGCGGGATGCAGCCCCCCAGAGGTCCGCCGGTCTGCACGGCCTTGAACTGCTTGTCCTTGAGGATGCCGCCGCCGATGTCGAAGATAATCTCCCCCAGGGTGATGCCCATGGGCACTTCAACCAGGCCCGTGTTCTTGACTTTGCCGGTTAGCGCAAAGATAGCGGTTCCCGGGCTGCTTTTCGAACCGATGCCGGCAAACCACTCGGCGCCTTGCGATATGATCCGGGGCACGACGGCGTAGCTTTTGACATTGTTGATGTTGGTCGGCATACCCCAGAGACCGGCAACCGCCGGAAATGGCGGACGCGGGCGGGGTTCGCCCCGCCGGCCCTCGATCGAAGCGATCAGCGCCGTCTCCTCTCCGCAAACGAATGCCCCGGCGCCTTCCTTAATATGCAGCTGAAAACCAAAGTCGGTGCCCATAATGTTGCCGCCGATCAGTCCATACGCCTCGGCCTGCTCAATGGCCACCTGAAGCCGCCGGATGGCCAGGGGGTATTCGGCCCGGCAATAGACATATCCCTCCGCGGCGCCGATGGCATAGGCGGCAATGGTCATGCCTTCAATCAGACTGTGGGGGTCGCCCTCGATGATGCTGCGATCCATGAAAGCGCCGGGATCACCTTCATCCGCGTTGCAGATGACATATTTGGGTTCTCCGGCTGCGCGGCGGGTGAACTCCCACTTCAGACCGGCCGGGAAACCGGCGCCGCCGCGCCCCCGGAGGCCCGAAGCTTTGACTTCGTCGAGCACCATCTGGGGCGTCATCCCGGAAAGCACTTTGATCAGCGCGGCATAGCCGTCCTGGGCGATGTATTCTTCAATGCTTTCCGGATCGATCAGGCCGCAGTTGCGCAGGGCGATTCGTTTTTGCTTCGTGTAAAACGGGATTTGCTGGTAGTATGGAACGGCTTTATGTTCCAGCGGTTCGCGGTAAAGCAGGCGCTCGACCAGACGGCCTTTCAGCAGGGTTTCTTCCACCAGATGGGCCACGTCGGCGGGGGCGACCTGGCAGTAGAAGATGCCTTCGGGATAGATCATCAGAATCGGACCCATGGCGCAGAAGCCGCGGCAGCCGGTCTGGATAACCTGAATCTCGTTTTCCAGTCCCTGCCGCACAAGTTCTTTCTGCAACACTTCGTGGACACCCTCCGCCTGTGATGCCGTGCATCCGGTTCCGTGACAGATGAGCACGTTGGCACGATATAATGATTCAGACATTTGGCATTTCCTCCTTCGATTCGCGAGCGGTCTGCGGCAGGCGCGCCACCACCCAGTCATCAACGACCCGACCCTGAATCAGGTGCTCTTCAATCAGACGGGGCACCATGTCCGGATGGATATTGCCGTAGGTGATGCGGGAGCCGCCGGCCTGCTCCACGTCCACCAGCGGCTCAAACGCACACCTGCCGATACAGCCGATGGTGGTGACGTGAGCGTCGATGTGCCGTTTGTTCAGCTCTTCCAGTATGGCGCGCATGGTCTCCCGGGCGCCGGCGGCAATGCCGCAGGTGCCCATGCCGATAATGATTTTAGTGCCGGTCTGCGAGCGTACCCGGATATCCCGCCGGGCGTCTTGGCGAAGCTTCTTGAAATCGTCTATCGTCATGATTTTTGGCATATTGCACCTCTCCCTCCTTTTACCGCACGGCGGCCGCTGCAGGTGGATCTCAACTCCCCGCCATGACTCGGAAAACGGCTGCCCGACAATAATCTAGTCCAACTGTTGAACCAGGACGGCCATCCGCTCCGGAGCCAGCTTGCCGACCGCCGCACCATCGACGGTTGCCACCGGAGCCAGGCCGCAGGATCCGAGACAATATACCACCTCGTAGGTGACCTTATAATCCGGGGTGGTGCCGCCGGCCTGGATGCCCAATTCCTTTTCGATTTTTTCAACTATTTGACCCGACCCGCGCACATGGCAGGCGGTCCCGTCACATTGGCGAACAACGTGGCGGCCCCGGCGGGTCAGATAAAATTGAGAATAAAACGTCGCCACGCCGTAAATGCGACTGATCGGAACCCGCAATCCGCGCGCAATCCGCTGCAAGACCTCTTCCGGCAAATAGCCGTGGATCTTCTGGGCTTTTTGCAGCACGGGAATGACCGCTCCCTTCTGCCCTCGATAGGCCTGCAGAATTTCCTCCAGCTGCTCCATTTCAAGTGATTGCGACGCTGTCATGCTGACCTCCTTTTCCATGCGTTGCAGTGGGCAGATCGACTACGAAGATCGTACCCATTCCTTCTTCGCTTTCCACCAGAATCCGTCCACCGAGTTTGTCGACAAATTCCTTGACGATTGCCAGTCCCAGGCCGGTGCCGGTTTTCTCCACATTGCGCGCATTCTCGGCCCGAAAGAATTCCGTAAACAGCCTGGATCTGTCGGTCTTTGAAATGCCAATGCCCGAATCGATGACTTCCATTCGAACCATACCGGCGGCCCGGGAGAACCTGACGGAAACCGTTCCCTCGGCCAGCGTGTATTTGATGGCGTTGGAGACAAGATTTTCAAGAATTTGCTCCACCATTTCCAGATCTCCCTGAATGGGCGGCAAATCGGCGGCGGCCGTTACACTGAAGTTGATTTTTTTTTCAGCCGATCTATCCTGAAACGTTCGACGGATGCGCCGAGCCACCAGTTCCGGTTCGGTGGATTTGGTTTCGCCGGTTTTCTTTTCTTCCCTGCTTTTGGCCAGGGTCATCAGCTCGTTGACCAGCATGAGCATCGTGCGGGAGCGGCGGTCGAGACGGCGCAGGTATTCCTGCTGCTCGTCATTCAAGCCCCCGAGATACCCTCCGCGAACGACCTCCAGAATGCTCAGCATGCCTGCCAGGGGAGCGCGCAGATTATGCGCCACACGCAGCATATACCAGGATCTTTCCCGGACGAGTTTCTCCACCGCTTCATAGGCCCGGGCATTTTCGAGGGCGATAGCGACCAGTTCGGCAACCAGGCGGAAGAAATCCACATCTTCATCCGTAAAGCGATCGGGGAGAATGCAATAGGCTCCCAGGATGCCGATGACCTTGCCCGCGAGGCGCAGCGGCAAAAACAGGACGGATTTGATCCGGGCTTCGGCCAGGACTTCCCCGAATTGAAACATTTCCCCGGCCGATACATTGCCGGTAATAAACGGCTCACCTTCAATGATGCGCTTGTTCAACGGGCTTTTCCCGACTTCCACCAACTTTTCCCTGACGAAGGCATCCGGCAGCCCATGGGCGGCGGCATACCGTAGATATTTGCCATCCTCACTGAGCAGTTTGATGGTGATGCCTTTCACATTCATTACGGCGGCGGTTTGCGAACTGACGATATTTAAGACCTGATTGAGGTTGGGCGTTGATCCGATGGTTTGGATCATGGAAAACAACCGCCGGAATTTTTGATTGAGGCGCGTCAGCGATTCACAGTGATCTTCCCGCAGGCGAGTTTTTCGGCGGACCGCATTGGACATCGACACACCCAGCAAGGCGATCGTCGCCACCGTAAGGTAGATCGTCAAAAGGCCGAGGAGAAACTGATCGAGAGACCGTGTGGTGGCTGCTGTTTGGGGCTGCAGGATCATAAAACGGCGCGGCAGCCAGGCGGCCTGCTCCAACCCGGCAAACAGCGTGACGCCGATCAATACGCAGGCCGTAAACACTAAGGCCGGGCGGGGGGCTAAACGGGTGGCGACCACGAAAATGGGAATTACTAAGAGAAAAGCCACCGGACTGGAGATTCCGCCGGTGAGAAAGGCCAGCAAGCATACGGCACTGCAATCCAGAGCCGACTGCCAGTAGACGGAACGCCGCCATTCGTTGCGCATGGCCTCGGGGGCCGATGCCGGCTTCAGGCTCATCCGGTAGCACAGCAGATTGTACCCCAGAATGTAGCCGGCCGCCCAAAGCAGCAGCAGGAACCGGTCGTCGAAGCCGGCCAGTACACTCAGTCCAACGGCGGCGGCAATCAGGGCGGGGACCCACCAGCGCATTTTGATCAGCCTTTGGATCTGCTGGGATTCCTCCAGGACGGACTGCCGGTGAATCCGGATATCCTCCTGCCGAATGAAATTTCCCATGACTTCCATGAGTCTCCGGCTCCCCGTCTTCAGATTAGGCGCGTTCCTTTAAAATATCTTCGATTTTGTCCAGCAGCTTCTTTGTGTCCAGAGGTTTTTCCAGCAACCATTGAGCCGGCCACTGCTCGCCCAGGATATAGGCGAAATCGCCGGGACCTTCTTCCCGGACCTTCGCGAGAAAACTGGTCAGCATGATGATCGGAAGGCTTTTAAATTCGGGTCT
This sequence comes from uncultured delta proteobacterium, assembly GCA_963769935.1. Lineage (GTDB taxonomy): Bacteria > Desulfobacterota > Desulfobacteria > Desulfobacterales > JAFDCJ01 > JAFDCJ01. The sequence goes on along the minus strand of CAVYNY010000015.1, from coordinate 80,890 downwards.
TTCCCTCAGGTCATAGGCGAGGTCGAACCCTTCAGTGTCGGTGGCCATCATGATGTCAAGAATCATGAGATCCGGTTTTTTCTCCTCCAGTGCTTGGACGGCTTCTTTGCCGTTTGAGGCTGTATGGACAGTGTAGTTGTGGCTGGTTAAGATGATGGCGATTGAGTCTCTGATGTCCGGATCATCATCCACCACCAAAATTGCGGCTTTTTCTTTCATTGCGTGCCCTCCGGTGCTGTAGGGTTGCCTATGGTTGCATTCTGATAGATTTCCCGTGTATTCTCTTCATGGTCCACTGCATACAGTAATTCAGCTTTAGCTCTGATCGCCTCTTTGACCCGAAGCCGATTCGGCAAATCCAGGCCATAGGCGCGGATGTATACATGAATATGGTGGCCGGTCAAAAGCTCAACAGCGGTTTGAAGGGGGGCGTCTGCCTTGACAGTGACGGGGGGGCGGCACATCCAGTTCCTGACCAGCATAGGATTATCTCCTCTGCCATGGGGTTGACCATCATTTCCAATACATTTTTACCTGACAACCCACATATTCCGGTCTTTCACCAATTTTAAAAGCAACAGGTATGCCACAATTAGCGGGGCAGGGCGTATGTTTCTAACTTTTTGGAATCATTTATAAAGAAAGGCGATCCGACAAATTAGCGCCGGCCCGGATGCGCACCGGCTCTGTCGGATTATTTTACAACGTGTAAATATTAATCCACCCTGAGAAACGGCATATTCAGGGTTGTAGTTTGCTCCTTGATAACTGAAGAATATATCAAGATCGAAGGTCCGGCTGATTAATTAGTTTATGCTGCGCATTTGAAGACAGATGACAGAAGACAGAGAATAGATGACAGCGGGCAGCAGATGGAATTGAGAAGCTCAGAAGATGAGAAGAACAGAAGGTAAGAGGCTGGGACGCTGCGGAGCTCGTAAGTTCTTAAGTTCGTAAGCACCAATTTCTCATCCACCCTCTGCCCTGCCTATTTCTCCTTTTTCCTATCAACTATGAGCTATGAGCTGGCGCGCCAGTGCGTCACCCCGCAACGCATATTTCACGTCCAAAGATCCGTGTCGATCAGGCCGAGTTTGGCGGCATAGCGGACCAGCTCGATGGTGCTGTGCAGGTCCAGTTTATTCATGATGTTGGCACGGTGATTCTCCACGGTCTTGGGGCTGATGAAAAGCCTTTCCGCAATATTTCGTGACGACAACCCTTCGGCCAGCAGTCTTAAAATTTCCTGTTCTCTGGCAGTCAGGGAGCCGTACTGCGCATCAGTGATTTTTGCCTCTTTGCGCGGCAGTTTCATCAAGGTTTGAACCACCTGCGAGGAGACGGCGCTGTCCAGAAAGTACTCGCCTTTCAACACGGTCTCAATCCCTTTTAAAAGGCCTTCGGCTGCAGACTCCTTGATCACGTATCCGGTGGCGCCGGCCTGATATGCTTCGGCGATGTAGTCGACTTTGGCATGCATGGTGACAATGATGATCGTTGTTTCAGGCAGCTCGGCGCGAATTTTGCGGGTCAATTGCATGCCGTTCATATCCGGCAGCGACAAGTCGATCATCATCAGGTTCGGTTTGATTTTGCGGGCCATCTCCAGGCCCCGCTGTCCGCTGCCGGCCTCGCCGACCACTTCATAAAGTCGGCTGCGCCCGATAATCGTCTTAAGACCTTCACGAAACAGAGGATGATCATCGACAATCAAAATTGATATTTTTTCAGGCATCCTTTCTCACCCCGCAAGGGACTTCAATAAAGATTTTGGTACCCTTGGACGGCCGGGACCTGATTTTCATCAACCCTCCCAGCATGCTGACTCTTTCTTCCATGCTGGAAAGTCCCATGCGCTTCTCCTTTAAAGATCTGGCCAGGCGGTGTTTGACGTCAAAACCCTTGCCGTTGTCTTCGATCCGTAAAATGATGTTCGGGATGATGCCACCAGCCGGATGACGACCTTGCCGGCTTCCGCGTGTTTTTTAATATTGTTGAGACCTTCCTGAATCATACGATACAGATTGATTTCCGTGTCATAATCCAGCCTTAAATCTTTCATCCCGGCGCTATAGAGATCAACGTCCACGTTATTTTTCTCGGAGAAGTCCTCGCAGTATTGATAAACCGTCCGTACCAGACCCAACTGGTCCATGCCCGACGGGCGCAAATCATAGGAAAGATCACGCACGGCGGTAATCGATTCCTGCAGTATTTTCGACAATTCGCCGATTTTTGTTTTTATCTCCGGAGGTGTTTCCTGCCCGCGGTCATAAAGAGTTTCCAGGCCGATTTTAAGACTTGAGAGATCCTGCGCCACATTATCATGCAAATAGCCGGCGATGCGGTTGCGCTCATTTTCCTGGACCTTGATGAGCTGCTGGGTCAGAGCCCGGATTTTTTCTTCGGCCTGAAGTCTTGCGGTTATGTTGCGTATCGCGCCGATAATTTTTTTGCGGCGGCCGGCAAAAAATTTCCCGGCCGAGATTTCACCGGGAAATGCCGAACCGTCCTTTCTGATAAACTTGCGCAGGGGAACCTGCGCGTTGGGTGCGTCGTCGGCGATTACCTTTTCGACCGATTTGCGGGTCTGATCTTTTTCGGCCGAAATATCTTCCACTTTCAACGCCAGGAATTCTTCTTTCGAATAGCCGAACAGATTCAATGTTGCCGGGTTGGCATCCTCGAATTGATGGGTTTGGGCATCAACTATCATCACGGCATCGGACTCGCTCTCAAAAAGCTGCCGATATTTTTCTTCACTTTCCGCCAGGGCGTTCGCCGCTTTTTTGCGTTCGGTATAGTCCATCAGAAAGTTCAAGGTGGCGGGTCGGCCTTCCCATTCGACGATGACGCCGTTGTTCCGGATCCATCTGAGATCACCCTCTTTATCGATCATCCTGAAGGAATAGGAGTTGGGTACTTCTTCACCGGCCAGACGTTTGCGGTGGTGCTCGATGACCATTTGCCTGTCGTCCGGATGGATATAATCCAGAAATGATCCTTCCTGCAAGGCCTGATCTGCCAACCCGGTAAATTCAGAAATCCGGGGATTAACAAACTTGAGCAAGCCGTCCTGGGTAATGACGATGCCCTCGTTGGCATGATCGACAACCAGGCGATATTTTTTCTCGGATTCCATCAAGGCATCTTCGGCCTTTTTGCGCTGGATAGCGGCACCGATGACATTGGCGGCGGTTTTCAGGGCCTCGATTTCCACCGGAGACCACTCGCGAGCGGTGCGGCAGTCATCAAACCCTATAAGTCCCCACCAGCTCTCACCGACAAAAATAGGGGCAACCAAAATTGAAATTATATCCTGCGCGGAAAGAATTTGCCGCTCCGATTCGGGAAACTCGCTCACATGTCCATAGATGAGCTCGCGGCGACTGAGGGTATTCACCCAGCGCTCAAAGCCCGCCGCCAGCCATGGCAGTTGCTGCAGTTCGGGGTTGTTATGCTGGGAAACAATCCCCGGGGCAACCCATTCATAGCGCTGGCTGGTTACCCGGATGCCGTCCGGCTGGGCATGGTTTTCAAAAATATACACCCGGCTGACTTCAGTGGCATGGCCCAATGTCTCCAATATGGGCTCGATACTGCTTTCCGTAAGCGGCATTCTCAGAAATCTTTCCGTGAACAGATGGACCGCTTTCAATATTTCATCGCGCCGGCGAAGCAGTTTAATGGCCAGTTTACGTTCCTCGCGTTCCAGTTCTTGCGCCTCGGTGGACCTGAAGCGATAGATCCTGGATTCATAGTTCCGGGCGTTCAAATTTTCGTAGATGGATTTTCCGGCCATCGTGCAACCCCCTTCCGGCTTTATAATCCTCGCTCAGGCCTTCGTATCTTAACGGCCGAAATTTTACCATTATGTAATCTCCGGATCAATCCACGATTTCCAGAACAGTACGTTTTTTTTCTTTAGCGGCCACCGAGCTTACGATAGTGCGTATGGCCTGAGCAATACGACCCTTTTTGCCGATGACTTTTCCCAGGTCATCCTTTGCCACCTTCAATTCCAGGACCGCGGTATGATTCCCTTCGACCTCCACAACTGACACTTCTTCGGGTTTGTCGACCAACTCGCGGGCAATGTGAGCAACCAGATCTTTCATACGGTAATCTCCTTTGCAAATTGATGATGAGTAACAGGAAAGAATTTATCGGGTATGTTGGAAGCTTGGGATATAGGGGCCATTGTAAGAGGGATTGTCTAATAGAGAATTGGGTTGGCCAGGAACGTCGAAGGGTAGCCCTTTCTCAGAAGGACCACCCTTGAGCCGCGCAATGAAATGTAGCCTCCCCTGCGCGGAAAAAAAATGTTTGATTGCAAGCATATTTATATGGCCGCTTCATTGATGTCCATAGGTGCATCAGCTTATTTTTTTAGGTAGATTACCCATGATTCAGGGCTTTTTCCCGGCCGGCGGTATCGACGATAAATGTAATCTTCGGCTGCCGGCGGCGGCGCTGACACCTGAAACCTCAATTCTTTAGCCCTGAACCCCCGCCATCCCTCCAGGCCGGGTGCCCGTCTTTTTGGCCGTAATCTGTAAAATCCCCAGCATAATCATCACAATTACGATGATGCAGGTGCACATGGCATTGGCGCTTGCGGTCCAGCCGTCGTTGTCCAGCATGATGATTTCGATGGCCGCCAGATGAACGGTGGCGGAGACCAGGAAAATAACGGCACTGATGGTGGTCATCGAGCGCATGAAAAAGTAAAGGAAGTTCTGGAAGAAGGCAACTTTGGAAAGCGGGAAAATTATCTTAAAAAAAGTCCGGAGCGTATCACCGCCGAGACTAATGGAGGCTTCCTCAATGGATGGATCGATATTTCTCAGGTTGGATATGCTGGACAATATTCCCAGGGTAAAGTTGCAGATGATGATGTTGATGACAATTATCCAGGGGGTTCCATAGAAGATATAATACGGTTTGTTAAACGCCAGAATATAACCCAGCCCCATTACCAGGCCGGGAATGGCCGCCGGCATCACCGACAACAGATAAATACCCTGCTTGAAGAAAGGGCGGCGCGTTTCCATGACATAGGCGGCCACCAGGGTCAGGTATGCGCCGGCAATTCCTACGATTACAGAAACCCACACGCTGGTCCAGATGGCGGAATACCCGCCGATGGATGGGAAATGATAGTGCTGCAGGGTCAGCGTCCAGTCATAGGGCCAGATTTTAACAAAAGAGCCGATGATGACGGTGGCAAAGACCAAAAAAATGGCCGAAGTTACCAGACTGCAATAAGCCGTAAAGGAGAACTTTTTCAAGGGCCGGGACGGCGGAATGATCGGTTTGGCAGCCCCGCTGATCATCGCAAAGGTCTTGCGGGAAATATAGTAATTTAACATGAAGGCCATCAGCGACGGCACCAGCAAAACGATGCTGATGGTGGCCCCCAGATCGAAACGGTAAAGATTGGTTACCTGGGCATAAATTTCTGTGGCCAGTACATTATAATTTGCGCCGATGACCACCGGGTTGCCGAAATCGGTGATGGTCAGATTAAAGGTCAAGGCGGCGGCGCTGAAAATGCCATACTTGGCGGACGGCAGCGTGATGCGGGTAAACACCTTGAAAGGCGTTGCGCCCAGGCTTTCCGCTGCTTCATCCAGGCGAATATCCACCGCCGAGAGGGTCGTATACAAGATCACAAACGCATGGGGCAGGCAATAGAGAACCTCGGAGATAATAATTCCGGTGGACCCGTAAATATTCCAATCCGTCTTCAAAAGATGGGCGGTAATCAGTCCGTTGCGGCCGAACAAATAAATCAGGGCCAGGGCTTGAATGATGGAAGGTGCCACCAGCGGCATCATGATGACATTGCGGAAAAAGGTTTTGCCGGCCATGGTGGTGCGGGTCATGGCATAGGCATAAAAGAAAACGACGACGGATACGATAATCGTAGTGACAATTGAAACATAGAGGCTATGCCAGAGCGCATTCAAAGTATATGAAGTGGTGAAGTATTTTTGAAAATTCGCCAGGGTGAAATTGGCCAGGGCGAACTCGCCGCCTTTGAAAAAACTCAACTTGAGAATGGCCGTCAGGGGAAACAGCATAAAGAAACAAAGCAGCAGTCCGATAAAAATAGTGACGGCGGGAACCATAAACCGGTCTATTTCCATCCGGCCGGCCGGGACCTGGTACGAGGTGGTCATTTCATCTGCGCGCGACGAAGTATTCATAATTCATTTGATTTCGGAATGCGGAATGTGGATTTCGGATTTAAATAGGAAGACGTTTCCATATTGAATCCCTGAATCCTTAAATTCCCCAGTTATTCTTAAAAGCGACTTGGTCCGTTAGATATGAACTCGGCCGCTGGCCGCAAGCGTTCAGTCTGATCAGATAAAAAACTTTTCAATTGGAAGTAAAAAAAGGAATGGATTCTTATTTTAAAGAAAATAATTGGACAGGATCAACAGGATCGTTAGGATATGGCGGCCTTCGGCCGAAAGATTCCTCGCCGCAGGCGAAAAAATTCCTGATAATCCTGATAATCCTGTCTAAATAAAAATAAAAATCGAATCCATTCCACAGACCTTCATTGAAATTTCACACGAGATCGGAGTGCCAAATTCCGGCACTAGATAAGTTTTCGAAACATTTCCGAATACACATGAAATGCATCGGGCGGGAAATAGAGCTTGAATTTATCCTTTCTTTTCAAGTTGATTCTTTCAAACTCTTTTTCCGAAATATCCACGATTATTTCTTCACCTTCCAGACTGAAGGTAACACGCACGACCGCGCCGAGAAAATTGATTACTTCCGCTTCTACTTCGACGATATTTGATGACCCATGGTGGGCGCTCGACATGGTCTCATCCAGCAGCTCAATATTTTCGGGTCGTATCGCCAGATATACTGTTTCGCTGTCGACAGCGTCCAAGTCGGCAACCGTCAGCTCCAGCCGGCCGAATCGGACTTTGCCGTTTTTCTTTTGTCCGGCGATAAAATTAGAGGTGCCCACAAATTCCGCAATAAAGCTTGATTGGGGTTCTTTGTAGATTTCCCACGGTGTGCCGATCTGCCTGATTTCACCGTTGCGCATGACGGCAACGCGATCGGCCAGGGCCAGCGCCTCCTCCTGGTCATGGGTGACATAAATCATCGTAATTCCCAGTTCTTCCTGCAGCTTTTTGATGACGATTCTCAGGCGCACCCGGATCTTGGCATCCAGCGCACTCAACGGTTCATCCAGCAGCAGCACCCTCGGTTTGATGGCCAGCGCTCTGCCCAGTGCCACCCGCTGCTGCTGCCCGCCGCTCAACTGCGAAGGATAGTGGCGGGACCATTCGGTCAGGCCTACGAGCTGCAAAATTTCAGCGACCCTTTCATCGATCAGTTTTTGAGGCATCCGGCGCATTTTCAGACCAAAGGCGACATTCTCCTGCACCGTCATGTTCGGAAACAGGGCGTAGGATTGAAAAACAATGCCAAAGTCTCTCTTTTGCGGAATGACGTCATTGATAATTTTGCCGTCATACCTGATTTGGCCCGATGTGGCCTGCTCAAATCCGGTGATGATTCTCAAAAGGGTGGTTTTGCCGCATCCGCTCGGGCCCAGAAAGCAAATAAATTCACCGGGTTCGATAGCAAGATTAACATCCTGAACTGCTACCAACGGACCGAAGTTTTTGCAGATGTTTTCCAAAACGAGCTGTTTGGAGGTGGTTTCCATAAAAAGTTCCTCTTAGCGCCAGGCTCAGAAAGACAAAACTTCATAGATCCCGCGTGCAGGATCTATGAAGTTTTTTAAAAGGCTTGATCGACCAACCTTTATTTCAGGAAAAGACTCTGCCAGTATTCCAGTATCTTGGCGCGATTTTCAGACTGCCAGGGGAAATCCATCGGCGCCAGTTTAATGGATGACAAAGCCGGTAGATCCGGGGGCCCGGGAATACCGGGATAGGTTACACCGAGCTTGAATTTGGCATATTCCTGCATGGCGCTCTTGCTGATGGCCCAATCCAGAAATTGCTTGGCGGCGGCTTCATGCTTGGCACCTTTCAGCAGGGCATTGGCTTCGAGCTCATAGCCGGCACCTTCATCAGGCATGACCAGCGCCACCGGGAAGCCCTTCTTTTTCAATGATGAATATACGAACGCAAACGAGCAGCCGACTGCATATTCGCCGGAAGCCGTCAATTTGGCAGGTTTGGAACCCGATTTAATGTACTGCCCCATATTCTTGTCCAATTTTTTAAGAAAATCCCAGCCTTTATTCTGTTCAACCGGCTTGCTCTTATAGTCCGGGTCCAGCAGAACCAGCAGGCTGGCCACCTGCAAAAAACCGGTGCCGGAACTTGCCGGATTGGGCATGATCAGCTGGCCCTTGAAGCCCGGATTCAAGAGGTCGTGCCAGCCTTTGGGCATCGGCAGGTTTTTTTCCGCCAAGACTTTCGTGTTGGGGATCAGCGCGGCGGCGTATAAATCCATTGCCGTCCAGTATCCCATAGGCTCTTTAAAGTGCGCCGGGATCATATCCCAGGTCTTCGGTTTATAGGGCATCAGCATACCCTTGGGAACAAATTCCGACATATTCGTAACGGCCCAGCCCCAGATGCAGTCGGTCTGGGGGTTGTCCTTTTCGGCCAGCATGCGCGCCCCGAGTTCCCCGGTTGACAGGCGGATGGCCTGGACATCCAGATCGGGCAGCTCTTTTTCGGCCAATTTCAGATATTCGACTACTTCTTCATTTTCCAGCGAGGTATAAACTACTACGGTTTCCTTCGCTGCGGCGATGCCGCAAAGAAGAAAGACACCGACCAATCCCCAGACAAAAAGTACGCCTAGCTTTTTCATCTTTTAACCTCCTTTTGTTAGTGTTTATGCTGAATAGAATTTACTTCTTAAATGAGGCGATAATTCTTAAGGTAGATATATGTGATGCCGCTCGCATGTCAAGGAAAATATGGGAATCGGCTTCAAATAGCCGTCTGCAAGGCTAAATTCCCGAAAACAGCTTGAGTTTAAAACAATCTTAATTTAAGGTAGCCGCCTCGACCCTGGAATCACCTGATTTTGTATATCTGAAACAAGGATCGCCGATGAAAGAACTTCAAAAACTCCTGGACCGGATCGTGCAGCGGATCAATATCAATCTGCGGGAACTCGACTACGATGTCTCCCCCTTCATCCAAAATCTGGTTGCCCTGAACAAGATGGTCGAATTCTATGCATTCTACGGCATCACCCCGCACCATCCGCCGAGCTTTGAATTCAGGCATTCCAGTCTGGCCGGCAGCTATTTTCTGGGCAAGATCCGCACGGCCAACTCGATCCTTTACAAAAGCGATATCCGGGGCGACGAACTCAAACATCGGGGGGATATATTTCGTTATCAAAAGTTTGAAATCCCGCTCAGCCGGGACGAGGGCATCGACATCGAAGACAGTTTGCTTGTCAAAACCCTGGTCCACAATTATTCCCATGACCCGGAATCTTTAGAAGAATTCTTCATCAAGGATACCGTAGCCACGCATTACGCCAATATCCACGGGTCGCCGTCGGACGGGTGTTTCCTCGGACCGTTTGCCACCGTTGACCTGACCACCATGCGCGATTGCGTTATCGGAACCTTTTCATACGTCCAGGCCGGCGAAATCGGTCATCTTAATGTCGCCCCCGGTACCGTGTGGATCCGCAATCCCGGCGTGTTCAATTTTCTATACCGCTATCCGCTGGACAAATTGAACCGTTATGTCAATTTTGCGGCGGGCAGGCCCCCGCAGGGGGTGTTCATTGATTTTATGAAGGACCGCAAAGAAGACTTTCAGCGCATCTTTGACGTCGTCAAACTCGAGCCGCCCGTCCTGGTGCCTTCCAACGCTTCGCTGGACCGGTTTGCCGTGATCAGACCCAAAATTTGCATCAGCGAGAATGTCCTGGTCGCACAGCGCGCCTACCTTCAAAATGCATGGCTGGGCAAGGGCGCCAATGCCCAGGAAAATTGCTATATTATCAACTCCCGGCTGGAAGGTTTCGATGTGACCGCTCACGGGGCAAAAATCATCGAGGCCGATCTGGGAAAAAACGTATTCGTCGGGTTCAACAGCTTTTTGCGGGGAGATTCGAAGAGCCGATTGACCATCGGTCAAGAAAGCATCATCATGCCCCATACCATCATCGATGTTAAAAACCCCCTAACCATACCGCCGGGCCATCTGGTCTGGGGCCTGATCACAGATCCGGCCGACCTGGAGCTCAACAGCATGGCGCTCGAGGATTTCTCTAAAATCGATGGAGGGTTGGTCAAAGGCAAGCTGTCTTTCGAGGGCCATGGCGCCGGCTTTGTTTCCGCCTTCCGCGACCGCATTCAACACATCCTGGAGGCCAACGGCGCTTATTTTAACGGTGCGGCCAATACGGGACATGCCCAAAAGAACCAGAAAATTTCTTTTAATACGATTCAGCCTTATACCGACGGGGACCTGGAAGGGTTGTTTCCGACCATCCTGATTCAACCTTGAAAATATAGATTAGGGGTTCATAGGTTCAGGGGTTCAGGGTTCAGCGTTCAGGTGTCAGCCCAGTTGCTGGCTGCAAAGCGGTCAGTTTGATAGGAAAGGAAAATAGTGAACATCGAACATTGAACGTCCAACATCGAATATTGAATTCTGTCCATTTAAAAAATACCAAACAGTACGCGGCGTGTGTGCTGCACGAGCTCATCGACCATTCGAAGATTGTCCGCCTTTGGTGGATTCTGCAGTTGGCCAGTTTTAAAATAGATAAAGCGCAGCGCCGCAATATTGGACGTTCGATGCTCGACGTTCGATGTTCGACATTCTATCTGGTCAGCCCCCCAGCGTCACCGGCATGCCCATCAGGGGCCAGAGGACAAATATGGCAAAGCCCGTGACAATCATCAGCAGGATGCTGGCCGGTATACCGTATAGAAAAAATTCACCGGCGGTAAATTGGTTGGAGTCATAGGCGATCGCGTTGGGGGCGGCGCCCACCAGCAATAAAAACGGCATCCCGGCGGTGATCAGGGCCGCAAACAGTATAACCTCGCCGGCTACTCCCAGGTATGGGGCAATGACGAGGGCCACCGGCAGGGAAATCGCGATGGCCGCCACGTTCATGATAAAGTTGGTCATGATCATCACGAAAAAGGCGATGCTCATTACAAACACGAACCAGTGGGCATTCTGGAACATGAGCAGCCAGTTGACCGCCAGCCAGTTGGCGGCCCCGGTTTGCCACAGGCAGTTGCCGATGCTCATGGCGCCGGAAAACAGCAGAATGATATTCCAGGGGATGGATTCCAAATCGTCCAGATCCAGGATGCCCGTTATAAAAAACAGGATGGTTGAAACCAGGATGACAGCGGTTTTGTCAATGGGTTTTAAGGCCGGGATGAATGAACGCAGCGCCATGGTCAATATACATGCCCCGACGATGACCGCAGCCCTGATCTCGTTGCGGGTCAGGGGACCCATGTCGGCGTTCAATCGCCGGGCCCTTTCGCGCAGTCCCGGAATCGTAGCTTTTTCGGGCTTGCAAAGTATCATAAAAAATCCCCAGAGGGCGAATATCATGATCCAGCCGATGGGAAACATATAGTAGGTCAGCTGGAAAAAGGTAATTTCCTTGCCCATTATCTCCTTGAAAAAGCCTATAGCAACGGCGCCGCGGGCGGCTCCCAACAGGGTGATGATACTGCCGGCCCCGGCGACATAGGCCATACCGATAAAAAGCCCCTTGCCGAATTTGGTCTTTTTATCGCCCTCGCCGTAAAGGCCGTAAATTGACACCATCAGGGGGTAAATGGTCGCCGCCACCGCGGTGTGGGCCATGATGTGAGTTAAAAGGCCGGTGACCACGAAGCATCCCAGATAGATCATGCTGGTTTTTTCACCGACAATCACCAGCATCCGATAAGCCAAACGCCGGGTCAGACCGGTTTTGGTGAACACAAGGCCGATCACGATCGAGGCAAAGATAAACATGACCGAGGGCACCATGAAGTCCGTAAAGGCGTCCTGAGCTGAACGGATTAAAAAAAGCGCCTGCAGGACGCCGATGGCCAGGCTGGTGATCCCGATGGGCACCACCTCGAAAACCCACCAGGTCCCGGCCAGCAGAAACACGGCCAGGGCCCCTTTGGCCTCCCGGGTCAACGCAAAATGTTTGCCCATGGGATCCACGGCATCGGACCAGGCAGGCGACCAGTAAACCACGGCGAAAATCGCAATTCCAAGGAAAAGAAACCCCATTTTTTTCAGGTCGAAATTCTTCGTTTCAGCAGTATGGTCACTCATCGCCACTCTCCTCCTCCTTCCTGTGAAACCCTCGCTTCGTAATACCAGGCAGCCGCGCCGCCAGGCAGCGCCTTTTACTAAAAGCACTCCTTCATCTTATGGAAAACTGCAGCGAACACATCGGTCAGCCGCAGGACGCCGACGATTTTTTCATTCCGGGTGACCAGCAGGGACTGGTGGTGTCCCATCACCAACTGATGAATAGCCCGGTCCAGCGACGCATCCTCTTCCACGTATTCGCCTTCTTCAGGCGCATACATAAATTCCTTGACGTTTTTCTCCCCGGCTTTGCGGCAGATATCTTCCAGGGGATTGGCGAAGAGTTTATATTCCTGCAGCATGGATTGCATGAATTTTTTGCTGAATCCAAACCGGTGCGATCCCTTCCCTTGAAGCATATCCCGGTATTTCGGTTCCAGGGCCTTGAGCACATCCAGCTGGCTGAGTTTGCCGACCACCTTTTGGTCTCTATCGAGTATCAGAATCGCCCGGTGGCGATAACGGGTATGCTTCTCTTCGAACTTTTCCTGGGCTTTTTCCAGCGCCAGGACGGCTTCAAACAGATTGGCATCCTCGGATACGGTAGCATACTCTGAAAGCGGCACCATTAACTCGCTTACTTTATAAGATTTCATAGGCACCTCCTTGATCCCTGTAAAAAGTTAGAGACCCCTATCATAATTTGAAGTTTATGTATATAATTCTGCTATTGTCCCGATGGTATGTGACTGCAACTTTCCTTGTCGACTAACATTACCTGCGGAGTAGTCATTGGCTGTTTTCTTCTTTCCGGCAAATGAAAATTTAATACTGAATCCTGCCGGATCAGCATGCTTTTGAGCAAACGTTGTGCCAGAATCGGTGACTTCAGGTATGTATCTTAATTTACGTAACAATCAACTTTTGAAGGAACCGGCAGGCTATAAAGTTGATCGCCGGCAGGGTCTCAGGTGTCAGTTTTTTTTACAGTTTGTTAAAAAAGCGATGGATATTAGAGAAATCACAGGCAGATTAAAGATTGGGGCCTGAAAGCGAAAATTAACGGTCCGATCAAAATCCTGCAATGCTCCAAACCCTAAACACTGAATTTTCTTTGGTTTTAGCCCCGGGGCCTGGCGGTGCCGGCAGCAAACAGTTATGGACATTGCAGAAGTATAAAAGAAGCAGCAGGAAGATAAGCAGAGGAAAATTCCCTCACGGGAATATCGATTATCCCTTATCCTTTGGCGCTAAAACTTCCTTCGCAAGATATTCGAAAACTGCGCTGCCTTCGACGGAAGCTTTCTCTTTTCCCTGGGCCAGCTGCTGAAAGTATTCAACCCGCTGTTTATCAAGGCTGCTGATCCGATCCGAAACCAGCCGCATAGAGTTGTCGACCAGGCTGAAAATGACGATCGGTCCATAAATAAGTTCACCGGCCGGCTTTTCCGTAAGAGCGCCAAAAATTTCATGATGGCGGACCAGAAAGGCTTGGGGTGCCGGTTGATATCCCAAAAGCTCCGCGAACAAGGCCAGGCTTTCTTTAACCCCCTCGGCATATCCATTTTCAAGGGCCGTAAGACCTTCTGAGGCCATTTCTTTGATGTCGGCCGCGTTGAACGAGAGGTCCAGCCGGTCAATGCACTCTTTTTCCACAGTTTTGACCGATTCTTCTTTTCGGCTCACTTTCACATCGGAGTCTTTCAGAATTTTGATGATGTTGCCGATCCTCGTCATCTCTTTGATATAGGGGCTTTTGCGAATAAGCACATCTTCCACTGTAGTTTTATAAACCGGCAGCTCGTTATCCAGCACCAGGATGCGGTCCGGCTCGCCGTCGCCTTTTTTAATGTAAAGATCAAGGTCGCGTGCCTGCTGATATTGGTAGGGACTCATTTCCAGCAGGCTGCGCATGGCGTCTTTGTCGATTTTTCGGCCGCTTTCTGCCGGACCGATAGATGCCAGAACCTCGTGGGCTAATTGTTTGATCCGGATTTTCTTTAAAAGATTTTCCTTGAAAGACATCGGGCCCTCCTTTAGTCTGACATTGAAAACCTGGTCCTTTGGGCCAGGATCCTATCTCTCCCTGATTGACTCAAAATAACTATCATAGAGTCCTTTACAAGTAAACTGTCAGGCGGTCTTTAGGAAGACGTCGATTTAAATTTTACCTTGATGTTGCTGTGAGACAGAGTCGCTTGACCTTGGCCGGTTATTATTATAATGATGGCCGGTTAAGATCGGCAGGGTTTATGGGATATCAGCGTCGGCACTGAACGATAGGGGGGGTGTACTATGACTGAATTTGTAAAAATAATTTACGGTGACAAAGAATATCTGCTTCCGCTGGTGACCGGAACGGAGGGAGAAAAAGCCATCGACATTTCGCAGCTCCGGCAGGAAACCGGATTGATCACTCTCGATACCGGTTATGCCAATACCGGCAGCTGTACCAGCAACATTACCTACATGGATGGTGAGAGAGGGATTTTGCGGTACCGCGGCCTTCCCGTCGAACAGTTGGCAGAGCAGTCGACGTTTAAAGAGACCGCCTATCTTCTTATCAACGGGAAACTGCCTACGCAAAAGGAGTTGACCGAGTTTTCGGTAATGCTCAATGATCATTCACTGGTGCACGAAGACATGCGCGCATTTTTTGAAAACTATCCCCGTTCTTCCCATCCCATGGGGATTCTTTCATCCATGGTCAATGCCCTGCGAGGCTTCTATCCGGAGTTGCAGAACATGGAAGAAGAAATAAATATCACCGTCACGCGATTGCTGTCCAAAGTACGGACCATGGCGGCGATGTCGTATAAAATTTCGCGCGGGCATAAAGTGGTCTACCCACGGCCGGATCTGGCCTACTGCGCCAATTTTTTGAACATGATGTTCGATTCTCCGGTTAAACCGTATGAGATCGACGAAGACGTGGTCAAAGCCCTGAATGCGTTTTGGATCTTGCATGCCGACCATGAGCAGAACTGCTCGACCTCTGCGGTTCGAATGGTAGGAAGTGCCCGGGTGTCGTTGTATGCCGCAATTTCGGCCGGCATCGCCGCCCTCTGGGGACCCCTGCACGGCGGAGCCAACCAGGCCGTCATCGAAATGTTGACCCATATTGCGAAAAATAAAAATATGAAACAGGTCGTCGAACGGGCGAAAGATAAAAAGGACCCGTTCCGATTGATGGGGTTTGGTCATCGTATATACAAAACCTTTGACCCGCGCATGAAAATCATGAAAAAGATGTGCGATACGTTGCTGAATAAATTAAAGATTTCCGATCCGCTGCTTGAAGTTGCCAAAGAGCTGGAGGAAATTGCCTTAAACGACGATTATTTCACCGAGCACAATCTCTATCCGAATGTCGATTTTTACGCCGGAATCGTCCTGCGCGCCATCGGTATTCCAACCAATATGTTTACCGTCATGTTCGCCATCGGCCGGTTGCCGGGATGGATTGCCCAATGGAAGGAAAGCATTGACGATCCGCTGTGGAAACTTTGCCGGCCGCGTCAAATTTACGTGGGGCCCCGCGAAACCCAATATGTACCTATTTGGAAACGGTAGATATTGCGTATATTTCAATCCTGTGCGTCTAAAAAGTGAGCATCTCCGGACAGCATTGGGGGGCAAAAATGGAAAATGCCTAAATTGCCTAAATTGCCTAAAATTATCAAAATTACGGCATGTTATCCATTAAATAATGAAAGAATTCAAACGAAAATTTCTTAAGTTTGCTTTGCACAGGACCGATATATATTCGTAACCAACCATCACTGGCAAAGGACTTATGAACCAGCAATCCATTGCATTTTAGGCATCTCAGGCATTTTAGCGCATTTTAGGCATTGACTTTGTTATGTTCATCATCCCACTGACCGGAAAACTAAGCTGGCGGAATCCGCCTGTTGTGACCATAGCAATTATTTTGCTAAATTGTCTGGTGTGGTTCGTTTTCCAGCACGGCGATACCGAAAAACAATACCGAGTTTCCGAATTTTATTTTAACTCCGGTCTGGCGGATATCGAAGTCTCCCGCTACATGGCCTACCGCGAAGACCGTCTTGAGGAATTTGCCGATGCTGCTGCTCCTGAGCAGCTTGACCAGGAAACCCTGGTTCAATTTTATCTTGAGATGCAGCAGGATGATCTTTTTCTTAAAAAACTCGAAAAAGATGAAATCATTACACCCTCCGATCCGGTGTATGCCGAATGGAAGGACCTTAGATCCGTTTACGAGTCTAAGCGCTCTCAACTCACCTCCCTCAACTACGGATTTATACCGGCGAAAAAATCTTTTCTGACCTCCTTGACCTACATGTTTATGCACGCCAGTACGGGCCATTTGTTCGGCAACATGGTTTTTTTGTGGATTGTCGGCTGTATGCTCGAAATGGGGCTGGGGCGGCTGCGATATTCCGGTCTTTACATAATCGGAGGATTGTTTGCAGTTTGGGTCTTTTGGCTGATTTATATGAACAGTACCGTACCGCTGGTGGGGGCCTCCGGCGCCATTGCCGGTCTGATGGGTGCCTTTGCGGTATTGTTCGGCAGGAAAAGGGTGAAGATTTTTTACTCCCTGGGCATTTATTTCAATTACCTGAGAATTCCGGCCATCATACTTTTGCCCATCTGGGTGGGAAATGAATTTTTTCAGCTGTTTTTCGGCGGGGCCAGCCATGTGGCCTATGCGGCCCATATCGGCGGATTGATCGGAGGTGCGCTTTTCGGCTTCATCTGCCTGAAATTTGCCCTTGGTTTCGACCACGATGTGATTGCAGAAGCACCGGTCGACGAAATAGCTCCCCTGATTGAAAAAGCCTTGAAACACATCGGTGAGCTGGACATGGAAAGGGGGCGTCAATTGCTCGAAAAGGTGCTGGCCAAAGAGCCGGAAAATATCGATGCCCTGACGCACCTTTTTAATGTCTACAAACTGGATCCCGATGATGAAAAATTTCACAATGTGACAAAAAAATTGATATTTGAGCTCACGCGCAGCTATAACACTTACCAAAAGGCGCATGACATCTATCAGGAATATATCCGCCATACCAGCCAGGCCCGTCTTACGCCCCAGTTATATATTCAACTCAGTATCATGTTTGCGGCCACCGGCCACCTGGAAAACGCGGTAAAGATTATGACCATGCTGTTGAAAAAAGTGCCGGACTCGCCGGGGGTTTCGACCGCTTTACTCAAGCTTGCCCGGGCCTATGATCAAAAAGGGATGGCCGCCAAAGGCCAGAAGTGTCTGCAATTAATTTGCAGCAAATATCCTGAATCAACCGAAGCCCAGGTGGCCCGCCAATCCCTCCAGAATTGATTGTAGATTCCCTTACAAGATCACCATTCCCGCTATCTAATCATTGTATTTTTTTATACAACGAAAGTTGCGGGCTTTTCGATTGCGGATTGCGGATTGTGAAACGTATTGAATAAAAGTTGAACGGGTTGATTGAGTTTGACGCTATGCGCTATGCGCTATGCTCTTTGCCCTTCATCCCAACTTCCCAACTTCTCACCCTCTCACCTTCTATCTTTTGTCGCCGGATACGGGTTGACAAATTGATTGGCGCTGTGCCATATTCCGCTCTTTGACATAGATTCGGGTTTGCTTCCAGCCGCAGCCATACAGATCGGGGATAGGGTAGGGCCTGTAGTTCGGAGAGGCCCGGCGGGGCTGAACTCAGAAATTCTGTCATCTATTTTCTGTCTTCTGTCCTATTAGAAATTTAACGGTAACCTAAAATCAAGTAGCACTAGAAACGTTGCTATCCATATCGTTGGACTAAAAACCATGTGCCAGGAAATAATGCCCAATCTTTTCCGGCTGGAAATTCCCCTGCCGGAAAGCCCCTTGAAATATTTGAACTCCTATGTGATACGGGATGCAGAGAGAAGTCTGATCATCGACACCGGCTTGAATCGCAGGGAATGTCTGGCAGCCATGCAGGCCGGGCTGAACCAACTCGGTATTGATCTGAAAAAAGCCGATTTTTTTATCACCCATCTGCACGCCGATCATTTCGGGCTAGTCGGTAAACTAGCAACGGATGCCAGCAATGTCTATTTCAGCCGGCCGGAGAAAGAACTGATGGAGTCCTGGGAAGGCTTTGGGGCCATGATCGCGTACGCCGGCCGCAACGGCTTTCCTGAAAATGAGCTGCGTGCCGCCCTGGACAAACATCCCGGTGCCAAATATGGATCGGATTGGATCCCGGAATTAAAGGTCCTTGATGACGGTGACGAAATCCATGCCGGAGACTATCATTTTAAATGCGTGACAACTCCCGGCCATACGATGGGACACACCTGCCTGTATGAACCGGCCAAAAAGCTCCTTGTCGCCGGCGATCATATTTTAATCGACATCACCCCCAACATACAGTGCTGGTCGAATGAACAAAACCCCTTAAAGCACTATTTAGCCAGTCTGGACAAGGTAGCCGGATTGCAGATCGACCTCGTGCTGCCCGGCCACCGGCGTCTCATCAGAAACCCTGCGGCCAGGATCGAGGAGCTGAAAACCCATCATCGCCATCGGTTGGACGAAGTGCTCGGCATTCTTGCGGGAAGATCCATGACGGCCTTTGAGGTTGCCTCCCGGATGACCTGGGATTTAAAGTATGATGATTGGAACGACTTCCCGGTGGCGCAAAGATGGTTTGCCACGGGGGAGGCGATTGCGCATCTGAGATACCTGGAGGAAGAGGACAAGGTACGGCGGAAGACTGAAGGGGAGTTAACTCTGTTTTATTTGGCGAACTGATGTGTTAGGTCTATTCCCAGCCTAAACTCAGCATATTCTCGTTACGGATTCCAGTGATAACATCATGAAGCCAGCTCCAATATTGAAAATCCCAAATAACAAAACCCAAATAACAAATAAAACTCAACTACCAAAATCCGAAATTCCAAACAACTACCAGCGGTCAATCCACTTCAGTGCGCACCAAAAATTTTGGTCATTGAGTATTGGGATTTGAAATTTATTTGGAATTTGGTGCTTGGAATTTACAGCATCGGTATTTGGCCTGCGACGAGCTCAGTCGTGTCAAATTTGGGATTTTATCATTTGGTTTCAATGAATTTGGTAGAGGCAAGTTTTTAAATTTTTTGCCAAAAAATAATTTGTGGGGACACAATGATCTCGAATATCAAAGACAGTCCGCTCTATCCTATCGTCAACCCCCGCAGCATTGCCTTTTTCGGTGCGTCCAACCGATTTACCTCCATGGGCACCAATCAACTCAGTTCGCTCAAGTCGCTGGGATTTGAGGGGCCAATCTATCCGATTCATCCGCAGGAAAAGCAGGTTTTAAATCTGAAAGCCTATCCGAGCGTTCGGGAATTGCCGGCGATTCCCGATCTGGCGGTGATGGTGCTGCCTACCCGGATCGTGCTGCAGACGATGGAAGACTGCGGTCAAAAGGGCATCCGGAATGCAATTGTGGTATCCGGCGGGTTCAAGGAAGTCGGCGGGGAAGGCCCGGCGCTTGAAAAAAAACTGCTGGCCGCCGCCCAAAAATTCGGCATCCGCTTTCTGGGTCCGAACTGCCTGGGGGTCGCCAATCCGCATCATAAATTCAACGTAACTTTTTTGCCCTTTGAAGGCCGGCCGGGTTTTATCGGACTGGCCTCCCAGAGCGGCAGCTTCATCACCCAGATGTTTGACTACCTGAGCCGATTCCAGCTGGGTTTTTCCACCGGCATCAGTGTGGGCAATGAAGCCGATGTGGACATCGTCGACGCGCTGGAATACCTGGCGGTCTGTCCGCACACCAGGGTGATTGCGCTTTACATTGAGACCATCCGCAGAGGCCGGACTTTTATCGAACTTGCCCGCTCCATTGTCCCCCGCAAACCCATTGTCGCCTATTACGCCGGCGGATCCGAAGCCGGCAAGCGGGCAAGTTTTTCCCATACCGGCGCCCTGGCCGGTCCGGATGCGCTTTATGACGGGGTGTTCCGCCAAAGCGGCATCATACGGGCCCACTCGATTCCTGAACTTTTTGACTTCTGCTGGGTGCTGGGGGCTTGTAAACGACCGCAGGGCAACGGCGTGATCATTCAGACCCATTCCGGCGGACCCGGCGCCGCCGCCGCCGACGCCTGCAGCCGGGCAGGCCTGGATCTGCCGCCGTTGTCAGAAAAAACATCGGCTAAACTTGCGCCCCTGGTGCCCCACACCGGCAGTCTCAACAACCCGGTCGACCTGACCTTCTCTAAAAATCAGATGGATTTTTTCGGCGCCATTCCCGATGCTCTCCTGTCGGAAGACAGGGCGCACGGCATGCTGGTTTATTTTTTAACGCCCGCTCAAATCGTGCGGCGCAACATGGAAAGTATGGGAATTTCCGAAGGCGATATGCCGAAGTTAATTGACAAGCTCTTCAGGGATGAGGCTGCTTCCGTGGCGAACCTGCTTGAACGGCATCAAAAACCGCTGATCGGTTTCACCTTTCAAAGTCCGGACAATCCGTTTGTCCAAAAGCTGTTGGAACAGAACATCGTGGTTCTGCCGTCACCGGAGCGGGCGGCCCGGGCCATGGCCGCTCTGGTCGGCTATAGCCGTTTGGTGAATCGACTATCAGCACCGGATTCCCCGTGAGCATGTCCGATTTCCAGCAGCGCGTGTCCCGGTGAACGTCCCTTCAGATTAGATGAAGTTTCATATGATTCCGCTCTGATACGATTTTAGGGATTTTTTGTGTTAATCGAAGCTATTCCTGTTTTGAAAGTTGGACCGGTTCACGTCCGGGGGCGGAAATTCTGCGGCGCTCGAGCAGCGATCCGTCCTGGCGGTAAAGATCGATCAACGCCTTGAGGTAATTGGCCAGGGCCCGCACTTCAGCGATCCGGCTGACCAGCAGATCCCGCTGCGCCTGGGCCACCAGGAAGCTGGTCGATTTGCCCACCCGTAGTTTTTCGATTTCATTCCGCAGTTTTTCCTCGTCGAACTTGCGCGTGACGGCTGAAGCGCCAATCTGCTGCTTGGTGCTGTTGACATAGATGTAGGCCGTGCGGACGTCGACTTCCACAAGCTGGGAAAGGTTTTCCAGCGCTTTTTGAGACTGATCCCGGCTCAACAGCGCTCGCCGGTGTACCGCTTTTGCATCCCGATTAAAAATAGGGTAGTTGAATCTGACGCCCGCCAGCGCGTCATAATTGTCTTTGTCGAGATTGCGAATTGATTCGCCGAAGGAATTGGCGTATCCGCTTTTGCCCAGCGCGATGAAAAGATCCATTAAGGGCAGCAGTCCGTTCCGGGTTTTGACAAGCTCCAGATCGCCGCTTAATATCTCCAGCCGGGCCTCGTTTAAAATCGGCTGCAGGCGCATCGATACGGCCACGTGCTGCTCAACGTCTGCCAGCTTGATTTCGGGCAGGGTCGGCTGATAGATTAAATCAACCTCCCGCTGCCAGATTCCTGGCCCCGCAGGATTGAGCAGCCGCAGCAGCTGCAGGCGGATGGTTTCCCTGGCGGCCCGTGCTTCGATGAGCGCCTGCTCCTGGGAGGCAACCTCAGCCTGAACGGCCGGCAATTCTGCTTTGGCCAGGCGGCCGACGGTGATCAGTTCCTGGGTTTCGCTGAGCTGCTGGTGGGCGACTTTAAGGGACTCCTCGACAATTTCGATCTGACGTCGGGCCAGCGCATAGTCCCAGTAAGTACTTTCTACCTCCGCCACCAGAGACTCGGTAAAACCCCGCAGCTCATATTCCGACATGCGCGTATCCAGGCGGGCCTGCTGCAGTTGGGCCAGATTCACACCCGTTCCATAGCCTCTCAGCAGCGCCTGGGTAACCGTCATGCCCAGGCGGGTTGAATAAAAGTTGTCCTGGTAAAGGGAGGAGTCATCTATTATCGTATCGGCGTCCAGGGCAACCGTCGTGCCGGTCGGAAAATATTGTGATAGAGATATATTGCCTTCAGCGGTATCGGTGGTGAAATCCTCCGTTTCAGATCCGGTTCTTGCGAGGCGTTCGCCTTTTACCCTGCCGGCGGTGATATCCGCGTTGATGGACGGATCAAAAACAGCTCTTTCCTGGTCCTCAAAGGTTTGCTGGATCGAGGGATTCAATCTTTCCACCACCAGCGAGCGGTTGTTTTCAAGGCAAAGCAAAATGGCCTCGGTGACGGTGACTTTCAACGGCCCCGGCGGCAGCTTGCGCGCTGTAATCTCGGCAGGTTGCTCGTCCGGCTGCGGACGCATCTGCACCACTGTATCGGCCGGCACATTCGGCCCTCCCGCCGTGCGGTCAATCCGGTTTTCGACCAGCGTACAGGATGCCGCCGCAAGCAGCAACGCGCCCATGACAAATAATTCCGCCAGATGATGATAACATCTTGCCAACATCATATCAGATCCCCACGAATCCCTATCCCGCCCGATGGCGGCAACTTTGCTCCGATTTTTAAGTTTTAGAACGTGCCTGGCAGACTATATAGTTTTTTGCTTCATGATGACAACCCATTTTTTCATTGCAAAATCAGCCCTGAAAGTGCAATATTAATACTTTGTGCCGGGTGAAACCGCACATATTTTCGGCAGTGTCAAATTTTAAGGACAACCAAAAAGGTATTTTACCATGAAATCGGGCGGCCCGAGAATTTTTATTGTGACGGTTCTTCTGATTGGAGCCGCGGCGGGAGTGGGCTGGGTAGTTTTCGATCGACTGCAGGAGCAGGCCGACGCAAGCAAAAGCGCTAAGGTTGTACGACCGGTGCCGGTGGAGGCGGCTCGGATCCAGCACGGGCCGATCGCGTTGCAGCGGACATTCAGCGGGGAATTGGAAGCTCTGGCCGAGTTCGTTGTTGCCCCGAAAGTAAGCGGCCGCGTGGAGCGTGTGATCGTAAATATCGCCGATACGGTACGGCGCGGTCAGGTCGTGGCCGAGCTGGACAATGATGAATATATCCAGGCGGTTGCCCAGGCCCAGGCCGATCTGGAAGTGGCCAGGGCCAATCTCTCCAAGGCCACGAGCGACCTGGAAATGGCCAATCGCGAGTTTAAACGCACCGAGTCACTTTTAAAGCGCGGGATCGCATCCGATTCCGAATTCGATGCCGCCCGGCAGGATCAATTGGCAAAACAGGCGCAGCTTAAAGTCGCGGCGGCCCAGGTTACCAAGGCCGAATCATCGCTGGAAACCGCCAATATCCGGCTCGGCTATACCAAGGTAACTGCCGGCTGGACCGGCGGCGACGAGGATCGCGTTGTGGCCGAGCGCTATGTAGACGAAGGCCAGACCGTGGCTGCCAACGCCCCGCTGCTCCTGATCGTCGACCTGAACCCCATCGTGGGAGTGGTTTTCGTCACCGAGAGTGACTACGCCAACTTGAAACCCGGACAGTTCGTTGCGTTGACCACGGACGCCTATCCGGGCGAACAGTTTACCGGCCGCATCGATCGCATTGCCCCCGTCTTCCGCAAGTCCACCCGGCAGGCGCGGATCGAAATGACCATCGACAATCCCCGGCATCGACTCAAGCCCGGCATGTTCATCAGGGCCACAGTGGTATTGGCCCGGGTGCCGGAGGCCACCATCGTCCCGGAGCAGGCCTTGACCAAACGTGACGACAAAAGCGGTGTTTTCATCATCGGTGAGGATGAACGATCGGTCGTCTGGCGCGAAGTAAAGGTGGGCATCCGCGACGGCGATCGGGTGCAGGTGGAAGGCGAGGGGCTGTCGGGTCGGGTCGTAACCCTGGGGCAGCAACTGGTGAGCGACGGCTCCCCGATCACGATCGCCGCCGGGCAAAACCAAACCGCTGCCGGCCGTGAAAGGGCTGAATCTCAATGAATCTACCGGGTTTCAGCGTCAAGCGCCCGATTTTTACGACCATGGTAACCCTGATCCTGGTCCTGCTCGGCGCCGTTTCTCTCAGCAGGCTGCAGATCGATATGCTGCCCAACATCGAACTGCCGACGCTGTCCATCCGAACCGAATACGAGGGCGCCAGTCCCGAGGTCATGGAGCGGCTGGTGACGCAGATTATCGAAGAGATCGTGGCGACGGTGCCCGGGGTGGAGCAAATCACATCCACTTCCTCCGAGGGCCAAAGCACGGTGCGGGTCAGCTTCGTGTGGGGCACGGAAATCGACACGGCAGCGATTGACGTGCAGGGCAAACTCGAAGACGAGATCGATGAGCTGCCGGAAGATGTCGTCCGACCCCGCATCCGAAAATTCGACATCGCCAGCTTTCCGGTGGTGATATTGGGAGTTTCCAGCAATCTCGATCCCGTGGAACTCACCGAAATTATAGAAAATCAGATCCGCTACCGCTTCGCCCGCATTCCGGGTGTGGCCCAGGTAGACGTGTTCGGCGGCTTCAACCGCGAGGTCCGAATTGAACTGGATCCCGACCGGATCAAGGCCGTGGGCCTGCCGCTGGACGGGGTGCTCGACGCTATCAGCGATGCCAACCTCGATCTTCCGGCCGGCAAGATTGAACAGGGACGCTATGAAGTCACGCTGCGCGCACCGGCCGAATTTATCAACCTCGATCAGATTCGAGATACGGTCATCGCCCAGCGTGATGGTGCCGCCATCACGCTGGGTCAAATCGCCGAGGTTAAAGACACTTATGAGAAGCTGACGCGCATCGTGCGCGTCAACGGCGATCGCGGACTGCGTATCGGTATTCGCAAACAGGCCAATGCCAATACGGTCGAAGTGTCCAAACGCGTCCTGGCTGAAATCGACGCAGTCAACCAGGCCTTTCCTCAGGTCCACATCGTCCCGGTCATCAACACGGGCAACTTCATCGAGCGGTCCATCGCCAACGTTGCCCGCTCGGTGCTTTACGGGGGTGGGCTGGCAATCGTGGTTTTGCTGTTTTTCCTGGGCAGCATCCGCAGCACGCTGGTGATTTCCCTGTCGATCCCGATCTCAATCGTGACCACGTTTGCGTTGATATACTTCGGGGGTTTTACGCTCAATCTGATGACCCTGGGCGGACTGGCCCTCGGGGTGGGCATGATGGTCGACAGCTCCATCGTCGTGCTCGAAAATATCTTCCGCCGCCGCAGTGAGATGGGCGAGGCGCCGGAGAAGGCATCGGTGGAAGGCGCCCGGGAGGTCGGGACGGCCATCATCGCCAGCACCATAACCACGCTGGTAATTTTTCTGCCGTTGATTTTCGTGCGCGGCGTTTCGGCCATCCTATTCAGGGAGCTGGCGTACGTGATCATCTTTTCTTTGATCTGTTCGCTGATGGTGGCGCTGAGTCTGGTGCCCATGCTGGCGTCCAGGCTTCTGACGTCAGGCCGACAGCGGCCCAAGGAGCCGGCGGCTCGAACGAACCGCTGGGCCGCGGCCGCCACTGCCGTCTTCAAGGGTCTCGAGAACGCTTACCTGGATTTGCTGCGCTGGGTCTTGGGCCATCGGTTGGCAACCGTCTTTACGGCGGCGGCTGTGCTCGGCGCCAGTCTGCTGCTTCTGCCCCTGATCGGCACTGAATTTCTGCCTCCCAGTGATGAGGGCGAGGTTCGCGTAACCGGCAAGATGGAAATCGGCACCCGCCTCGACCTGGTCGATCGGCAGACTCGGATAATGGAACAGATTATTCAACCGGCCGTGCCCGAAACAGAATCGTCGGTGGTCAGTGTCGGCTCTACCGGCTGGCGGCCCGATGCGGGCTCAGAAGGGGAAATACGCCTGTCTTTGCTGCCGGCCGCCGAGCGCAAACGCTCCAATTTGGCAATCGCCCAGGACCTGCGGCACCGTTTGGACGGTAAGATTCCCGGCATGGAGATCCGTGTCCGGGCCCCGCAGGGTCAATTTCTGCTGGAACGACTGCTGGGCGGCGACGAGGGGCTGACCATCGAGATCCGCGGCCACGAGTTTGCCACCCTCGACGCGCTGGCCGGGCGCGCTGCAAAGCTGATTGCGGATGTACCGGGCATCACGGACGTTCAAACCAGTCTCGAAGCCGGTATCCCCCAGCAGGAAATCCGCGTAAACCGCGACAAAGTCTCCGATCTCGGTTTGAGCGTTCGCAACGTCACCGAGCTCCTGCAGACCGCGGTGGCCGGTTCCAAAGCCGGCGAGTACCGGACGGGGGGCAATTCCTACCGCATTTTGCTGCAGCTCAAGGATGCCGAGAAGCGCTCCCTGGACGAAATTCTCAACCTCACGCTGACAACGGCATCCGGCGAAAAGGTAGCGCTTGCGCAATGTCGTCGCTTCTGAGTCGAGCCGCGGACCGATTCTGATCGACCGCAAAGACCAGCAGCGCCGGGTGACGGTCAGCGCCAACGTGGCGGGGCGCGATCTGGGATCCGTGGCCCTTGACGTGCAGGCGCTGCTGGATCAGATTCCACGCCCCGTCGGCTACGATCTGACGGTCGCCGGCAGTTTCGAAGAACAGCAGAAGGCCTTCCGGGAACTGGTCATCTCTCTCGTGCTGGCGCTGGTCCTCGTTTATATGGTGCTGGCCTGTCAATATGAATCGCTGCGCGATCCGCTGGTTGTTATGTTTTCGGTTCCTCTGGCGGCGGTCGGCGTGCTGGTGACATTGTTTATTACCAAGACGACGCTGAATATACAGTCCTATATCGGCTGTATTATGCTGGGAGGGATCGTGGTCAACAACGCGATTCTTCTGGTGGACCAGGCCGGTCGCCTGATTGAGGACGGGATGCCCACCCGCGATGCTTTGGTTGAGGCCGGTCGCCGCAGATTGCGGCCGATTCTGATGACGACCTTGACCACGATCCTCGGCCTGATGCCGCTGGCGCTGGGCATGGGCGAGGGATCCGAGGCCCAGGCCCCGCTGGCACGTGCGGTTGTCGGCGGCCTTACCGGATCGACGCTGATTACCCTGGTGCTTATCCCGGCCGTCTATTCCTTGTTTCATCCCGACAAGAGAACGACCGGGAAGTAATCCTTTGCTTCAATACCCCTTCGCCGGATCGACGACGTTGATCATCTGCCCCGAACGGCTGAGGTAGACGTTAAGATTGTGCCGGATAATATCCATTGCCCGCTGGAGATACTGCGGTGAGACGCCGGCCATATGCGGGGTGAGAATCGCATTCTCCAATTGCCACAAGGGGCTGTTCGCAGGCAGCGGCTCCTCTTCGTAAACATCGCTGACCGCGGCGCGGATCGTTTTCGCCCGCAGGGCATCGACCAGATCGGCTTGATTGACGGTGGATCCGCGGCCCAGGTTGATAAAGCAGGCGGATTTATTCATCAGGGCGAAAAACGTTTTATCGATCAGGCCTCTGGTTGCTTGCGTATCCGGCAAAAGATTAATGACGTAGTCGCTTTGTCTAAAAACCTCACCCATCTCCATCGGACCATAGACCTGATCGACCCATTCGAGCGGCCGGGGAGTATCTTTAACACCGATGACCCGCATGCCCAGAATTGATGCCTTGCGGGCAATTTCCTGCCCGATGCTGCCCAGACCGATAATACCCGCTGTCCGGCCGTATATCTCGTCCTGAGCAATCGAGCGGTCCCATTTGCCCTTGAGCTGGTTTCGGAACATCAGATGAAAATTGCGGGCCAGGTTGATCATCGCCCCGATGGCGTACTCGGCCATGTAAATTTTATGTATGCCGCGGCCGCAGGTAAGAATAATACCCTGTTTTTTGATTTCATTTAAGGGAAAGAGATCAACTCCGGCAGTCAGGGCCTGAATCCATTTCAGGTTGGGCGCCAACCGGATCAGCTCCGCATCCGGAAAAGCAAAAAGCGTGATCAGGATCTCCGTGCGGGGCAGACAGGGTATCAGCTCTTCCCGCTTCGGGCAGACATTTATTTCGATTTCTTCTGCAATATTGCCCAGCTGGGTGACAAATTCTTCCGGCGGGCGGAAGTATACGGTTAACGAGTTCATAACAGAGTTTCTTTCTGAACCGGATGAATCGGGACTGCCTATCTATTCAAACATTGAAAACCTGGTCAAACATTGAAAACCTGGTCGTCTCCCTCCGGGCTGTAAGCCTCCGGGCAGGAAGCTGAGTCGGGATTCTTTACCGGAGGCATTCGAATGGGGCAAACCGGTTCTTAAATTAAATACTGATCGAATATCCGCCGTCCACCGGCAGGGCGACGCCGGTGATGAAATCCGAGGCCGGACTTGCCAGAAAAATCGCAGCCCCCGCGAGATCGCGCGGTTCACCCCAGCGTCCCGCGGGGGTCCTGGCAGCGGCCCTTTCATGAAGGCCTTCGATGTCTATGCGGGCGCGGCGGGTCAGTTCGGTATCGATCCAGCCCGGCAGGATGGCATTGACCTGGATGTTGTCCTCAGCCCAGGCGCAGGCCAAACTGCGGGCCATCTGAACGATGCCGCCTTTACTGGCGCTGTAGGGTGCCAGCTTGGCCCCGCTGAAAATCGTCGTCATAGAGCCGATGTTGATGATTTTTCCCCCGCCGGCGGCTTTCATCGCCGGGTAGACGAATTTGGCGCACAAAAACGCGCTGCGCAGATTGCCGGCCAGCACCTGATCCCACTCGGAGGTCTCGTAATCCTGCGGCATCCTGCGAATGTTGATACCGGCATTATTTACCAGGATATCGATGCGGCCCAAATCCTGGAGGACTTTGCCGATCATTTGTTTAACCGCTTTTTCATCGGTCACGTCGCATATCAGACCGACGACCCGGACTCCGAACGCTTCCTTGATCTCATTGACGGCTGCCTCGGTTTTCTGCAAATTGCGGCCGACGATGGCAAGGTCGGCTCCCATGGAGGCCAGACCCCGCGCAATTCCTTTCCCGATCCCGCCGTTGCCGCCGGTAACAATAGCCACTTTCCGTTCCAGGCTGAATAAGTTATTCATGACGAGCGCCTCCATATATTTACAATGCGTCATCAGCGGTTTGCTTGTTAGCCACGTCTGGAGATATATAAATATCGCTGATTGTTGTCAAGGAAGAATCCTATTGTAACCCCGTCCACCTTGTGTTAAGGGCCTCTCCTGTAGCAATGCATTACAAAAGCTGTTCCGGCTTGTCCGGGCTAGGAGGTACACAATGACTTACCGTTTGCACCACGTTCATTTGATTTGCCAGGATCTGGAGGGTATGATCAATTTTTTTAC
Source organism: uncultured delta proteobacterium (assembly GCA_963769935.1). GTDB lineage: Bacteria > Desulfobacterota > Desulfobacteria > Desulfobacterales > JAFDCJ01 > JAFDCJ01. The sequence goes on along the minus strand of CAVYNY010000015.1, from coordinate 51,541 downwards.
CGGCGCTTTAGGGGCCGAGCTGATTGCGCGTCTGAAATTCGGAACGGCCGACGGCGCTTCGCTCGATCTTCAGGGAACCACCGTCAATCTGCGGGTTGCCCGGGAAGATGAAATGATGGTCGGCGATGCTTCCCAGGCGAGATTCGGCTACGACCACCTCGGACTGCAGGTCGAAGACGTCGACGCGGCCTACCGGGATTTAAAAAAGAGAGGCTTTTCGTTTTTCATTGAACCTAAAAATATCCCCGGCTTGAGAATTGCCTTTTTCCGAGGACCGGAGGATATAACCATTGAACTGGTCCAGGAGCTGGGTTAACTTCAAATAAAAATCGGAGTACTGGAGCAAGGGAGTCCTGGTCGGCGGATTGATGCCTTTTATCCAACACTCCAACACTCCTGAAAGTCCGAGCTATTTTATGAATTAGCCTTTTTTTCGGTTATCGATCCGGTTTATGTCTGGAGGTAAAGCAAATGCGACCCAATAAACTGCGCAAGCTGTTGCGGGACGGCCAACCGTCTATCGGCACCCGGGTTCACAGCTCCTGGCCTTCGGTGGTGGAGGCTGTCGGGCACACCGGTATGTTTGACTACGTTGAGTTTCTGGCCGAATATGCCCCGTTTGATTTGTATGCGCTGGATAACTTTTGCCGGGCGGCCGAGTTGCATGACCTGTCCGCCATCATCAAGATCGATCAGGAGCCGCGGGGCTTTCTGGCCCAGCGCGGTATCGGGGCCGGTTTTCAGGGCGTCTTGTTTGCCGATTGCCGGACGGTTGATGATGTAAAGCAGTGTGTAGACATTGTGCGCCCCGAAACACCCGCGGACGGCGGTATACATGGTGTCGGGATGCGGCGTTTCGCATATATGGGCTACGGTGGATCGGGCGACTACGTTCAGGCGCTCAGAGATGTTATCGTGATGATCATGATCGAAAAGTCATCCGGCGGTTGAACGATTGGAGGAAATCCTTGCGGTCAAGGGCATTGATATGATTCAATGGGGACCGGTGGACTATTCCATGAGCATCGGTCGGCCGGGTGCCAGAAACTCGCCGGAAGTGAGAGCGGTCGAACGCCGGGTATTTGAAACGGCTCTTAACATGGGCGTCCCGGCGCGGGCCGAGATCAACAGCGTCGATGAGGCCAGATACTATCTCGATCTGGGAGTGCGCCATTTCAACCTCGCGACGGACCTCTCAATTTTGTTCAACTGGTGGAAGACCAACGGGGATAAACTGAGGAAAGTGATTTCAGAAGGTTGAAAGGTTTGGGGCTTCGCCCTCACAAGCAGGGTTCAGAGGTTCAGGGTTGAAGGATAAAGGTAAAAGGTTAAAGGATAAAGGTTTCAGGTGTCAAAAAAAAGCTCATAGCTGATAGCTCATAGTGAAAAAACTCCATTTTAGAACCTCATAACAGTTTAAAAACCACGTGGGAGCGGTTTTTAACCGCGATGAACTCGGTCAGGCAATAATCTATAATCGAGGTAACCAATCGGAAAATATCACAGCCTGGTAGCCTTTAACCTTTGACCTTAAACCTTAAACCCTGAACTTCTGAACCCTGAACGCAGAACCATTACCCCCCCAAAGGAGCAAGAAATGGGTATACGCTATGAAGCCGGCGAGCTGATCGCCTTCGCTAAATCGCTGTTGGAAAAATTGGATCTGCCGTCCGAACGGGCGGCCGTGGTCGCCGATATTCTGGTGGAAGGCGATCTGATGGGGCATACCACCCATGGCTTGCAGCTGCTGGCTGCCTATCTGAAAGAGCTCGGTGAGAGCGGCATGGCCGCGACCGGCGAGCCCAAAGTACTGCAGGATCGCGGCGCGGCGGTCACCTGGGACGGCGATTATTTGCCGGGCCCCTGGTTGGTTACCCGCGCCATGGAACTGGCATTTGAACGAATTAGCGTGCATCCGGTCATGACGGTGGTTATCCGGCGCAGCCATCACATTGCCTGCCTGCAGGCCTATCTCAAACGGGCGACGGATCGCGGGCTTGTGATGCTGCTGATGTCGTCGGATCCCAGCTGCGGGTCGGTAACGCCGTACGGAGGGTGTACGCCGGTTTACACGCCGAATCCAATCGCGGCCGGTTTTCCTACCGACGGCGAACCGATCTTGATCGATATCAGCGCCTCCACGACCACCAACGGCCTGACCACCCGGCTTTATGAGGCCGGGCAGCACTTGCCCCATGAATGGCTGGTCGATAATCAGGGTCGCGGCAGCAGCGATCCGGCGGTTCTTTTCACCGATCCGCCGGGGGCCATTCTACCTCTGGGCGGATTGGAATCGGGGCACAAAGGTTTTGCGCTGGGATTGCTGGTCGAAGCGCTGACGGCGAGCCTGGGAGGGTTCGGCCGCGCCGACGGGCCGGAGCGCTGGGGTGCGTCCGTTTTTATGCAAATCATCGATCCAGCGGCTTTCGGAGGCTTGGCGAAATTTAAACGGGAGTCCGGTTGGTTGGCGGCAGCCTGCCGCAACGCCGCAAGTCCACCCGACGGGACGGGCGTACGACTGCCCGGCCGGCATGGATTGGCCCTGCGCCGGAAGTATCTGGCCAACGGGATCGAATTGTCGCCGACCATCATGCCTTTGCTGGAACCCTGGGCCGAGAAGCTGGACGTTGCCTTGCCGGCAGTTGTCTAATATGATATTAATTAAATCTTCGCATTGGTGTATAAGCAAAAAAAAAGGCAAATCCATATGAAAGAAATTCGCATCCACGGCAGGGGCGGGCAGGGCTCTCTGGTGCTGGCCCAGTTTATGGCGATTGCAGCCCTGGAGGACGGCAAATACGGCCAGGCCTTCCCTTTTTTAGGCGGCGGCGGCGAACGGCGGGGTAAACCGATCGTGGCCTTTTGCCGCCTCAGTGACGGGCCCATCCGGGTTCGCAGCCACATTCACGAGCCCGATTACGTCATCGTTCAGGATGCAACCATCCAAAAAGAGGTGGACGTCGAGCACGGGCTGAAACCGGGCGGGGCCATACTGATCAACACGGACAAGGATGTCCGTGAGCTGGGCATCCAGCACCCCAATGCGTTTGCGATCTCGGCCGATAATCTGGCCCGGCGTATTCTGGGCCGTCCGATCATCAATACGGCGCTGCTGGGGGTGTTTGCCGGCTTAAGCCGGGAGCTGTCCCTGGAAGCCGTGTTGAAGGCGGTTCAAAGTAAGTTTCCGGGCGAACTCGGCGAGAAAAACGCCCGGGTTGTGAAGGAAAGTTATCTTGCATTTGTCGGGGAGGTATCATGAAAATCACTCAAGGTGCGGTTGTCAAGGGCGGCAGCTCTTTAAAATATAAAACCGGCGACTGGCGGGATCAACGTCCAGTCATCGACCAGGAAACTTGCAAACAGTGCGGTATCTGCCAAGAGGTTTGCCCGGATGATGCCGTCCGCGTCATCAACGACCAATATGTCATCGATTATGATTTCTGCAAGGGCTGCGGCATCTGCGCGTATGAATGCACGGCCAATGCCATCGAAATGGTTCCGGAGGATAAGTAAGTCATGGAGAACATTCAAGTTGTGGAAGGTTCCGAGGCGGTGGCTCGGGCGGTTAGTTCCTGCCGGCCGCACGTGATTTCGGCGTTTCCCATCAGCCCCCAGACCCACATCGTCGAAGCGCTGGCCCGGATGGTGGCCGATGGTGAACTCAAAAGCGAATATATCAGGGTTGAGTCCGAGTTTTCGGCCGCCAGTGTGGTGTCGGGCGCCTCGGCCGCGGGCAGCCGCGGTTATACGGCCTCTTCCTCTCAGGGCCTGCTCCTGATGGCCGAGGTACTCTATGCCAGTGCGGGCATGCGGCTGCCGTTTGTGATTACCGGCGTAAACCGATCGATTTCGGCGCCGATCAATATTCAGGTCGATCACCAGGACACCATGTCTTTGAGAGATGCCGGGCTGATTCAGTTTTACGTCGAAAGCTCCCAGGAGGCCTACGATATGCATCTGGCGGCCTTCAAGATTGCCGAGGACTCCAAAATCATGCTGCCGGTCATGGTTTGCATGGACGGCTGGGTGCTGACACACTCTTATGAGCGGGTGACCTATGTCGATCAGGCCGAGGTGGATAAATTCCTGCCGCCTTTCAAGCCGGAGCACTTTCTGGATCCGACCGATCCCAAGAGCTGGGGCTCCTATGCGGAGGCCGATGTCATGATGGAGTTCAAGTATGCGATTCACCAGGCCATGGTGGAGCAGAAACCCCGCATTAAAGCAATTCTGAATGAAGTGTCCGAATTGACCGGGCGTGATAACAGCGGGCTGGTGGAAGCTTACCGGACCGGCGATGCGGATGTCATTCTGGTCGCCGTGGGTTCCGTGACGGGAACAATCAAAGATGCGGTAGACGATATGCGGAGCGCCGGCAAAAATGTCGGCCTGGTTAAGATCCGCTGCTACCGGCCGTTTCCCCATGAAGAGATTCTGCAGGCCGTCAAAAACGCACGGGTGCTGGCCGTCATGGATGCCAATCTGTCCATGGGCAGCGAAGGCGCGATCGGTTTGGATCTGAAAGCCAAACTTTGCGGACGGCCGGGTGCGCCCCTGGTAATTGATTTTATCGCCGGACTCGGCGGGCGGGAAATCAACGCCGGCACCATCGGCCGGCTGGTTGATCGGGCCGAAGAGATTGCCCGCACAGGACAGCCGCTGCCCGAGGCCGAATGGGTGGACCTGAATCCGGCGATATTACCCTAAAAGGCTGGGATGCGGGGAGGCTCAATCTCGCGACTTGGCGGCCATTACCAATGTGCCGGAAAGAATGAGGTTTCAAGTATCAGCAGCTTGAAAATCTCAAATAACAAATTCCAAATTACAAACAAATCGCAATGACCCAAATACAAAGCTCCAAACGGAATTAAATTATTTTTGGTTATCGCTTCAGATAACTACGCGATTCCTTATCACGAAGGCACAGAAGTTTTAAAACACGAGAAAATAATTATGATTTACTTCCATTGATAGACCTGTTTTGGTCATTGGTTATTGCGATTTGGAATGTATTTGTTATTTGGAGCTTGGAATTTGGGATTTTTATAACTTGATGACTACGATGGTGGTATAAGTATTCAAACTGACACCTGTTAGGATGATCCCCGATCCGCGAGGATCCAATTGAATCGGGAGAAAAATATGAATAAAGCAACAAATACCGAACAAGAATCCCTCTTTGTTTCCGGGCACAGGGCCTGCCATGGCTGTGGCATGCCGCTGGCAGTCCGCCATATACTGGAAGCCACCGGAGAAAATGTGATTGTGGTTTCACCGACCGGCTGCCTGGAGACGTTTTCTTCGCCTTATGGGTATTCTCCCTGGCGAGTGCCCTGGATACACCACGTGTTTGAAAACGCCCCGGCGGTGGCAACCGGCGTACTGGCCGCCCTGCGGGCCCAAGGTCGGGCCGATACCCGGGTGATAGCTATCGGCGGGGACGGCGGAACCTTTGACATCGGTTTCGGCGCCCTGTCCGGCATGCTGGAGCGCGGCGACGACGTTCTGTACATCTGTGTGGACAACGGTGCTTATATGAATACCGGCGGGCAGCGCAGTGCGGCCACTCCCGTGCGGGCGTCCACCACGACCGCTCCGGCCGGCCGGCAGTCCCTGGGCAAAGCCGAAATGAAGAAGGATCTGCCTGAGATTGTGGCGGCCCATGGCATCGATTATGTCGCCACCGCTTCGGTGGCCTATCTGCGGGATTTGAAGAAAAAAGTAAAAACCGCCATGAGTTGCCATGGTCCGCGCTACATCCAAATCGATACGCCCTGTCCGTCCGTCTGGAGCTTTGCGTCGCATCTGACCCTGGAGATCGGGCGCATGGGCGTCAACTGCGGGCTGGTGCCGCTGTTCGAAAAGCAAAACAATGCCGTCACCGCTGTGCGCAAGATAAAAAAGAAAATCCCCGTAGCCGAGTATCTGAAACTGCAAAAACGCTACAGCCATCTATTTAAAAGCGAGCAGGGGCAGTCTGAAATAGAAAAACTGCAGGCCCTGGCAGATAGGAATATTGAGAAATACGGGTTAACCCATAGCTAATAACCAATGATCAAATCAAGCAAGGAGTACTTCCCATGCCCTTGGACAACAAAAAAGCAGAGGTTTCCATCGTCAAAACCAAACCGCGGCCGGAATATGATGAAATTCGCCGCGCCGTGCAGCAGGCGCTGGATCTCATCGGCGGGATCCGCGATATCGTCAAACCTGAGGACCTGGTTCTGATCAACCCCAGTTGGGTTGCCCCGCCGGTGGAGCGGGAGGCGGGCTGCATTACCATTCCCGAGGTAACCCGGGCAGTTGCGGATATTGTCAAAGATATCGGCGCACGGCCGGTGATTGCCGAGTCTTCCGCGGTGGGGGTCAATTCGGAAAAGGTCGTCCAGGAGTCGGGGTATCGGGAATTGCGGGAGATGGGCTATGAAGTCATTGATTTAAAGTCGCTTAAAACGACCGTTCAAATGCCGGTTGAAAATGCCAAGGTGTTTGAAAGCATCGAAACCTGGGACCTCGTGCAACAGGCGGATGTGATCATCAGTGTGCCCAAGCTCAAAACCCATGACCAGACCGAAATGACCTGTTCCATCAAAAAACTCAAAGGGTTGCTGACCGATAAAAACAAGAAGGCCATGCACCAGCAGGGTCTCTTCGAAGGCGTCATCGACCTGCTGGCGGCTGTCAAACCGCGGTTGGCGGTGGTTGACGCGATTGTCTGCCAGGAAGGAGTCGGGCCGGTGTTCGGCAAACCCGTGGAAATGAATTTGGTGCTGGCAGGCAAAGATCTGGTAGCCGTTGATTCGGTTTGTGCCCGTCTCATCGGCTACGAGCCCAAGGAAACACTGCTGACGGTCAATGCCGCTGCCCGGGGCCTGGGAGTGATGGATCCCGCAAAGATCGCAATCAAAGGCGAGAAGCTGCAAAATGTCAAACGCCGTTTTCTGCGCTCCATCGAGGATGAACCGGTGCAGCTGGAGGGCTTTCGGCTGATTCACGGTGAGGCGGCCTGCACGGGTTGCCGCAATACGGTAATGAGCGCCCTGATCGACATGCGCAATGCCGACCAGCTCATGTACCTGCCGGGGGTTGCCGTGGTCACGGGCGACGCGCCGCTGCCGGCCGATGTGGCCCCGGAAGACATTGTCACGGTGGGATTGTGCATGAAAGAAAAAAAGACGGCGCGGCATGTCAAGGGCTGTCCACCGAATAATTTTCTCATTGTCAAAGCCATTATCGGCAATCGGGCCGAAGCGGGGCGCATGTATGCGGATGAGGGCGCGGGGGAGAATAAATAGTGTTTTGTTTTTTGGTGTTTAGTGTTGGATGAAGGTTTCAGGTGTCAGCGCCGCCGCCGGCCAAAACAAATGCCGGTCTGATCATAAAAGAAACTTTGGTTTGACGCCGGCGTAGGGTCGGCCTCCGTGCCGACCCATTTCGGCGGGCACGGAGGCCCGCCCTACGAAATCGGTCGCTATAAATGGATTTTCATATAAGCGCCGCCTCTGGCCGCGAGCGTCCAGTCTGATCGTGGAAGAAACTAAATGTAGTTTCACACGAGATTTGTGGTGCAAAGGTACTTGGCAGAGGGTATACTGTTTAAAATGTGAGGCGGATTGAGTCGTTGGGTTTGTTGATTTGATTGCCCACGTTAAATCCGCTTAGCGGTCTTTTGCAAAAAATTTAACGGGGTACACAAATTGATGGGGGGACACTGGCTCGCCATTTCATAGCTTCCCGGGCTTCCAAGCTTCTCAACTTCTCACCTTCTTATTTCCGCACCTTCCCAACTTCCTATCTTCTTACCTCCCAGCATACCCAGGGCCAGCAGGATGCCGACGGTGACCGTGAGCATGCCGAGCCAGGCCGGCAGACCCGGCATCTCGTGCAGGATCGGGATGGCCGCCAGGGCTGCCACGCAGGGCACGACCGAAAGAAAGACTGAAGTTGCGTGGGCGCCGATATGGCGAACGGCGATGTTGAGGCAGGATATGCCCAGTACGCTGGGAACCAGACCCTGATAAATGCCCTGGAGCAGAATTTCCGATCCGGGAGCGGTCGCCAGGTTGCTGTCCAGCCACAGCAGCCAGACCGGGATATAGAAGACGGCGCTGACAATGGTCGCTGCAAATACAACCTGTCCGGGGGTGATGGTCCAGAGCCGGTTGGCAATCATAAACACGGCGAACAGGGAGATCGCTGCCAGGAACAGAAAATCACCCAACCAGGCCATCCCGCCGCCCGAAGATCTGAATCCCTCATAACCGACCAGCGTGACGCCGAGCAGGATGATGCCCAGACCTGCAATCTGAGGGGCTCGGCTCTTCTGGCCGAGCCAGATCCAGGCGAACAGGGAGGTGAAAACGGGCAGGCAGCCGTTCAGGAACACCCCGCCGTGGGCCGCCGGCGCGTAAGAGAGTCCGAAATAAGACAGCAGGGCGTAGGGTATACCGGCGGTCAAGGTCAGAACCAGGGTCCGGCCGGTGGTCAGACCCCGCCAGGCCCGGCACCAGACAATATAGGGCAGGGCCACGACCGCGCCGATGCCGTACCTGAGACCGGTGACATCGTATACGGTCAAATGATGGGTCACCCCGAGCCGGCTGATGACGATCCAGCCCGACCAGAAAAAGACGACGCAGACGGCGGCAACGGTCCCTAATACCATACTGCTTTGGTTATTGTTTCCCATCGGCAGACTCCAGGATGTCCTCTCATGGTAAAAAATCGCTTGTTATCATTATCAATTGAAGATTTGCAAGCAAAATGATACATTTGCATCTATGGCCCACCTCTTATTGGGAGAACTATATGGGAGTCCGGGCCCGGCGGGCAAGGCTGAGGGCTTCCTGAAAGAGACGGCGGCGATGTTTAAAGAGATGAGGTATCGGTTGGATAAGGCGCATGAGATTCCGGAAAAGATGCCGCAAAGGGGCTCGAAGATTATTTGAGTTCAAGGCGCAACCCTAATTAATCAATTTCTGCTCCTTGGATAGTTGCTTAATTTCCTTGACAGGTATACGATCCAATTGTTTAATCGATAGACCCAACTCAGCGGCTGCTGATTTTCTTAATCGCCTTGCTTCTGGGGTATTCAGATATCCTTGCGAAATGGCATAGGATCCATTTTCGGGATCCGAGGTTTCATCGGTTTTGGCTTTATTATATTTTTTTGCATACCATATAAGCGCAATATTCGCTGCCACGGCGGCAATTGCGAGAATGAGGGTGATTTTCAATCTTTTACTCCTCTTTTGCAGCTTAAAAATCTTGACCAGATAAATTTTTCCCGGTACTTTTACCAGGGCTTGAGGGTAATAATTATACTCGGCCTTTATGAGGAAAACTTTAGGTTGAATAAAACCTGGCTGGATTTGATAAATGAGAATTTTGGAACCATTCAAGGCGGCGGATAAAACAAAATTTCTTGAATTCAGCTACATAGCAACGATAGTGTTTCTGTTATTGGGGATCGTTTTTACGCCGATTTTTATCAGGCATCATCTTTTGCTGTTCAAAAAATATGTCATTCAAGAAGATGTCGTGGAAGCGGTGTTGATCAGCATCCTTCTTTTGATTGCCTTTATTTTATCTGACATTTATAAAAAAGAATTGAAAAAATACCGGCAGGAGACGTGCAGATTATCCCGAGATAACTGCGATTTGTCGAGCAAGCTTACCGATGCGTTCAAATATATCGGTGGGGTAAACATACAAATTCAAGCAATTCAATCTATTTTTTGCAGACTCGGAAGGTATCCGAAAACTGAAAATGAATTTAGAAACGATCTGGCCTTATTTGCCGGCAATTTGCTGGGAATTGTAAATGCTGACTGGGTTTTGATCCGAATTATCTGTCAAGCCAACTTAAGAACGATAAAAGAGCATCTTGAAGCCAGGAAAAATGCGAATTCTTTGATCAAGGGGATCAGCAACAAAGCCATCGTTGCCGACCGGGCGATCGACGGATACAGTATCGTGGCTTCCCGCCGCGATAATTCGATGATTACGGTCGCTTGTGTTTTCCCCAAAAAATGTCTGGACCAAGAAGAAAAGATTCTGGTCGAAGCCGTCAACAATCAAATTGAAATGCTTTATTTGATTTTTGTTTCCCTTCGGCAGCATGAGATTTATCCAAACCACAAACCAATCCGTGCAACCTCAGAAAAATTGACAACGTGAATCGGAACCGCATCACCCCGCCGGGTTTTCAGTCCATAAAATTAGAGATTACGCCATGACTTTTTTTGTATCTCTGAATCTGGCGATCCAGACGATGTATGTAAATGAGCGATCCAAAAATAAAGTAGCCGGCAACCCCCAACACGACCAGGTTGAGCAATGACAAACGGAATCCACAGATGCATAACCTCCATCCACTCATAGTATTTGGAGGTGGCGATCAGAAAACCGAGGATGGTTATCTGGGCGATAATCGCCCCGATTCCAATTCGCACCATTCTGAGGGCGGTCCTTTTTTCCTGGAGTAAAACCAGAATCTCTTCCACAATAAGATTGTCTACATCTACATTTTTGTCATACTTCTTTTCCATAGCGCGAATACCTCGACCCAGGCCTACAAGGCCACGATTAAAATCCGCAGTCCCACGAGTCCCAGAGCAACTGCCAAACTCCGGATGATCCAGCTTCCCTGCAACCTCTCGGACAGGCGTGCACCTATTTGAGCGCCCAGGACCACCCCAATGGCCAGGGCTATCGTTCGATGGACGCCGTGGGCGAAGGTTCCCGTCAAAATGTGGACCACAGTGCCGGTCAATGCCATGATGGCCAGAATAAAGTGGGAGGTGGCGGTGGCGATGTGTACGGGAAAATTCAAGAGAAAGCTGAGCGCCGGAACATGGATAATGCCTCCACCGATCCCCAAAAAACTTGAAACATATCCGACAATGAGGCTGATCCCCATGCCAAGCAGCCAGTTGAAATCATACTCGTACACGATACCATGCACATCGACCACCCGCCGCACCATTTTGTGATGAGCAGCGTTCATTGATTTTCCACCGGTTCCGGCCTTGCGCGGTCGCCAACCTAAAAAGACGGCGGCCGCCAATAACAAGACGCTGAAAATTAAATCAAACACACGACGGGGCACATATGCCGTGTTCAGGGCCCCCAGCACGGCCCCCGGTATGGTCGCAGCCGAAAACATCAAGCCGGAACGATAGTCAATGCGTTTCAGCAGCGCATAGGCTTCCGACCCCGAGAGGGCATTGAAAAAAACCACCGCCAGCGAGATGCTGGTCAGCAGATCGGCGTCTTGCTGCGGATACAGCAGCAGAAGGACCGGCATCAACACGAAGCCGCCGCCTGCGCCGATCAAAGTTCCATAGCAACCGACGCCGATCCCTAAAGCAACCAATCCCAGATAATGCCCTGCGCTAAAAATACTCATTGATCTTCTCCAATTCTCCAATATTCCATCTTTTCACCCCTCCGAAGGCGGATCTTCGACATTCCATGCATTGCTGCGGTCGTTAACACCGCAGCTACGATACCTCGATCTGAACGTAGCCGGACTGCCCGGTTTTATGGCTGATGGCAAGCAAGACCGCCTTCTGATGATGAGGAATGGCCATCATCATTTCGTCGAAACTGGCCACTCCCTGGACCGGCTGATTGTCGAGGGCCAGAATAACGTCTCCCACCTCGAATCCGGCCTGACCGATCGCCCCTTTGGGATCGACCCATTTAACAGCTACGCCTTTCGGCAGCGACAGCCCGTAATCTTCAGCCTCTTTAACGGTCAGCGGCCTTACCACGACACCCAATCGCTCCTTCACTACCGCAGCGACTGCTTTTCGTTCATCCTCCAGGTTGCCCACCGTAACCGAAATTTCCTGTTTTTTACCGTCCCGCCAGATGCCGACCTGTGCCGGTTGACCGATAGGAGAGTTTGCCACATCGTTGCGAAAAATGGAGGCATCCGCAACCGGCCGGCCTTGATAAGAGACGACGACATCGCCTTTTTTGAGCCCGGCCTTATCCGCCGGTCCATCTTTATCGATCTCCGCCAGCAGTGCTCCCTTTGGAAGCGCTAAACCGAAAGATTTGGCCAGATTGGGAGTAAGATCCTGGGCACCGACGCCTACCCATCCGCGCTCGACCTTGCCGTAGGCAATAAGGGCTTTGGCGACATGGGTAGCCATATTGCTGGGAATGGCAAATCCGATCCCTTCAAAACCTCCCGATTGAGAGGCAATTTCTGAGTTGATGCCGATGACCCGGGCGTCAAGCGTCAGCAAGGGTCCACCGCTGTTGCCCGGGTTGATGGCGGCGTCGGTTTGTAGAAAATCCTGGTAGCTGCCCGGGTCCGTGATCCCGGTTCGATGTTTGGCACTGATAATCCCCTGGGTAACGGTCTGGTCGAGTCCTCTGGATTGGCCGATGGCCACTACCCATTGACCGACCGTGGCTTTGTCTGAATTTGCAAAGGTTAAAAAAGGCAGTGGCTTATCGGCGTTGATTTTAATAACGCCTAAATCCGTTTCGGGATCCACCCCTACCACCGTGGCGGGATATTGGGTGCCGTCTGATAGGGTCACCACGATTTTAGTGGCTCCCCCGACCACATGATAGTTGGTTAGGATATGTCCCTCGGCATCGATGATCACTCCTGTGCCGATGCCGACCATTTCCCTTTGAAGCTTTTTCGGCATATTTTTGGGGAGTCCGAAAAAGCGGCGGAAAAATGGATTGTCCCTATAGGCATAGTAAGGATTTGGCATTTCCTGGTGTTCGGTCACTTCAATGTGCACCACAGCCGGAATCGCTTTATTTGCCACTTGTTCAATGGCAGAGGATAAATCGGTCGACAGCCGCTGGCTTGTATCCACCCTGCTTACTACCGCATGGGACGATTCAGCTGCAGCGGAAGATTTATTATCCGGCGCCGGTTGCTGAGCGCATGCCGTAATAACCCCTGCACCTGCAAAAGCCAGCAGCAGACCGGCTATCATCTTCTTAAACGGGGCGGGGATGCGACGGTTTGATATAAACAATCGATTAAACATGAGAACCTCCTTAATGGTGTTGATAATCTTTTTTTGTTATTCTGAATTACCGATAGATCGTAGGCGCTGCGTGGTGATGCAGCGACTGCTTCACGGTATTGAGAAAATTTTTATGCCGCGTCGTTGCCATGCCAAAGTGGCGATAAACCCTTGTCTTGGCCCAATCCGTCAGAAAAGCCCAGGTAATGGAATAGCCCCAGATCAAAGCGATTTCGCGCCAGGTGATCGGTGTGATCAGACCGAACCCATAGGCGGCCAGAAATGTACCTGCCAGTTTGGTGGCGACCGCCGACCAGATCATAACCGGGGCCGGATAAGGCTTTTTGAGAAAAAACCCTTTGCTGCGGGACACAAATAATGTCAGATGGCCGGCTACAGCCATTTTCAGGAATACATATGTTTGGACCTGGGGGATGTTTAAATGCAGCCAGTCAACCGCCAGGTAAAGCATCAGAAAACTTCCGGCGACGCCGGTCAGACCCATTACCGTCGCCACTGCAATGACCCGATGCATGTTCCAGTGCACGGGGTTGGGCTCGAGCCCGGTCCGGTCGTAAGCAATGGTCATGATGGGGACGTCATTGAGGAAAGCCAGCAGAATGATCATGATGGCGGTGATGGGATAGAAGCTGAACACGATCATCGCCAGCACCACAAAAACCATGATGCGGATCGTCTCCGTGATGCGGTAGATGGCATAGCTGTTCATACGCTCAAAGATCCGGCGCGCCTCTTCCACGGCATTAATGACCACCGATAGTCCCGGCGCCGTCAGCACTAAAGATGCCGCCGCCCGAGCGGCGTCGGTGGCACCGCTGACGGCGATGCCGATATCGGCCTGTTTCAGGGCCGGAGCATCGTTGACCCCATCGCCGGTCATGCCGACGATGTGGCCGCGGGCCTGCAAGGCTTTGACGATGCCGTACTTGTGCTCCGGAAAAACCTGGGCAAAACCGTCGGCCTGTTCGACCTTTTCGGCCGTATCGGCTGCCATCCGGGTTGCATCTTTGTCGCCTTGCAGCAGCTTATCCGCCGCGTAAACGGTCTTTCCCAGCCCGAGCTGCTGCGCAATCTCGCCGGCAATCGCCAGATTGTCGCCCGTTACCATTTTTACCGCTATCCCATGGCGGCGGGCCTGGCTGATGGTCTCGGCCGAGTCCTCGCGCGGCGGATCATATAGGGGTAAAATTCCCAGAAACTGCCAGGCGCCGGCGTCTTCACCGCGGGCGACACCCAGAGTGCGGTAGCCCTTGGCGGCCAAGTCGCTGATTGCCTGCTCAGCCCCGGCCCGGGTATGCGGGTCGACCTGGGCCAGCGCAAGAATGACCTGTGGTGCGCCTTTGGTGACCTTGAAGGTGTGGTCGCCGTCGCCCCGGATGGTGGCTTCGGTGCGTTTGCCCACCGGATCAAAGGGCACAAACTTAAGCTGCTGATATGAATTGAGCGCGCCGCGATCCTGAAGCCCACCGATCACGGCCAGGTCGATGGCATCCTGATCCTCCTCCTTGGAAGCCAGCGCAGCAGCTAAAATCAGATCCTGTGAGCTTTCGGCCTCGAATATCAGGGGATCCCCCAGGGTAAGCTTGTTCTGGGTGAGGGTCCCGGTCTTGTCGGAACACAGAATGTCCATCCCGGCCATCTCTTCAATCGATTCCAGGCGGGAGACGATGGCCTTCATTTTGGAAAGCACCAGGGCGCCTACGGCCATGGTGACCGAAAGTACCGCCGGCATGGCTACCGGGATGGATGCCACGGTCAGAATCAAAGCGAACTGAACCAGCTCGAGCATGGCGGTACCGCGAAACAGCTGTACGAGGATGAGGGTCACCACCAGACCCAGGCTCAGATAAATCAGATAATCGCCGATCTGCAGTACGGCCTTCTGGAAATGCGACACCGGCTTGGCCTTGGCGACGAGTTTGGCGGTTCGGCCGAAATAGGTGTCGTTGCCGGTATCTGTTACCAGCCCCAGCATCTCGCCCTGCTTGGCTATCGAGCCCGAGTAAGCGGAATCGCCCGCGGTCTTGTTCACCGGCAAAGATTCTCCGGTAAGGGCTGACTGGTCCACGCTCAGATACTCGCCGTCAAACAGCATCACATCGGCCGGGATAATGTCTCCCAGACGCAGACGGATGATGTCGCCGGGCACCAGTTCTTTGGCATTGATTTGCTGCCAGTGTCCGTCTCTCAGAGCCCGGCTTTTCAGCGCCAGCTTTTTCTTGAGTGCCGCCACCGCGTTGCCGGCCTGGTATTCCTGCCAGAAGCCCACCACCCCGTTAAATGCGAGCAGGACGATGATGATAATAAAATCCGCCCAGTGTCGGACGATGGCTGAGAGCACGGCCGCGACCTCGATCATCCAGGGAATCGGCCCCCAGAAGTAGCCCAGGAATTTGACCAGGGGGTTTACTTCCTTTTCAGCAATTTCATTATAGCCGTATGCTTCGAGCCGTTTATGGACCTCTGAGGCAGTGAGTCCCTTGGGGCTGGATTCAAGCTTTTCGAAAACGCTTGCCGCAGGCGCTTCGTTTGCCGTGTCTATTTTGGGTGCCGGTGTGCCCATGCAATTTACTTTCTGTCCGAAAAGAAATTTCGGTTTGCAATTTGAACACACGATAAGCTGCCGGAGGTGATTGCGGTATCGGTGTCGGTCTGATAATCAGGTAGGAGTTTCGCCAGATTTGGTGTCAATATTTGTCTGACATTGTTTCGGCGAGAAGGCCACAGCCTGGCTGTCGCCGATGTTGACCAGTGTAAAAGGTTTCAGGTGTCAGCCCAGCCGCCGGCCAAAACAACGGCCGATCTGATCAAAAAAGAAACTTATTTGGAACCTGATAACAGCTTAAGGATCTTGTGGGAGCTGTTTTTTCAAGTGCGGCTGAGCAAGTTCGTGTCAGATAAATGCCTACGGCAAATCTCCACGGAATCCGACACAAAAATAGGACCTGCGCCGATACCCGAACCGCCTTTCAGGATTTAATATTGGTTTAATTTAAAGAGGTGGCGGCACGTTCCAGTCGCCTGGCAAATAAGCGAAATTAATGACAACTGCTCCGGGGAGGCGTTAATGATTCAACGATCCAAGTTTTCCATCGGCTATTACCTGATTATGTTTTTGATTATGCTTTTTCTGGAAACCATGTTTTTTTCCGGACCGGCGGTTAAAGAGCTGCCATACAGCAAATTCCGGGATCTTATTCAAAAGAATAAAGTCGAAAGTGTAATTTTGGAATCCGACAGGATCTACGGTTTACTGAAATCCGATCAGGCTGCTCCCAAAGCTGTCCCGCAGACCGGCAGTGCAGCGAAAAAAACCGAAACCGAGCCCCCTCCCTCCTCCGCTAAGCCCAGCTTCACCCCGCAGCAAAAACAAACCCCCTGGTATCTCAATTTTGAAAAAAACCTGACGCAATCGGAAAAGGCCCGCCAAGAGGAAGTTCAACGCCAATTTACGGTCATCCCCCTCACCGATCCCAACCTGCTGGAAGACCTGCAGCAGCACGGCGTTACTTACCAGGGCAAAATCGAATCGCATTTTTTCGCCCATTTGATCTCCAATTGGATCATTCCTTTCGGCATTCTCTTTCTGGTCTGGGGTTGGATCATGCGCAAAATGGGCAAGGGCGGCGGCGGCGCCGGCTTTTTGAACCTGGGCAAAAACAAAGCCAAAATATATGAAGTCGACCCATCGCTCAAAGTCACATTCGAGGACGTCGCCGGGGTCGATGAGGCGGTTGAAGAAGTCAAAGAAGTCGTGTCCTTTTTAAAAGAACCGGGCAAATACACGCGTCTGGGGGCCAAACTACCCAAAGGCATCATGCTGGTAGGTCCTCCGGGAACGGGTAAGACACTGCTGGCGCGCGCCGTGGCCGGGGAAGCCAATGTGCCTTTTTTCAACCTGAGCGGCTCGGATTTTGTGGAGATGTTCGTCGGAGTCGGCGCCGCCCGGGTGCGCGACCTCTTCAAAGAAGCCAAGGCCAAGGCCCCGTGCATTATTTTTATCGACGAGCTGGATGCCGTCGGCAAAAGCAGGTCCCAGGGTCCTTATATGGGTAGAAACGATGAAAGGGAAAACACGCTTAACCAGTTGCTCAGCGAAATGGACGGTTTCGATCCCCAAATCGGAATCATTATCATGGGGGCCACCAACCGGCCCGAGGTTCTTGATTCGGCCTTGCTGCGGCCCGGGCGGTTTGACCGCCAGATTCTCGTGGATCGACCGGATCTTATCGGACGGGTTCGAATATTTGAAGTGCATACCCGTAATTTGACTCTGAAAGACGACGTCGACCTGCGCAAACTGGCTGCTGAAACGCCTGGATTTGGAGGGGCTGAAATTGCCAATGTCTGCAATGAAGCGGCTTTATTAGCCTCCCGTAAAGACCGGAACGAAATCTCCCAGCAACATTTCCAGGATGCGATCGAGCGGGTGATCGCAGGGCTGGAGAAAAAGAACAAGCTGATCAATCCCCATGAACGGGAGGTGGTCGCCTACCATGAATCCGGGCATGCCATCGTGGGCCATTTTACTGCCGGAGCGGATCCGGTCCAGAAAGTCTCCATTGTGCCGCGGGGTATCGGCGCTTTGGGCTACACGCTGCAAACCCCGCTGGAAGACCGTTTTCTGATGTCGCGCAGCGAGTTGACCGGTAAAATCAAGGGCTTGCTGGGAGGCCGGGCAGCCGAAGAAATTGTCTTTGGCGAGGTTTCCACCGGTGCCTCCAATGACCTGGAAAAAATAGCCAAAATTGCACGTAATATGATCACGGTTTATGGTATGAGCCAACAGGCGCCGAATATATCGCTGGTCGACCATCAGCAGGATCTGTTCCTGGGTCAGGGCCCCGGCATGATGCAGCATTCTGAAAAACTTGGACAGATGATCGACGATGAGACGCAGGAAATTATCCGAGCCTGCTATGCGGATGCCAAGCAAATGCTGACGGACAAACGCGATAAACTCGAAAAAATGGCCCAGGTATTGCTCGAAAAAGAAAAGATGGACGAACCTGAAATTTTAGCCATACTTGGGCCGCGCGTCTCATAAACCCAAATCGGTGTTGCTATTTGCTGACCACATGCGGTACGACCAGGATGGGACACGGTGAATGGCGGATTAGAGAGTTGGTGGTATCATCGAATAAACAGTGGAAAAATTTTCCATGCTCTCGCGCGCCGATCACAATGATATCGGCCGCGAATTCCCTGGCGGCCGATAATATATTGTCTGCCGCCGGACCTTCCATCAATCGATAGTCTGCCTCGAACTGTTCTTTTGACATCCGGGTCCGAATCGCTCCCAGATTGTTGGCCGCCATCGATGGCTTGGCGATTTGGGGCATCGATTCACTTGGGGTATCCTTCTTGGGAGCATAGCTGTACGGCGCTGAATCATTTACATGAAGTATACGCAGCCGGCCTTGCAGTGCTTTGGTCAGCGTTATCGCTTTTGAGAGCACGTCGTCGGTTACTTCCGAAAAGTCAATGGCAACCAGGATACGATTCATAGTGTCTTCTTCCAGATTTATTTTATGATTAAACCATAAATGCGAATATGCCGTTTGTCAATTCCATATTTTGTAAGACAAACATTTACAGAGAAAAGCACCAATATCCTACTCGATTATCAGACCAGCACCGATACCTGCGTTCAACTGTGAGATTTATAGTATGGACGGTTTTTCGTTCAACCACTAATTAGGGAGGATAGCCATGCAAAAAAGACCTGCTGTAATTTTAGGATCCTTGATCGCGGCGGCGTTCATTTTACTTGTGTTTTGCTTGGTGGCATCCGGCTTGATGCAGCAATGGCTCTGGATGCGGCAGGTAGGATACCTGAATATTTTCTGGCGGCTGCTGTCCGTCAAATGGTCTCTTTCGGGTGTGTCCTTCCTGGTCGTCTTTCTTTATACCTGGATTAATTTCCGGTTTGCGGCAGCAACCACGGCTGCCTTTCCCCGAGCCATGGATGGAGATACCACCCGGATTTACACCCAAACGGGCGTCGGGATTACCCCCGGGTTTTTGAAAGCGGGCGGGCTGGTAATCTCGGCCGTCATCGGTCTGATATTCGCGCTCAACTTTCATCCCGAGTGGGACACCTATCTGCGTTTTCACTGGGGAGGAGCCGTCGGCCAACCGGATCCGATCTTCGGCAAGGACATCGGCTTTTATCTTTTTCGACTTCCCTTTTACGAACTGATCCAAAACAGCATGATGGGCCTGACCTTCATAACCCTGCTCATTGTGCTCGTTCACCTATTCCTACTTTGGGGCGTTTCGGTTCGGCCGGGGCGAAATCCTGCACGGCAGCTGGAAGGTGATCGGGCACCTGTCCGCTGCTTTTCATCTTTTTGATCGGCGTGTGGGGGTGGGGGTATTATCTGGATCGTTTCGAACTTCTCTATTCAACGACCGGCGTGGTATACGGCGTGGGGTATACCGCCGATAACGTCAGCCGCATCACGCTCTGGATCATGCTGTTGGCTTCCATTGTACTGGCAATTATGATTGCCGTGGGTTTTTTCACCCGGCGTTTTAAGATGCTTCCGATCAGCGTTCTGCAGTTATTTTGCCTTGTATTTTATCATTATTATCATCCTGCCCGGCCTGGTGCAAAAATTCAAGGTGCAGCCCAGCGAACTTGAACTGGAAACGCCGTATCTTAAGCATAATATCGAATTTACCCGCAAGGCTTTTCAGCTCGATCAAATTAAGGAAACGTCCTATCCGGCTTTGGGAGACCTCACCCTGGATGATATCCCCAAGAATCAGGAAACAATTGACAATATTCGTATCTGGGACTGGCGGCCCATTCTTCAAACCTATCGTCAGACCCAGGAAATTCGGCTGTATTATCAATTTTACCAGGTGGATGTGGATCGCTATCACCTGGAAGACGGCTATCACCAGGTGATGCTCTCGGCCCGTGAACTGGCGGCCCAGCTGCCCCCCAAGGCCCGAACCTGGGTCAATAAATACCTTCAGTTCACTCACGGCTATGGCCCGGTCATGAACTTTGTCTCCAAAAAGACTCCCGAGGGCCTGCCCGACTACATTATCGACAATATTCCGCCCGAGTCCGCATTCGGTTTGACGGTGGATCAGCCGGCGATCTACTACGGTGAAAAAACACCCGGCTACCGAATTGTAGCGACCAAGATCAAGGAGTTTGACTACCCCAAAGGCGATCAAAACGTCTACACCAGCTATCAGGGCAAAGGGGGTATTCCCCTTGACAGCTTCTGGAAAAGGGCTTTGTTTGCCTGGACCCAGTCCGACATCAACATTTTGCTCACTTCATACACCGGACCCGAAAGTCGCATTCAGATCTGGCGCAATGTGCGCGAGCGTGTCGCCCGGATCGCCCCCTTTTTAGAACTTGATCAGGATCCATACCTTGTGCTCAGTGAAGGAAAACTCTACTGGATTCAGGATGCCTACACGGTATCCGACCGCTTTCCCTATTCAGCACCGTATGAAAAAGCGTTCAATAAGGCTGAATTACATCCGCAACTCGGTGAAAGCCGTGGTGGACGTCTATAACGGGACGGTGCAGCTTTATGTGATGGACCCCCAGGACCCGATCCTGGCTTTGTACCGGCGGGCCTTCCCGGGCGCCTTCAAAGACCTGGCGGACATGCCTCAGGATCTGAAAAATCACCTCCGCTACCCCGAGGATCTGTTTGACATTCAAGCCGATCTTTACCGAACGTATCATATGACCACCCCCCAGGTATTTTACAACCAGGAGGATCTCTGGGACTTGCCCCAGGAAAAATATGCGGGCAGCGCAATTCGGCTTGAACCCTATTACATCCTGATGCGTCTGCCCGGCACGCAAGCGCTTCAGTATCTTCTGATGACGCCCTTTACCCCCCAGGGCCGGGACAATATGATCGCGTGGATGGCGGCCAAATGTGATTTTCCCCAGTACGGACACCTGATCGTCTATCAACTCCCCAAAAAGCGGCTGACATTCGGTCCCATTCAAATTGAAGCCATGATCGATCAGAATACCCTGATATCCGAACAATTGTCCCTTTGGGACCAGAAGGGATCGCGGGTCATCCGCGGCAACTTGATTGTGATTCCCATTGACAACGCGTTTCTCTACGTGGAGCCGGTGTATCTCATCGCTGAAGGAATAAACATCCCCCAGCTGAAACGCATCATTGTCATTCAAGGCGATAAGGTGGTCATGGAGCCGACCCTCGAGCAGGCCCTGGCGAGCCGTCTTCGGTGCCGCCCAGCCTGAAAAGCACACCATTGCCGCCCCGGTTCAAACAGATGAGTTGATTCGTGCCAAGAAAGAATTTGAAAATGCTCAGAAAGCACTGGAACAGGGAAAATGGCAGAATTTTGGAAATGCAATGGAAGAATTGAAAAAGATTCTGATCATACCGCCAAAAGGCGATGCAAAGTAAACCCTGTGCAATGCTTTGGCTGTCCCGACGACAATCATTGGCATTTTGGATTGATGCTTGATGTTTCTGGATTTCGTTCGCGGTGCCTTGCTGAATATCCAGCATCAAGTATCGAGCATCCAGCATCGACCTCGTAAATGCGACGGTCTTGCGCCCGCCCCTGTTAAATAATTATACAGATTTTTGCGACGTTAAGGTAACCTAATCCCCCTTTTGTTCGGGGCGATACCTTGCTAAAAATTGTTCCAATTTTTCAAACTCGCCTTCGAGGAATAGATGCAGCGACGCGATGACATCATCCATATCGTCAAAATGGCCATAGCTTGCCCCGACGTAGGGCAGCGGCAATTTAAACAGCGACACCTTATCGGAAAATCCCACACCAAACTTTTTTACCGCCTCCATGTAACGGATGCTGAAACTGAATCTAGTGGCCTGTTTCCACAGTTGGACATAGGTTTGCAGCTCACTGCGCCAGGGATGTTCCCGGATAATTTTTTCGGCTGTTTCGGCAGCCACGGACTTTTCTTCCAGGATAATATTTCTATCTGTGTCCGTTATATAAAGGTCGTAGATGTTTTTGGCCGGCATGCTACTTCTCCTCCTTCTTCTTCTTCAGCATGAATAATTTTCAGTAAATACTGACTTTCTGAATACCAGGCAGCTCCATGAAAGCGCCTATAAATGATTCCTGATCGGATAGGAAGAATGTTATGCCTTATGCTCTTAACACTCGGTTGATAGTTTGTCACGGGAAAATGCTGAAGCGGCAATCCCGTCCTTACGGAGGGACTGCCGCCCCTTGGCTTTGCGCAGCCAATTGCTTCGCATGTTTCCGCCTTCACACATCGGGTTTCCGCTCAACTCGTCAAGATTCGGTTTTCCCCGTGCGGATCATGGACTACTGGTTTTTTGAAGGCGGTGTCAGCACGACATAAAATGCTCCGCTGCCTCGTTTGACCAACAGCAACAAATTTTCACCACTTTTTACCTGTTTCAAAGCCTGCTGGTAGTCATCCAGATTTTTGATAAGCTTGTGGCCTACTTCCGTGATTAAATCACCTGCCTGCAATCCTGCTTCAGCAGCAGGGCTGCCTGCTTTGATGTCGGTAATCACCACTCCGGTTGTTCCCGGCTCCAATCCAAGCTGGCCGGCCACCGGCGGCGTGAGTTCCTGAACGGTCATGCCCCAGGCGCCTTGTTCTGATTTTTCAGAAGGCGCGGTTGTCAGCTTCCCTTCGGGCATGGTTCCGACCGTCAGGGAGACGGTTTCCGGCTGACCATTGCGCAGGATTTCGATGCTGACGCGCGTGTTCGGCGCAGTTGCCGCCGCCATCTGGGACAGCATGCGGGCATTTTCAATTTCTTTTCCATTAAACTGCACAATCACATCCCCGCGCTGCAGCGACGCTTGATCAGCCGGACTGCCTTTGACCACATCCGAAATGATGACCCCCTTTGAACTCTTGAGATCGAACGATTTGGCAAGCTCCGGTGTGATATCCTGAATCATTATCCCGAGCCATCCCCGGATAATTTTACCTGTTTTGAGCTGGGGCAGAAGATTTTTGGCAATATTGATGGGGATGGCAAATCCGATGCCCTGGGCCTGCGCAATGATGGCGGTGTTGATTCCGATTACCTGACCCTGCATATTGAACAGCGGCCCGCCGCTGTTGCCGGGGTTGATCGCGGCATCGGTTTGCAGAAAATCATCATAGGGCCCGGCGCCGAGGACACGGCTTTTGGCACTGATGATGCCGGTTGTCACCGTGTTGCCCAACCCGAAGGGGTTGCCGACGGCCATGACCCAGTCGCCGACGCGCATGGCATCCGAATCCCCAAGCACGACCGGCTTGGGAAAATATTTATCTGGTTTGGCTTGGATGAGCGCCAGATCAGTTTTCGGGTCCCTTCCGACCAATTTGGCATCGTAAACCCTGCCGTCTATTAATTTGACTTTTATTTCGGTTGCTTTTTCAACCACGTGGTTGTTGGTAAGAATCAGCCCGTCGGAGCTGATGACAAAACCGGAGCCCAAGGCATGGGTTTCCATTTTTTCATGCGGATTGATGCCGAAATATCCTTTCGGAGAATTCGGACCGAAAAAATTCCCAAACGGTGAGCCGGGCCCCATAAACGGAAGCAGTGGATTAGCTCCTTCCACCACCTGAGTGGTGGAGATGTTCACGACCGATCCTTTGACCTTGTCCGCTAAATCCGCAAAACTCGGAGGCGTAACAAAGCTGTCGCCCTGCGCGGCGAGGACGTATTTGAACGGTGCAATTAAAGCGATGGCACCAACGAGGGTAAACACCAGTAATAGTAATCGAACGTTTACAATTTTTCTTTTCATGTTGAATTCCTCCTGACTTATTTTCATGATGAATAAATTTCTTACTGCACAACCGGATGGTCGAAGTTTTTATGGGCTGTCTACGGTTTCGCGCCACCGGTTGTAAACGGTCGCGACCGAATTTACATTAAAGCGGAGCCATTCCTCCTTTCGTTGATTTTTTATTCGCCCCGGCGGTTGTGCGATTTGCTGCGGCTCATATTACGCAACACCTGGGCAATCATCTCGAATTCGTCTATTTTGCTGAAAAAATAATCCGCACCGGCGGCCATGCAGCCCTGCCGGTATTGACGATAGGGATAGTTGGTAATCATGATAACGATGGGTGCCGGGGATTCTTTCTTGATGTCTTTGAGCACATCGATGCCGCTTTTTCCCGGCAGCCGTATATCCAATATGACGATATCCGGATGCTCGGCTTTGATTCTGTTCAGAGCATCGAAGGGATTTCCGCTTTGCCCCGTGACTTCAATTTCCGCAATATCGGAAATCGACTCCGCTAATCTTTCGCGCATTACATCGGAATCATCGACTATATAGACGGTCAGCATGGCCTTTCACCTTTCTTTGTTTGCACACACTATAAGTTTTTGAGTACGAATCCGGTATCGGTGCCGGTCTGATAATCGGGTAGGATTTTGCCCCGACTTTCTGTAGATATTTGTCTTACAATAGGCTTCCCCGGCCAAAACGATCACCTTGCCGAACATACAACCAGGCGCGGCAATCGGTCGTGTGAGACAAATGCCTACGCAAAAATGCGCCTGAATCTTACGCAAAAATAAGACCGGCGCCGATACGGGATTCGCATTTTGGGTTTTAATATAGGTGCGATGAGTCGTCTGACAAAAGGCAGCCGACGATATCGCTGATGCGAGTTTTACCGGTTGCTGAACGGAGTTCAAATTTCAAACGTTAGGAGGCCTTATGATTTCAATCGAGCTTATTCATCCCATGCTGGTTCATTTTCCGATTGTCTTTTTAATCACTGCCGTGGCCCTGGACATAATTGTGCTCTTGACAAAAAAAGATCTGGCCGGCCGACAGGGCCTGCCGCTGATTTCATTGTGGGCTTTGCTGCTGGGCACACTCTCGGCCGGGGTTGCTGCGATCTTTGGTGATATGGCCTTAGATAAAGCGGTTTCGAAGGGCTTTGCCATGGGTCCGCTTGAAACCCACGAAACTCTGGCGCTGATCACGATAGCTGTCTTCAGCTTATACTGCCTGCTGCGGCTTTGGGTCCTGTGGCGCAAGTACCCCCTGCAGGGCGGCGTGGGTTGGATGGCAGCTTCTGCCGGGGATGGCCGGGGTGGTCCTGCTGATAATTACGGCCTATTACGGCGGTGAACTGGTTTACCATTTGGGTGTTAATGTCGCACCGGTCATACCTAAATAAGCCTTAACGTTGCATAAATCGGCATGGCCATTCAGCAGCGGTAGGCCTAAGACCATCGCATTTACAGGGTCGATGCTGGATGCTCGTTACTTGATGCTGGATATTCAGTAATGCACCGTCAGTGAAATCCAGAAAAATCCAGCATCCAGCTTGCCGGGTCGAAGCTTTGAAAGAGCGAAGACTGGAAACCAGTATCCAGGATCAATCAATAATGCCAATGGTTTTCGCCGTAAAAGCCTAAGTCCAATACAGCATTACCTTGATTAACCTGCCGGGTAGGGGCGAGATTTATCCCCACCCGTTCGGGACGGACCATTGTTGCAACCTTCTTGATGGAAACGCCCAACTCAGGCAAAATACTGTCCTGGGGGGCAGTAAATACGGTATATCGCTTATTCTGTTTCAAGCGCAGCCTAACTAGATTCAGCAAAAGAGTCTGGTCCGAAGGGTCAGGCCATGACTTCACCCCAAATGTCAGCGTTCAGACCGCCTGCCGCGGGCAGAGGCAGCAATTAATTCGGTACCAGACCAAAACCCGATCAAACCACAATCAAACCTGTGGTGTTCGGATCATCCGGGAGCCCCGCAAATTAAGGAGAAATCAAAATGAAGGAAAACCCTTTGCGAGGAAAGAACCATGTCGGAAAAAATATGTGATATCGATTCGGAAGACATTTTTCACACGCAATGGAAATAATCCGCAGTCGAAACAGACATTCGGAAAGAAACCGAGGAGGAACCCCATGGAAAACAACGTTCGGCCGAACCCCACCATTTTCGTGATTTTCGGTGCGGGCGGCGACCTGACTTGGCGCAAGCTGATTCCGGCCCTTTACAATCTTCATCTGGATGGATGGATGCCCGAGCGCATCATCGTGCTGGGGTTGGACCGAGTTGAAATGACAGACGACCAATTCCGCCATCACCTGCAGGAGGGTGTGGATAAAAATTCGCGCCGGGGCAAGGTCGACAAGAAATTCTGGCATTCATTTGCGGAGAATCTGTTCTATATCGAGGCCGATTTTGATGACGACAAGAGCTTTATAAATCTGGCCAAGCGAGTGGCGATGATCGAGAAGGATTGGGAAACGAAGGCCAACAAGATCTTCTATCTGGCGGTCCCACCCGGGTTGGTGGAAAACCTGGCCCGGAAACTCGACCATGCCAAACTGTATGCGGACCGGGAGGAATCTCGCATCGTTGTTGAAAAACCCTTTGGCCGGGACCTTGAATCGGCCGGGAAACTGAACAAGACCCTGACGGGCATCTTTCTCGAATCCCAAATTTACCGGATCGACCATTACCTTGGCAAGGAGACCGTCCAGAACATTCTGGCCTTCCGTTTCGGCAATACGCTGTTTGAACCGCTCTGGAACCGTCACTATATCGATCACGTCCAGATTACCGTTGCGGAATCGGTGGGGGTCGCGCACCGCGGCGGCTATTATGACCGGGCCGGGGCCCTGCGCGACATGATTCAGAACCACCTGCTTCAGATTCTTTGCCTCATCACCATGGAAGCCCCTGTATCCTTCAACGGCAATGAGATCCGGAACAAAAAAGTGGATGTGCTGCACGCCATTCGCCCCATCCCCTTTGAGCAGATCAACGACTTTGCCGTGCGGGGTCAGTATGCCGGCGGCTGGATAGAGGCAGAGCGCGTCAAGGCCTATCGGGAAGAGCCCGATGTCGCAGCGGACTCGCTTACGGAAACCTATGCGGCGCTCAAACTCTACGTCGATAACTGGCGCTGGCAGGGAGTTCCTTTCTACCTGCGCACCGGCAAGCGCTTGCCGGCTAAAATTTCCGAAGTCGCTATTCAATTCCGGCCGGTACCCCATCAGACGTTTCCCGCGGCCGCCCTGATGGATTCGCGTCCGAATCGACTGCTGCTGGCCATTCAGCCCCACGAAGGGATTTTTTTGCGTTTCGAGGTCAAACACCCCGGGCTGACCATGCATCTATCGCCTGTTTTGATGCAGTTCTACTATCGAGAGGCTTTCGACGTAAAACCTCCGGAAGCTTATGAGACGCTGCTGCTGGATGTGATGCGCGGGGACACGACGCTCTTTATGCGGGCCGATCAAACGGAGGCCGCCTGGCAGGTATTGTCTCCCATCATACAGGCATGGGAAAAGATTAAACCGTATTCATTTCCCAACTACCAAGCGGGAACCTGGGGGCCCGAAGAGGCTGAAATCCTGATCGCTCAGGATGGCCGCAGCTGGGTGATGCCGACCTACCTCCAGTGCCAGGAAAATCTGGCAGCGTGCCACATAATGAACGGGTCACCCTCTTAGGGCTCACTCAAAAATAACTTTACATTCTATACGCCGATGCATCCCGCCCGGCTGCGTTGCGAAAACTCGGAATATCAAGATATTCCTGCGTTTTCGCGCCTTGCCGTCCGGGCGCCTCAACGCCTAATATTGTGAATTAATTTTTTCGCGAACCCTTAAGCCGACCTCCAGAAGCGTCGGGTACCGCCGACAATGATCCGGGAGCGGACCGGCAACGGATTACCACCGCACCCCCGGCAACAGGGGCAAGTCCGAAGGGCTATGAAATGAAAAGCGACAATATTCTCTACCTTAAAACGCAAATGCAGAAAGAAAATAGGAAAAGTCGATATGGCGGCGGATAGAAAGAAAATGGGATACTGGAGTGTTGTCGCCATCGGGGTGGGGGGCATGGTGGGGGGTGGAATTTTCGCGGTCCTCGGCCTCTCGGTCCAGCTGACCCGCGGGGCGGCGCCGATCGCTTTTTTGATCGCGGGGCTGGTTGCACTGGTGACGTCTTATTCTTACACGCGGCTTTCGGTAACATATCCCAACGAAGGCGGAACGGTCGCCTTTCTCGATAATGCCTTCGGCCCCGGGCTTTTTACCGGCGCGATGAACGTCCTGCTCTGGATCAGCTATATCGTTATGCTTTCCCTTTATACATATGCTTTCGGCAGCTATGGCTCGGCCATGTTTCCCCAAAGCTCCCAGCCGGTCTGGAAGCATGTCCTCATCAGCGGCAGCATCCTTGCCATTACCGGCTTGAATCTGTTGAGCGCCAAGTTTATCGGCGAGGTTGAAGACTGGATTGTCGCCGTTAAAATCGCAATCCTTCTGCTGTTTGTTGCTACGGGCGCAATGAGCATGGACGTCAATCGTCTTCTCCCCGATCAATGGTCTGCGCCCGTTCAAATGATCGCCGGCGGCATGATTATTTTTCTCGCCTATGAAGGATTCGAATTGATCGCCAATACGGCCGACGACGTTCGAAATCCCGGCAAAACGCTGCCGAGGGCGTTTTACTCGGCCGTCGGTTTTGTCATTTGCCTTTACATTATGGTGGCCGCCGTCACCATCGGCAATCTGTCCGTGGACAAGATCGTAGCCGCCAAAGATTATGCGCTCGCCGCCGCCGCTCGTCCCTTTCTGGGCCGAAACGGGTATGTTCTGAGTCACGATTGCCGCGCTTTTATCCACCGCCTCCGCCGTCAACGCCACGCTATACGGTGCGACCCGCCTGAGTTATATCATCGCCAAAGACGGTGAACTGCCCGAGAGTCTCGAGCACAAGGTATGGCACGAACCGGTGGAGGGTCTCCTGATTACGGCCGGGGTGACGCTTGTCATTGCAAATTTGTTTGATCTTTCGAGCATTTCCATGATGGGCAGCGCCGGATTTCTGCTGATTTTTGCTGCCGTCAACGGTGCCAACGCTGCACTCGCCAAAAAGACCGACAGTCGACGCTGGATACCGATCCTGGGAGTTGTGCTGTGCTTGGCAGCCCTCGGCAGCTTGATTTGGGAAATCGGTCAAAAAACCCCTTCGCATCTGTGGATATTATTGGCAATGCTCCTTTTGGCTTTTATGGTCGAAGGCGTGTATCGGTTCATCAGGAAGCGAAAACTGCAGGTGCCCCTATCCAGAAAAGCCGGTCCGGCGCGTTAAAGCGGCCGAATAACTCGTCCGGCAAGAGGTGCTAAAAATCCACCACTTCGTAATAACGGCAAAACTTTTTACGGTTGTTTAAGAATCGGAACCCCGGGAATCGGGAGTCGCTGAGATTTTGCAGTTGTTGGAGCCGGCCTCCGAAGCCCCTTCGATTTCATTCAGGGCGACGGCCGCGGTGATCAGCGACAGATGGGTGAGTCCCTGCGGGAAATTACCCAGCATTTCATCGGCCGCGGTATCGTATTCTTCCGCAAAAAGGCCCAGGTCGTTGCCCACCTCAAGGGCGCGTTTTAAGGTCTGATGGGCCTCGTCCAGCCGGTGCTGCCGGGCCAGGCACTCCGCCAGCCAGAAGGAGCAGGCCAGAAATACGCCTTCACGGCCCTGCATGCCGTCATCACCGTCTGAATAGCGGCGCAGCAGTCCGTCTTGGCCGAGCTCTTCACGCACGGCGTCTGTGGTGCGGATCATGCGTTTATCGTCATAGGCAACAAAGCCGACCATGGGAAGCAGCAGCAGCGCTGCATCCGTTCCGGGGTGGTCAAAGGCCTGAATGAATATGCCACGCTCAGCATCATAGCCCTGCGATTCAACCGCTCGACGCACCGCTGCGCGGGCTTTTTGCCATTTTTGCAGCGGAGCCTTGCGGCGGAGATCGCCGGCCAGCTTGATTCCGTAATTGAGCGCCGCCCAGCACATAACCTTGGAATGCACGAAATGCCGCGGTGCCCCGCGAAATTCCCAGATGCCGCAATCAGTTCTCTGCCAGCAGCTGCAAACCTTGTTGACCAGCTCCACCAGGAATTCCCAGTAGTCGTGGTCCGGGGAGCGCCTGCGGCAGTGCCAGTGCCAAGCCAGATCCAGAAGTTCACCGTAGGCATCCAGCTGAATCTGGCTTTCGGCGGCGTTGCCGATCCGCACCGGTTTTGCCCCGCGATAGCCTTCCAAATCTCCAATTTCATATTCATGCAGGCGCCGTTCACCGCCGATACCGTAGAGAACCTGCAGTTGATCCGCGCTGCCGGCCGCACTGCGTTCGATGAACCTTCGGAATCCATCGGCTTCATGGGTATAGTTCAGCTGGGCCAGCGAGCGAACCGTGAAAGAAGAGTCCCGAATCCATGAAAAGCGATAGTCCCAGTTGCGGGTTCCACCCGGCGATTCGGGCAGCGAGGTGGTCGGTGCGGCTGCGATGGCGCCGGTCGGCGCGTTGGAAAGCCCCTTTAACACAATGGCCGAACGTTGCAGCTGGTCGGCATAGGGTCCGCCGCATTGGCCCTGGCCGGACCAGGCTTGCCACCATTCGATAGTTTCCTGCAGGCGGCGGTCCTGCTCCCTGGGATCCGGTACGTCCACCAGATTCTCACCGAGACTTTCCGGCGGCCGATGCAGGATGGAAAGGTGCTTGCGCTGCCCGGCAGCGACAATGCATGAACCGGCTAAATCGTGGCGGTGCTTCATTTTTACGGATGCATCGCTGGAAATGAGCAGCCCGTCGCTGCCGCCGACAGCCATGTGATGATCCTGGCGGTAGCGTCTAATCCACGGCTTAATGGCGCCGAAGTCGAATCGCGGAACGATGTCTATTGTGAAATCGACCTTTCCTTCCAGGCCTTCGATGACACGCAGGATCTGCCGATGGGGGTCGTGCTCTCCGCCGCGGCGCATGGTAAAACAGTCGAGAAGGCGCGCCCGGCCGGTCTCGGTTTGGAAGGTGGTTTCGAGAACGAGTGTGCGGTCCAGGTAGCGGCGGCGGCTCTCATAGGGGTTCGCGGGTGAAATCCGGCAGGATCCCCCCTTCTTCCAATCGAGTATTCTGCCGAAGCAGCTGCTGGAATCGATGCGCGGCATGCAGCACCAGTCGATGGAGCCTGATTTGGAAACCAGGGCTGCGGAATGACAGTCAGCGATGAAACCGTATTCGCCGATCGGCGGGTAGCTGTCGGTGTTCATGGAATGGCCGTCTCCTCCTTTACTGTGAATTTCTTTAGATTTCTCGCTTGGTCAATAATTAGCTTTTTAATCCTGATTCACAAGAGGCGACGCCTGCATCCGGCAAAAATACATCGATTTTCCACCTAA
Source organism: uncultured delta proteobacterium (assembly GCA_963769935.1). GTDB lineage: Bacteria > Desulfobacterota > Desulfobacteria > Desulfobacterales > JAFDCJ01 > JAFDCJ01. Next base: position 20,305 of record CAVYNY010000015.1, on the reverse strand, counting down.
AATAAGGTCGACAATGTACTTTGCCCCAACGTTGGCATTTTTAGCTCTTTGTGTTTGGCAGAAATCAGTCAGGCAATTATAGCGCTACGATACTGGCCTCCGGCTCGGATCACGTAATATCGCTAAGGACTTTCAATAAGGCAGCTCACTTTAAGAAAACATTTTATACAACTTAAGGGCATGCTCTGCCGGCCGGCAAGCCGGAGGGCGGGTTTCCTTGGCCGGTTTCGGCTTGTAAGACAAACACGGACACAAAAAGTCTCTCAAAATCTTACATTAAAATAGGAGAGACTCCGATACCGGATTTAAGCGGGAAGATATATGGTGTCGGTATCAAACCGCGCCGGCTGCGTTCAACCGGGAAATTCCGGCGGGATCGTCAAATCCACAAGGAGGAGCAAGACTATGGAAAATTCGGACAAAATCAAGATGGACCTGCTGAATGCCAGGTATAAAATTGATGAATTGAACCAATGGAAGAGCCAACCCTTAATGGAATCTCAACCTGCCTTGCGTGAGTCGAAGCTGACTGTGGTGGAGCATAGCGTCCGACTGCTGAAAGCCAAAGCCCAAGTGCAGCAGGAAACTGCGAAGTGCAAACAGGCCGCGAAGCAGCTGCGCAGCTGCAGGAATCAGGTCCGCGCGCTGGCATCGGAGCTGCGGTTAAGCGAAGAGCGGGAACGGCAGCGGCTGGCGCAGGATCTTCACGATACCGTCGCTCAATGTCTGGCAGGTTGTCGCTTCAAGTTGGAATCCCTGCAGACGGATTTGCCTGACGGCACCCGCCATATGCGGGTGGGCGAGTGTCTCGACTTTATTGATCAGGCCATTAAACAAACCCGGTTGTTGATGTTCGAGTTCTATCCCTGGATTTTGGATGAATCCGGCCTGGAGGCAACATTGCGCAGCCTCGCGCATCGCATTCAGGAAGCCCATGGGATCCAGGTTGAGTGCATCGGCGACGGAACTACCGATACGTTGGGCCGGGATTTGCGGGTCCTGCTCTTTCGAACCATCCGGGAGCTGTTGATCAATGTCGTCAAACATGCCCAGGCACGGCATGTGACCATTTCGATCAGCAGCGCAGGCAACCAGATCCGCATAAACGTGGTGGATGACGGTATCGGGTTCGACGTCGCCGGTCTGGCCGATGAGCAGGCAATTAAAAATGGGTTTGGTTTAATCAGTATACGCGAACGTCTCGGCCGGCTGGGCGGTCGGCTGAATCTGATTTCAAAGCCTGGACAGGGCACCCGCGCCGCTGTGGTGATTCCCGGGGCCATGGAATCAAATTTGCATAAATAAAGAATCCTGGCCCAGCGGGCCAGGATTCTTTACTCAAACAGTTGTAGAAATTTCGAGAAGTTAAATTACTTGATTTGTTTCCACCCGATCCACATGGGGTTACCTTCATTGTCTCTTAACTGCAATTCCTCCTTTCCCTTTTTTATTTTTTCAGCGATCAAAAAAGGTGTATCATCCACAACTACCTCTGACCCGGTCACAGTTACCCTATTGCCCGGGCGCAGGGTAGTGGGCTGGCTTTCTAAATAGCCGGTCGGTCCTAAAGCCACCAGAACAGGCTTTTTCGCGTCGGTATAAATGATCAGTCTTGCCTCCTCATGATATTCAACCCTTACGATTTCGCCGCTCACGGTTTCTATTTTTTTAGGATTAAACAAATTTCCATAGATGTTTTGCCAAACACCCGGATAAGGGTAAAGCTCGTCCGCATACTCTCGATAGGGAAGGTAGCCGCGATGAATTTTCTGTTGCGGAGAGGTTTCCGGAGCCGCAGAAGCCAGATGCTCGGGAACGTGGTGGCGATAGAATTCGTATATCCCGGCTCCCCAGGTCCGATCACCGACATCCGGCCAATTATTCTTATTAAAACCCGGGGCTTTTTCAAGTTTTGCTTTTGATTGATCGATGATGAATATTCCTTCGGCCGGAACCGTTGTCAGGGAGTGCCAGGGAACGGCAAACAGCTTGTCGCCGAAGCCCATAAATCCACCGAATTCGAGGACGGCATACATAATATTTCCCGTATCGATGTCGATGACCAGGTCATTGATGGTTCCTATGCGCTTGCCATCGAGATTCATCACCGCGGAACCAATAATTTTATCAATGCGAAAAGCATTGATATGATCGCCTTCCCGCACGCTGCCCGTAGTGCTGTCCTGCACCGGGCTGTTTTTAGCATTCGCCAGAACACCTTCCGGCGGGAAAAACATAACAATGGCCAAAAGTGTTACGAAAAGATATTTTTTCATTTTTCAATTCCTCCTTGTATATTCTTGCTGGGAGTCATCGATTTGCGTCTTCAGGCGATGAGTATCGGCAACGATGCCGCCTGCAGTAATTGATCCACGGTGCTTCCAACGAGCCATTCGACCAGGGAACCGTGGCGATAACTGCCCAGGATGATCAGATCGACATCGTGGGCGACCGCAATGTCGGCCATTACGGTCGATAGCCGGCCTTGGCCGGTTAAGAAGCGATAGGCAGCCAGGTCGCTGTGCGCCAGCCTGGCCTTGATTTCTTCCAGACTAATCCCGGATAAGCCGGATTTGGTGTCATCAAAAACGGTTAGCACGATTACCTCGGCCGATAGACCCCGCTGCAGCCGTGCGGCCCAGGCCAGGGCCTCGTCGGCGTGCGCCAGGCCGTGGTAGGCCAATAACAGACGATGCAGGGAAGGCGTTGTCAGGCCTCCTACAAGCATGGGCAGGTGCACTTGATGGGCAATTTTACGGAAATTGTACCCCAGGGAACTCACATCATCCCCGTGACGATGGCCGCGGCGGCCAAGAGCCAGCATTTGAGCCTGGGCAGCCTCGCGGATTACCATTTCCGGTACGCCGCCGGCCAGTAATTTAGCGCTCACCGGTACCCCGGCTTCGGCACACGCATTCTGCAGCCGATTCAGGGCTGCCTCCCCCTGGGACTGGAACCAACTCAGGAGTTCGGCGCGCGAGGTCGGTTCGCGGTGGTCACCATTAGATGTCCGTGACAGAAGCGGCAGTTCGGCATGGTAGTTGGCATAGGTGTCAAGGGCCAGGACCTCGTCTACCACATAGAGCCCTCGAACCGCCAGGTTCTGGTTGCGTGCGATCTGGATAGCCGCCTGGGCGGCCGCCTGGGCTTCTGTCGAATAATCATCAGCTACGAGAATGTAAGGCGGTCTGTTTTCCGCGTCCGTCATGCAAGGTTCTCCTCTCCTGCGCATTTATTCGATTTTTGTCTTTTTCCTCTTTGTAAATCGAAAATAAGAAGATCTGCGCGGCGGGGGTATCGGAATCCTTCCGATATTCAGGTAGGATATCTACTGACTTTTTTGTCCGTGATCGTCTTACACGGTTAGACGGTGCTGCAATTGGCCGGTGGGCCGGTTGGCCCGTTGACTCGTTTTGTCAAACCGGCAAACGAACTAACCGATAAAACCATTTTCCCACTATTGCAACATTCCACTATTTCCATTGGAGCAAAGTCCCTATCCTGAAATTCCTGCCCGGTTCGCTGATCATATTGCGAGTGAAATTATATAGGCCTTGCCGTCGGTAAAAAATTGTTCTCCTATAAAATTTTTTCCGAGTTGAGGTTTTACCAGCTGTATCTTCAAGTGATTTTTTGTTTTTCCTGTCCGAACAAGATCCTGATACAACAACTCTCGTTCAGCATCTAAATCCGGACTGATTTTCGGAATAAAGCCCCACTTGAAACCATGGTTGGCATTAACCATGCCGACATAGATTTTATTTCCATTTTTCAGCACAAAGTGGGTGCGCCATATTTTAACATGCTGCGCATCACTGAGCCAATTTGGTCCCGGCATCTTGGCAAAACTCAAATCCTGTATTTTCGTATTCCAGAATGAAGGCGCGATCGGCGCGGATGGATACGGCCTTCTTAATATCAAGGCCTTAACTGCCCTGATAAAAGATGATATTTTCGCCTTGTCGGTTAAAGTCCACCCAGCCTGCGCCATTGTTGCAGCCAGCTGGCCGTCATCCCCGGCTACGAAAATAAAGTTTATCGGCTCTTGTCTGTCACCGATCAGCGTCTCGGTGTATTTCATTTGTTCATTGGTAAAAATATCCGTACTTTTCGGGACAACAACAGTGCTAATCGATTTAACTGACACCGGCGAAGGATGGTAATTTATGGCATACCCGGCATAGAACACGATGGCGACGAAGGCGAGAACAAAAGAGATCGGACGGGCCCCGGCATCAGGGGATATGAATCGATCACCCTTAACTTTCTGCTGCAACCATTCGGACAGGGAAACCGCGATAATCAGCCACATCGCTCCGACAAGATAACCGCTCCACACGTCGCTTACATAATGCTCCCCGAGATATATCCGGCTGAAGCCGATCGCTGTAATGAGAAGAATTGTGATGAAAAATATATTGACCTTTCTATTCCAGCTACGTGAAAAGCGCGCGATGAGGTACCCCGCAAATCCGTAAAAAGCGACGGCTATCGTCGCATGGCCGCTCGGGAAAGAAAAAGAATTTTCTGAATATACAGCCATCTCCGGACGAGGGCGCTGGAAGGTGAGTTTTCCCAAATACGTAAAAAACTCACTGCCGACAACCGCTGTTAGAAGAGGGAGTATGCAATAGCGTTTCCTCCAAATCCATAGGAGTCCAACTGAGATGGCTATGAATCCCAGGATGACCCGGCTCTTACCGAGCACGGTTATCCAGGTAAAGAAATCGGTCAGGGCCTCGGTGCGCAAGGCGGATAAAAGATTGGCAATGCGGATGTCTGCGGCAATAATGGGTTCGGACGTTATCAGGTCTTCCACTATCCCGGCAAACAAAGCCAGAACATAGACAAACGACAGCGTTAATATGGAAAGGGGCAGTCCTGAAAATTTGCTCGGATCAAACCGGCTCTTCAAAAACGAGATGCTGCGCGGATGTTTTTGCATCCATACCGCCGCGTGTTCATTCTTTATCACCGCCTCTTTGATCGATCGGCCGAGGGAGGCGGCAACGATTAAAAATTGTTTTCCTTTTCTGACAATCAGCCATTTGAAGAAGTAGAGGATGCTGCCAAATATGAAAAGAAAGGCAAAAAACAGACCGGCCCGTGAAAGCCATAGTGCGGCGAGACTAAGGGATTGCGCGAATATGTAACCGGCAAAAACCCATTCAACCCCCCAGCCGACCGCCCCAAGAACATTCCAGAACATGAAAGTTCTTTGCTTCATCCTCACGCTGCCGGCGATAAAAGGAACTATCTCCTTGACGCTGGGTATAAAACGGCCGAGGAAAATGCTCTTTGCGCCGTGAGCATCCATAAATTGTTTGGCTTTTTCAATATGGTCGGGCTTTAGCAGCCAGAACCCGCCTTTCAGCCATTTGGTTCCATATTTTCGCCCAAGATAGAAATTCAGGTTGTCTCCGATAATGGCCCCCGAGACCGAAAAGCATATAAGATAAACCGGGTCGAGATAGCCGCGTCCGGACAGTGTTCCAAGGAAAAGAATGATGGTCGAGCCGGGTAATATGAGGCCGAGACCGATAGTCGTCTCGACAAGGGCTGCCGAGAAAGCAATCCAATAGCCCCCGCTTCCTAATTGCTCGATTGATGGAAAGAGGTTGATTGTACATTGCGAAATTAATCATTTATCAGACCGGCTCTTCTTCTCTGGGATTCGGAGTCTACCCGACCGGAAAGGGTGACCCGGCCGTCCGCCACGTGGACGGTGATATTCTGCAGCTCCGGGTCCAGGCTGTCCAGAAATCTTAGACGCAGATCCCGTTGGATGGCGGTGTCCGAGCGGTCTGAGGCCAGGACATTGATTTTGTTAATGACCTCAAGCAATCCGATCTCATTTTTCCGGTTTTGCCCTCGACTTTCCGCAAAAATAATCCACTCGAAGCACAAATTGTATCGGCATCCGTCCTAATTTTTTGTAAGTGATCGTCTTTTTGAGCGGTAGGTGTTTTTCCTACAGAAAAGCACTTCATATACCATGGCCGCGCGACTCAAATACTGGTTTTACCTTATAGATATTTTTGTGAGGGATTATTATTAGAAGGAAATTTCGGACAAATCCGTATAAACTGAAAACCGTTGCTAACAGTCCCTATGGTTAAACCTGCACCGTGGGAACCGTTACAAAAGTAAAATACTATGGCTGAATTGAATAATCGTGACGGCGAATCCAAATCCGAAACTAAAAAGCGGTTTGGCAAAAAAAAAATTATCATACTCGGGCTTCTGGTCGTTATTTTGGCGGCGGCAGGCGCCGCCTATTGGTGGTTTTTCGAGTACAACCGTGTCAGTACGGAAGATTCCTATGCCATGGCCGACAGCGCTCAAATCAGCAGCCGCGTGTCCGGAACGGTTATGCGGGTGCCGGTTCACAACGATTATTTTGTGAGGCCCGGTCAGACCCTTGTGGAAATCGATCCGGCGGTTTACAAAACTTCGGTTCAGAAAGCACAGGCCCAGTTGGCTCAATCCGAAGCCGACGTCCAGGCCCTTGAAGCTTCCGTTTCTCAGACCGACATTCAAACCAAAGCCCAGGTCGCGACCGCGGAAGCCGCATTAAAGGCCGCCCATGACAAACACCGGGCAACCAAGAACCAATTGCTGGAACTGGACAGTCAGCGGGATGCGGCCGCGGCGCAATTCTCATTAGCCCAAAAGGATTTCAAACGTTATGAAAAACTTTTTCGCGACGGTGCCGTCGCGGCGCAGCGATGGGATGAGGCGCGCACCAAATTTAAGCAAACGCAGGCCGCCCTTGACGCAGTCGATGCCCGGATATCTTCGGAAAACGATTCACTGGCAGCCATCGAGCAAGAAATTAACCAGGCCGAGGCCCAATTGAAATCGGCCCGCGCCGATCTCTATGAAAACGATATCGAGCATTACCGGCTGGCCTCCTTGAAAGCTCAGCGCGACGTTTACCGGGCCGAGCTGGATGCAGCCCAATTAAATCTTTCTTACTGCACGCTAGCGGCTCCCATCACCGGTTTTATCGCCCAGAAATCGGTCCAGGTCGGGGATCGCATTCAGCCGGGCCTGGCCCTGATGGCGGTTGTCCCTCTGCAGGAAATTTATGTGGAAGCCAATTTTAAGGAAACCGACCTGACCCATGTGCGTATCGGGCAGCCGGCCGTCATTCACGCGGACATCTATCCGGATTATACGTATCATGGAAAAGTGGTCGGGATTCGCGCCGGCACCGGCGCCGCCTTTTCACTGCTCCCGCCTGAGAACGCAACCGGAAACTGGATCAAGATCGTCCAGCGCATTCCCGTAAAAATTTCTCTGGCTGTCCCGCCACCGCCCGGTTACCCGCTGCGGGTGGGATTGTCATTGGAAGTCACTATCAACACTTCGGATCGCAGCGGCCGGACGCTGCGGGCGGAAGACCCAAGCGCCAAGCCCAAATCACAAAGATGACGACCTCCCTTGAAACCCATCGGGCCAACAAATGGATTGTGGCCGTCACGGTGATGCTGCCGACGTTCATCGAGATCATGGACATCAGCGTCGTCAACGTCTCGCTGCCTCATATCCAGGGCAGCCTCAGTGCGGGTCTGGACGAGGTGACGTGGATTCTGACTTCCTATCTGGTGTCAAATGCGATCATCATTTCGATCAGCGGCTGGCTGGCCGGTATTTTCGGCAGGAAGCGCTACCTTATATTTTCTTTGATCCTCTTCACTGCCAGTTCGGTTCTGTGCGGATCCGCACTCTCGCTGGCGGTCCTCATTGTCGCCAGGATTTTTCAGGGCATCGGCGGGGGCGGGCTGCAGCCCATTTCGCAGGCCATCCTGCTGGAATCATTTCCTGAGGAAGAGCGGGGTCTGGCGATGGCCTTTTTTGGTATGGGAGTTGTTTTGGCACCGATTCTGGGTCCGGTGCTCGGCGGCTGGCTCACCGATACCTGGAACTGGCGCTGGGTATTTTATATAAATCTGCCGGCGGGCATTCTGGCGATTGGGCTGGTATTTTTTTTCATCCATGACCCCGGCTATATCCGCCGGCGTCAGATCAAAATCGATACATGGGGTCTGTTTTTTTTGGCCGTCGGACTGGGATGCCTGCAAATTGTTCTGGATAAGGGTCAGCGGGACGATTGGTTCAGCTCGAACTTTATCGTCGCTTTCAGCCTTATCTCCGGGACGGCCCTGCTTCTTTTTCTGATCGTCGAATTGCGCATCCCCCACCCGGTGGTGAATCTGAGAGCTTTTCGGGATCGCAGCTTTGCGGTCGGCAACCTGATTATGTTTGCCGGTTTTTTCTGTCTCTTCGGCAGTATTGTGCTGCTTCCGCTTTACCTGCAGAATCTCATGGGATATACGTCGTTTTGGGCGGGGCTGGTTCTCGGTCCCGGAGGCATCGCAGCCTTTTTTATCATGCCGCTGGCAGGACTGATGATGAAAAAAAATGTCAGTCCGCGACTGCTGCTGGGGATCGGACTAACGATCAGCGCCTGCGCGCTATGGCTGATGTCGGGTTTTAATCTGGAGGCCAGCTTTCGGGCAGTCGTCTGGCCCAGGATCCTGCAGGGCTTCGGCCTGGGGCTTTTCTTCGTGCCGCTTTCGGCAGCGACCTTTTCCGGCATCCCCAATGAAGAAACCGGCAATGCATCGGGGATCTTCAATCTGCTGCGGAACCTGGGGGGCAGTGTCGGCGTGGCCTTCTGCACAACTGTTCTTGTCCGGCGCAGCCAGCTGCATCAGACATTTCTGGCGGAACATGTCACCCCCTATAATTCGAGTTTGCAGCAGTATTACAATCAGGTGCAACAATGGCTGCAAATCCACCAGCCGCAAATGGCAGGCGCCAATGCCGCCCTCGATGAGATCTATCAGCGGGTGCTGCGACAGGCGAATATGATGGCATTTAACGATACATTTTGGCTGCTGGCCCTGGCTACGGCAGCACTGGTTCCGTTCACTATTTTTTTCCGTCAAAAAAAAAGCATCGCGCCTGATAAAGGCTTACACTAAACACACATGGATATACTGACGATTATCTCGGTCTTGATCAGCCTCTCGGCTGTTTTCAGCTTTATCAATTGCCGCTATTTCCGGCTGCCGCGCACCGTCGGGTTGATGCTGTTCGCCCTGATATCCCCCACAGATCCGGTGGCCGTTTTTCCACAATTCCATTATTCCAGGGATTATCTTTCGGCAAACACCACCCCTCTCTCCGAGCTGTAGGCTCTGCGAGCCGGAAGCTGGGGTGAAGTCAAAGCCTGACCCTCCCTCCGCGCTGTAAGCCCTACGGGCCGGAAGCTGGGCCAGGATTCTTTACTTATACGTATGTTGAGGACCTGAAAGTAGGGAATCATGGGCGGCCAAATACAGTCTCCACCTTATAGCGGTCTTCAAAGAACGATACTAATAGCTGTATTGTAGAGATTCCAACATGAAAATTTTGAACAATGATGCGACCGGCAGGCCCTGAATAGAAGTTATAAGATGCCGAGATGGATATTTTTTGAAGGGAGAGAAGCAAAAATTGAATACGGCAGCAAATGAAAAGGCCGGGATGTTGGCCGGGCAGCGTGCCCTGGTGACAGGCGCCAACAGCGGCATCGGTGAGCAAGTCGCCAAAGGCCTGGCGGCGGCCGGGGCATCCGTTGTGGTCAATTATGTCTCAAATGAAAAGGACGCCTATCAGGTCGTAAAAGATATCGAAAGCGCCGGCGGAAAAGCGATGGCCATTCAGGCCGATGTCAGCCGGGAGGACCAGGTAAAAGCCATGTTCCGCAAAATGTTTGCGACATACGGCAGCATCGACATCCTGATCAACAACGCCGGGCTGCAGCGGGATGCGGCGTTTCAGGACATGACCCTGGAGCAGTGGAACGTCGTATTATCCGTCAACCTCACGGGGCAATTTCTGTGTGCCCGGGAGGCGGCCTGCGAGTTTATTCGCCGGGGGGTGGTGCCCGAATTGTCGCTGGCGGCAGGCAAGATTATTTGCATGTCGTCGGTTCATCAGGCCATTCCCTGGGCGCGGCATGCCAATTATGCAGCCTCCAAGGGAGGGGTGATGATGCTGATGCAAACGATGGCCCAGGAACTGGCCGCCTACCATATTCGGGTCAATTCAGTTGCCCCCGGCGCCATCAAGACCCCCATCAATAAAAGCGCCTGGCAAACGCCGGAGGCGGAACAGAAGCTCCTGCAGCTGATTCCGTATGACCGCATCGGCTCGACCGCCGACGTCGCCGGAGCGGCCGTGTGGCTGGCGTCGGACCAGTCGGATTACATAACCGGGACGACCCTGTTTGTAGACGGCGGGATGATGCTTTATCCCGGGTTTCGAACCGGCGGCTAGCGTTGCGTCCAAGAAATGCCGTAGAAAATTTGGACCGGATAGCCAAACTAAATTGCGTTTTATAAATTATTTATGGGAAACAACACTGAAACGATGGATGAAAATCTAAAAAAGCTGAAAATGGATCTTGATGCGGAAATACGCAAAATGGAGCCGCCTTGATGATATCTCGCGGGAGAAATTGGATAAACTGTTGAACTATGTTGATATCAAGCTGCAGAAGCCTTCTGATCCTGCAAATCACGATCGTCTCATCGGATACCTTGAAGATGATATCCATTATTTTGAGGCCACGCACCCTGATCTCACGCTGGTTATGAATAATATGCTGACGATGCTGAGCAATTTGGGCATTTAACCGTGATCCATTGGCGAATGCGCAACGAGCCGTGCGCTCGATACCGCATTTCCGGCGAAGTGTCGGCCAGCGCAGGTCAAGACGGGTGAGAAAACTTCAGGTCAACCTCCCGGCAGAAACTGTGAAAGGCTGTTGTGAGTAGAAAAATGACGGCAGAAGAAAAACGGCTGGAGGAGGCCCGCAGCCAAAAGTCGCACTGGCGACGCTGGGGCCCCTATTTAAGTGAACGCCATTGGGGTACGGTGCGGGAGGACTACAGCCCGCACGGAACCGCCTGGGAATATTTCACCCATGACCAGGCCCGCTCGCGCGCCTACCGCTGGGGCGAAGACGGTCTGGGCGGCATCTGCGACAACCATCAACGGCTTTGTTTCGCCGTTGCACTGTGGAACGGCCGGGATCCGATTCTGAAGGAAAGAGCATTCGGTTTAAGCGGCAAGGAAGGCAACCACGGGGAGGACGTCAAGGAATACTATTTTTATCTGGACAACGTCCCCAGCCATGCCTATATGAAATATCTCTACAAATACCCCCAGCAGGCCTATCCTTATAATCAGCTGGTGCAGGAAAACGGCCGCCGGGGTCAAAAAGATTTTGAATTTGAACTGCTGGATACGGGTGCATTTGACGAGGGACGCTATTTCGACGTTTTCGTGGAATATGCCAAAGTTTCCGCCGAAGATATCCTGATTAAAATAACCAACATCAATCGCGGACCGGAGAAGGCCGGGCTGCATCTTTTGCCGACGCTCTGGTTTCGCAACACCTGGTCCTGGGAAGCAGATGCCGCCCGACCCTCCCTTGCATTCATCAGCGCCGCTGAAGGCATCAGCGTCCTGGAAGCCTTCCATCCCCAGCTGGGCCGGCGCTGGCTTTATTGTGAAGGCCCGATGGAAGTCCTATTTGTCGAAAACGAGACGAACAGTCAGCGGCTGTTCGGCGTCCCCAATACGAATGCCTACCGCAAGGACGGTATCCACGATTATATTATTCATGGTCGTCAGGCATCCGTCAATCCCCAAAAAACCGGCACAAAAGCCATGGCCCATTATCCGCTGAGCATCGAACCCGACCAAAGCCAAACCGTTCGGTTGCGCCTTAGTGAGGCCGCAAACCTGCGCGAGCCTTTCGGGGAGCAATTTGAAGCTACATTTACCCGGCGCAAGGCAGAGGCCGATGCTTTTTATGATCACATCTGCCCTTTTCCCCTTACCGAAGACCTGCGTCGGGTCCAAAGACAGGCATTTGCCGGGTTGTTGTGGAATAAGCAATACTATCATTATGTGGTGTACGATTGGCTCAACGGCGATGCGGCCGGACCGCCGCCGCCGGCGGAACGTCAATCGGGTCGCAATGGCAAGTGGAGGCATATTCACAGCGAAGACATTCTCTCTGTACCCGACAAATGGGAATATCCGTGGTTTGCAGCCTGGGATTTGGCCTTCCATACCATCCCGCTGGCCATGATCGATCCTGATTTTGCCAAGCAGCAACTGCTGCGACTCACCCGAGAATGGTATATGCATCCCAACGGCCAGCTGCCGGCCTATGAGTGGGCTTTCGGAGATGTGAATCCACCGGTTCACGCCTGGGCCGCCTGGCGGGTATACAAAATCGAGGAGAAGATGTATGGCCGCAAGGACAAGATCTTTCTGGAGCGCGTCTTTCAGAAACTGCTCCTCAATTTTACCTGGTGGGTCAATCGAAAGGATATGAAGGGCAACAATGTCTTTGAAGGCGGCTTCCTCGGTCTTGACAACATCGGTATATTCGATCGCAGCGCGCCCCTGCCCACCGGCGGCTACCTGGAGCAGGCGGACGGCACCAGTTGGATGGGTATGTTCTGCCTGAACATGTTGGCCATTGCCCTGGAACTGGCCGGGCAAAATCCGAGCTACGAAGACATCGCCTGCAAGTTCTTGGAACATTTCATATATATTGCCGCTGCCATTAACGGCCTCGGAACTGCAGCGCAGGGTTTATGGAACGAAGCGGACGGGCTTTATTTCGATGTCATTCATCTGCCCGACGGTGAATGCGCTGCCCTGAAAATTCATTCCCTGGTCGGTTTGATTCCTCTTTTTGCCGTTGATACCGTAGATGCCGCTATTCTTGAGGCGTTGCCCGAATTCAAGCGTCGGTTCGGATGGTTCATCCGGAATCGGCCTGATTTGATCAAAGACTCCGCGGATATGAAAAAACAGGGGATCGGCGACCGGAGGCTGCTGTCCATCGTTGATATGCACAAGCTGCGGTGTATCCTGGGCAACATGTTGGATGAAAAAAAATTTCTGGGTCCCTATGGGATTCGGTCCATGTCTAAACTGCATGCGGATCACCCCTACGTCTTTGATGCGGGCGGCCGGCATTTTTCACTCGATTACGAACCGGCGGAGTCGACTACGGGCCTATTCGGCGGCAACTCCAACTGGCGCGGTCCGATCTGGTTTCCGATCAATTTTCTGTTGATCGAGACGCTGCAAAAATTTCATTATTATCTGGGAGACAGTTTCAAAGTGGAATGCCCGGTCGGCTCCGGCCGGCAAATGACGCTGTGGGAGGTATCCACTGAATTGTCCAATCGGCTGATACGGATATTCCTGAAAAACGATTCCGGCCGGCGCCCGTTTCACGGGGGCTTGGAAAGGATTCACAACGACCCCCACTGGCGGGATCTTATTCTTTTCAATGAGTATTTTCACGGCGACAACGGCGCCGGTCTGGGTGCCAGCCATCAGACGGGCTGGACCGGCCTGGTAGCCAAACTGATTCAGCAGTTCGGTGAATACCGCTTGCAGCAGAAAGCACCGGTACTGATCGAGAGAGAATACGTCGGGGATTTTCGCTAAACAGCTGCCGCCTCTTCCCTGCGCAGCCGAAATTTCGATCTGCGAGCTGTCAGCGATACGGGCGGCAGCCCGTCGCCCGGCATGCGGCATCGGCCGGCAGACAAAGGCCGGTTATTCCAGCTTTGAAAACCTGGTCCTCCGGGCCAGGATTCTTTACTTTCTAATCAGACTAAACATGTTGGTAATGAGCCGATCGCCGCGTAACTGGTGGAGCAGGGCGATGCCGGCATGACCCAAAAAATAAGCCCACATGACCTTCGCCATGTAGAAGTGCCCCTGTCTCACGATGGCCACCAGATGACTCGTGGAACCATGGGGCCCCATAAGGAAGAAAATGATCGTACCGCTTAGGGCCATGGCCGAGACCGCCAGCAGCCCCAGCCCGTGGATGGCGCCGGCAAGGGGTATCGTTTCTGCCTGCTGGCTGGGGAAGGCGCCCTGCAGCCATTTTGGCACATCCCTGATATCGGACATAAGATGCCGGAACCGTGGTCCAGAAAACCATGGAAATAAATGCCCCCAACCACCTGTCACATGGCCGCTCAATCCCCAAAACCAGTGGAGGATGACCAGGGTTGCAACAGATACTCCCGACCAGCGGTGGACTAAAAAAACCTGGTAGCCGGTTCCTGCCAAGGGGTGTGCCGGTGCGGGAACGTCCATAAACAGGCTGGAGCAAAGCTGAACACTCACTCCCAAGGTGATGCCGGCGTGCAGCCATCGGATAATACGGTCGTATTTCATGAGACTATCCTAACCGGGATCCGCCTGCGGCGGAGAACCCAAAAAGATTTTATGCGGCGCCGGTTTTGTACCAATAAGAAGAACCAAAATCTATACATTGGATCCCTTATCTTTAAGTCTAGAAGACAGTATTTCTTCCAGGCCAAAAGGGATTGGCTATCGCCGCCTCCCGGCCCGTCCAAATGGCACCGGAATTGTCTAGGCCCAGGGACAGTCACCCGCCGAATGCCGACAGCAGATAAAATACAAAATATCCAGCTAAGAAATACAGGAAATACCCTATATATTTTTGTCGGCAGGAGATTAAATTATAATTTTATTTCTTCCGAATCTTCCAAAAGAAGCGAAGTAGAATAAAGAAAGATCGACACCCAACTAAGAAAGGAATTCAATAATGAGGAAGTATCAATTTGTGGCCCTTTTGACGATTGTTTTACTTCTTTCAGCGATGGGAGTGTTTGCCCAACAGAATGCAGGCCAGGGGGCCGCCGGTCCGGTCGGCAACGTGCCGGAAAGTGGACATATCGATGCCTTTCGCGTCGATAACATCACCGGTTCCAAGGTGATCAATCTCGAGGGCAAAAATATCGGAACCATTAATAATCTGGTTATTGACATCGACACCGGCAATATCGTCTATGCGGTGCTTGAATTCGGCGGATTTATGGGTTTCGGCGACAAGCTTTTTGCCGTTCCGTGGCAATCCCTGACAGCCGTTCCGGCCGAAGGCATATTCATCCTCGATCAGTCCCGCGCCAAGCTGGCAAAAGCGCCGGGCTTCGACAAGAACAAATGGCCTGATATCGGCGATCAAACTTGGCGGGCCGGGATTTACGCCTTTTATCGGCAGCACGCCCCCTATCATCAGATGCTTGTCGCTCCGCCGGCGTCTCCGAAGCAGGAAATGCAGCACGGCTACCGAGGCGGTTATCCGAATTACCCGGCCGGCGGTTATCCCGGCATCTGGGGAGACCCCTACGGAAAAATGTTTAATCCCAAGACCATGGAAACCATTAGCGGAGAAATATTGAAGATTGAATATTATGAGGAAATGACGCTGATGGTTTACACCGATGCGAAAAAACCTGTTTTGGTGGCCTTGGGTCCAACCGGCTATTTTGTTAGTCAAGTAAGGACGTTACATCGAGGCGACAAGATTACGGTAACCGGTTCAAAGGTCGTAGTGGACGATACCCCCTATTTGATTGCGACAAAAATTGGGGAGGGCAATGAAGAATTGCATGTCCGAGACAAAGAGGGGCATCCCATTTGGATGGGGTGGAAAAACATTAAATAATTGAGGGAGCGATAGCGATGCAGGGAATTGAACTGGTGAAAAATCTTGCTGAACTTGATCGAGAACTCGTCAAAAAGCTCGAGGAGGCACGTCAATCCTCCGATCGCAGGCTCGCAGGCGCCCAGGAAAAGGCCCGTCGTATCCTGGATGAGGCGGAAAATCAAATCCGTCAATTAGAGGCGGCATCGAAGGCCCGCATCAGCGAGGAGAGCGAAAAGCTTGCCGGGGAGGCGCAGGCGCGGGCCGAAGCAGAGGCGCAGCGTATTTGCAGTGAGGCGGATTCGAACATCGAGCTCGCCGTCAGGTTCATTCTCTCAGAGGTGCTGCCGTGATCGCAGAGATGGAAAAGCTTATCATCGCCGGTCCCAAACGGCTTGCTCCCGCGATCCTTGACCATCTCCAGCGTGTCGGGGTCGTGCAGATCGATCCGCTGCGCACCGACGAGATCAACCCATACCAACTCAGCCGTGAAGAGGAAAGTCGGCTGAAACGCTGGAGCGCAGTGGCAACCTCGGCCGACCATGGCCTGCGGCTTTTCGGACTGCGGGCGGATCCGTCCGCCAAACCGTTCGCAGGCGATATGGAGGGCGCTGAAGCCGCCGCATCAGCCGTTGAACAGCGGGTCGCCGCTCTGGCAAATGAACAGGAGCGTCTTAGGGAAGAACTGGAGTTGATTGAACAGTACGGGGCGGTTGCAGAACTCCTGGCGGAAATCGTGCAGGGTCTTGACGAGAGCCCCTGGCTTGCGGTCCTGCCTTTTCTGGTGGAAAGCGCCGCAGATCTTTCACCGCTGGCGCAAGAGCTGGCATCAGAGCTCGATGACCGTTTTCTGATGGCCCATGGACGCGCAAACGGCATCATCGCCGTTGTAATCCTCGTGCTCAAGCGCGATGCCGAGGATGCCAAGGGGATCCTGAGCCGCCAGGGACTGGAGAACTTCCCCGTCCTGAAAAATATGCCCACCTGAGCTTGAGAGCAATGGCCGAGCAGCTTGCGGAGCGTGCGCGGCGGGTTCCGGAAGCCTTGGCCTCCTCGGAGGACAAGATGCGCCGCGATCTGATAAATTCGGGTCAGCTGCTCAAAAGTTTATGGAATCGCGCCCAGGACGAATCCGCCTGCCTCCTTGCCCTGAAGGATATGGCTGCGGCCCGGTACGGCTTCGCGCTGTTCGGCTGGGTCCCGGTGCGCCTGGAGCGCCGGGTGCTGGAGGTAATGGGTCGATTCGAACCCCTGATACACTATGTATTTGAACCGGCCGGGGCAATAGGCGAAGCCGAGCGGGTCCCGGTTTTGCTGGAGAACCCCGCCTGGATCAGACCCTTCGAGCCCTTGATTTCTTTCCTGAACACACCGCGCTACGACAGCTGGGATCCCACGTGGGTCGGGCCGTCTTCTTTCCGCTGTGGTTCGGTATGATTGTGGGAGACATCGGGTATGGCGCCGTATTTGCCGGGCTTTCCTGGTACCTATCAGGATATGTCAGGCGCAATCGAGCGTTGACGGTGGATTTTTTTAAAATGCGGCTTGCACCGGCTCAGTTGGCCCAGGTGGTGCGCGCCGCGAAACCGATGATTTTATGGACGATGCTCTGGGGTCTGCTTTACGGGGAGTTCTTCGGCGACCTCCTCCAGCGGCTCGGCATTTTGACGACACGCCATCCCGGCTGGATCCCGCTGCTGATTCCGCGCACCAATACGGTTGCCACCGCCAACGGCTTAATTCTGCTTTCCATCGGTTTCGGTGTGTATCAGGTGCTGTACGGCTTTTATCTCAAGGCTGCGCGGACACACCGCTGCGCTGAGAAGATCCACTTCTGGGAGGCCTGCGGCTACTTCGGCGGCGTTGCCGCCCTGATCCTGTTCGCCTGCGCATTTATGGCCAAGGACTTCCGTTGGTGGCTCGTGGTTCCGATGGTCGCCGGTGCGGCCGTCTTTCTGTTCGGTCTGCTGCTGGCCGGAGCCCCGCTGATGCTGGCGGAGTTGCCGACCCAGGGGGGCCACATCATGAGCTACATTCGTATTTACGCCGTAGGTCTGGCCTCGGCCATTCTTGCAAACCTGGCGACCGAGTTGGGCTTTTCGCTCTACCACCTGCTGGGGAGCGCCGGTATGATGATCGGTATGCTTGCGGGACTGCTGATGGGCCTTGTGCTGCATGCATTGCTCATCGTACTGCTCACAGTGAGCCACTTTCTGCAGCCTATTCGTCTTATTTGGGTCGAGTTTTTTACCAAGTTTGATTTCTATACGGTCAGCGGCAGACCATATCGCCCTTTTCAGTTGATCTGCAATTCTTCGTCATAAAGGGCGTCGGGAAACTCGGATATCGGACTTTTAAGGAGGAAATGTAATGAAAATCAAGGTGTTGTTCCTTTCAGTGTACTTGTTGCTGTGCATGTTGGCGTTCAGTGGGCCGGCCGTCGCGGCGGACGGCAATTCAAGCAAGGGTTTGATCGCCGTGGGCATGGGCCTGGCTGTAGGGCTGAGCGCCCTCGGCACGGGTTTAGCGCAGGCCCGCATCGGTGCGGCGGTTAACCTCAAGGGGTTACCCAAAGCCCATTCTGGCGACCTCAGCGAAAGATGCTTTTCAGATTCTATTAGAAGCAGATCGCCATGATAAGCCTCCGATCGACGTCATCTTAATGGATCTTAATATGCCAGACGTGGATGGGCTCTCGGCCCTTCGGGAAATAAAAGCAAATAAGGTGCTTGAAGATATTCCGGTCATCATGGTGACGGCGGAAGGGGATTCTAAAAATCTCTTATCATCCTTCGCCGCAGAGGCCGCCGATTTTATTCGTAAGCCCGTTGATAAAATTGAATTTATTTCTCGCATACGTTCCGTGTCGAACCTCAAACAGGAGCAAGATTGTCGAAAAGCAAGAGAACGAGAACTCGAAGCGCTAACCTTCAGCCTTCAAAATGCCAAAGGACAGCTTGAAGAACTTGTCATTCGAGATCCGTTGACGAATTTACTCAATCGAAGAGGACTTCAAGAAGTGCTCTCTCGAAGCTCTTTGGGTTCGTCGCGAAGGATCTAATCTTTTAGCCTCTTTATGGATCTCGACGACTTTAAGCACGTCAATGATGATATCGGTCGCGATGGCGGAGATAAGATTCTTAAAGCTGTGACTCAACGGGTCGTGCGCTCGCTTCGTGCCACCGACCATGCGGGTCGCATTGGTGGAGACGAATTCATGATCTTACTCCCAGACACACGAATGTCGGAAGGAACACTCGTCGCCGAACGGATACGCGATGCCGTTTCCGAAAAGCCCTTTCACGTCTCGGGGCGTCAGATTTTTGTCAGTGTGTCTTTAGGGATGGTGAACACGTCTACAGGAAAGGCCACCATCGAAGATCTTTTAAACCAAAACCACCTCGTACTTTATAAAAGTAAAGACGCTGAAAAAAACGAAGTCACCTATCAGTGGAAAAATTCTCCGTCGGCTCCAAAGAATGAAAACTCGTTGGCTCATATCATCGAAAGTTTTAGACGGGGCGAAGGTCTCGTCACGATGTTCGACCCTATTCTATGGATCTCGATCGGGGCCAGCCCGTCGCCTACGAGATTCTTACGCGTTCCATGTTTGAGCCTTTTACCATGCCAGAAGATTTCTTTCACATCAGTGCCGAGGCGAGAATTCAACGCATATCGATATTCGGGCTTTGAAAAATGGAATTGCCCATGCTCTCAAGGAAAACTTTTTAGGGGAGGTTCACTTCAATCTCCTTCCCTCAACACTGAAGGAAATCGGCGCGAAGGAAATTCTCGAAATGATTCCGAAAGAGTTCTCAATGGGAAGTGCTGCATTGAACTAAGTGAGCAGCGTATTATTGGAGATCCTTCGTTTGCTAGGACCTGTGACGACGTTGAAGGCGGCGGGATAAAATCGCCATCGATAGATGGGTTTTCGCCAGGGGTCTCTCGAGACGCTTATCTTACTTGAGCCAGACCTCGTGAAGCTTGATCGCACCGTCATTTCCAAGGTGTCGGTAGACCAAAAACAAATTTGCTCCTTAACGCGCCTTCTTCATATCCTCCAGAACTTAAAAATTGAGGTCGTGGCAGAAGGAATTGAAACGCCGAGTGATCTTATGACGCTTTGTGATCTCGGTGTCAAGAGAGGCCAGGGAGCTCTTTGGAGTCTTCCCGCTACTTCTTCTGAGCTCTCCCGCTTTGAGCCCGGAAAGGACCCTCAAGTTTCGGACCACGAAGTCAGACAAAGCACTCGTTATGACGTGTCACGATGGTCGACCTCGGCCCTTTCTTTGATCTGATTTCGCTTTTCTTCCACTTCCTTTAATTTCTTGACCAGAACCATTTATCCAGTGGCTTAACGAGAAATCCATCAATTTTATACGGAAGAGTGGCTTGAACATGAATACGGTCAGCAAAATTGGTGAGCATGATGAAGCAAATCTTATCCAAACGCGAATTGAGGCGCATTCTTTTCAGTAAGTCGAGACCACTGCCATTTGGCATATTCCAATCTGAAATAACAAGATCATAGCCTTGGCCCATTGATTCGGCCTTGAGACACATCTCGAAAGCGCCCGAGCCATTCGCCGTCGAGTCGATGGTTGAACCCCCCAATTTCCTTGAGAGCATCCAAAAGAACGAACAGAGCGTCCTGATTGTCTTCTGCGACCAGTATTCTCATGATCAATCCGAATCCTTAGCTCCCCAATTGTTGCGAGAAAAGATAATTCATTTTAAGCGAAT
>CAVYNY010000014.1:0-148391 GCA_963769935.1 uncultured delta proteobacterium | reverse complement strand
CGCGCCAGGCTAAGCCTGGGGCGTTGGGATAGGGGGCGGTAGGTCTTCTTGAAATACGCCGTAGGAGTCCAGCGGGTTCGAATCCCGTCCGGCAAGGGTTAGCCACCCACCGGGAGCGAGTCTTGCCAGTGTAGGGAAAGCCGAATCTGGAAGCGTAGACAGCGAGTGCTGAAGCCGCGTGAAACAGCCTCGAAATAACCAAAGTAGCTGCGGCCTTCGTGGTTTTCCTGGCGGGGGCAACACCTGACTGTCGTTAGTGGCGAGACGGGGAGGCGCGGCCGGGGTCTTTTGAGCGGGGCAAAGGCACGAGAGGACTCCCCAGGAACCTGGGAGGCCCTCGCCGTTCCATTGCCAAGGAATTCCGGTAAGGTGAGCCGTCGGGGGAAAGGCCGAGAACACCGGGTCCGGCAAGAACCGAACCTGCAAGGGCTTGTCGGGAGAAACGAAGGCAAAAGAGCAGGGGCAATGGTACCGGTGGGCGGAGGCGACGAAGCCCATGGGGATGACGGCAGGGAGTCTTAGCACGGTCATAGTACCGAGGAAGCCGGTGAATCCGACCCGGGGAGAGCCGGCCGAGGAAAGGGCCGTGCCGGGGCATGGAGCCGTTGGTGGGCAACACGGAGGATACGTTGGGATCTGTGAGTGTGTACACGAAACAGCAACGGATAGCGCAACTTGCGGAGCAGATGCCGCAGGCGGTGCTCACAACGCTGTCGTACCATGTGGACATGGACTGGCTTCGGGAGGCATACCGGCGCACGCGGAAGGATGGAGCGGCGGGCGTGGATGAAGTAACGGCCGCCGAGTATGAGCAGGATTTGGAGACCAATCTGGCATCATTGTTGGAGCGGTTCAAGTCGGGCAATTACCGTGCGCCGGCAGTGCGTCGGGTATATATACCAAAGGAAGCCGAGGGTAAAGCCGAGCGACCGATAGGCATACCGACGTTGGAAGACAAAGTGCTTCAGCGAGCGGTGGTGATGCTGTTGACGCCGATATACGAGCAGGACTTTTTAGATTGTTCGTATGGCTTTCGGGCGGGTCGCAGCGGTCACCAGGCCTTGGATAGGCTTTGGCGAGCGGTCATGCGCATGGGGACACAGTGTTGGGTGTTGGAAGTAGACATCAAGAGCTACTTCGACACGGTGAGCCATGAGCACGTGCGGGGATTTGTAAGCAAGCGGGTGCGGGACGGTGTGATCAATCGGATGGTGGGCAAGTGGCTTAAAGCCGGGGTAATGGAAGATGGTCAGATGCACTATCCGCGGCGGGGAACGCCCCAAGGGGGAGTGATTTCGCCGCTGCTGGCCAACATCTATCTGCACGAAGTGCTGGACAGCTGGTTTGAGCATGAAGTGCAGCCCCGACTTGGCGGCAGGGCGGAGTTGATCCGATTTGCCGACGACTTTGTCATCGTGTTCGAGCAGCGCAGCGATGCCCAAAGAGTCTGGGGGAAGCTTCCCGGGCGATTTGGGCGTTATGGGCTTGCGATCCAGGAGGCCAAAAGTCGGCTGCTGGACTTCAGCCGAGCTGGAGGCAAGGGACAAAAGCCGCAGGTTTTTGACTTTCTGGGCTTTACCCACTACTGGGGCAAGTCGCGGAAGGGCAATCGGGTGGTGAAGCGCAAGACGTCGGGCAAGAAGCTGAGGAAGGCAGTAAAGCGGATGTATCTGTGGTGCAAGGTCAACCGTCACATGCCGGTTGCGGAGCAGTGGGTGATGCTGTGTCTGAAGCTTCGCGGGCATTACGGGTACTACGGAATCACAGGCAACATCCGCAGCCTGAGAGGCTATTGCCTGCAGGTCAAGCGGTCGTGGCGGAAGTGGCTGAACCGGAGATCACGGGGAAAACACATGCCGTGGGATCGCTTCAACCGTCTGCTGGAGCGTTACCCGTTGCCGGAACCAAGGATTGTACACCGATACGCGTAGCGAAACCATGCTTCGAGGAACCGTATGCGTTAATCGCGCTCGTACGGGTCTGTGGGGGGGACAGAAGGGCAACCTTCTGTCTCTACCCGGAAAAAGCTGGTTGCGTGCTGCCGGCATCTGGAAGCCGTCTTCAATCAAATCTGTCATCCGTCATCCGTCCTCCGTCATCCATCCTCTGTTCTCTGTCCACTGGCTTCTGGTCTCTGCATTCCTGATTACTGCGTTTCGCCTGCTTCGCCAGCCGCTTGCTGGGCTTTTTGGGCAGCTGCCTCAGCCTCCTGCTCGGCCGCCTTGGCTTCGGCCTGAGCGGCTGCGGTTTCATTCTTTATCCGTTCAATTTTTTTTCTAAACTGCTTCCTTTTATCTTTGGTGGAGCTGAGCCGGCGGATGTATTCCTGGTTGTACTCGGTTTGCTCCTGCACCTTTAGCATCGCTTCCCGAGCCCGTTGCTGGGCCTTTTGGGATTCTATGGCTGCCCGCCGGGCAGCCTCACGTTCCTCAAATTGTTTATAATTATCGCGCAGCTGCTGTTTTTGAAGCTCAACTGCATCCATTTCCTGCTGGCTTCTTGCGGGATAGTTAGTAATATTCTCCACTTTGGCATTTTGGGGCGGCGGACCATCGGTTATGTGGACAACTCCCTGGGCGTCGGTCCAGGTATACAGCTTTTGGGCACTAAGATCAGAAGCACCCGCCATGGCAATGAGAAATACGACCGCCGGTATAATTGTTTTCACCGATACCTCCCGGTTTTTTTAGGGAACAAACTCTAAATTGATTATATTGTTATTATTTTATGCTGTCAATTAATCCCTCGGACCTCTGATCCAACGCGCCGATTGGGTTATGGCGGTCCCTGCCCTCCGAGCGCAACCCACCGGTATTATTTCAAGCTCTACGCCCTCGATACCATGCTGCCCTTGGATGCCGGTGCTACGAAGGCTCAGGTTGAGGCCGCCATGGCGGGCCACATTCTGGCTCAGGCTCAGTTGATGGGAAAATATAAAAGATAGAATTTATCCTTGCCAGAACTTCTGCAACTCCCCGGCAAACTGCTCCTGGTTCTTTACCTGGATAGGAGTCCACTCCGGGAGCAGAAGTGATCGGTAGCGATAGGTCGCATAGCGCTGGTCGATAAGCAGAACGGCTCCCCGGTCGGTTTCGCTGCGAATCACTCGACCGGCGGCCTGAAGCACCCGGTTGATCCCCGGATACTGGTAGGCAAACTCGAAGCCCGCATTCAACGTAGCGGCAAAATATTCACGGACCAATTCCCTTTCAAGGGAGATACCGGGCAGACCGACTCCCACCACCACTGCTCCCGATAGCCGTTCGCCGACCAGATCGATGCCTTCGCCGAAAATTCCTCCCATTACGGCAAATCCCAGCAGAGATACGGGATTATCCCGGCTGAAGCGCTTTAGAAACTCGTCTCTTTCGCGTTCGCTCATGGCCGGGGTTTGAACAATGGTTTCGCGGTCAGGGCAATCGGAATTAAACGTATCTAATATCAGTCGCATATATTCATATGACGGAAAGAAGATCAAATAATTGCCTTTTTTCTGATTAACAAAGGTGCAGATAGCCCGGGATATGTGCTGCTTGGTGCTCTGTCTTTGCCGATAAAGGGTGGAAAGCCGGTTGCTGATAAAAAGCCCAAGATTTTCAGCAGGAAATGGGGAGGTCAGTATCAACTGAGCGGCGCTGGCATTGCAGCCCAGGATCTTCTGAAAATATGCCATGGGCGTCATGGTGGCCGAAAAAAAAATCGCTGCCATACATCGGTTCAGCGCATTTTTTAACCCGATTGACGGATCGATACAAAACAGCTTGAGCTTGAGATCCTTTTTGATTTTTTCATAGCAGGTCGCGTAACTGTCATCGTATTGTTCCGCCACCCGCATAAAGCCGGAGATTTTAAAATACAGGTTGAGCAGATCTTCGCGAAAACTCGGCTTAAGGTTGCGGGAAAGCCAGTGTTCCGTGATTCTGAGAAATCGGCGCAACAGCGGCAGCAACGTCTCGGGCGGCTCTTTTTCGTGCCACACCGGCGCGGCTGCGTCAGATTTTTTCCCGGCCTTGATCATCCAGGCATTAATCTTTCCAAGGCTCTTGTACACCCCGGAAAGCTCACCCCGGACTGCGCGACGGACATCCAGCAGGGGCTGTTTGAATAATTCGGCTGAGAACATCTCCCGCGAGCGATCCACCAGATTATGCGCTTCATCGATCAAGAACGTGAAATCACCGGTTTCTTCCAGGAAAAAGCGGCGCAAATAAACGCGCGGGTCAAAGGCGTAGTTATAATCGCAGATGATGCATTCCGCCCAGAGCGACAACTCGAGGGAAAATTCAAACGGACAGATCCGGTGGGATCGCGCGGCCTGCTCCACCGCCTCGCGCGTAAAGGCATCCTGCAGAAATATATCCGCAAGCGCGCCATTGAGGCGGTCAAAGTGACCCCGGGCAAATTCACATTCATCCGGATTGCAGCTAGCATCGGGATTGAAGCAGATTTTTTCTTTGGCGGTGATGGTCAGAGATTTGAGTCTGAGATCTTTTTTGCGTAATTCGTCCAGGGCTTTTTCCGCAGCGATACGTCCGGTGGTGCGGGCCGTCAGATAAAAAATTTTGGTGCTGAGGTCTTCACCGAGGGCTTTTACGGTCGAAAAAACGGCCGCCATGGTTTTGCCGATGCCGGTGGCGGCCTGCACCAGGAGCTGGCTCCTATTTTTAATAGTCCGATAGACACCGACCGCCATCTCGCGCTGCCCCGGGCGGTAATCTGGAAATGGAAATTCAAGCCGGCCAATGGATGTATCGCGCAATCGTTGCCAGCGCACGATGGTTTGCGCCCATTGAAGATACCTGGCCACCAGATCCTGGAAAAATGATTCCAATTCAGCCAGGGTGAAGTGTTTTTGAAAATTGATAATTTGACCGGTATCCACCTGATAGTACGTCAACCGGGCATCCAACTCGGGGAGGTTTTGATTCTTGGCATAGATGTAAGCGTAGCTTTTGAGTTGCCCCCAGTGGGCGGCGTCCTCGTGATGTTCAAAATGATCCAGGCTGCGGGCGGTCGTCTTAATTTCTTCGATTACTATTCGATTGGGGGTTACCTGAATCCCGTCGATTCGGCCCCCGATGACCAGAGTGAAAAGTTCGGTTTCAACGTTGTGAGAGACTGCCACCTCCGATTGATAACCCTCCGGGCGGGACTGCTGAATTTTCTGATGGATTCGAATGCCTTCAATGGGCCGGGTTGAGGATAAAAATTCAAATGCTAAATCACCAGAGCGCAGGACATATGCAACCAGATCGCGGACGGCTATTTTCAGTACTTTTTTCAAAATTCAATTATTCCATTTTTGCAATCCGACTGAAAAATAGTCCAGAGCCCCTGGAACGGGCGACTTCCGTACCAGGTGAATTCTAAATCAGAAGGCCCATAGACGGTAACGCATCAAAAAAATAACAGAAAAAAATGCGATGGTAAAGGTTCGGTCGCAAATAGTCTCAAGCCGAATCGTTCAAGGGCAGAAATTATGGTGGGCCGCTGAAACCTGAGGGTTCACTCAAAATTAGACTGGTTCGCGCAATTGGCATTAAGATATTGAAAAATAGTGAATTAGGTGTATTCTTGTCTTGACTTTAGCCAAATTCAGTTACATTAGTAAGACAATTGCGGTGCCTCATGGTTCCGACAGCCGCAAATCAAGCGTGTTTTCAACTATACGGGGAAACAAGTCATGACTGATTCAAATCTTCAGCTGAGAAACAAAGTTATCCCGATTAAAATACAGTCCCAGGTTATATTCAAAGATATCATCGGTCGCGGTCCCGCCATGCAAAGAATCTTCAGAATCGTCGAAAAAGTGGCCGGCAGCGACACCACCATCATGCTAAACGGAGAGACGGGAACGGGAAAAGGGCTCATCGCCCGCGCCATTCACCAGGCTTCGGGCCGCAATGACAGACCTTTTGTCCAGATCAACTGCGGCGCAACCCCTGAAGGGCTGCTGGAGAGCGAGTTTTTCGGGTACCGGCGGGGAGCCTTTACCGGCGCGACATCAGATAAACCGGGCAAGTTCGAAATGGCCAAAGGCGGCACCATCTTTCTAGACGAAATTGGTGATATGAGTGCCGATCTTCAGGTGAAAGTATTAAGGGTGCTCGAAGAAGGCGAATTTGAACGCGTCGGAGGCAACGAGACCATCAAGACCGATGCCAGGATTATTGCCGCAACTCACAGAGATTTGGAAGAAGAAGTTCAAAAGGGGAATTTCCGCGAAGATCTTTTCTACCGTCTCTATGTGATACCGATCATGCTGCCGACCCTGAAGGAACGCAAGGCTGATATTCCCTATCTCGTTTCCTACTTTCTAGGGGAATTCAGTAAAAAAAATTCCGCCGAACCGGCTAAGATATCCGATGAAGCCATGAAGGTTCTGGTGAATTATTCCTGGCCGGGCAATGTGCGCGAACTCAGAAATTTGATTGAAAGACTCGTTGTGCTGCACGATGGGGAACAAATAGTTCCCGCAGACCTGCCCGAAAAAATCCGAACTGAAGGCAGCCGGCAGCCGAAGCGCAAATTGGAAGCGGAAGGCGGGGGAATATCGTTTAACACCGCCGTTAGTGAGTTTGAAAAGGCGCTGATAGTGAGTGCCCTGGAAAAAACAAACTGGGTAAAAAACAAAGCCGCCGAGCTTCTCAGGATAAAAAGAACGACCCTGGTTGAAAAAATTAAGCGGTATAATTTGGGAAGAGATTCTGATTCGGAAAACTGAATCATCCGAGTAGAAGCTGAGATGGCAATCCGTTGCGCCGGTGAGGGTCGGTGGAGGAAACCATGAAGGATTTTGAAATTTTATTTGTGGATGACGACAGGACGATCCTGTCGCTGGTAGAAGAGTATCTGACCGCCTTTGACTACAAGATTACGGCGGTGGACAGCGGCCTCCATGCCCTTGACCTCATAAAGGAAAAAGATTTTGATATTGTCTTTACCGACTTTAAAATGCCCGACATAGACGGTTTGGAACTGCTGGCTGTGATCAAAGAATACCGACCGGCGACCGAGGTTATCATGGTCACCGGGCACGGCACCATGGAATCGGCCATCCAGGCCATGAAATTCGGCAGCTATGACTACATCCAGAAGCCGTTCAAATTGGATATTCTCAGAATCCTGATCGATAAAATATCAGAAGCCAAAAAGCTCAAGCAGGAAAATGTTGTTTTGAAATCCCGCCTTAAGGAAAGGCATAAATTCGATCAGTTGGTCGGGATCAGTCTCAGCATGAGGGAAATCTACGAACAGATCGATCGCATGAGCAACAGCAGCCCCAACGTTTTGATACAGGGGGAGAGTGGAACCGGCAAGGAACTGATCGCGCATGTGATTCATAGAAACAGTGATCGGAGCAATAAACAGTTTATGCCTGTAAATTGTAAAAGCTTTAAGGGCATTGCCCGGGACCGACTGCATGAACACACGGTTGATCTGTTTAAATCCGCCGCCGGGGGTGCGGTCTTTTTTGACGAAATTGCCGAAATTTCCGCGGATATACAGGCCATTATCAGCCGGGCATTTAAAGCGTACAGTCGAAATCAGGCAGCCGCAAACGGCAATGCGGGGAACGGCATCCGGTTGTTGGCCGCTACCAACCGGGACCTGAGAGAGGCCGTCCAAAAGGAAATTTTTGACCAGGAGTTTTACAACTGTATCAGCGATGTTACGATCCGCGTGCCCCCGCTCAGAGACCGCAAAGAGGATATTTGTCTGCTAATAAACGATTACCTGCATAAATTCAACTTAAAAAGTGAAAACAAGGTCTTGAATATATCGCCGGATGCGCTGGATGTTTTGCTGCGCTATAATTGGCCGGGCAATGTGATCCAACTGGAGAACGTGATCGAAAGGGCTTTTGCACTTCGGGTGGCTCTGACAATCGAAGTGGATGATTTGCCCTCCGAAATTAAAACGTTCGGGGAGATTTCCAAGTATAGCTAGGCTATTCCTCTACTACAAAATTTACCCGCCTGTTTTTAGACCGTGCTTTTTCCGTGTTGCCGGCGTCAATGGGCCGCTCGTTGCCATAACTGACGGCAATCAAGCGTGCCGGTGCGATTCCCTCGCCGATTAAAAATGATTTTACGGCACCCGCGCGCCGATCTCCCAGAGCAAAATTGTACTCTTTTGATCCAGCCTCGTCGGTATGGCCTTCGATGATCACTTTGACATCCGGATGTTTCTCCAGCCACTGAGCCTTGCGCTGCAACAATTCCCGGGTGTCCGGCGCCAGCCGATAACTGCCTTTTTCAAAATAGATGTCTTCATACGTGAATTTGATCTTTTCTGCTCTAAGCTCACGTTTTTTATCCTCACGTGCCTGCTGTTCTTGTTCAAGTTGCTCTCTGACTTTTTGCGCTTCCAATTCCTGCTCCTGCACCGTGGTATCGGATTTCCCCATGGCGGTCGTATTTTTTGAACAGGCCGGCAAGAAAATTAACACTAAAAAAATCGCGCAAAGAATGACAGCGAGGTGCAGCTTTTTATGCATGTTTTCCTCCTTCAAGAAAGCATCTAAGTCCGTCAAAGCCATTTGAATTATTGAGATTTAATTATAATATAATATTTCGGCAAAGTAAATTGACTTCTTGGTGGATAAAAAGCAGAAAAAGCACTTGACAAATAGACTACCCGTGTTATAGTTCACGGTATGAACGAATTTAGGGAAAACAGCGGCCCCGATATTTCGCAATATCAAGTGGAAAAATTTCAGGAAACTATTGCGAAACTGTTTCAATGCTGCCAGGAGCGCATGCAGTACCAATGCGAACGATTCAATCTGCCGGACGCGGAGCTGCGCTGTCTGACATTGTTCGGTGAAGAGCGCTATCTGACGGCCAAAAGCATTGCCCACAAGATGAATGTGGTCAAAAGTCGGGTATCCAAAATTATCGAGGGATTAATCAGCAAGAAGTTGATCCAAAGAATCAAGGATCCCGAAGATTCACGCATCAGTTTGCTCAGCCTTACCCCGGACGGACAAATAAAATTAAATGAAATCAATCAGTTTTTAAATGATATCCATGGCCGGGTACTATCTCAGATGGCGCCGGATCAGCGTCAATCGGTACTGACAAATCTGGATATTCTCAAAGCGTCCATGGAGGCTGTCAAGGAATTGATGGTGTGAATCACAGCCAGGATACCTGACTGTTTTAATTTTTGGCCGGCTCAACACCAGGCGGGGCGAAAAAATAAAATTTTTTGCAATAAAGGTTCATGGCGAGGACTAATTATCGGGATATTTTTTGCAAGTTACCTTAATCATGAAATAAATAATGTTAACAATATAGTCAAGGGAGGCACGGCATGGATATGCAAAATATTGAAACCCAGCTTGAGGAACTCAAAGCTCAAGTTGAGGCCGTCAGCAAAAAAACTGCGGAAAACAAATTGGCAATGGTGGTCTTCAGTGGTGATCTGGACAAGGTGCTTGGCCGCCTTCGTTATCGCTACCGGAGCTGTCGCAATGGGAATGGAAGTCGTAATGTTTTTTACATTCTGGGGTACCTCGGTCCTCAGAGACAAGAAAAAAAAGGTTGGCGGCAAAGACATGATGGGCAAGATGTTCGGTGCCATGCTGCCGAAGGGCACCGGTGATGTGAAACTTTCCAATATGAATATGGGCGGAATGGGAACGGCCATGATGAAATCCCTGATGAAGAAGAAAAATGTGGCCTCCCTGGAAGAGATGGTGTCCCTGGCCGAAGAGTTGGGCGTCAGGATTTACGTGTGTGAGATGTCCATGGACCTGATGGGCTTCAGCCGCGAGGAATTTATTGACTATAAAGACCTGGGTTTCGGCGGTGTAGCAACCTTTCTGGCCGAAGCCCAAAACGCCAAAGTTCAGCTTTTTATTTAATGTAAACGTTAATTTCAGGAGAAATCAAATGAGTGACGAAATCCAAGTAGCAAAAGTATTTGACTTAAAGGGCCTGGCATGTCCCATGCCGATTGTCAAAGTCAGCAAAGGAATCAAAGAAGTTCAAGTCGGCCAGGTCATAGAAGCGCAGACAACCGACCCCGGTGCCTTAACCGATTTTCCTGCCTGGGCCAAAACCAGCGGCAACGAAATCGTGAAAACCGACCAGGAGGACAAGCTGATCAGATTTTATATTAAACGATTGGTATAAAGCAAAAAGCATGGGGCCTGGGGCAGGGCGCATAGAGCCTAGCGCATGAATTGAACGTCTTGTGATTTTAACACCTGGTTGAATAGCTTTTTGTTCGACGCTATGCCCTTTGCTCTATGCTCTCTGCTCCGTGCTCTCTGCGCGCAAATTTCGGGAGGCGACTGTGCCAACACTGGTTTATTTCATTCTGGTGCCGATGGTCTATATGGCGTTGGCGACTTTTTTCATCGGCACCACCATAAGGTTGATCAAGATATTCCGGACACCTGAACATCCCACCACCTTACAAATTTATCCTGAGAAAAACCCCCGCTGGCTGTGGGCCCTTCACGACACCTTTTTGTTTCCGAGCGTGAGACGGCACAAACCCGTACTTTGGGTTTTCCTGATGCTTTTTCACATCTGTCTCTTGCTTTTGATAATCGGGCATCTGGAGTTGTTCGATCAGTTTGCGATTTTTCAAATTATTCCCCATGAAGTCTTTCTGGGGCAAGGGTTCGTCGGACTTTTCGGCGCCGTTGCGTTGCTTTATTTTCTGTTTCGACGGTTTCTATCTCCGGTCAGAGAACTGTCGGTACCGGAAGACTATTATCTGCTGGTTTTATTATTTCTGATCGTCATCTTCGGCAGTGAGATGGATTGGGCCAGAAGATGGTACGGTTACGAGGGTATAACGGTGGAAGATTATCGGGACTACCTTATGAGCCTGCTGGTCCTGCAGCCCTATCTGCCGGATGCGGTAACAGACGCCGGGCATTCCTTCATGCTGGTGCTGCACATATTTTTTGCCAACCTGTTCTTAATATTTTTTCCTTTCAGCCAGAGCATGCACTCTTTTCTTTCACTGCCGATGAATAAGCTGCGAAGGGGGTAATAAGGACAAAGTTATGGATCAGAAAACAAGAGATGATTTGCTCAAACTTTTTCAGAGCAAGCTTAATGAAGCGATGCGGCTTTACCTGGAAACCTGCACACGCTGTGGCGTATGTATCGAGGCCTGCCATGTGTATGCCTCCATGGGGCAGGTGAAATACATCGCTGCCTATCGGGCTGAGATCGTTCGCCGGCTTTACAAGAAATATTTCAAGGCCCGCGGAAAATTCTGGCCCTCGCTGGGCGAAGCCAAAGAATTGACCGAGATGGCCGTCGAAGAGCTGTTCGAGGCGGCCTATTCGTGCACCGGATGCCGGCGCTGCATGGTTTATTGCCCGTTCGGTATCGACACCCAGATGATTATGTCGATCGCCAAGTTGCTGCTCATCGGCGCCCATGCCGAACCGGAAATCCTGACCATGCTGGCGGACACTTCCGTTGAAAAAGGTAAATCGCTGGACCTTTTCAAGGAAGGCTTCCTGGACGGTGTCAAACGGCTTGAAAAAGAAGTGGTTGAAAAGTGGCAGCTGGAGGCCGGCAAGAGTGCCATACCGGTGGATGTGGAAGGCGCCGATCTGCTTTATGTGGCCCTGGCCGGCGCCCATTCCATTATCCCGGCAGCCGCCATTTTCAATGCCGCCGGAGAAAACTGGACATTGAGCTTTTTTGAGGCCGTCAATTTTGGGGCCTTCGTCGGCGATCCTACCAAAACCAAGCTGATTTTAAATCGCATTGTCAATGAGGCCATTCGGTTGAAGGTTAAAGAAGTCTGCATTTGTGAGTGCGGCACGGCGTACCGGGTGATGAAGCAGCTTTCCGGCAAACAGCCTTTCAACGTGGTTTCCATTACCGAGGTGCACGCCCGCTACCTGCGCGAAGGCCGCATCAAGCTGGACAAGACGAAACTGCACGGGCCGATCACCTACCACGATCCCTGCCAGATTGCCAGAAACGGCGGCGTAATTGACGAACCGCGCTATATTCTGCAGCACCTGACGGACGAATTCCGGGAAATGACGCCGGATCCCAAATACAACTGGTGTTGCGGCGGCGGCGGCGGCCTGGTGGCCCTGGGTGATGAAACCTTGGATTTTCGGATGAAGTCGTCCCGGGTCAAGGTGGACCAGGTCAAGGCCTCCGGCGCCGCGACCCTGGCAACCGCCTGCGAAAACTGTCACACCCAACTCAGCAATTTAAATGATCATTACAAAATGGGTGTTGAGGTTAAATTCCTGAGTTCCATGGTTGCAGACGCTCTGGTACAATGACCGGGAAACGGCAGATTGATACCGGCAGGCCTTAATTCGTTCCCGCTGTTAACAGGGACTTCAATTCTTATCCGGTAAAGATCGGCGAGCCGCGGCCGGGGAAATTCCCACCCTGCCCTTTCCTATTTGCAGATGCCGTTTTTCACGGCCCACTTCATGCCGTCGCAATCCCCCTGATTGCAGGATTTCTGAAAATCGCTGCAGGCCTCGCTGTTTTTATCTATTTGATAGAATACCAATCCGCGATTTAAATATGCATTCGCGTAGTCGGGTTTCAGCTTCAGACTCTGGTTGAAATCACGCAATGCCAGCTGATATTCGCTCAGCTCATAGTAGGAATTCCCCCGATTGTTATAGGCTGCCGCATATTCCCGATCCAGCTTGATGGCCTGATTATAATCGCTGATCGCCTCCTGGTACTGCTTCAGTTCATGGTAAGCCAAGCCGCGGTTGTTGTAGGCGCTGACGGTATTTTGCCGGCTGCTGATGGCGCGGCCCCAATAATTGATGGCCGCTCGTGCGTCCTTATATTTATTGCCCGCCCACAGCGCCATGGCTTTCCGGCTCCAGTCAACATCGGCCTCATCCCGCCGGGCGACCATTTTTTTTTCAGCGGCGACCGCGAGTGTCGGCACCGTCTTTTTATGTTCGCCGGCCAAATCAGTTTTGGATGTTTTGTTCCATGATTTTAAATTTGTTAATTTCACACTGGCATTGCCGGTCATTTGTTGCAGGTATTGCGGCAGCATCAAGGCACTGCTGATTCCCATAGCCAGAACCGTGCCCGTTACCGCCATTCCCGCTACCGTCAGGATACTCCAGGTAGCCATTATTTTGGTCAGTTTCAGATGTTTGTGCTCCATCCAACCCCAGATAAACGTGAAAAGGCCGAAAGTAATGATTCCCAGGATACCTTTCAGTACGCCACCATATTTAAATGAGTTGACCAGAACGATTATGAAGAGCACAAAGCTCACAAGTCCCATAATCGGTCCTATTAAATTCAGTGCAATCATCATAAGTTTTCCCCTTGCTTGATTTTTTTTAGCCGGTCAATGGACTCGCTTTGAATCCATGGGACATTTTTATTTCATATGCTCAAATCCTGGTTGATTTGCCGGATGCGGCCGTTTTTTGTTGGTGTCCGTAAGCGCGCAGGGTTATACGCGTCGGCTCTTTTGGTGATAAGCACCTGCAATTTTATGCTCCGGTCGGCCTGATTCTGATTCAAGATATCGGCATTTATAAAAAAAGCTTTATTGTTTTATTGGAAATAATTGAGCCGCCTGGATTTGAGTGAAACCTGTGTGGGTTGCGAGTTGCGGGATCACTGAAGTTTAGGGCATAGGGTCTGGCGCATAGAGCAAAGGGCATGGGACCTAGGGCATAGGGTGATGATGGGTGACGGGCAATTAGAGCGTTTGTCATAATAACGTTTCGATACGGGCAGTTTTTTGAGGTTGGAATGCGGCGGTGCCGGCGTTCGCTTTTTTGCGCTATGCGCTATGCGCTATGCTTTCCGCCGCAGACGGCCACAATATCAGAGTATTGCCGTCTTTTTCAAAACCGAATTCCAGCAACTGTTCCGAGAGCGGGCTTGCGGCCGCGGGAAGGCTGTTGATTTCATGAATTTCAATCCGGTTGACAGGTTTGACGGGGGGCGGCATTTTCAAGTATTCCGAGAACATGGCTGCCACCAATTGCCAATTTTGGGATGACAGTTCGCTAAAAACCGTAAGGCGTTGGAAAAAGTTTTCGCAAACCATGACGATCCGACCGTTTCCCAGGACCAAATGATTGGCGGCCGACCGAACTATTTTCAAGGGCTTGCCCGGCCGATCGCCGCGATTCCAATCAATACCTGCGCCGAAAGGCAGCGCCGGATCCAGGCTGCTGAGCAGGACCGGTCTTTCGTCGCCGGCCGAGGGATCACTGTTTATCTCGGCCAGCAATTCGACGGCGGCCGGCAGCGCAAATTGCACCCCGGAGAGCCCGGCAACAAAATAGCCCCGGCGGATTTCTCCCTGCCACTCCAGGCGTTTCAGCACTTGAAAGATCGGATACCAGGGAAGCAGCCCCTGTTCCCGGCGGTACCATTCTTTGACGAGAATCCCATAGCGCTCGAGCAGCAAACGGGCCTGCCATTCTACCCGTTGATTTGCATCGGCCGGCCTTCCCAGAGCCCCGAATGAAGTTGTCAAAAACCAGCGGCCATCCTCAAACTGATTTTTTTGCCGAAGCCTATTTCGGATTTCTGATTTTAAAGGTCCGGTGAAACGTCTTTTCGCGAACCCATGCGGTGCCCTGCCGGCAAGCTGGAGGCCATCGGTATGGGTTTTTTCCGGTTTCAATGCCGCTTGAAAAATGGACAAAAAACAGGGATAGTTTTCACAACTTGCCAGCCCATTTGCGACCAGTTCCTGGAGTGCGTGCCGCAGCCGCGGATAAGTCAGGCCGGTGCCCGATTCCAGATCCATGCCGTAACTGGCTCCATTCTCCCGCAGGAATTCAAAGGCGGTTCTGCCGAGCGGGCCCAAATTTTCTGCACGTCCCCCAAGCGCTTCCGGTGCAGTAAACATGCGGCCTTCGCCCCGCATGCGAAACTCCACATATCTACGGCCCGTATCCCCGCTGCGGCCCGCGCAGGCGATGACCTCTCCGTTTGCTATCCGGGCTTCCAACTCGGCCAGGCGATCTTTATAGGTCGCCGCTGGCGTCTCACGATAGCGCGAGCGCAAAACTTCACGCTCAAAAAAATGAAATGGGAATCGATAGCCGCGATACCGTCCGATAACTTCCAACAGGGGTGGCGCCGGTCCGGCAATGCGATGCCATTGCAGTAAAAATCTCATAAAAACAGTGCGATCGGCCGGGTTTTGAACCATCCGGCGCCGGCCGACCGCCATGCGGTACAGCCGGGCAAAATTATGCCGGTCACACCATTGCGTCTCAGCCAGGCCCTCAATCAGCCGGCCGCGAATTACCTGTTTTTCGGCCAGCAATCGGTTCAGGACCGCCGCTATTAAATCATGCGGCAGTCCCAGATCGGCTTGAATCATATCGCTGTCAACCGGACCGCGGGATTGCAGGTAGCGCTGAACTGCCTGCAGGTTGCCGGTGCGGTCGTCCTCGCCGATGCTTTTCGTTTCTATTTCTTTCAGCTGCCAAATGCGGCCGGGGGAGGTGGGCGGCAGCCGGTCGACGGAGACTATCCGATCGGCCTTTTTTAATTCATGCAGCAGCGGCCCCGGATCAACTTTGCAGCGGCGGGCCAGATTTTCTTCATCCATCGGTCCCAGCTTTTCGATAATGCCGAATAAATCTTCGGCGGTTTCGGCCTGGAAATAGGGATCCAGGTGCTGCCAGCGCCTTTCGGCCTGCAGGACGAGTTCGGGCGTAAGAATGGCCGGCAGGCGGCTGCTGTCCAGCAGCGGCTCCAATATTTCGCTGCTGACGCTCAAGCCTGCCTGCGGGCGGCGGCTTTGATCCGCTTCGTAGAGGTAGACGGAGACAAATTTAAATAAAATGCCGGCGGCCATGGGCGAGGGAGCCGGAGTATTGACCACATCAACGCGGATTTGTCCCCGGATTATGCGGCCGACAATTATTTTCAAAGCGGCCAGGTCAAACACATCCTGCAGACATTCGCGGTAGGTTTCGACAACAACCGGAAATTCCCGATAGCTGCTGACGGCTTGCAGCAGATCGGAAGCCCGCAGCCGCTGCAGCCACAGCGGGACCCGCCGGCCGGGGTGTGAGCGCGGCAACATCAGAGCGCGCGCGGCATTGTAGCGAAAATGGACCTGAAAAACAGGAGAGCGGGGCAAGGCCTCCATGAGATGCGCTTCAATCTCGGGCCCAGATATTTTAAAAAGCCGGTCCAGGGGCGGCGGTTCGGTCGTGTCCGGCAGCCGAATCAAGATGCCGTCGTCATCAAAAGAATACTGAAACTGGGTGTGATAATGGGATTCGAGGGCCGTCGATAAGGCGATGGCCCAGGCACCGTTTACCCGGGCGCCGAATGGTGCATGGATGATGAGCAGGGGTTGGCCGCCCGCGTCGACGCTGACTTCGGCTACCACCTGTTTGTCCGTTGCAATCAACCGGCCTTTAGCGCGCTGGCGTCCAAAGTAATCGACCAGATTGGAGGCGGTGTACGCATCCGCTGCGCATTCCTGTAACAGCCAGGTTTCGGCCTGGTTACGGTCCATTTTCTGCAGCAGCTGCCGTCGAAATTGCCCGATTTTAAGGCTGGTTGAATAGCCGCGGTGCAGGACACCGCCTTTCCAGAAAGGCGCCCGGGGATTGATGGCCGCCATGGGGCTGACGATGATGCGATCCTGTTGGATCTGTTTGATCAGCCACTCGCTGTTGCCGAGAAAAAACACTTCGCCCACCCGGGATTCAAATGCAAATTCCTCCTCGACTTCTCCCAGTTTTACATTGGCGTTTTCCAGATAAACCCCGTAATACCCGCGGTCCGGAATGGTGCCCCCGTTCAGCACGGCGGCCAGTCGGCTGCCGCGCCGGGCGATCAATTGGTTGTTGACCCGGTCCCAGTTCAAGCGTGCACTCAGGGCCTGCAAGGGTACAGCGGCGAACTTGCCGCTCAGCATTTCCACGACAGATTTAAATGCCGAGCGGGGTAAATCCCGGTAGCAATAACTTTGGCGGATCAACTGCAATAAATCTTCATAATGCCACGATTTAACCGCCACTTCCGCTACGATTTGCTGGGCCAGGACATCCAGGGCATTTTCCGGAATTCCGGTTTCTTCGATATCGGCCGCAATCATACAGCGTACAATGGCAACCGCATCATCCAGGTCGGCCGGATACAGCACGATGATCCGGCCTTTGCGGGTGGCTGAAAGTAAATGCCCGCTGCGGCCGACCCGCTGCAACGCGCCGGAAACACTGCGCGGCGCCTCCAGCTGCACGACCAGATCGATGCTGCCGATATCGATGCCAAGCTCCAGGGAGGCGGTTGCGATGACTGCCGGAATTTTTCCCGCTTTCAGGCGGGCTTCAATGTCATAGCGGGCTTCGCGCGAAATGCTGCCGTGGTGCGCCAGGGCAAGTTCAGTTTGCGAATCACCCGTGATCCGGTGGTGTAATTGATTCAACGCCCGCGCAATTTTTTCGGTTTGGGACCGCATTCCGACAAAGACCAGGGTGGTTTTATGCGCCCGAATCAACTCGTAAAGAGTCCGGTAAACCGGCTGCCAGATACTGGATTCAGGCAGTTCGCGGAAAGTTTTAACCGGTGTGAGCACTTTGAGATCGATGTCTTGGCGCTGCCCGCAATCAATTATGCGGACCGGCCGCGGCACGGCTTTGGTTTTTGAACCGTTGAAGCGCTGCCCGCCGAGAAAGGCGGCAATTCGGTCCAGCGGTTTCTGGGTGGCCGAAAGGCCGATGCGGACCGGTTCCGTCCGGCACAATGTCATCAGACGCTCCAGTGAGAGACTCAAATGGACGCCGCGTTTGTTGCCGCTGAGGGCGTGAATTTCATCGACAATAACATATTTTAAATCATGGAACAGCTCCCGACCGCGCTCAGTGCCGAGCAGCAGGTAGAGCGATTCCGGAGTTGTAATTAAGATGTGCGGAGGCAGCCGCAGCATGGCCCGGCGCACATGGGAAGGTGTATCACCGGTGCGCACGGCGGCGCGGATTTGAGGCAGTTCAAGGTTGCCGTCCGCGGCCAGCCGGTGAATTTCCTTAAGAGGTGCTTTCAGGTTATGATAAATGTCGTTGTTGAGGGCCTTCAGCGGTGAAATGTACAGGGTGTGGATACATCCCAAGCCTGTCTCAAATTGCGGGGACCCGGCTTTCAAAGATTGGCGCAATAACTCGTCGATACACCACAAAAACGCGGCCAGGGTCTTGCCTGAACCGGTCGGTGCCAGGATGAGCGTGTGATTGCCGGCGGCGATAGACGGCCAGCCGGCTTGCTGGGGTGGGCTGGCAGATGTAAATCGATCCCTGAACCAGCTTTTTATTAGCGGGTGAAAGCCGACGCTGTTGAGAACATTGGGGGCCATACTGCGGGCTGCCAAAATTAAACAAGTAGTCAAGTGAACCAAAAGTTGCTTGGTTACTCAAAGTTATCTAATTTCCAAGCACCAAAATCCAAATTTCAAACAAATGCCAATGACCGAAATCCAAAATTCAAAACAGGCGCAATGATTGCGGAGAATCAATTAAGTGACCAACATGTTTCGGTTATTGGAAATTCTAATTTGGATATTTTTTGGGATTTGGTGCTTGGGATTTGGAATTTTAGTGTCTTCCAAGACCTTTTGAGCTGTCTATTGTAGAATTTGTCATGGCATTATATTACGGGCTGCTACGGATCACCACGGGGCTGCTCCGAATCTGTGCCGGATCAGAAATTAGCGCCCCAGTGCCCGCTGCTACTGCTTTCCATTCGGTCTTAAGTTGAGTTTTTGGCCGGGATGAATTGCAGCATCCTGGGCAAGGTTGTTATAGCTTCGCAACTGATCCACCGTTAGACCAAAACGCCGGCTGATTCTGAAGAGGGTGTCGCCGGTTTGAACCTGATAAATTTCAGGGGCCGCCGCCTTTTTCTGCGCTGCGGCCGGCGCTTTTTTTTCAGCCGGCGGCAACGCTTGCGTTTTGGCGACCGGGGTCCGGTCTAATTTCTGGTGCAAGGTGCCAAGTTCTTTAATGATCTGGTCGATTTGAGTGTTAACGGTCGATTCGAAAACTTTGAACCGTTCACCCATCGCGTTGAGTCCCTGCTCTTGCTTTTCGAGCTGCTCAAGGGTTTGATCCATTGCACCGATGGCTGCCAGCTTTTTCTCGAGTTGTTCAATTCTTGTTTCAAGCAACTGCAGTGACTGCCGGTCAGCGCCCTCATTACGACCGGATAGAATTATGCCGAAGATCAAGACGAGCACAATCAGGCCGACGCCGCCGATGATAAACGGCAGGGCGGATTTTTTGCGGAAAATATCCGTGGAGGTGCCGTAATATCCTTCGCGGTGGAAATCTTCTGCTTCTTCTTCAGCATCGTCTTTATTAATGATGAAATCTTCGCGGTTGTCATTGCCTGAGTCGACCATGGCGTTCAGCCTTCCTATTGTTATGTCACAGATGTAATTTACAAAACTCGGTTAGATTTAAGTATACGCTGCTCGTCGGAATCAAGTCGTATAAATCCCAAATCTCAAATTCCAAATAAATCCCAAATTCCAAACCCCAAATCCGAAACAATGTTCTGAATATCATGTGTTAAACCTGCTCGGATGGCTCTGACTTGCAACATTCAGTCTGAGTTGAGACCAAAGGACACTCCTTATGGTAAGCCATTCGTTTGGGTCATTGGTGCTTTGAATTTGTATATTGTTTGTTATTTGTTTTTTTGGAGCTTGGAATTTTTTATATCTCACAGCAGCCTCCTCAATTTAAATAGGGCTTGCTGGAACCATCAGGTGGCAAGAGTTTTGATAGTCCCCTTTTGCAATAAAGGCAATAGGAAAAATCCGTCTATCGCCTAGGCCGGAGTTTTATATTCCGTCGTGTTCTGCAATTGCCGGCGAGCGACCGCCAGCAGGACAATCATGGTTAAAAGAAAGTACCAGGGAAACCAACCCATTGATTCAATAAATACGGCATTTTCAAGATTGATGCGGGTTATGTCCGGGACCGAGGCCGCAATCTGCGGCCGCAGAAAAGCCAGCAGTATGGAATACAGGATCCCGATCAAACCATAGGCCAGGTTGAACGACAAGCCTTTAAAACTTAAAACCGTGGCCCGCTGGTGGGAGGCGGTAATGCGGTTCAGATAATGGCTCAGGAAAAAGCGGCCCAAATACATCACGGCGGAAAGCAGCACCACCGGCAGCAGGCCGACAACGGGGATAAAAAACGTCATGCCGACCAGGCCGCACAACGTGAGCACGGTCATACTCCCCAAATTAAAAGCCGGCGAGCGTCGGCTTACCATTTTGTAAGCCAGTTTGGGCAGAACCAGGCCGAGCATCGCCAATCCCGAGCCGATCAAACCGAAGGAGGCCTCCGGCAGGCTGATTAACCGGTAGTACTGACTACATAAAGTCATCACCATGCGAATGCAGTTATCAAAAATCAAACCGGCGAGGATGATCACCAGCGCAAAGGGCGTCCGCAAAATCCAACTGCCGGCCTGCAGGGTCAATTTAAAGGCCTGAACAATGGATCGGCTGCCTTGCACAGCCGAACCACCCGCGGGGTCGGGCAGCAACGGCTCCTGCATGCGCAAAGTCGTCAGCAGGGTAATAACCGCAAAGATAAGGGTGAGATACAGCGGAAAGCGCAGGGTAATCGCCTGGGTCAAATGAAGCCTTAACCCCAGCGTATCCGCCGCCTGCTGCATCAAAGCCGGATCATAAACGGCTGCGCCGATGCTCATGGCCCCAATGGATCCAATGGATTGCACCCGCATTTGCTTTTCCAGGACCCGCGGCCAGTCGCGCGCATCACCCTCTTTTTTCAGAGAATCATAGGCAATCGCCTCATCCGCTCCGCTTGCGGCCGCCTCGGCCGCCCCGCTTAAAACCCGATTAGCCAGAAACACCGCAAAAAGCAAACCGGGATTTCCCAACGGGACAAAACAGAGCAGGGCGATTTCGATCACCATCAAAACACCCGTCACCACCAATAAGTTCCGCCGTCCAAAAGTGTCCGCCAGGGCCCCCGAAGGCACCTCTAATAACACGATAGCCGCAGCCCAGGCGGCATTCAGCAGCGCAAACTGCTCGAGGGTCAATCCGAAATCCAAAAATAGGATGGTGAAGACCGGATAATAAAACCGGGCGTTAAAAAAGAGCCGAAAGGCGATAAACAATCGAACATTTCGAATGGCAAACGGTGATTTGTAACGCGCGACATCGCCGGCTTTCTGCATGCTCAATCCATATCCTCCCGCCTTTGAGAACAGCTGCTCCACAATTACTATAAAAAATTCGGGATTACAAATCGAATTAGGGATTTAGACTAAAGGCAGCCTTGGGACTTTGGCCAAGAATCATTTTCAAGTCAATGGATGGCCTAACCGGAGATGAGCGATTGGGTGATTTCCTTCAGTCCGGATGCTCTTTATAATCAACGGCGCCCTTGAAATTGTCAACTGTTTTTTCGGCAACGGCGCTGTCTTCAAAAAGTTGTTTGTCGGAAGCAGGTTTGCTTTTCGTTCTGGAGCCCACAATCACGCCTTCCAGCCATATGCTTGGAAAGATCAGCAAATCATACAGGTTGACCACCAAGCGCGCGGTGTAATATCCGGCGTTTCCAATCAAGCGGAGCAAAAAAGCGATAGATCTCAGGCCGGCGGCGACAACGATTCCAAGCACCATACGGGTAGATGAAACAAATGATTCCAGCGGGATGGACACAAATGCCAGCGCAAAAGGCAGGACAAAGCCGATAATCATCTGTCCGATGGTAGGGATCATGCTGTTCACCATGGGGCCCGGCTCAAGTCCGGCCGCCAGGGTCTGGCGCAACGCTGCCATATTTTGTGCAATCTGATCACTCATAATCGCCAGGGCTGATTCAACTCCGGCCAGGACGGCCAACAGGACGAAGGTTACCCACATTATCAGATGGCGCATTTTATCATCCATGCCGCCGATGACCGGAAACAAGCGCGTTATTCGCAGTGATTCCATCAAAAAGAGCCCCATCGTCAATTCGGTCAGGATAATAAACAGGGCCGCAATATCCGATGTCTGGTAGGGTCCGATGCGGCTGGCAACGCCGACCATCGCAGCCATGGGCATCGCAATCAGGTTGAAGTTGATCAGAGCACCGCCAAAGGCGATCATCAGAAACACACCGGCAATAAAAAATTGTGCCAGCGAAGAAGATGAGAGCATCCGGGCAGCTTTATCCGTCTGCAAACGGATCTGCTCATACTCATCCATATAACGGTCGATACTTCGGGCCCGCTGGTTCAGGTTGCCGACGGATTTGCCGACGGTGCTGAGCATTTTCTGTACCCTGCGCCATACCGGCAGCAGCTTGTTCAAAATAGCATGGCGTTGGGCGTTGGCGTTGCGGTAGTTGTCAATGGCGGATTTGTGCTGCTCGGACAGAGATCGATTGATTTCACCCAACATGTTGGCGACCATTGAATCCCCGCTGTGTTTGATATTTGCGATCGATTCGATGACCGGCAGCCAGTTCGGCAGCGAGGGCGGCAAATCGGCACTCCGGCTGTAGTCCTCATCCAGACGGGTGATCAGTTCCACCAGCTGGCGCTGAACATTCGGAAAGCCTTCCAGATCCCTGACCACGGCTACATTAATGCGGTCGAATTCCCTTTCGACTAAACGTTCGGCCTTTTCCAGTCCGGCCGCCAGCAGCACTTCGCGATTGCGCCGAAGCAGGCTTTTTTCAGCTGAAAGTACACCGGCCGCCGTCAGCCG
Organism: uncultured delta proteobacterium; assembly: GCA_963769935.1. Lineage (GTDB taxonomy): Bacteria > Desulfobacterota > Desulfobacteria > Desulfobacterales > JAFDCJ01 > JAFDCJ01. The sequence goes on along the minus strand of CAVYNY010000014.1, from coordinate 125,672 downwards.
CATGGCGTTATGGATAATTTTTCCGAGACTGCTCACCGCCCGATGAAAGGGTTTGCGGGCAAAATGGAGTGCGGCCAGCAGCAAAAAGATCCATATCATCATGGACAGAAAAGGGTTTGACGTTATGCTCAGCATGTTGGCAATTGGCATAAAAACCTCCGATCAACTACCTGAAATAACCCCAATTTAAAAGAATGGCCCGATTGGAGTCGTCGAATGCGTGAATTCTGAAACGTATGTCGGTATATCGGTTGGCGAATGAAAAACTTGAGGTTATTCCAGTTTGTAAATCCAGGCGATGTTTCCAAATTTTCATACGGACGTCCTCCGGCCTCATTCCGCCCGGCGACAGAATAACCGGCCGGGGGCAGGCACGCTCAATCCGCCCCGTGTGAGACACGGGGCGGCCCTTGCTGCGATCGATAAGCGTCGGATCTATTTTCAGGGTGTGATTTCAAACCGAACGGTTTTCAGCAAATTTCCGCTTGTGTCGAGGATTTCAACGCGCCAAGCGCCAATTTCGTGGGGCTGAATGATTTTTGAACTGTAGGTGCGCCAGCTTGGTGGATTGATGTTCAGCGATACCAAGGCGCGCTGGGTGTCTCCGTAATACCACGCTTGCACGATGTTTTCAGCGTTTTTGATATTATCGATTTTTGTGTAGCAATAGAGCCTGCCGACCGAAACCGGGAAACTTGTGCCCGGTTCCACCGGCTGACGATCGACAACGTTTTTGCAGATGACAGCTGTAGTGACGGTCACGTCCCCGGCCAGCTGGGCCTGGATCGAAAGCGGTACCAGTAAGCACAAACACACGATTGCCAAACACGCGCCGGACCATACTAAAAATCGTTTCATAAAATTTCTCCCTGTTTGATAAGATACCCTTAAAATACCTAACCCTGCCAAACCGAGACTCAACAGTTGTTCCTTTATTCCAACAGGATCGATTTGCCTCCCCTGCCATGATGAAAATAACCGATGTCAAATGCACCGGACCAAATTTTGCAACTTTCCGCCCCGTCAGTATCCGGCTGCGCCCGAAGCCGCCGTCGGTGCGTTTCCAATTGGATCTTTGCGATTGCCTTCAAATGATGCCGGCTGGCTGAAATATTTATCCGGGTCCTCCAGCAATGCCTGCAGACGGTAGCGGTAATACCCAATGCGGACGGTTTTATTTTTTTGGGATCCAAAGAACTCCAAAGGCTGTTCTTCGAGATACGCAATTCTTTTTTCCAGCCGTTCCTTTTCAGCATCAATGAGCTCCTGCCGGGTGGGTTTGCGATTCTTTTCAGCTTCTTCAACTCGCTTTCTTTCTTCGGCCTGAGCCGCGGCATCCTCTTTTTTAGTCTCCTCGATCAATGATTTCAGCTGTTCCTGCTCCTGTTCCGTCCGCTTTTTATCCGCCGATTCATCATACTTATATTCCGGAAACATAGCTTTGGCATCTTTCGCATCCTCGGGCGGGGAATCGCCGTAATGCCTGATCCCATCTTTATCGGTCCAGGTGTAAACTTCGGCGTGCACGGCTGAAACCCCAAAGATGATCAGCACCAGAATCAACAAAATGCGGCCCGATTTCATAGTCCCTCCGCTCTTACTCTTTTTGGGCGATAAAGGTTTTTAAGATATCGCTTTGCTGCACGCTGATATTTTCAAACTTGACACCAAAACCTTTGCTGGTGCTCCAGGCAATTTTCCCGCTGAAGGTGAGCGGCTGTTGTTGATTGTGCAAAGAGAATTTCAGCACCACATCGTTGCCGACGGGAAATTTGTCACTGGATTCAATGAAGACGCCCCCGATGCTGATATCCAATATATAGCTCTTATACGTGCGATCTTGAATCCTGTAATTGGCATTTATCAGGCATGGTTTGCGCGGATGTTCCCGCATCGAGGCACTGGATTCCTCGATGCTCACCGTTTTAACGGGTAATTCCACCTGGGGCGACTGGCCCATTTGCTCCAAAAGGATGATCTGCTGCTCTTCGGTCATATCCACAATCAATTTATATAAATGAGAGCTGACCTTATGGCCCACCAATTGTTTTAATAGGATCAACTGCTGGTCTTTGGGCATTTCGCTTACCAGGTTAAACAAGCGTGCCGTGATGCCGAATTTACCCAGAGTCGGGTCCGAAGCTATCATACCCGGGCTCCTATCTTGTGATTGCGGTTTGAATATTGAAGGGTTTTTATATATACGATATGCATTAAGAGCCTGTATTATTTCTGAATTAACAGCAAAATGGGCCCAGCACAAAATCCGCTTTGGGCCGGTATTGCGCCCCCGTTGGGTAAAATGATTAGTTTTTAAATAAATTCTAATAGCTATACCGTTAATGTGTCAATTAAATTTTTTATTTCTCTGCGGTCGAAGCGATCTGAGGCCTTGGCATACAGGGGCTGGATATTTATTTGACACAGCGGTCGCTTTTATTTATTCTAACCTTCTTCGAACTATTTGCCTTTCCAAAACTTCAGCCGATAAGGGAGATTAACATGGAAGAGCTGCTCAAAACCGTATTTTACGAAAAGCATGTCAGCCTGGGTGCCCAGATGGTGGAATTCGGCGGCTGGGATATGCCGGTGCAATATGAAACCGGCATTGTCCAGGAACACCTCAATACCCGTAAAAAGGCCGGTCTATTCGATGTATCCCACATGGGACGGTTTGTTGTCTCCGGTCCTGCTGCGCTGGATTTTCTGCAGCACGTGCTGACCAACAATGCGGCCGCCATCGAAGTCGAAGAAGGCCAGTATACCATGATTCCGGATGAAAACGGAGGGGCGGTCGATGATGCCTATCTGTACCGCTTTGTGGCGGATGAATACCTGTTGGTGGTCAACGCCGCCAATCGTGAAAAGGACTGGAACCACCTGCGGGCCTTCAAAGATCAATTCGGTCGGGTGGACATAGCCGACCGCACCATGGAAATGGCCATGCTGAGTCTGCAGGGGCCGCTGGCCAAAGAAATTCTGGCCGACATCATTGACGGCGGCAAGCTGCCGGAACCGCTCAGAAATGCTCTGAGCACCGTTGCTATAAGCGGCAGCCGGGTCCTGGTCGCCCGCACCGGCTATACCGGTGAACCGATTTGTTTTGAGCTGTTCATGGAACGTGGGGATGCGCTGCAGATTTGGGATTTGCTCGTACAAAAAGGTGCCGGGCCGGTGGGTCTGGGGGCGCGCGATACCCTGCGGCTGGAGGCCGGCTTGCCGCTCTACGGCCACGAACTGGGTCTTGATCCGGCGGGGCGTCTCATCCCGATTTTTGCCTGCAGTCTGGCGCGTTTTGCCGTAAGCCTTTCACCGCTCAAGGGCGAATTTGTCGGCAGGCAGCCTTTAGCCGAACAATTTGAGGCCTATAAAAAAATTGTCGATCGCGACTACTCCTTCGATTGAAAACCTGCCCCATCTGATTCAGCCCATCGAACTGCTGGACAAAGGTGTTGCCCGGGCCGGAGCCGTGGTATATCGCGGCGCCGAGCCGGTGGGATATGTAACCAGCGGCACCATGGTTCCCTACTGGCAGAGCCAAGGGGTGGGGCTTGCAACGGTTCAGAGCGAAGATAAGAAAATGAGGGCCATTGGGTTGGCGCTGGTGGACAGCCGGCTGGTGGAAGGCGATGAAATTGAAATCGAGATCAGGGGCAAAAGACTCAAGGCCGTCATTGTACCCTATCTTCTGAGAAACGAAGCGCCGCCCTATAGCTGGCCGATTCGCTACGAACAACTGCACGCAGAATAGGAAAACCATGTCGGCGGACGACCCGGCCGCCAAACAGGTCCGGACCCTGATCGAAAAGGCGGCTTCCAATACGATCTGGCGCCAAAAGGAATGTATCAATTTGATTCCCTCCGAGCACTCCTATTCGGCCATGACCCGCCTGCTTTCCATCATGGACCCGGTGGGAAGATATGCCGAACACAAACCGGTCAAGGCGTTTAAAGAAGCGGATATCTTTTACTATCAGGGAACAGATTTCATTTCGGAGGTCGAATGCCTGCTCCAAGCAGAACTGAAAAAGTATCTGGACTGCACGGAAGTAGAAACACGGCTAATTTCGGGCCAGATGGCCAATGTCACCGTCTTCAGCGCCATGGTGGATTATTTAAACCGGGCCGATCGCAAAAGCGAGCAGCGCCGGATTCGCAAGATTATGAATAACCACATCATCAAAGGCGGCCATCTGAGCGCGCAGCCCATGGGGGCGTTGCGGGATTTTGTGATGCGCGATCCGGTCTGGGAAAAACCGGCGGTGGTCAACTTCCCGGTATTGGATGAAAATCCCTATAAAATCGATGCCGCCGCCTGCGGCGAGTTGATCGAACGGCATCGCCCCGAGTTGATAATTCTGGGCAAGAGCATGATTATTCACCGTGAACCGGTGGCCGAAATTCGCAACATTATTGATGAACTCGAGTTGGACTGCATTCTGATGTACGACATGGCCCATGTGCTGGGCCTGGTCGGGCCCTATTTTCAGCAGCCCTTTAAGGAAGGTGCGGACATTGTTACCGGATCGACGCACAAGACGTTTTTCGGTACCCAGCGCGGTATTATTGCCGCCAACTATACCCAGGAAGATCCGCTTTATGATTTCTGGGAAGCCGTTCAACGCCGCTCCTTTCCCGGCAGCCTGAGCAATCATCATCTGGGAACGCTGCTGGGGCTGCTTCTGGCCGCTTACGAGATGAATTATTTTAAGGACGACTATCAGAAGGCGGTGCTCAGCAATGCCAAAGCGTTTGCCGCGGCTCTGAAGGATTGCGGGTTGGACGTCGCCGGCGATCCTGCCGTTTCCTATACGGAGACCCATCAGGTCATCGTGAATGTGGGCTATGCCAAAGGGCCGGAAGTTGCCCGGCGCCTGGAAGACAACAATATCATCCTCAACTATCAGGCCGCTCCGGATGAAGAAGGGTTTACCGCCTCCGGCTCGCTGCGGACCGGCGTACAGGAAATGACCCGTTTCGGCATGACGGAGAAAGATTTTGGTGAATTAGCCCAGCTGATGGCCGATGTCATTCTCAAGCAAAAAGACGTCAAAGACGAGGTGCGTGCGCTTCGTCGCCGTTTTCTGGACATGCAGTACTGTTTTTCCGGCGAAGAGTTTGCAGAGCCGGTTCAAAAACTCCATCAGCTGATTCAATGAAACCGGAGCGTAAAAATGCTACAACTTACACTCCACTATGCATCCCATTGCTGCGGCGATCACGTCGACGGCCTGCGTGAGATTCAACGTTTCCGTGTTGAGAACCATATCGTAGTTGAGGGGATCGGCAATATCGGCATTAAAATATTTATGCATGAATGCCCGGCGATTTGATTCTGTTTTGATAACACGGCGCTCGGCGTCCTCTTCCGTCAGGCCAAATTCCCGGGCTACATTGTGTATCCTGAACTTGCGGGATGCAACAATTCGAACACGAAATCGCCGTTCTGGAGGCAGAATGAAATTTGCGCCCCGGCCCACGACCACCGCCTGGCCGATTTTGCCGATCGTACCGATAACATGCAAGAGGTGATGCAGGTATTCGTCCGGCCATAAATGTTGGCTGTTGACCAGAGATGCAATCCAATCTTCCAGAATGGAAAGCCCCCTTTCATCGAGGTTATTCAGCATCTGTTCGCTGATCTTAGCCTCCTTTGCCATTTCGTGCAGGACTTCCTGGTGAAACACTTCAAATCCCAGTCTTTCGGCGAGCTTCTGGGCCACAATGCGTCCTCCGCTGCCGGGTTCGCGGGAGATGGTGACAACGGGGATTCTTTTGGTCTCTTCAGTTGCTTGTTTGTGCAGGACTTGCCACCGGTGTATCTGTTCTTCGGCAATTTGCGGAATCGATTTCATAGGTCCTCCTTGTGTTATGATCCGAGTTTGTCTGCGGCTTGCAAAACCGCGGGCCGAATTGCCCATGATCTATTCATGGTACCAATATATTCATTTAAAATTAAAATAAAACTGATTGCACAATAAATCGACCGTTTTTTCAGACATGCACAGATGACCCTGCTCATTGGGATGAAGACCGTCTTCCAGATAATATTCTGCCAGCGGCTCGCCGTTTTGGCCCAGAAACAAGTGATAGAAATCCAGCAAGGCAATGTCGCTTGCGCGGGCTGAAGCTGCCAACGCCGCTACCAGGTCGGCTAATTTTTGTCTGCATTTCGGCCAGCCGGCGATCGGCGCCATCATCTGCCGACCCTGGATGTTTGCCATCAGCAAGGGCAAGGGAAGGCCCACGATCGGCGTAATATTATGAAACTCGGCCTGGCAGGTCATGGCGTATATGTTGGCTTGAATCAAATTGATATCGAGATCCCACCAAAGATCATTGGTGCCGCCCAAGAGGATCACCATATCCGGTCCATGCCGCACAACGTCGTGATAAAAGCGACTCAGCAGCCCGCCGCTGGTATCACCACCGATGCCGCTGTTAATAATTTTTACGTTCAATCTGTTTTCCACCAGGGCCGGCCAGGTACAATTTTTATCCACATCAGATGCTTCGGTCAGGCTGTCGCCGTGACAGACAATCGTTTTCATGGATTGGCCTTTCGTTTGGCAAAAAACGCTTTGATGCCCTCCAGCAGCGGTTTGCGGATGTGAATTTTTAATAACAGGTCGCCGGGTTTGCCGCCGTCCTTGCCTGTCGCACCCATCCCCGCGAGCCGAATGCGCTGACCCTCGCGGATGCCGGGTGGAATTTTGACCACCAGCTTTTTGGACCGGCGCCGCAGATAATAGGCATAAGGTCCGCCCTGCAGCGCCTGCCGGGCAGCCAAATAGATGTTTTCGTGGATGTCGGCGCCGTCTTCCGGCAGTTGAACGCCGCCGATTCTTTTTAGCATAAATCGGACAATATGCCCCATATTCCCTCTCAGAGGAAATTGTGACCGCGGTTGATGACCTGTTTTCCAAGGCCCGCGAAATACATATCCCCGGGTATGGACGCCCGGTCTTTTGAATTCGAACTGCTGGAATCCCCGGCCGTAGAATTCTCTAAAAATTTCGTCGGAACCCCTCAATCCGAAGGCTTTGGCCATCTCCTCAAAAATGTGGTTGATGTCCGATCCGCTGAAGATGTCCTGTTCAGTATAGTTTTTCCTAAAATGCGTGTACGCCGAAGAGCCAAACCGGGTTCTTAAGTTATCATATTCGCTTTTTTTGGCCGGATTTGACAAAACGGCATAGGCTTCGTTGATCCTTTTCATCTTCTCGGATGCCGCCGGATCTCCATCGTTGCGGTCCGGATGATATTTAAATGCCAGCTGGCGGAAAGCCTCTTTGATTTGGGCGGCCGTGGCGTTCTGGTCCACCTGCAGGACCTGGTAGTAGTCCGTTTGCGTCATTATTGTATGTTTCCTTTTACGGCAAATTCGGCCATCACCAGCCAGGCCTTGACATCGAACTTCAAGGCCGGGTTGCGGCACAATTGCGCTGCCTGCAACCGGTTGATGAGTTGTACCTCGATGAGTTCCGGTCCGGTATTGCCTTCTGTTGAAGGCTGTCCGTCGCACTCGCCATAAACCATCGACACGGATTCATCGGTCATGCCGGCTGATGAATACAGCGGTGGACTGATCCTGATACAACGAGTCAGTCTGAGTCCGGTTTCCTCCCTCAATTCGCGGCGGGCTGCCTGCGCAATGGTTTCCCCTTTGTCGACCAGGCCGGCCGGGAAACCGTATTCATAATCCGCCAACGGCACCCTGAATTCTCTGGTAATTACCAGCTTGGCGGCTGCCGTGTGATAAGGGACAATCACGACGGCATCGGGCGTATTGTATTCCCCGGTGATGCATTTGGGCTCTGCAGCGCGGGTAACAGTCTGCCAGGCGCGGATGCGGCCGGCCGGATCGACATATGAGACCTCGAACATGTTCAACCATTTTGAGTTCGTCAGCTTGGCCGCACTTCGAATTTCCATCTTTTTAGGCCTTTTATATCACAGGCTATTCGTTGATTTTATCGATATAATACAGGGTTGCTCCCACGGGGGCAAACGAGAGAAAGAGAATATTGAGAAACGGAATCAAAAAAAGAAGGCCGAAGCCCAGATGAAAGAGAAGGTTGCGTCTCAATATACCAAACCGTTCGCCGAACGGCACCAGCCTCCTGGCAGGGATCAGATCCGTATTGTCCCAGGCCAGAAAAATCACGGCCACCGCCGATGATAAGACAGTGATCACCGGTCCCAGCGGTGTCAACCAGCCGAGTACCATCAGAAGCAGGGTCAGGAGCACCGGAATTGTCGCGCGGGGGATTTCCTGTTTGACCAGGAACAAAAATTGCCGCCCCAAAGTTGTATCCTGAGATGCCCGGATTGTACCTGTCAGTTTTTTTTCGGTGATGCGGGACATCAGATCCATGATAAAGACGCTGAATAGAATCTGTGACACCAGGTAAGATAATACCGCCGACAATCCCACCAAAACCGCCGATAGCAGCCAGGATAGGAGATACCACAGCCATTCGACCCAACGGCTCTCGGGTCTGGACCACATGAAATCCAGTATCTCTTGGTGATAAACCAGTATAACGCTGGCCGACGCAATGGTGATAATAATCACCACGGCAAACCTTACAAGACCCAGCAGGAGCAGTTTTGGATTTTTCAAACTCATCGCCAGGCCCTGCAGGTTGTATTTTATCCCACTGAAAAAGTTCATTTTTATAGATCCCTCAGCCTGATATGCCGGAACCGCAGACTGCTTTTCCGGGCCCGGATTCCTTGTTTGGCAAAATCTTTCTTCGATCAGATTTAATTCTGCGAAAAAATTTAAGATATCACATTTACTCCCGGATTTCAAAAACCACTTTGGTTGGTTTCATTGAAATCGATATCCATCGATTGTGGTGAACAAATTCATCGCCGGGGTTTGGAAAAGAGCTAAAGTCACGGTCTTTTATGGCCGATATATTCCCGGTAGCAGTGGGCAAGAGGGGCATGATCGAATGCCATGGGGCATTGGTTCTTTGACGGCTATACCAGCCATCTATGGTGAAATTAAAGCCTGCCGGCTGCGCCAGGATTCTTTACTTTTTATAGGTGTGAAACATGTTGATCAAGGATAGAGATGGCCGGAATGGGACGATTGAAGAGCTGAGGGATCTGCTTGCTTTGAATTTGAGTCCCAGAAAAAAATTTTTGATCGAAAGGGAATTAAGAAATATCAGCCCCGTAGACGATGGCGGCAGAGATGCCGTCCGTTTTATCAATTTTTATTGTGCCGATTCCCGCAACTGGGCGATTATCCACGACTTGAAAATTGAAAACAACGGTTCATCCACCCAAATTGACCATATCCTGATCAATCAATTTTTCGACATTTATCTAGTCGAGTCCAAAAATTACACCTACAGTCTTAAAATAACGGCCGCTGGGGAATTTCTTGTATTCGACGGTCGCAAATATCAATCCGTCGATTCACCCATAGAAGAGAATCGAAAACGAATCCAGGCTCTTAGAAAAGCCCTGGCCGAAAACAAAATCATGCCCAAACGTTTGGGAATTCCTGTCAGACCCCGCATAAAACCTTATGTCCTTGTATCTCCCGCTGCCAATGTGCTGAGACCGCCGAAATCGGTATACGATACAAGTTCGATTGTTTCGGCGGATTATCTTATCCAAACCCTGCTGAAAAAGGTTGAGGGCGCAAAACGCTTTTGTCAAAAATTAAAGCGCCTGCCGAAAGTGTTCAATACCAATGCCTTGCAAAAAGCGGCCGCCCAATTGGCATCTTTGAATGCACCGTGTACGATCGACTATGGCCGGTTATTTTGTCCCGAAGAAACCAGCCAAACACCAACTGGTAGTCTTTCCGATGGGGATGTCCCTGTTTATTGCGATTTTGCCATCTAGCCCAGAGCAAAAATATACACCCGTTCCCTCTTTTCAGCCGTGATCATCGCTTTTGCCGCCGTTATTGCATGAGAACTTTTTCTAGTATTTACGGCACCTTAAAATTAACATCAACGACGGCTCCCGCCTGGAATGATCACATCTGCTTTCCCGTAGCCAGATCTTTCCAATGGATCGATTTTATCAGCTTCGGGCACTCCTGATAGATGGTAATTTTTTGCGTGCTGAGCCAGTCCGGTAAAACGTACAATTCTTTTGATTCATGATTGCGGTAGCGATATTCACGGTGAAAATGTCCCACGAATATGGTATTGACGCCCTCGGCAAATCTGGACTCCGCAAATTTCTCGATTTCTTCCTCGGGTAAATAGCCACGGTTTTTATTATCTTGGCGGTTTAATCCCAGTTGGAGGGAACCAATCAGTAAAGGCCCGCCAGGCAGGGTGCGCAGGATGAATTTTGTAATTTTATTTTTGGTCAGCTTCTTGAAGCCCAGATATATTTTATCTTGGCGATTAATTTGATCGCCGTGAACGAAAAGGACTCCGGTATGATCCCGCAGCCAGGCCTCTTTCGGGCACCACGTGAACGTTTCAGGCTTTTCGTCCGCCAGATAGAATTCGTGGTTGCCCTCCAAAAACCCGATGGCGCGGATTGTTTTTTGATTGCGGCACCAGGCCCTGAATTGGGCATGGATGGCTTCCTCGTAGCGGGGCATGGCAATCCAGAGGTCAAAAATATCACCCAGAAAGATCAGGTCGTGGTCGGTTTTTTCAAATGCTTCCAGCATCTGGAAAAAGGCGGTGTGGCTTTCAGCGGCTTTGCCGATATGGGCATCGGTAACTATGATCATCGTATTTGTTCGGTGTGGCTGTTGACGGTTATTGGTGATTTCACCGCCTGAATCAATCCCGGCAGTCATTCCAGATATCTAAAATCGGGGTCGTGATGTCAAGCAAATATGGATTTTTACTCCGGCTGATTAAAATGCCTCCCGATTCATTGCATCAGATCTTGACTTGCCGGGTACAGACGTTATTATATATGAAAATTTAGATGAAGGAGTAAGTCTTAATCATGCCGATTTACGAATACCAGTGCAAAGCCTGCTGCCATTGTTTTGAAGAACTGACTTTGTCCGCCAATGATCCGCCGCCCAAATGCCCCGCGTGCAGTTGCGGGGATGTCCAAAAGCTGATGTCGGCCGGATGTGTCAGGGCGCATGGCGCAGTCAGCGGTTCGGGCGGGTTCGCGGCGCCCTCCTGCAAGCCCTCCGGCTGAGGGATCTAGCTTCTTATTCCTCAGGTTGAGGAAAAAAATGGTTTCTAAATACCATCTTTTATCCGATGTCGGCGTAAATCGTCGTCGAAAAATGCTCACGTACTGAAGTACGCTGCGCTTTTTCTCCTCCTCGCGCCTTGCCATCGAATAAAATCCGGCACTTAGAAACCATTTTTATTATTAAAATCTAAAAAGATAAGCGCTGGTGTTTTGCGGGTATTGTGCACTGGCTGTCTGCTGTTCGAGGCTATGCCTTCGACTAAAGGCCCGCTTTCGGATTTCCCGTTGTATCCGATCGTCTATGTTCAATTTTTATCCCCCGGTTCTTGTCAGTCAAAGCTCAATTGTGTCCCCCGGGTTCATCACCATCACTTTGGCAGTCGTTTCCTGCTGTACTCTGATGGCCCAGGCCTGCGGATCCTGTTTAATTACATCGAAGGTGTTGTAATGGATGGGTACCACCTGGTTGGGTTCTATCAGCTTCACGGCGCGCAGCGCATCATCGGGCCCCATGGTAAAATTATCGCCGATCGGCAATATGGCCAAATCGATGCCTTCCTCGCCGATGAGTTTCATGTCGTAAAACAAACCCGTATCACAGGCATGATAGATCTTTTTGCCATCGATGTAAAACAGGAAACCGCACGGGTTGCCGCCGCAAGATCCGTCCGGCAGCATCGACCCATGCTGGGCCATGGTCAATTTGACCCGCCCCCAGGGCCAGTCAAACCCGCCGCCGATATGCAGAGGATGAACGTTTTCAACGCCCTGGGCAACCATCCAGTTTTGAATCTCATAATTCGATACCACCATGGCTCCGGTCCGTTTGGCTATCGGGACGCTGTCGCCCACATGATCGCCGTGACCGTGGGATACAAAAATATAGTCGACCTGGATGTCGTCGGCCTTTACCGGTGAGAGCGGGTTGTCGGTAATGAAGGGATCCACCAGCAGTCTGGCTTTATCGGTTTCAATTAAAAAACAGGCATGGCTGTACCATGTGACTTTTACCGGCATTTGAAACCTCCTTTTTGCGATTTAACTTCCAGTCTGATCGTATAAGAAACTCTAATATTTCACACGAGCACCGCCCCTGGCCGCCGGCGGCCAGTCTGATCGTAGAAGAAACTTAATGTAGTTTCATATAAGCGCCGCCGCCGGCCAAAACAACGGCCGGTCTGATCATAAAAGAAACTTTTGGAAATCGGACACAGTTGGATTTAATATCACGCCCACTTCGTTAGAGTTCACAGAGACCGCAGAGAACATTTTTCTTTCGCCGCAGGCGCCTGTAAACCCAGACCTCTGTGATCTCGGAGCGCTCTGTGTGAGAGGTAGTTTCACACGAGGGTTTCGGAGCAGTCTCCAAACTTTGAACCCTGAACCTCTGAACCCTGCCGGTGGGGGCCGCAGCCCGAAGGGCGAAGCCCCAAACCTTTGAACCTCTAACCCGGCTTATCCCTAACTAAATAGATCGAAGGCAGGCTGAAAAGCGTCACCACGCCTTTTACAATCACATTGGCCCAGAAAATGGACCAGACGACCGCATGCGGCAGTACAAAGCCGAAGGCGCCCCAGCAGAAAATCAGGCTGTCGACGGGAATGCTGACGGCGTTGCTGGACAGAACCCGCATCCACTGGTATTTTTTTGTGATGCGGCTTTCCCACAGATGGTATACCTCGGTGTCGATCAGTTCGCCAAAGACCTCGGCCACAATGCTGGCGATGACAATGCGCCATACCGGCCCCAGGATGGCAGCAAATTCATGCCCCAGACCCCAGGCGGGATCCTGGGGCAGCCAGGCGACGAAGTGAAAAAATACGGCCATGAAAAGATTGATGGCCGCCGCCAGAATAATTACAGTTCGGGCAGCCGTTATGCCGAGTCGCTTGTGAACCAGATCCCGGATGGTGAACGTCACGGGATAGATGAAAGTGCCGGCATCCATGCTGAAGCCGGCGATCAACGTGATTTTTAGACTGGCAATATCGGACAGCAGTTGTGCGGCGATATAAATCGATATGATGACAATACCATCAATGGATATACCAGTCGGGTGTTTCTGATTGGAAGCGACGCCCATTTATAAAAATGTTTCTATTTTGGCATCCTTTTTCAGCTGTTCGACATACTGAGCGGCTTCTTTTTCAGCTTTTTCCTGTTTCAGGCGCTGGACGATTTTTTCTTTCGCATCGGCGTAAGCCACCGTTTGTTCCGGCTTTTTGTCATAAACTTTTATGAGATGGTACCCGAAGCGGGTCTCGACCACATCGCTGACCTCATTGGGCTGCATGGCAAAGGCCGTATCTTCGAAAGGCTTAACCATTTGTCCGCGGCTGAAATAACCCAGGTCGCCGCCCCGGACATTGCTGGGACCTTCCGAGTACTGTTTGGCAAGTTCGGCGAAGTCACCGCCGTTTTTTATTTTTTGCTGAACATCGTTGATTTTTTTGCGTGCTTCAGCCTTTTGCGCATCCGTGGCGTCGGGTTCAACCTTGATCAATATGTGACTGGCTTTTACCTGTTCGGGCTGCTTGAACAATTGGGGATTGGCATCATAGTAAGCTTTGCTTTCCTCATCGGAGATTGTAATTTTGTTCATGATCTCTTGATTAATCAATTCCCGGATGGCCAGTCCGCGCGCAATCTGTGATTTAACCTCATCCTCGGTCAGATTCATAGCGCTCAAAGCTTTTTTATATTCTTCCTCGCTGGGAAACCGTTTCTTGATAGCCGCCAGTTGTTCGTCAACCGCCTGATCGGTAATTTTAATGCCGGCTTTCCCGCTTTGCTGGTAGAGCACCTCGCGCTCGATCAGACCGTCCAATACATTCTTTTTAAGCTCCGCCATCTGGGTATCGGACACCTGCTGGCCCTGCCTGGAGAATCGATCAAGATGAATCGTTAACTCTTTGTTGAATTGCCCCTGGGAAATAACGACTCCGTTTATGACGGCAATTTTTTTAGCAGTATCGGCAGGCTTGCCTTCTTCAGCCAGGGCTGGCAGAAAAATCAAAATACCGACAAATATTGCAGCGATTTGAAAAAGTCGCTTGCTTGGCGCAAATTTCATTGATGCTATTCCTTTCAAATTGGAGTAATAAGAGAAGGACTCCACAGCGTCCATTCCTTTTGAATTAATATGGTTGCCCACCTGGGGCGAGCTGTTGCCAAATTCAGATCGAATTCATATCTTGTGTGCGTCTCATTTTAACACAGAAAATTAAATTTTCAATCTTCAATCTTCAATTTATTGCGGGTTGCGTGCTTCGGGTGCTGCGGCCTTTCGCAACAGCAAATTCCATTCGGCATCCACCATCTGCTGTATCCGATCGCTATCCGCATCCGTCAGATGTTTAAACCGGCCCTGGGCGGTCAGGTACTCTCCGACCCGGCGATCCCCTTCGAAGTTCAGATCGTATTTAAGGCCGCCGCTGACTTCATACAAAGGGAATACATTGGTTTGCACCGCAAGCCGGGCTATTTTTACCGACATTTCAGATCCGATGCGCCAGCCCGTAGGGCACGGGGCAAGCACATGCAGAAATCTTGAGCCGCCTTTCAGCTGTCCGGCTTTTTCAAACTTGCGGATCATATCTTCCGGATAGCCGATACTGGCGGTGGCGGCATAGGGAATACGGTGGGCCGCCAAGGCTTCAACCATGTTCTTTTTGCCGGTCTTTTTCCAGTTATCGGCCGGGGTGGTGGTTGTTCGGGTGCCGTAGGGGGTGGCTGAGGAGCGCTGTACGCCGGTGTTCATGTAGGCTTCGTTGTCATAGCACACAAAAATGCAGTCTTCGTTACGTTCCACCGCCCCGCTCAAAGACTGAAAGCCGATGTCAAATGTACCTCCGTCGCCGGCCCATGAAAGAACGGTAGTCTCTGTGTCGCCGCGCATGTCCAGGGCCGCCCGCAGTCCGCTGGCAACTGCACCGGCCGTGGCAAATGCCGTCTGCAAAACCGGGACGTTCAAGGCGCTCTGGGGATAAGGGCCGGCGATAACACCCCAGCAGCAGGCCGGGATTACCACCATGGTCTTGGCGCCCAACGCCTGCAGCGCAAACTTCATGGCAATGGTCGCACCGCAGCCGGGGCATCCCAGATGTCCGGGGTTCATCAGATCATGGTGGCCTGAAGTTTGTGAATTGCTATAATTCATAGGCGCCTCATTGTATATTCCAACATTGAAAACCTGGTTCTCTGGGCCGGGATTCTTCACTTTAATTCCATCGTTTCGATTGCGAGGCCGAGCGCGGTTGAGTTCGACTCAGTTGCGCCATGATTCGACAATCTCCTGATTAAGTCCGATCCAGATGCTTTCCTCCGCGGGAGCCGATTGGTTTTTAGTTGTCGTGAAGATTTCCATCAGCGTTTGCGGGGTTATATCGCGTCCGCCCAGGCCGGCCACATAGCCGAAAACCCGCGGGGGCGTAGCAAGGCGGCACAGGGCCGCGCGAATTTCCTGGGCGAAAATTCCAGCGGCGCCGAATGAGAAATTGCGGTCAACCACCGCGATTTTCCGGGCGGATCCGAGATGCCGGCAAATGAGATCCGCCGGAAATGGTCGAAACATCTTGATTTTCAATAGACCGACGTTTTCACCCCGCGCACGAAGCTGCGCCAGGACCAGGCGGCAGGTGCCGGTGACCGTCCCGGTAGTAACGATGATGATCTCGGCATCCTCGCAGTGAATTGCTTCCAGCGGGCCGTATTTTCTATTAAAGACGGATTCAAATTCTTTTTCAATTTGTTCCAGGCGCCGCTCGGCTTCCGCCATGGCCAACTGGGTGTTGTAACGCATTTCCATGTAGGCGGCAGGCGTGACCAGCTGATTAAAGGCACAGGGTTTGGCCGTATCCAGCCGGAGCCGCAAGTCGGGGGGCGGCAGAAAACGATCCACCTGCACCTGCTCCGGAACATCGATGGGTTCGTACGTATGGGAAAGAAAGAATGCGTCCAGGACCACCATTACCGGCAAATTCAGTGTTTCCGCCAATCGAAATGCCAGCAGAGTGGTGTCCAGCGCTTCCTGGCCGTCCTCGCAGTAAAGCTGGATCCAGCCGGTGTCCCGTTGGGCAAGACTGTCGGTCTGATCGGTCCATATGTTCCAGCCCGGTCCGAGAGCCCGGTTGACTTCGGCCATTACGATGGGCAGCCTGGCCGCCGATGCCCAGTGCAGCATTTCGTGCATGTAGGCCAAACCATGGGAGGAAGATGCCGTAAATACCCGGGCGCCGCCGCTGGAAGCACCGACGACGGCCGCCATGGCCGAGTGTTCGCTTTCCACGTTGATGAAACGCGCATTTAACGTTCCGTTTGAACAGTATTCGGACAAGGCTTCCACGATGTGGGTCTGGGGTGTGATGGGGTAGGCGGCAATCACCTGAACTCTGGCCAGACGGGCGGCTTCCGATACCGCCTGGCTGCCCTCGATGACTTTTTTCATTGGATTTCCTCCTCCAGCGCCATGGCATTGCGCGGACATTCGGTTACACACACCCCGCAACCTTTGCAGTAGTCCATGTCGATCGAGCGCTGCGCCTTTTCTACTTTGACTGCCATTTCGGGACAGTAAAGCCGGCAGTAATCACAGGCGTTGCAGGTGCCGCAATTAAAACAGCGTGCGGCTTCTTCTTGGGCCGCATCGCTGCTCAGCGCAGATTCGATTTCCGCAAAAGACCGGCGGCGCCGGCCGGCATCAAGCGAGGCCGGGGTCACCCGTGGGGCAGTCCGGAAATAATCCATGACGATTTGGTCATTGGAAACAATTTGCGCATTGCGGCTGCGGCGCTCCCCACCCAGATAGGCATTCATGCAAAGCGCCGGTCCGGGGCCTACCCGGCAGGCGGCCAGGCGGGGTTCGACCGCCTTTAAACCTTTTTCAAAATATGTATCCAGGGTTAGGGCAGCCTGTTTGCCCGATGCAATGGCATCGGCGACACTTTTAACCGGACTGCTGAGATCCCCTCCGAATATGTAAGGAATTTTCCGTCGGCTAAGTTGACAGTGGCTTAAGAAAAGGGTCCCCTCTCGACCCGCTGCCGGAAGATTCCAGCGGGAATCGGCCTCGGCACCAATGGCAACAAAGATACCCTGGACCTGGATGGCCCTTGTTTTTTCGCCATCCGGTATGGCCTGCGCGCGGCCGCCGATCTTCCCGGAGTTGATTTTCATTTGCTGCAGGGTGAGGGTGTAATTGGTCCCGGAGGAAGATAAATCGGCTTGATTTTCCTCGATCCGAACGGGAGCCGCCAGTTCCATTATTTCCACGCCTTCATCGAGGGCCATCTTAACCTCCGGGTCGAAAGCCGGCATGTCGTCAAGCCGACGGCGATACACAATCAACGGGGAGGCGCCCAGGCGCGCCAGGGCGCGGGCAACATCGACAGCGGTGTTGCCGCCGCCGATAACGGCGGCTCTGCCGCTGAAAGAGACCATTTCTTCCCGTTGCAGCCGGCGCAGAAAATCCAGTCCGTCGCAGGCCAGATGCCCACCTTCTATTTTAAGCGCAATGGACCGTGCGCAACCGCAGCCGATAAAGAGGGCATCATATTCCAGGTGTATCTTTTCAAGCCTATTCACCGTTACCGGTGTCCGGCAGAAAATGTTAACACCCAGATCCTCAATCCTTTTGATTTCATGGTCGAGAATATCACGCGGCAACCGGTAGGTTGGAATTCCCATCCGCAGCAGACCGCCGGGTTCGGCGGCGGCTTCAAACACATCGCAGGCATATCCCAGCTGCCTCAGAAAATAGGCGGCTGATAAGCCGGCCGGGCCGGCTCCGGCAATGGCCACCTTTTTGCCCCGCGCCGGCTGCAGGGTGAAATCCGGTGTTCGCTCCTGTGAGATCGCCGCATCTCCCAGAAAACGTTCAAGATTATGGATGGCGATGGGGTCATCCAATGTACTGCGGTTGCAGGCCCCTTCGCACGGGTGAAAACACACCCGCCCGCAGACTGCCGGAAAAGGATTTTCCTCTATAATTTTATGCCAGGCGTCCTGGAACAATCCCCCTGATGCCAGCATCTCGATGCGGGCGATATCCTGTCCCAGCGGACAGGCCGAACTGCAGGGTGCGGTTTTTTCATCATACTTGGGATGGAAAAAGCGCCAGGACCCGGTTTTGTTCTGCGCGGTGGAAGTGCTGGAGTGCGGAATGAACAAGGGGAGTTGTTTAAATGCTGCGTCTTGCATGGTTTAATTCCCGACTCTATGAGTTCACCAGCCCGTAAATCTGCACGTTTTCGTACGCTTCCCGGCAGGCTTGAATATTTTGCTCCGCTCTGATGTGAATGTCTTCTTTGATGGCTGCGGAAATCATGCCCAGGGGCGGTATCGCCATTATGCGGGCAAAGGCGCCGACCATGGCCGTGTTGATAATCGGGTGGGTGCGGGTACCCAATTGGTTTCGGACGGCTATTCGCGTGGCATCCACCCAGGCCAGGCGGAAACCGGAAAAAGACGCCAGGTTTTCGCTTCGCTGCGGGGCATTCAGCAGAATCCAGCCGCCCGGTTTAAGTCCGCCGGTGACATTTATATTTTCTAAAAGCTTGACGTCCTGCACCACCACATGGTCCGGGGTGTATACGTTGCAACGGATCAGGATTTTTTCCTGGTCCAGCCTCAAATAGGCTTCTACCGGCGCTCCCCGTCTTTCCACGCCGAAGACCGGAAAAGTCTGCACATAATAGCCGGCACTGAAGAAGGCTTTGGCCAGCAAAATTGAAGCCACCACCGTTCCCTGTCCGCCGCGACCGTGAAAACGAATTTCCTGCATGTGTACTTACCGATTTAGACAATAATGACATAAATTAATACTTTTGAACAATGAACCCTTACAATACTGCACCATATTATAAATTCTGCAGGCTGTCAAAAGCCAAAACAAAACTGTACGAAGTCCCTACAAAGTTACAATTTTGTTTGATTTGACCGGTCTATTATACATATATGTAAAATTTAGCGCTGCAAACCCAAGGGGCCGGCAGAATATTTTTTATTGTAACTAATTGATATTATAAAAAATTTAAATTTTAATGCGGGATCGCCGGCATGTGGCAGGATAGTTGCATTTATATTAATAGGAGGTCTGCGGTTAAAATTGCTTAAAGGGGAGGGGATATGGATACCGAAAAAGCCCTGGATGAAAGGATGCCGGCTGAAACTGCCAACGCCGAGCTGATCAGATGCGGTTCGTGTCACCGTGAGCTGCGATCTGCTGCGGAGTGGATATGCGGTGATCAGCACATAATATGTGATGTCTGCTACCAGAATTTGTTGAATCCCAACAAAAAAATCAGTTTTGAGCATTAGCGGAATCATTCGATTTTCCATTGGAATGGTCCCATCCGCTGTGACGGGTTGGGGACGGATCGATCCACTCCTGCCCGCCCTCCCGCGCTTATAACCACCGACGGCGTTTGTTAAAACATTGTCAAAACGCTCACCCCCAAACGGCGCGCAACCGCCGCCGGTGAATTAATTTGTCCTGAGATTTAAGCTTTTCTTCGGCGCCAGGCCGGCTGATAAATGCCGGGTCCCATACCCTAGTTGGGCCCGGTTTCATCTTATTTTCCTCGTTTTACAGCCCCGTTGTTGGATACGAAAACATAAAACCTGTGGAATTCCATGTCAGGCATATTCAATTGTAATGATTTGTCGGCAATTTTTTTTGATCGATCCGGTCATTATCAAAATTCCATTTTAGGACACTGAATTATCTGCCGATAATAGGATAAATTCACAGGTTGCTGGACCATTATTTTAGGATGTGGTAAATAATCTATCGAGGAGTGAATAATGAGCGGGAAAAAAGAATTTTATCCAAAAGTTAAAGAATCATTGATCACCGCCGGTTATGAATATTTCGACGGCGAAGCCGATATTAAAGGTAAAACCAGCCGGCACAGGTGGAAGCCGGACTACATTGCGGTGAAGGACGATGTCGTGGTAATCGGGGAAATAAAGTCCCCCGATGAGCCGCCGTCATCAGCCAGCTGGCGGAAAAAACAGCCCAATGACAGCGATGCCTTCGCCAAGGTGCGACAGGACATTCTGGACCTTGAGAGCGCCGGAATGCTTGATCCTGATGTCGGCGGGCATGGAATCATCATTAGAGGGCAAATTCCGGATTATGTTTCAAATATTGGTATAACATATGATTTGCCGGTTGCAGCGCCGGGATTAAAAGTGAAAGGGGGATATACGGTTTCTTCCGATCAGGCCCCAAATGTTGAGGGGGCACTGTCCAATTGCGGCAAAATTAAATACCAGGTGCTTAACAACGGCAATGGACCGGTAACATATATTTTTGAGCTATAGTCCCCCCCCCAATTCATACCTTTAAGTTAGATAGGGTCCTGGTTGCCGCAATTTTTTTTACAATTCTTTTAATAGTTGCCTGCTTTTTTATTTTGAAATTTTAAGGCATGATGCGGCCTTGCCTGTGAGCCGTTCGTCCGGCAGGGAAGCTATCGGGCCTGACACCGGTGGGCGTGGCCGGGCTGATAATGCGGCCGCCGGTTTTCGGAAGGTTTGCCGCCGCGAGCCGGCTAAAATGGAAGTCAATTGATCAATACAGGAAAAAATTACTGTTCATCTTCGATAAACTCTCCGTTTCCAATTTTTTTTGACACCAATTTTTTACGGCCGTCAAATTTCATGTTCACCTGGATACGATTTTTACAGCCCACCCCGAAGACCTCTTTTTTCAAGACATAGGTGACGCCGCCGTTTTCTTCGAAATTCTGCATCAGCTCATAGGACTTATTTATAAAAAGTTTGAACTCTTCGCCACAGTCGCTGCAGCGCACATTCAGGAAAAAGCCATCCGATGCTGAGCCGGCCGTATTTTTGCCGAACAGTTTTTCAGTCAATTTTTTAAGCATAGCAATGCCTCCTGATGAGTCATGGTTGAATATTTGACTGGTTGATGGGTTGATTTGGGGACATATGAATACCAATTCATCACCGCATGCTTCTTGAAAGCAAAAGCACCCTGCGCCCGAATTGATTCCAACGCTCCCGCCTTTAAGGCTTAATACCGGCGCAGTCTCTAATTAGTCTAATTTGACAACGGCATCAATGGTTACTACACTCTTTTAACCCAAATAGATCAGCGCCGATTCAGCTGGGGTTTTCAGCGATAGTCAAAAAAAAATCAGCGGAAAGATCCAGGAGAAAGGGTGATGCTGCACACACGGAAATCGCACCTCAAGGTATCCCGTCTGACACGACGCATTGTGTTCTGGGTCTTCATCAGCGTTATTTTAATTGAAGCTCTTATTTTCATCCCCTCCTATAAGCAGCGAAAAAAAGAGCTGCTGGTGCAAATGAAAGAACTTTCCGCTGCGCGGGTTGCATTTCTTATGCAGATTGTCGAACCGGATGTGTCCAATGAAGTGCTCTTTAATCACATCAAACAGCTTTACGATGGCAAGGTTGTGGTCGGCGGCGCCTTTTACACATCCGACGGCAAGAAAATCGGCGCTTTCGGTGAGATGCCCGAGCTTTCGATTACCGATGTCAACTCTGCCGGTATGACCTTTCTTTTAAGCCGGGATGGATCCCGCTATGACATCGCCTGTTCTCCGGTGGAATTGCAAAGAGACTATCGTTTGATCCTGCGCCATGATTCATCTTCCATCAAGCAGGAATTGCTGGCCTATTTTTTGCGGATAGCCGGACTGGTGGTCATCATCTCCCTGGTCGTGACCGTAGGTACATGGCTGCCGCTGCGTTGGATCGTTGTCAATCCCGTCCTGAACTTGAGAAACGATCTGATTCGAGCCGGTGAAGCGCTCAGCAAAGACCAGCAAACACCTGAATTTTATTCGGCCACGGTTCAACGCCATGACGAGCTGGGGGAGGTCATCGGAGCGTTTCGCCTGATGTACCGGCAAATATCGGATGCCATTAACAAGCGAAAAAAAGCCGAGCAGGAATTGCAGCAAAGCTTTCAGCAGGTTGAAGCTTACTCCCGGGTCCTCAACCATGAACTGGAAAAAGGCCGCCAGATGCAGATTAATTTTTTACCGAATCAACTGCTGCAGGTGCCGGGCTGGGAAACCGCGGCTTTCTTCAAGCCCGCCCGCCAGGTAGCCGGCGATTTTTATGATGTTTTCCAGCTCCCGGGAGGTTCTATCGGACTGGTGGTTGCCGATGTGTGTGACAAGGGGGTTGGGGCGGCCCTTTTTATGGCGCTTTTCCGCAGCCTGATCCGCATATTTTCGGGTCAAACTTCATTGAATGGATTGCCCCTTACCTGCAGTGACGATATGTCCGATGAGCCTGAAGTGCCTTCGGGTAATTCAGACATAGATCCGGCCCACCGCAAGGCCCTTAAAGCCGTGCAGCTCACCAACAACTACATCGCCTTGAACCACGGCGAGCTTGCCATGTTTGCCACCCTGTTTTTCGGGATACTGAACCCGGCTGCAGGTTCGTTAAGCTACATAAACGGGGGGCATGAACCGCTGTTGGTTATAAAACCAGGCGGCGGTGTAAAAGCGCAGCTCACTGCCACCGGTCCGGCGGTGGGCGTCCAGCCAAAAATTGATTTCAGGATCCGGCAAATTCATCTGGAGCCGGGAGACATCCTTCTGGGATACACCGATGGTGCGACGGAAGCCGAGGCCGGGGACGGGACATTTTTCACCAGGGCCCGTTTAGCGCTGCTCTTAGATAGGCCGTCATCCACAGCGGCTGAGTTGCTTGGTCGTATCGCCGAAAATCTGCAAGCCCATATCGGAGAAGCCGTCCAGTTTGATGATATCACCCTGCTGGCCATCCGGCGAATTTCCTGATTTTGCATTCTTGCTCGCCATTTTTTAAAATAGTTTACCCAAAAAACACAAGCCCCGAATTGCACCATACCCCCCCCCAAAAAAAAAATTGGATTTCTGTATTAATGCGGTTACCTTAGGCTTGATATTTTCTGCGATTTAACAATTTCAGGCTGCAAAGGGATGCAAATATGGAAAACTGGATACCATTTGCTGAAGGGCAATACCTGGTGGATCAGGCCTTGCTGGTGGCGGCCGACCGCCAAGCGGTGCGCCTGGAAGAGGTCATCGTCGAGGTTTACTCCGACCGGCGGGGGCAGCGGTATTTAAAAGGGCGGGGGCGCGTACGCAATGTCCTGCTGGTCGAACTGCTTGATGACAGCGATAATTTGGACCTGCTGCTGGATTTTGGCGAAGAATTCAAATATCGGCTGAAAGAACCTATCCTGCAGGGCGGCAAGGTGTTTGCACCGGATATCAAATCCGTTCTGCAATTTACACCCCAAAATCCGTGGCAGCAAATTCCGCCGTCTGAATTTGAAAATCTTATGTCCCGGCTGCAAATTCGGTAGGATCGGCAAACACATCGATTCTACCACTCACTGGTCAGCTTGCTCACGACCGTGCGCCAGTTTGCCTGGATTTTGGCAACCGCATCCATTGCAATTTCAAGATGGGTGTCCATGAACGACGAAAAGATTTTGCTGTGCAGCTTCTTGTCCTTGATGCCTCTTTTCTGCAGGGGCATATCGGAGACCAGCATGATCGATCCGATCGGAACTTCATAGCGGTAAGCCACGGAAAACAGGGTCGCCAATTCCATCTCGATCGCCAGAATCCGCTGATTCCTCAAGTAATTGACGAACGTTTCGTCGTACTCCCACAGGCGCCGGTCGGTGGTGTAAACAATGCCGCAGCGGGGCGTCAGGCCGACGACCTTGCGAACCGCGCCGATGCAATACAGATTAACCGATGAGGCCGGAATGGCGGGAAACTCAGGCGGCAGATAATGACGACTGGTGCCTTCACCGCGGATGGCGGCTGAGGGAATTAAAAAATTGCCGACTTCGAGAATGTCGTCGATCCCGCCGCACATTCCGAGCATTATGACGGATTTGAGATTGTCAAGATAAGCCAGACAGTTGATAATAAGAGCGGCCTGGGGTGAGCCGATGCCGAAGTCAATCATGGTGCAGTTTTCCTGCTGAGCATTTACGATGCCGAAATTACCTTCGGAATACTTGCCCTTGGTTTTTTCGTGAAAGCGTTTAATATACTGTTTGAAATTGGTTATCAGCACATGGTCACAGAAATCCTCCAGTTTGCAGTTCGTGTACCTTTCAAGTGTCTGTCTTACGTACTCATGTTCCTTGAGGGACATTCCAATCTCCTATGAGGCGTCTTTCAAATCGGCTGCCGGCAGCACGCCCAGGGGAATCAACAATCCAGCCGTTTTGATTCCCAATAATCCATTTTTCTCTCCGATCCGCAGACTCTCCGGGCCGGAAGCCACAATTCCATTATTCCTTGATTTATCTGCCGGCCAAGGCCGCTCCCCCGGGGTGAAGTCAAATCCCCCGTCGCCAGGGCCTCCGGGCGTCCATTGCCGGCGCCGCGAGCAGGTTTTAATGCCTTATGGGGAGTACTTCAGGCTTAATTCACTGAGTTTTGTAATATACTCTTTTTGATAGATAAGGCCGATTTGATTTTTAATTTCCATCATTGAAGATTTTATATAGGGTCGGATATCAATGCCTTTTGAATTGAGTTCTTCATCATTGGCGCGGTCCAGGGCCAGAACACAGTAGTAGGTGGTTAATGCTCGGACCTTGGGACTCCTTCTTAACAGATAACTCCTGCCGCCAAGTGTATTTAATAAAAAGCCGGCATATTCATACATGGTTGCCGGTGATGGACGTCCTCCCAGAGCGGACTTGCCGGCTTCGTCCAGGGTATACCACATGTAAAAGGTTTGCATGACCGGTTCAATTACTTCGGACTCGTTTTGCAGAATCTCTCTGGTAAGATAAATCGGCTTTTTACCTATTACCCGATAAAGGTGGGCCACGTTGCGGACCAGGGTATACAGCGATTGCATTTCCCCGGCGACCGTCGGCAGATTTGACGACAACTTGTTGATCGCAATTTGATACTGAAGGTAGGTTCCCCCTTCCAGGCCGTATGCCTGAACATAGGGTTGCTCATCCAGATAGGCGAAAAACGCCCTGATGTGGCGTTCAATATCAGCCAAGTCCGGGTGAGCTCCGGCACCCGATATCTTTTTTCTGACGATCGCCTCATTTTTGACTTCCGCCTCATTTTCTTCAGCCAATATTTCGGCCAGCTTTTTTTCATCCCGTACGATTGCAGTCAGATTTTTTTCATCCCGCAATACCTTGGCTAGTGTACCGCCTTCCCGCATTACCTCGATTAATCTTTTATCATCCCCCAGGGCTTCGGCCAGTTTTTTTTCGTTGCCCAACAAGGCGGCTAATTCTTTTTCATCTTTGACAACCCGGCCTAATTTTTTTACCTCCTGCTCCACTTCGGCCAACTTTTTTTCTTCATCCTGGGTTTCAGGCGATTTTTGGTTGTCGCCGAACACCGCTGCCAATTTTTGCGTTGGAACCTTCTGGCCCTTGACTACTGCCAGCTCTTTTTGAAGGCTGTTGACTTTTTGCTCCAATTGGTCCGTTTTTTCCTGCCACGCTTCCTGTTCCCGGGTGACTGCAGTTTCCATCTCATTTTTGTGCCAGCCGGCAAACTTGCTGTAAATAAAAAATCCCACTACGGCAATCACCAACAGGGCAACGATTATTTTGGCCGATCTATCCATTTGGGCTATGTACCTCCCCTCTTTTAAAACACCTTCCACTTGCCAAGGCTGCCTGCACGCGCCAATGAAGATCGGTAATTATAAGGCAGAAACGATCCTAAAAGCAATAGGCAATGGGTAATCAAATTAAGGAGAGGAAATATAAAAGCATTCAGGCCGGGACCGGATAATTCGGCGGTCAATCGCCTTGCTTGGGTTCGACTCTTCTTTCCGGGAGGGTTCGGCGATCGCGGCCGGCCCTTCTCTCAGGATAACAGTGTGAATAGGCGAACTGCCGCCGTTCAATCCCCAACCGACGTCCGCCATTGTCAAAGATGTAAGCAGGGTTTCCCATAGGCAGGGATCGATATTCTTTCATTTCAAAATTGGTTGCCATTTCATGAAAATCCGACAAGCTGCACCCCCGTGATATAAACTGATATTTTAAGGCGATAAATAAAATGCCTTATATTTAATCTTCGTAAATCCGATGAAGCAAAAACCGTGCTAACTTTCGGGTTGGAATGTATATAATGTAATATCAGTTAGTTAAATATTATGCCGCCCCTTTAAAACAGCTATCTATGAAAAAAATTACCCAGATTTTGGGAATAACATTTCACAAAACTGAAAGCACAAAAACAGGCCGCCAAGCAAAAGTAAAGCCGGCAGGCTGAAGGTCGGATGCAGCGCCCGGTTATGAGGTGATAGGATGGTACCGACCGAAAGGATCTGTTGCTCCCGGCCTGGGTTCTAGCGCCGCCGCCGCTTGCGGGGCTCCTTCCAGCGGAATTTGCCCATTTCTGCCGCATGGGCTGCTGCCTGCAACACGGCATTCAGGCTGAATACGGGCAACTGCTGATCTTTTTCGATATAGCGCGCAAGGTATTTGGCCGACCTTGCCTCCAAGCCTGAACGCCTGCAGACCAAATACGCAGTTGCGTCAGCTTCTATCTCTTCGCCGGTGAGATTTGCGTTTTCTCGTTCCGGCCACCAGGCATGGCGGTCGATTCCAAGATGGCCGCAAAAGATGTGTCCCAGTTCATGGACGAGGGAAGCATACTTATCTTCCAAGGACTGTGACTGGTCAATGAGAATTAAATAGCTGGTATCTTTTTGAAGGTCCAAATTCTTGAATTGTTTGCGCAGGGCCGGGGTAATTCGGCTGGCCGTGTCGGTCGCCGCCTTTTGGGCAGTCGTTTCACAAACGGCAATCCCATGTGATGCGCAGTTATACTGCGTATTCGAATAAACTTTGGCGGGCATTTGATTGCCGGCCGCCCATGACTTGAGCAGAGTGGCAGGAACCGGCGCCCCTTCCGTGTCTTGGATGTCGAAAACGAAAAGGATGGGGCCCCCAGGTGCCAGGATCAGCATGGGGCGGGCATCATATTTGGGTTGTCTTCTGAATTTATGCAGCCAATGGCGAGCGGTGGCAACAAAGGTGGCAGATGGGTTCTGGATATAGAGCAGCAAGCCGTTAAACGGCGAGTAATTCGGAAAGCGGGCTATAAAGCCCAGCAGTTCAATTAAATTTCGACTGTTTCTGAAACGGGCGCCGGCCGCAAATATTTCATCAACGGGGTTCCGCACGGTCTCAAGGGCGGCAATTTTATCATCCAGCAAGCTGTTCGCTGGATTTAAAGGGCTGTCCGGGAACAGGCCCAACTGTTTGGTCATCGTGATGCGCCTCCACCAGGGCTCATGCGAAAGTATCAAAAATGGGAATGTCTCATGGTCATTCGAGTATCATAAATCTTCTTTTTGAGTCAATAAGTTTGGCGGGTTCAACGTTCAGGGTTCCGAGGCCCGGGAATTTCGGCTGAAAGAAATAATTGAAGAGCTGGAGCAGGCTAAAGTCGAACTCCATCAAGATTGCGGGATGTGAACTACAATGGCTACGGCATGCTCTCAAAGAAATGCGCCGTGTGATTTTTGTATTGTTGCGCAACTTCTTTATTATAGACAACGAACATGCCGCCGTCGATGTCGGTGATATGTCTGTCCGGTCCCCTGAAAAGCTGAAATGTGCGGTTGATAATCTCATCGGCCGACATGATGTGGTGGTCGTAGTCCAGCACATAATTCAAATCCACCCGGCGTTTGGCCTTCCCCCATACCAGCGTTCCTAAATAATCTCTGATATCATCGATTCGGTTTTTCATAACCCGCACCGGCATGCGGTTGAAGTTCTCGGCGAAAGCAGTAAAATATATATTGGCCGGGAACACAGGCTGCATCGCCATCACCTGCTCGAATGATTCTTCCGCATGCTTATAAGCAGCACTTTTTATTTTTCGGCCGACGAAGCCCTCTTTTAAATCCGGCGTATTTATTTTGCGAGGTTCGCCGAATTTTATGGATAGATCGCCCTTGTTTTTATCACCGTAAAATTCCTTAACAATATAGCCCAGGTCATTTATATAAATCTCTTTTTTGTTCGCGCCGGATTCGTAAAGCTGAGTGAGTTTGGCAAAGTGCTCATCTTCTAAAACCCGCTCATAGGCGATGTTGACCGGAATGACATAGACATCGATTCCGGTGTCCAGGGAAGCCTCGATATCCATTTGAAACGGAAGATGGTGGAAACCGTCGATTTTTCCGGTGTAGCTGCGTCCGGTCTTAGTGCCGTCTTTTTTCAACAGGTCCAGCAGGCCCAATTTTATACTGGAGTAGCCGGGAAAGGTAACAAACATCTCCTTTTCCCTGACCAGATGGTAGCGATAGGCACGGGTTAAGGAAATAATATCTTTTCTGCCGAGCGTTATTTCGCTGCCGTCGGGCTGTTTGATGCTCAACGGTTCGCGGAACACCTTAAACGCCCCTCTGGTGGTGAGATACTGCGCGATGCTCATCCGTTTATCTTGCACGAAGTCTTCGAATTCCTTCTTCACAAACCTTGGCAGCACATCGGCAAAAATATCGATATCTTCGATAAATAGATTGGCGCCGCCCTCAACGAGCACCCGCATTTTATGCTCCCGGAATAATATGGACAGTAAAATAAAATCGGCCTCGCTGAGGTGATTCGGTTTGAAGGTTATGGCACAGTCCGGATTTTCTTCTTTTAAGCGCTTGACGTTTTCCAGACCCGCGACCCGCATATTAAAGGTGTTGCCCCGCGCCAGCTGGTATATTATCAGTTCGAGCGGGTCGATTTCCTGCCACTTATGCTGGATAAGGTGAAACAGGGATTCCATTTTTTCCAACTGTTGTTTTTTCATGGCTCAAAAGTTATACGGCCGGCATTCGGACCGGCCACTATAGAATCCGGCTATTTCGTCGCCGAGATCCTCCAGGTAGTCCCGCAACTCTTTTTGTGAATCAAAGCAGAGGGTCCCCACATGACCGGTTGTATGGCCGCCGGACGCCGCCGATCGTCCCCGGCCCATGGCAGCTAAAAATTTACCGGGCGCATTGTCAAATTTTTCGGCCAGCTCCTGCTCGCTGATGATCTTGGCGGCATGACCGTAAGCATCAAAATAAACGAAGTACTTCATCAACCGAACCCCTAAAATTGTGGTCTTTTCCTTCATCCGCCCCTACGAACAGGATTCCGGTTGCCCGCTGATTCATCCTGTGTGGGGATTTTGTAGCGTCTATTTTTGACGCGGATATAAAGCCGGTCGTTTTTTTCTTCCATAAGCTGCGCTATCTTGAACAGCCCCCCTTCGGCGAACTTAATTGTCTCACAGTCCAGGTGCATGTATAGGCAATCATTATTTATGAAAAGTTTTTGCGGTCTCAGCTTGATTTGACGGCCGGTGTTCAAAACCAAAATCACGTCGCTTTGCCGGATCACATCGAATACAAACAGGGCTTGATCTTCATACGTGAAATAAACTTTTTCGGCATAGTTCGCATTTGCCTGATATAGGTAATAACCTTGCCGGTCCCGTTTGATGCAGGAGTGGAAGTATTGGATGATTTTTTTGTGTTCAAACCGGCCGTTTTCATTGTGCCAGCAGCCGTTTTTATCGAGCCAGAATACGGCCTCCGCCTTAGGGATGACAATCTTTTTGATATTTTTTGCCAATCAATTCTCCGAGGCGACCGGTTTCGTGATATTTTGCGCTGGAATGCCGGATTCCACCTGGGTAAAATCTGATTTTTGTGATACCTCCAGGTGCGCCCGATCGCTTGTCATTGCGACATTGTCTTTTCCCGAAGGATTGGTGTACTCGTCGTTCAGCTTCTCGATGTAGGCGTTGCTGTCGTCCAGGACTTGTTCCAGTCGGGCGGCGGTGCGTCGTCCCCAGCCTGCCGGATTGGGCCAGAATATACTGCGCCACCATCTGGCGCTTTTACGAAAGGCGCTCTGGTAATTCGAATGCAGGTCGGAATCATTCACTTCAGCCAGCAGTTTGGCGCTGATCTTATTTGCCGCCCATCCCCGTATGCTGAAGTGCACGTAACCGGCGATCGCCAAAAATATGGCAATCGCACCATAAGAGGTATAGGCGTTCAGCGTCACCAGATTCCAGAAAGGCAGCGACAGTGAGGCCCCCTTCCAGTAACCGCCCCAGATGGTCAGCGTGAAAAAGGCTGTCAACACACCGGCCAAAAGCGCACCGTCCAGCCACAGAACTTTGCGCCGCCATGCTTCCTTAAATCGTTGCAGACGGCCGACGACATCCTGTTTCAACATCCGACCGGTTTGTTCCAGCATACCCACAATCCGGTAGGCGCGTTCCACGCCCACCTGTTCGATGCGGCTCTCGATCGCTCCGTAGTCGGCTTCACGTTTACTTTCGAAGCGGGCCCTAACCTCGGCGTTGTCAAAGGAAACAGCAGCATCTTCATTGTAGATGGCGTAGGATGAACCGGCGGTTAAACCGTACTGGGCCAAAGCCCGCTGCCAGGCGGCAAAGACTTCTTCCAGATTATCCTCGTTGGCGGCCACATCGATCTGATTGAGAATGTATAAAAATTTGTTGGAATCCCGTCTGCTTACCGTTGACTTGACCAGATGCTCCAGCGTATCACGCATGGATCCGGTTTCCGGGTGGCGGGCATCGAAAAAAACCAGGACCAGGTCCGACAGATTTATGATATGGTCCGTGATCCGCAAAGTCGAGGTTCGTTGGTCATCGGCATCAAACCCCGGAGAATCAATGAGGATTTTGCCGCGCAGCTTTTCACTGGGACAGGTTTTCAACTGCAAATAGGCATCAATATGCTCACCCTTACCCTTGGCCACTTCTTCAATTGCCTGGCTGATCTTGTATAACGGAAAGCGCGGATCGGCATCCAGCGCCAAACCCGGCAGGATCCTTTCTTTTTTATCCCTGGTAAAACAAATAACGCTAAACTTGTCATCGACCGCCTGAATGCCGACCGCCTGCAGATTGTACTGCAGAAAATGGTTGATAAAGCTGGATTTTCCCGCTGAATAAATTCCCAGTATCGAAATCAGCGGCCACCAGGGAGTGCGGGTTGCATGAGACTCTTCCCGATTAAAGAACCCGAGTCGACGGCTGATGCGGTCCAGCTCACGAAAGTTCTGTACCACATCAGAGAGAATCGGATTTTCCTGTTTCAGATGATTTTCCAGTTTTCGCAAACGCTGGCTGATCTTGCTTTCCTTAAACATTGCCTAAGCTCCAATCGCAGGTATTTCGACGGCCATCCGGATGGCTCCTTTTTCCTACAGCAGCTGGGTCGGAATGAACAATAGCAAGTCTCAAGGTATTAACCCATTTTTACAAAAATATTAATGGTTTTCAAGACATAAGTTGAATTTTGATCACCTTGGCATCCTTCATTCTGCGCCATATTTAAGGCGTCGGACTCCGCCGTGAGAAAATAGCTTGCAAAGTGAGTGCCAAAACCATGAATTTAAAATTATTTATAATTTTAATCAGATAGAAGCGGATTTCAGCATTTGATCGATCGAATTTGAGAGAAATTCCGTCGGATTTGAGGTGATTTCCGTCAATCCGATGACAATCGTTCCTGACCGGCTTGAAAAAGGCCACAACTTAACACGAACATTCACGAATTTATTTTACAATATAAATGCCCCCGCTTTTGCCTACTACCAGAATTCGTGGTTATTCGTGTCAATTCGGGAAACTAATATCTTAACAGACTAAAATCATCTTAATTTTTAAGCCCAATCGGTTTCCAGATGCCGTTATCACACCAGATCCTGGAAAAAGATTTGCCGACCGGCAGGACCGCGGCCGGCAGGCTTGCAGGATCAGTGATAATTACTTCTTGATTGTACATCGGGTCCCATGGCTGGACAATGACCGCGCCTTGCGGCAGCGGCACCAGACGGGGTAAGCGCGACCGACCCCAGGGTCGGCGGTGGTTTTCGGCTTGCAGATTATTTACGTTGGTATATTTCAAAAGTTCATGTAATGTAACCAGGGTCGGTGGACTCAAAGGAATTGCGCCTGCCATATTATCCGCCAGAGCTTCCCCGGGGCTCAGCCACACCCCCTGGACAGTTTCATTTTCATCCGGCCGGCAAAATTGACTGGAGGGCATTGCGGCCAGAAAAAATCGGGTGTCAAAACGGCGTTTCATCAATTCGGGGGTTACCCAATGAGCCCACCGTGAAAGTGCTGTTAATGTAAGGCGGCAGCTGCCCTCAGCGACAAGTTTCTGGAGCCAGTTTTTTTCAAGTCCGGTCGAAAATCGCAAATGGTTGATACGCTCCAGGTCGGCGGCCGGCGGATCGTTCCGGTGGAATAGGCCCACCCCGGCTTCCTCAAAAGTCTCACGAATAGCGGCAACACAATAAGCCAGGGCTTGTTCCTCTGAGAGTTCCGAGCCAAAACGTGCGGAAATTTCACGGGATGTCATATCACAATGGTTGCTGAAAAGGCCAAAGTGCCGATCCAGACTATCTACGGTACCCCCGGGGAAAACAAAATATCCGGCCATAAACCCGCTTTGCGGGCTGCGTTTGAGCAGGTACACCTGAAGCTTTCCGGCCTGATGGCGAGTGAGGATAACCGTGGCCGCCGGTCTGATTCTCGAGTGATTGGAGTTGCCGGTTTGCATGTGGTGTAGAATAGCAGTATGCTTGGGGGCAGTCAAATAAAAATGATAGATATTGACTTTACCCTATGGTTTGGATTACTTTTCCCGGTACGGTAAACTGCAAAAAAGGAGTAAAGTACTTTGTTTACAGCTAAGGAACTTCTGAATATGGCGATTAAGCTGGAGAAAAACGGTGAAGCGGTTTATCGCAGCGCCATCGCCATGGTAAAAAAGCCGGAGCTTGTCTCTTTGCTGGAATGGATGGCCGCCGAAGAAGTGAAGCATGCCGGATTTTTTTCGGAATTGAAAATTAACCTAGAAACAAAGCAGGCGAATCCCTTTGTGGAAGAGATGAGTCGCGAGCTTTTCGATGATCTGCTGGGGAATCAGAATTTCTCGCTCAAAGAGGTTGACTTTTCTTCCATTAAAAATATGGATGACCTGATTACCGTGTTCCTCGAATTTGAAAAAGATTCCGTGATATTTTATAAGGTGCTCGAGCCTTTTGTCGAGGACCCCATTGCCCTGCAACAATTACAAAAAATAATTGATGAAGAATATCTTCATATCAAGCATCTGCAGAAATTTGCCAATTAGGTAAAATGTTTCCAAATGTGAAATCGATTTCCCAATTTCTTACTGAAAACGCCGATCCATAAGCTCATTCTGAAATTCGTATTTCAGGTTTAACCTGCTTGAATTAAATCAAATTATATCTATAGCTCCAGCCTGGCACGATTGCTGCTACGTTCAGGTTAAAATTTATTCTTCAAACCATAAACATAATCTATCAGCTATATTTTTGACGGGGGTCACAAAAGGAGGAGCTATGAAAGGAAAATTAATTTATACCGAAGAGAAAAAAGCCGGCGTCGAGTATGCAGCCCTGCCGGTGGAAGAAATTAAGAGCGGCGGCAAAGTCCTGAATGATAAAAACGATAAAAATGTTAAAAAGGACGATACCCTGGTTTACTTGGAAGACCGGCGCAAAAGGAAGATCGATGAAACCGTTGACACGCCGGAGAGATATATAAGCCGGTACCACTACGACACCAAAAATATGGCCAAGTATTTGGAGTTGTGTCCGCACTGCAGAAAACCGACGCTTTACACCTACCGCCGGGTTGTTGTCGACAGCGCATTAAACTATCTTGAAGAAAAAGAGCAGCAAAGAGGGCGGCATGTGAATCGCAGCCTGTTTGTCGGCTTAACGGCAGGTTTTCTGCTGATCTCCGCTGGATTGTACTATCTTTTATTTCACATTTTTTCAGGGGCCAGATTGTAAAAAAACAATAAGGCCTTTGTTTACACCAGATGGGTTTAACTCGGAAACTCTGGTTTCAACCGGTGCCGGCAGGCCTGCTTTTCTAGTCAGGCTCCATATAACCGGGGCCGAAAACTTTCCGGCCGATTGATATTCTTAAGTCTTTATCCGGCCATTCACTTTGTGAACCGGGCCAGTATATGCCCTCCCAGACCACCCGGTCGAATCCATTGTCCTGGCGGCATTTCAGACAAATGGGCGATTTTTTGCCTTTTTTCACCGATTGACCGGAAACATGCTGCAGGCTGCCAATCGGATCGCCTCCGACCGACGCGCAGCAAATCAAGGCACAGCCGCAGTTCAATACTTTATAAGCAACCCCGATGGCCTCGGGATTTTCATACAAGATATACCGGCAGGCCTCATCAAATGGTGAATACCGCGTTCTTTCGTTAGCTGTCATGAGGTGGTATTTTTCTCCTTACTGGGCTCCCAATTTTTTCATCGGCATTTCAGCGGACCTTTGAACGCCCAATTTTTTAACACACCCTCATTTTTGAAGTCAACCACAATACGTTTGTCTCGCGGCTGTGCGCCGGCCGCTGTGAACGCAAAATGTTACTTGAACTGACAATAATTGGCACCTCCCGGGCTTGGTAAGACCGTCATCCTGGCGGCGACCCCGACACAAGGGGCTTGAATTATTACCAAAAATCAGCGAAAAATTTTAAATCTTTAAGTTGGAATGGATGTTGCAAAATGCCCAGGCAGGGTTGTTTTACAAGACTGATCAAAAAACAGCCCGGTCCGGAATTCTTGAGGGGGAAAGCCGGACAGTACACCATAAATGGGGGGGTGCCAAATTTATTTGTGATGGAATGATTTCCGTTGATGCCTGCTGATTTTAAAAGGGGGTAGGCAGCATCCGGGGATGGAGGTTAACACTAACTCATTAAAAAAGGATGGGAAAAAATGAGACCAAAATCCTGGGGTGTATTGAGTATCCTGGTGGGTATGGTTTTTGCGGTGTCACTGGCGGCTTCGGCCTTGGCCGGCGATGGGGTGTTTGCCGTCGTCTCAAATTCTAATCCGGGTGATGCCTTTTACCTGGTCAGCCAGGGCAATGGTGAATTCGATTCGCCGCAGGTCCTGCAGCTGACCGGGAACACGGATATTTCGCTGCCTTATAAAAACAGCTATGGGAATGCACTCGGCGATTTCGATAAAGACGGCGACCTGGATTACGTTACGGGATTAGGCTTTAAAACCGGGAGCATTTACATCTCCCTCAATGAGGGCAAAATCGCCGTCAATGAGGGCCAAGGCGATTCCGTCAAATATAAGTATCAGTTTGCAGATCCGGTATCCGTAGCGACATGGGCCGGACTGGAGGGAGAGAAATGCTATGCCGGCGGCATGGCGGCTGCCGATTTCAATGAGGACGGCATTGCCGATTTTGTCATGGCCCCGCTCAAAAGTGCGGTGATGATGGTGTATCTGAGCAACACCACGACCAACACCATCAACATTCCGCTGGAATTTACGAGTGTCACGCTAACTTCCGGCAAACCTGCGAATTCATTCGGTGTCGATACGGCCGATTTCAACAACGACGGGCACGCCGATTTTATTGTCGCCCCCGGCAATTCGCCGGATAAGTATTATTTTTATTTAGGCGACGGTACAGGCAATTTCGTAACCTATACCTTTAACCCCGCTGACGGGGAGGCGGTGTCCGGCGTCGCCGCGGCCGATTTTGACCGTGACGGTCTGGTGGACTTCGCGGCGGTCAACGAAGATTCTCTGTATGTTTATAAGGGGAAAGCCCCCGCCGAGGGAGCAGTCTCTCCCGAGGGAGCAGTTCCTCCCGTAGATTTTGAATCTGAGCCGGCCGTATTTGCCGGGTTTGAATTTTCCACCCAGCCGGCTATTGACAACTTTGACTTTAACGGCGATGGCTGGCAGGACCTGGTTGTAGCCGGTTACGGACCCGGAGCCGCGACAGAGTCCGGCAAAGGGGTTGCCGTGTTGTTAGGCGGTGCCGACCTGGGGGACGGCCAAAAGGGATTCACCGTTGCGGATTTGAATCAGGACGGTCAGGCCGATATTTATCCGTGCGAGTCCAAGTCGAGCCTTTTGGCCGTGGCTGCCCCGCCTTACGAACCGAACCAACCGCCGGTTGCCGTGATCAAAATTATGGTCGCGGGCCAGGAAGTCGTCAGCAACCCTCCGCAAGTCATGGCCGGCCAAAAAGTTGAATTTGTCGGAACGGATTCCAGCGATCCCGATGCGGATGCATCGATTGCCACCTATTTGTGGGACTTCGGCGATCAAACCTCTTCCGATGGCAGTTTTGACCGCACTTATTATGACGCGAACGACTATACTGTGAGTTTAACGGTTACGGATGATAAAGGAGCCTTTACCAGTGTTTCGACCACGTTTAAGGTTGTGCCGGTGCCGGTCACGGTCAAATTCTCTCCCAATCCGCTGGATCTGAAGAGCAGGGATAAATGGGTTCTGGCGACCATCAAGGTGCCGGACGGCATGGAAGCTGCCCGGATCGCGCGCGACAGCATCACTCTCGGCATCGGCACTTCTGATATAAAGGAGGCATCGCAGGAATACCGGCATACCTTTCTGGCCAAACTCTGGCGCAAAATTTGGCACCGCATGAATGTGGCTGCCGTAAAATTTAACCGGCAGGCCGTCGTCCAAGCCATCGGCGGTCCCAATGATAACGCCGTCTTAGCCGTGGAGGGCAAGATCTTTGTGAATGGCGGCCTGGCCGACTTCGCGGGCGCAGGGTCAATCAAGGCTTGCGAGAAGTTCAGGCGATGGGGCTTTTTAACGAATAGTTTTCACCAGGGAAAATTCTAGAAACGTCAAATGCCGTGCCAAGCGAAGATAACCGGCATTAAATACAGCATGGAGCCGTCAGGCTAATGCCGCGGCACGATTAAGACGGTAGACTTTCAGCGATCACTTTTTGAAAGAAGAAAGGCAGCGCCATCCGGCGCTGCCTTTTTTCGTTTTACTATTTATAAATCGGGATTATATTGTAAAAGTTCGGGGCCTGAATCACCGATGTAAATTTGGATTTCAACTAAAGGAGGACATGACCATGACCGACTGGCAAGCGTATCTGGCAGACAACACTTCCCGCTATTTGGATGAACTTTTCGATTTTCTTCGTATCCCCAGCATTTCCAGCTTACCCGAACATGCCGCCGACGTCAAACGGGCAGCCGGGTGGGTAGCCGAGCGCATGAAGACAGCCGGCCTGGAAGAGGTTCGGATTCTACCCACTGAAGGCCACCCCGTCGTTTACGGTCAGCGGCTCCAGGCGTCTGATAAACCCACTGTTCTAATCTACGGCCATTTCGACACCCAGCCGGTGGACCCGCTGGAACTGTGGACCCAACCGCCGTTTGCGCCCGTGATCAGGGATGATCGCATCTATGCCCGGGGGGCGTCCGATGATAAAGGCAATATGCTCATACCGATCCTGGCCGCCGAAGCCATGCTGAAGACCGGCGGCCGTCTGCCCGTAAACGTCAAATTCTTTTTTGAAGGCCAGGAGGAGATCGGCAGTCCGCAGATGCCCGATTTTATTGCCTCGCATAAGGATCTGCTGGCCTGCGACATGGTGCTCAGCGCCGACGGCGGGCAGTGGGAGGAAGATCAGCCCGCCTTGAATATCGGACGCAGAGGACTGTGCGCCCTGCAAATCGATCTGCAAAGCGCCGCGCAGGATGTTCACTCCGGCACCTACGGCGGTACATTTCAAAATCCCATCCACGCCCTGGCGCGTCTCATCGCTTCAATGCGCAGCCCCCAGGGGGACATTTTAGTCGAAGGTTTTTATGATGCGGTGCGTGAGCTTACGGATTCAGAAAGGGCTCAGATCGCCGCTATTCCGTATGATGAAGCGCAGTACATGCGGGAGATAGGGGTGACCCAGCTGTTTGGCGAAGCCGGTTATTCGACTTATGAACGGGCCTGGGTGCGTCCCACACTGGAAGTGAACGGCATTTGGGGCGGCTTTCAGGGCGAAGGCATCAAGACCGTTATCCCGGCTAAAGCGCATGCCAAAATTACCTGCCGCCTCGTGCCCGATCAGAAGCCGGGTAAAATATTCGAATTAATTCGTGCTCATGTGGCCAAACATGTGCCGGCCGGTACGACCGCCGCCGTAGAAAAGCTGGCCGGCTCTGCCGATCCCTTCCTGATTGCATTCGATCACCCCGGCAACCAGGCGGCCCGGATCGTCTTAAAAGAGCTGTATGGAAAAGAACCCTATATTGCCCGAACGGGAGGCACCATTCCGGTGTCCGGCTTGTTTTTGAAATCCCTGGATGCCTATATGGTGAATTTTGCCTTTGGTCTCGAAGATGAAAATCTGCACGCGCCGGATGAGTTCTTTCGGATCAGCAGTTTTAAGCGGGGGCTGAAGGCCTATGGTATGATTTTAGAAGAGTTGGGTCGATAAGTGCTTAGCCTATGCGGTTTGCTGTTCCGATCAGGCGAAGCTTCCCACGGAAAAATGGAATACTGTTTAAACGACTTCGGCTCTTGTGAATTTAATCCAAAACACCCCGCAGGAGGTTCTCGGGTATGGCTCAAAGGCCATCATATGATGAAGCGCTGCAAAAAAAAATCGACGCCCTGCAAAAACAAATCAGCGGACACCGGCAAAGAGAAAACGCCCTGCGGGGGCTTCAGGAGCGGCTGAGTCAAATTATTGCATGTTTTCCGATTCCCGTTTTCGTCCTTGACAACGACCATATCGTCACGCACTACAACCCGGCTTTGGAGAATTTGACCGGTATCGCCTGTGATGAAATCATCGGCACCCGGGACGCCTGGAAGGCATTTTATGGCGCCGCCAGGCCCACCATGGCCGATCTGATCGTGGACGGCGCACCCGAGGAGGAGATTGCGCAGTACTACCGTGGCAAGTACCGCCCATCGGCTGTCAAGAATGGGGCCTATGAGGCGGAAGACTTTTTCCCGGATATCGGTGACGGCGGCCGCTGGCTGTTTTTTACAGCGGCCCCCTTAACGGATTCGGCAGGAAAGGTACTCGGTGCTTTGGAAACGCTGCAGGACACCACCGGACGCCGACGCGCCGAGGCGGCCCGCTTAAAATCCGAGCAGCGTTCGCGTACGTTGCTTGATTTCGCACCGTATTCGATACTCGTGTTCACCGTAGATGGTCTGGTTTCCTATCTGAATCCGGCTTTTACCGAAACCTTCGGCTGGACGCTGGAAGAATTGCACGGCCGGCGGGTTCCTTATGTGCCGCCTGACCTGGAGGCCGAAACCCGTGAACATCTTCACAAGCTTTTCGAGGAAAAAGTCATTCGCCGCTATGAAACGCGCCGGCTTGCCAAAGACGGACGCTGTTTGGATGTGGTCTGGCGAGCTTCGGTGATTTCAGATGCAGCGGGGCAGCCGGCCGGTGTGCTGGTGATTCTCAGAGATATCACCCGTGTTAAGCGTATGGCTCGAAACAATGAGGCCATGCTTCGCATCAGCCTGGCCCTGCCTGAATATCCGGAACTTTATGAACTGCTGGATTATGTGAGCAGTGTGATCAAGGAATTGATGGAAACCGAGGGCGGGGTCGTCATCCTGCTGGATGAACAGCGACAGGAGCTTTTTTTACGCGGGGCCGCCTATGACGATACGGCCACTCAGCAGAGGGCCAAGGAGGCTCGTTTTCAAGTCGATGAGCTTGTGGCGGGCAAGGTAATCAAGACAGGCAAGCCCATCATCATGAACGACATCTCCGGTGACTCCGAAATTCATATCGAACGCGATAAAAAGCTGGGCTATCAAACCCGCAATCTGCTGCTGGTGCCCCTGAGAAGTCAGGAGCGAATTATCGGCACCTTATGCGCCGTCAACAAGAAAGAAGGCGGCTTTGACCAGACCGATGTCGATCTTTTGAGCATGCTGGCAGGAACCGTGGTACTTTCCATAGAAAATGCGAGGTTTTCAGGGGAACTAAAAAGCGCCTACCTGGAAGTGTCCAGCCTGAATCGCGCCAAAGACAAGGTCATCAATCATCTGTCGCATGAATTAAAAACGCCGATCGCCGTTCTGCGAACGTCTCTGGTGACGCTGGAGAAAAAACTTCAATTTCTGCCGCAGGAAAGCTGGCAGCCGACCATCGATCGAGCCCGTCGCAATCTCGACCGTTTGCTGGAAATGCAGTATCAGATCTATGACATCATCCAGCACAAAACCTATAAGACCCGAACCATCCTGTCGCATCTGGTGGATTTGTGCAGTGATGAGCTGGAAGCCCTGTTGGCCGAGCAGCTCGGGGAAGGTTCGATCGTGCGGCATATTCGAAAATATATCGATGACACCTATGGTGCCAAAGATGCGGCTGTTGAATCAATACGGCTTGATACGTTCGTCCGCCGGCGGTTGGAATGCCTGAAGCGGGCCTTTGCCCACCGCGAGGTCGAGCTCGTCGACCGCTTAAACCCGGTGCCGCCCATATTGATGCCGCCGGAAGCGCTGGCCAAAATTATCGACGGGCTGGTGAAAAACGCCGTTGAAAATACGCCGGATGAAGGCCGGGTGGAAATCAATGTGACGGAAAAGGGGGAAGGGACGCTGCTGCAGGTGCGTGATTTCGGCGTCGGCATTACACCGGAGAATCAGATTCGCATTTTTGAGGGTTTTTTTACCAACCGGGCGACCATGGACTATGCCAGCAAAAAGCCGTTTGACTTCAATGCCGGGGGAAAAGGAGCAGATCTGCTGCGTATGAAGATCTTCGCGGAGCGCTATAATTTTCAGATCCAACTGGAATCAAAGCGCTGTTCGTCTCTGCCGCAGGACAGTGACGTCTGTCCCGGCCGAATCAGCATGTGCCCTCGATGCAATCGCGGCGCCGGCTGTCACCAGGCGGCCGCCACTACTTTTTCGCTTTATTTTCCGTCGGCACCGGCTCTTGGCAAAGAAAAAAGTTCGCATCTATGAACAATAATAAAGTATGAATTTGGCCGGCACGTTTTTCCTTTACAATCTACAACAGACAACTGACAACAACCAACTGATATCCACCTAATACCGCTCTGCCAGAAGCGCCACCTCTTCTTCTAATGTCAAGTCCTTGAGATTTTCCCATTCATTTCGGCGCACTGCCATGTAGGAACCTGCAAGTTGTTCACCCATTGCCTCGCGCAGGAGATTATCCTTGCGAAGGGCATCGAGGGCCTGTCCCAGATTCTGGGGCAGCAGATCGATTCCTTTGGCAAGGCGTTGATTCTCAGCAATCAATCCGGGATCTACAGCGGTTTCTTCCGGAAGGGCCAGATTGCGCTGCAGTCCGTCGAGGCCGGCAGCGATAAAGGCACCCAGGGCTATATAGGGGTTGGAAGTGGCATCGACGGTCTTTAATTCAAAGCGCCTGGCTTCGGTACCGGTTTTGTTTTTACACACGCGAACAGCGGCCTCACGGTTCTGATGGCCCCAGGCTCTGAAGGCGCCTGCCCAATAATGCGGCCGGATGCGCCGATAGGAATTTTTGCTGGGAATGGTGAGGGCGGCCAGGGCGGGCAGGTGCTCCAAAACTCCGCTGATGAAAGCCGCCGCTTCCGTGCTGATACCGGTGGCCTGCTGCGGATCACCGCTGATGTTTTGGTCATGGCGCCAGAGGCTGAAATTGAGGTGACATCCGGAGCCGGCTTTGTCATCCAGGATCTTGGGTAAAAAAGATGCGATCAGTCCGTGCTGCGTGGCCACGCCCCGGACCGCCTCACGAAAGACAATCTGGCGGTCGGCTGCCCGGGCAGCTTCGGCATAGCGTATGTTGACTTCCTGCTGGCCGGGGCCGGACTCCGGATAATAGCCTTCGACTTCGAGACCCTGGGCAATCAGGGCATCGGTGAGATCGTTGATAAATACCCGGTGAAGATTCATCGAGCCGGTGGCGGAAAAGACCGTATTGTCGGCCGGTGTCAGAATCCCGGCGGCATTTCTGTACAACAGAAAAAATTCATTTTCAAAAACCGCCTGAAGCGTCAACCCCTCTTGTTGAAGGCGCCGGGTCTGTCGTCTGAGAAAACCCCGCGGGCAGTGTTCCCACACCTGGCCGGTTTCGCTGATAACCATGTCGCTTAAAACCTGCGCCTGGCCGGCGGCATAGGGCGGAAATGTCAGCGTGGACCAGTCGGGCATCAGGCGTGCTTCCCCGACCGGTCCGAGACCGGTTTCGGCAACCACACTGTCATACATAACCGGCAGGGCCATTTGGGCCATCGTAATGCCCACCCCGTTGTCGATGAGGTCTTCCAGGTAATCGACATGGACGGCCTTGGCACGAATCACATTGGCGTTGTCGCACCATAAAATACGAACGAATTTAACACCCGCATGCTTCAGCGTTTGCTTGAGTGCTTGTTGCATGATCGTCCTTTCGGTGTTGCTGCCGACATCTTTACAATATTTGATTTTCCTCGATCTGAGGGGGGCTGCCGTGAAATTTTAAAAGCGAGCCGTTGGCAATTAAAGTCCATTGGTCCGGGGTGAGACATTGCAGTTCAATCGGCTGCGAGCAAATGATAAATCCGCCGGCCAGCTTGTAATAATACAGGGTGTAGTAATCGGCATGTTGTTTGAAGTTTCGGAGCACATATAGATCCCGGCCATTGCTCAACATCAGATTCACGGCGGTGTAATCAAGCTTCAATGACGTTACGGCATCGGCAATGGCTTCGGTTAACGTTTTGTCGGCGGGACGGTGTTTAATAATAGTCAGCAGATAATGAAAAAGATGTTCGGTGTCCGAATCATCCGAAGTGAATACCAGCTGCGGGTCCCTGGGAAGGGTTTGGGCCTGGTATACAGTTCCATTGTGGATAAAGCTCCAGCCATTGTGTACAAACGGGTGCACGTTGGACAGCGTAATCGGAATCGTGTCGCTGGCTTTGCGCAAATGGCACAGAAAAATCCCGGGCTGCTCCGGCAGCGCGTACACGGCTTCGCGGTAGCCTGGTGAACCGTACGCGGAACCCAGCTGACGTACCAGGGAAACCATGGCGGTTTGCCTGCGGTTGGCAATCGCTATGCCCCAACCGTCTTTATGGCCGGGGTCGGTTTGGCTGCCCCGGGGAAGATTGCCGGTCTCGGCCTGCCGGCTGAAAGCCATGACAATTTCCCGCCAGTTATCGACGATACCGTATATTCCCAGTAATCTGCACATCTCACGAGGCCGCCTCTGTTTGAAGTTGTCATTTTCAAAGTTTAGATCTTGTTGGACAAAATTTACCTTTCGGACACCGCGCCGAGGTCATATACTTCAAATTTCGCGGATTGCTCCAGCAGACCCTCCAGTTTTGCTTCGTGGGCCGCTCTTGCTTCACTTTCCTCCCAGCGGATCCAATCGTCGACGGACTGCCAGGTGGAGACGACCGTTATGCTGCGCGGATCATAATGGTTGCGCCAGGTTTCGCCTGAAATGTATCCCGGCTGATGCACGGCATCCCGGCGAAAATTGTTGAGCAGGGCCATCGCCCGTTCAGCACCATCTTCCTTAAAATGCCTTCTTATCAGTATCTTGACGGCCATATTGACCTCCATTCAGATTTGAAAATAGATCGAATCGCATTTGATTTCAAGACCTATATTTCGCCATCCGAGGTTGGGTGCCGCCGGCATTGACGAAGACCTGAATTTTTTAAACCGGTTCAAATGGTCTTGCCGCCGGAGCGGTCCCATTTTGCATGAATTTGACGACCTGGGGTCCAAACTTTGACGAACAGCGGTACCGTTCTTGACAGCCGCGTGAGATTTTCCCACTAACCTCTAAAAAATACAACAAATATTTATCTGGCTATACAGGCATGTTTTTTGCATGATTTTATTGACATTTACCAGTTCGATTTTAAATTTTAATACAGTGATGCGGTTTGACAGCTCCTGATAGTTCTAATATATTTATATTATGCTAAGAATCGGATCCAAATTAAAAATTGTGCGTATCGGCAGCTATATAACTTACAGCAGCCTTAAAAAAATAGGGGCCGGAATACTGGATTCATTTAGCGGCATAATCAAGGATATTGACCTAACTCATTATGATTCCCCCGTTGTTGAAAGCATTGATGCACAGCTTTTGACGATGATCCTTCACGAAGAATACGGGGGACATACTTTAGGAATTACCGATGCGGATTTAAAAACAAAGGATAAGGACGAGTTTTACAATTCTATTTTTGGTGGTAAAAATCCTAAAAACAATGTAGCGATTGTTTCCACGAAGAAACTTACTCCCCAAACTATGACCTCCGACATGGAGTATGACCTCTTTATCGACAGGACGCTGAAAGTATCGCTGCATGAAGTTGGGCATAATTTCGGCCTTACGGATCATTATTCCTATAAAATAGCACGGGATGGATTGTTATGCCCGATGAGCAGAGGCGAATATAATAAATTTGGATCCAAAGGGTATGTCAAAATTATTGTAGACGGAAGAGGCAT
This sequence comes from uncultured delta proteobacterium, assembly GCA_963769935.1. Taxonomy (GTDB): domain Bacteria; phylum Desulfobacterota; class Desulfobacteria; order Desulfobacterales; family JAFDCJ01; genus JAFDCJ01. Next base: position 81,156 of record CAVYNY010000014.1, on the reverse strand, counting down.
ACAATTTTGTGATGACTGCGCTTATTTTTTGAATAAAGTTTACCCTCTGGTTGTGTAAAACAAAATAACTTAACGCATTGCTCAAGGGCGCGAGGTATCGGGTCGCCTCGCGAAGGCTGATCTTAGGAGCTTAGTCTTTTAAAGAATTTTTTTGTAAAGAATTTTGTGAGCAAATTAAATCCCAATCCCCGTTTTTGTCATTATATACTAGTTTATAAGCTCTCATCTTTTCAAGTTCTGGTATAATTACATCTGTTTGCTCATATTCTTTACATCTATCCATATAGAATCTAACCTTTTCAAATAAGCTATTGAAAATGTTTTCATACTCGCTTGAATTTTTATCTTCTGGAATTCTAAAATATAGTGAATAAAGTGGTGATTGAATATCAACACGAATGCCAAAACGTTGACCATCTTCCCGCCGTAATTGATTTTTAGATCTAATTTTATCATAAAGTCTCTTGATAATATTTTTAAGAATATTGTAGTGATCCTTTCCAGCCTCCTTAAGGAACTCATCAAAATATGGTCTCATCAAGTATACCAAGAATCCCGTGAAAATTATAGGTCCGGGAGAGTCGGCTATAATCAGACCGCCACGGCGAAAATTGAATTTTATATTAGAGTTTTTTGCCGTTAGTTTTAATTCTTCAAATAGGTCTGTTTCGATATTATCAGGGCAACAAAAAACAAAGTGATCCGATGTCGTCATTTTTAAATATTCCTAACATTTAATGTTTAATAGTCAGCGATAAAATAAGATACTTTTCTTTTCTCTAAAACAGAATCATCGAAATTACAACATTAAGATAATCTAAACCTCAGCTAAATTTGTGATATGCTCTAGAATTGGTCGCAGAATATACGGATCTCCGGTGTTCACATCTGTTGCCCCCGGAATCACCGCAGTTCTTTTCATTACAGATGTGATAAGCTCCAGGTGGTAAGTCAAGCGAATTATAGTCATTTTTGCGTTGAATAAAACAAATGATTTGTTCGAATTTTTTTATAGACCTATTACAATTATTTATTATTTAATTGTGAGAAACTATTGAAATTAGCATGGCTTAAATGATATCAGCAATTTTATAGATATTCCGGTTAGGGCAATTTTAAAGTTTTGTAAAACCTTCTGACGCTAATGGTTTAGGAGTTACTTTGACGTCACCATGTTGTGCCACTCCAGTGAATTGAAATGTTCCCATTTGTGATGTAAAAGCGCGTTGTTTTATACAATTTGCAATATGCAATATTCAATTCCGGCTCGTTCGGGTTGGGGGATTGACAGGTAAAAAATGATCACGTTATTGGATTACGGGGCAGGCAACGTCAGAAGCGTTATCAATGCCATCGAAAATCTGGGGGAGACGGTCAAAATCGTCACCCGCGGAGAGGATATCCTGGCTGCAGATAAGCTTGTTTTTCCCGGGGTGGGTGCTTTCGGCAGCATGATAACTATCCTGCACGCAAAAGAATTCGTCAAACCCTTGAAAGCGTATATCAATGCGAACCGCCCGTTTCTGGGGATCTGCCTGGGATTGCAGGCCCTTTTCGATCACAGTGCGGAGGCCCCTGGGATGAGCGGTCTGGGACTGATAGCCGGTTCCGTGAAACGCTTCGACATCGATCTCTCAGTGCCGCACATCGGTTGGAACGGGCTCAGTTTTAAACAGCCGTCGCGGATTTTTGCCGGGCTCAACGGCAGGGAAAAATTTTACTTTGTCCATTCCTATCACGTGGTTGTCGAAGATGAAGGAGTTGTCCTGACGACCACCGACTACGGATACGAATTCGTCAGCAGCATTCAGAAGGGCAATATCATTGCCACCCAGTTTCACCCGGAAAAAAGCGGCCGGGCCGGGCTTCGTATTTTGCAAAATTTTATTGAATTCGCCGGCCAACCGGTCATTCCCGTCCAGTCGGCAACCAACACGACCCTGGCCAAACGGATTATTGCCTGCCTTGACGTGCGCTCGAACGACCGGGGAGATCTGGTGGTCACCAAGGGTGATCAATATGAGGTCCGGGAGGATGGAAATGTCAGAAATCTCGGCCAACCCGTTGAATTGGCCCGGCGGTACTATCAGGAAGGAGCGGACGAAATCACCTTTTTGAATATCACCGGCTTCCGGGACTTTCCGCTGGAGGACATGCCGATGCTGGAAGTCTTGAGGCAGACTTCTCGCAATGTATTTGTGCCGCTGACCATCGGCGGCGGAATCCGCGATTACAAGGACAAGGACGGCCGGCGATACAGCGCCCTGGAAGTTGCCGCCGAATATTTCCGATCCGGGGCGGATAAGGTCTCCATCGGTGGCGACGCTGTTCTGGTTGCCGAAGCTTATCTGGCCGCCGGCCGGCCGACCGGCTGCAGCTCCATCGAAGAAATATCCCGCGTGTACGGCAATCAGGCGGTGGTCGTCTCCATTGATCCGCGCCGAGTATATGTAAAATCACCCGCTGAAGTTACGCATCAGGTTATTAACACAGCGGTCCCGGGACCCGACAATGAACAGTACTGCTGGTACCAATGCACCATCAAGGGCGGCCGGGAAGGACGCCGCCTGGACGCCATTACGCTGGCTATGATTTGTGAAAAGCTGGGCGCCGGGGAGATTTTGCTCAACTGCATCGACCGCGACGGCACCCGTCAGGGCTTTGACATTGAATTGATCAATGCCGTGACCAGGGCGGTATCCATTCCGGTCATCGCTTCGAGCGGGGCCGGGCGCGTGGAACATTTCCAGGAGGTCTTCACCGCCACCGAGGCCGAGTCGGCGCTGGCGGCCGGAATTTTCCACCGCCGCGAAATTTCTATTGGCGAAGTGAAGCATTATCTCGCCGGTAAAGTGGAGATCAGGGAATGAACTTGACATGTGAAACTTCATGAAAACAAGACGGATGTCATGTCAATTCTCAGGAGGCGGAAAACGAATAACAAACCACTTTCGGCAGGTTATAAATTCCAAATTTCAAGCACCAAATAACAAATAAATCTCAAATCACAATAATCAATGACCAAAATCGGCCAAATCAAGAAATTATAGCTGTTATATGACTTCGTGATTTCTTGATAAAAGAATGGGTTACTTATCTGAAGCGAGGACCAACACAGATGAAGTCCTTTTTGGAATTTTGAATTTTGGTGATTGTATTTTATTTGAGATTTGTTATTTGGAATTTGTGATTTTGATTTGCGCTGGTCCTGACCACTGACCCCCGAGACCCGAAACCTTATATAGATATATATCGATCCATTATGGCAGAGACTTCTCCCCCAAGTCCGGACTGGCTGTCGCGCATGCTCACCGCTACCATGCAGGGTCCGCTGCCGCTGCTGCTGCTGCTGGCGGCACTGGTGGCGGGCATCGTGGCGCTGCTGATCACCCCCCGGGAAGAAGAGCCGCAGATCGTTGTTCCTCTGGCGGATGTATTTGTCGCTGCGCCCGGGCTCAGTGCCGAGCAGGTCGAGCGTCAGATTGCCACCCCGCTCGAAAAACTCCTTTACCAGATCGATGGGGTCGAATACGTATATTCGATGTCCCGGCCGGGACGCTGTGTGGTAACGGTGCGCTTTTTTGTGGGACAGGACCGGGTTGCCTCGCTGGTTAAAATTTATAACAAGCTTTACTCGGATACGGATCAGATTCCGCAATCCGTTCAGGCCTGGGTGGTTAAACCGGTTGAAATCGATGATGTTCCGATCGTGGTTGCGGTTTTATGGAGCGATAACGCCGACTTAACCGGTGATCCCGAGCTGCGGCGATTGGCCGAGGAGATAGAACATGACCTGCAGTCCATTAAAAACACCAACAAGCTGAAGGTTACGGGCGGGCGCCCGCGGCAAATCCGGGTTGAACTGGATCCAGCTGCTCTGGCGGCACGACGAATCGCTCCCCTGGAGGTGGCCTGGGCGATTGATGTGTCCAACAAGCTGCTGCCGGCCGGTGAGGTTCAGATCCTGGATCAGGCGCTGGTGGTGGAAGCCGGCGAGTTTATCCGCAACGCCAAAGAGCTTGAAAAGCTGGTGATCGGCGTCGTTGACGGTGCCCCTGTATATCTGGCTGATGTCGCCCGCGTTATCGACGGCCCGGCCGAACCGACCAGCTATACCTGGATTGGATTTGGTCAGGCCTCCCGTCTGTTGCCGGACTACTCGAATGTTTACCCGGCGGTGGCCATATCCATCGCCAAGAAAAAAGGCGCCAATGCGGTTTGGGTGGCCAAAGAGGTGGAGGATTATTTTGCCAAACTCAAACGAAACATTTTCCCGCCGGAAGTCCATTACCGGATCATCCGAAACTACGGCCAGACCGCCGACGATAAAATCAATAATCTCGTCTCCAGTCTGCTGGCGGCGGTGCTCACCGTAACGGTCTTTATCTGGATTTTTCTGGGCTGGCGGGCGGCGCTGGTGGTGGGACTGGCGGTTCCAATCTGCTATGGCATTACCCTGGGCCTTGATTTTTTTGCCGGCTACACCATCAACCGGGTAACCCTGTTTGCTCTCATTCTGGCGCTGGGTCTGCTGGTAGATGACCCCATCACGGGAGTTGACAATATCGAGCGCTATCTGAGAGCGGGCCGATACCCGCGAGCTCGCAGTGTGGTTATGGCGATCGGCGAGATCCGCTGGGCGTTGATCATGTCCACCATCGCCATCATCCTCGCCTTTGCCCCCTTGCGTTTTATAACCGGGATGATGGGTCCCTACATGGCGCCGATGGCGTTTAATGTACCGGTGAGCGTGACCGTCAGCACGGTGGTGGCCTTTCTGGTGACTCCCTGGCTTTCTTTCAAGCTCCTGAAGCCGGCGCCGGAACCCGCCGGCTATGATATCGCCGCCACCGGGTTGTACCGCGTCTATGCTGCGCTGCTGGAACCGTTGCTTCACACCCGCCGGCGTTCCTGGATATTTTTGGCGATTATATTCGTGCTGTTTCTGGTTTCCATGTTGTTTCCCGCCCTGCGGCTGGTACCGCTCAAGCTTTTGCCCTACGACAACAAAGATGAGTTCCAGCTCGTGGTCGACATGCCTGAAGGTACCACTCTTGAACGAACTCAGGGCGTTGTTGCCGCCCTGGGCACCTACCTGCGCACGGTGCCCGAAGTGCGCGACTTTACAGCCTTTGTGGGAGCGCCCTCACCCATGGATTTCAACGGTATGGTGCGGCATTACTTCCTGCGCGAAGGTGCGCACTATGCCGATATTCGCGTCACTTTAGCCGGGCGTCAACGCCGATCCCAACAGTCCCACACGCTGTTGCTGCGCATTCGACGGGATTTGGAGGCAATTGCCGCAGGTTCAAACGCCCGTATTAAACTGGTCGAAGTTCCGCCGGGACCGCCGGTGATTTCAACAATTACCGTGGAGCTGTACGGGGATGAAGCCACGCCTTACAGTGCGCTGCAGCAGGCCGCCGGGCGCCTCGAGAACCGTCTGCGCAGCGAGCCGCTGGTGGTGGATGTGGATACTTCCGTCGAAGACGATCAGCAAAAAATCATCTTTGTGCCCGACAAAGAAAAAGCCGCACTCTCCGGCATCGGGACCGATGATATCGCCAAGACCATCATGCTTGCCAACCACGGCCTGGTGGCGGGCTATCTCCAGATCGCGCGCGAGGTCAATCCTCTGCCTGTGGTCCTGCGGCTTCCTTTTGACGTCCGCAGTGCCCCGAATGCCCTGGCGAGTCTGTATGTCAAAGGCCGGCCGGGAATCACCAAAATACGCGAAAAATCCGGCTTGCGGGATGCCCCCCAGCCGATCGTTCCCCTGGCTGAGCTCGGTGCGATCCAACATACCGTGCAGGAAAAGGTGATTCATCACAAAAATCTGCGGCCGGTGGTCTACGTCTTTGCGGATGTCGCCGGACGGCCGCCGGCGGAGATCGTGCAGGATGTGAGCGCCGACCTGAACAGCCACAGGCAAGACAGCCGGCCGAAAGAACTGAAACGGCGCACCTACCTCAACCCGGGCGGCGGCCTGGCGTGGACCCTGCCCGATGACATCACCGCCGTCTGGAACGGTGAAGGTGAATGGCAGATCACGCTGCGGGTGTTCCGCGACCTGGGGATTGCCTTTGCGGCGGCGCTGCTGGGTATTTTTATCGTGTTGCGTCTTCAAACCGGCCGGTCGGTGATCACCCTTATTATCATGCTGGCCATACCGCTTTCCATCATCGGTATCATGCCGGGATTCTGGCTGTTGAATCAAATCGGCGATCGCCTGGTGGACGGCTTTCCCAACCCGATTCTTTTTACGGCAACGGCCATGATCGGCATGATTGCCCTGGCCGGTATCGTGGTCCGAAATTCATTGATTCTGGTCGAATTTATCCACCTGGCCCTCACAGAGGGCAAATCGCTGCATGACGCCCTGCTGCAGGCCGGAGCGGTGCGAATGCGGCCGATTTTTCTAACGGCCGGCACCACCCTGCTCGGCAATCTGGTAATCACGCTGGATCCGATCTTCAGCGGCCTGGCATGGGCCATTATTTTCGGCATTGCTGCTTCGACCATGTTTACTTTGTTCGTAATTCCAATCCTTTACAACCTGGTATATGCCAATAAACCGGGACACGGTCTGCCAGCAGGGAGGAATATCGAAACGTGAAAATTGCGGCCAAAATTTTAGGGGTAATCGTTGTGCTGGCGCTGCTGGCAGGCGTCATGGCCTACCTGGCAGGATATTTTGAGAAAAAAATTCCAATTGAAGTCGGTAAAGTGGTGGGGAAAGCCGAAACCGAAACGTCCTTCCTGGTTGAGGCTGTTCAAGAGCCGCTCATCGAACAGGCGACCGGAACCCTGCGGGCCAAAGTGGAGACAGTGATATCCCCTCTGATTACCGCCACGATTTCCTCAATCGCGGTCTGGGCCGGAGACGAAGTGAAGTCCGGGCAGGTGCTGGTCACCCTCGATTCTCGTGAGCTGCAAGCCCGGGTCGATCAGGCGCATCAGGCGGCAGTTGGCGCCGGCGCTGGGTTGACTCAGCTGGAAAAGGAATCGAACCGGGTGCAGCAGATCTTTCAAGCGGACCCCGGAGCCGTATCCAAGGCTGAACGCGAACGCGTTCAGGCGGCCTTGAGCACCGCCCGGGCGGAGGTCGAGCGCTTAAAACGGCACGAAGACGAGGCGCGCACCTCGCTAAGCTACAGCAAACTGACATCGCCCATTGACGGCCGCATCGTCGAGCGCTACGCAGATCCCGGCGATACCGCCCGGCAAGGGGTTCCCGTGCTGCGGCTTTATGATCCCGCAACGCTTCGCCTGGAATCCAACGTTAGAGAATCCGTGGCTTCCGGTCTGCAGGAAAATCAGCACCTCACGGTTGAGATCGATGCCGTTAAAAAACGGTATGACGGGGTGGTGGATGAAATTGTTCCATCGGCGGACCCCGGATCGCGGACGTTTATTGTGAAAGTGAGTCTGTCCGGCGGCGCCGGTCTATACCCCGGAATGTTCGGCCGATTGTTGATACCCATCGGGTACGTCGAAAGAATTTACATCCCGGCAGCAGCGGTAACCCATGTGGGCCAGCTTGATTTTGTGATTGTGAAAACCGAACAGGGAGCGGTTCGCCGTTTCGTGCGCCTGGCAGATCGCGGTCCGGATGATCGCCTCGAAGTGGTCAGCGGTCTGAAACCCGGTGAGAAGGTGTTGGTTGACAGGCGATGACCTCCGGCGCGGTCTCTGAAACGACTATTCCGCCCTTTTTACTCGATCTATCCAATTAATGAAAATTCTAAGCACCAAAAAACAAATCACAAATAAATCCCAAGTAAACTTTCCCATGCTATTGATTCAAATGACATCTGCGCAAGTATTTGTGGCGCTGTGTATCTTACATCCTGAAATAGTAGTCAATTATCGCCCGGGCCAATTCCGTTGATCGGGTACCGAGTATCCGGCCATGAACTCCCAAAATTCCGACGGCTATTCTCTGCCTTCCGTTCGGCGCCAGAGCGAAGGCTGCGATCCAGTCGTATTTTAAGCTATCCGTTTGATCATTGATGGTACCGGTTTTCGCTCCCAGCTCAAAGGCTTGAAACATCTTTTTGCGGCGCAGCTTGCGAAAGGCATTGCGGCTGGTTCCGTAGCGGGCGGCATCCTGCATCATAATGGTCAGACCCTGTGCGGCATTGCCGGTTAACGGACGACTCCAAACAACTGGCTCGGCGCGATAGAGGACCTGGTCGTTCCCATCAACAACCGTGTCAACCAGCCAGGGGTCCGGCATGGTGCCGCCATTGGCGGGGACTGCCGCCAGCAAAGCGGCATGCAGCGGTGAAATCAGCGTTTTTTTATTGAAGCCGGACGCGAATTCGGCCAGGCCGAAATCATCGGCCGGCACCACGGTGGGGCTTACCGCAAGGGGCAGGTCAAAGGGAATCTGCCGGTTGAAGGCAAACTTTTGCGCGTATTCGGTCAGTACGGTACGGCCCAGAACATAAATACCCAATTTGCCGAAAACAGCATTGTTGGACAAGGCAAAGGCCTTGCGCAAAGTGGTGTTGGTGGTCCAGCGGTTTTTGGCCGGCTTCAATTGAGATTTGTAAAGGGTGTGCCGGCGGCCCACGAAATCTACGGCTGTATCCGGGGTATACCCCGAATTTTCAAGTGCGGCCGCGGCCGACACGATCTTAAAAAGGCTGGCGGCCGGATAGTCGGCTTTGAGGTTAAGATTTTGCCCGTGCCCGTTTGATGAATCATGGTCGGCCATGGCAATCACCCTTCCGTCAGCCGGGTTGAGAACCACAACTGCAGCTTGCAGCGTCCGGGATCGATTCAACAGCTTCAGGATGTAGCTTTGAAGTTTGGTGTCGATGGTGGTCCTGATCGTGTAATGCCGGCCTGCTTTTTCACAAACCAAGACATCGCTCAGCAGGGAGCTATCTCTGGCGGCGTCCCCCAGGAGAGCCGGAAGATCATCTCGGGAAAGTTTCAGCGTCGGGGCCTCAGATCGTTTGTCCGGCTGCGACGGCTGCGGCGGCTTTTGATCTGCCCAGCTCCAGCGGTCGGGCAGCCGGAATAGAGCCCAACATATAATGAGCAATATAATAAATGCACTCACTGAAATTGCCAGCAGCACGGGCAATTTTTTCAGCAAGAGCTTTGTTTTCGAGGTTTTCTGAAGCTTTGACTGGTACTCACGCCATTTGGCGGGATGCGAAAATGTATGTCTCATTAGGTGCTTTTTGTAATCCCAATACTTTTTTCCGGGGGAATATACGGAGTTCGGGATTTTGTGTCAAATAAAAATTGGTCCGTCCAAGTCAAATGCTGGACCCAAGGCGCGGGCGTGGCAGTCTGAACTATCGACCACATTTTCAAAGAGTGACGGATTGACCGGACTTTGAAGTCCCTCATAATTTCAATAAGACAATTTTTTGCTAAATGATTGCAATTTCAACTTCGACGTTTTAATATAGCGGTATTCAGAATGCAAGGGTGCCTATCGAAGTGGTTGATTTCTGGGGCAAACCCGCGATGAATCTGCCGTTTCGCTGCAATTCCGAGCCGGCGGATTGCAGCGAAGTTCTACAGCAATCATAATCCAGGTAATTAAGGGTAAAATCAAGGATGTATTCTTCTGATATCAAAAAATGCGCCCGACAAATCGTCAAAGAATCGTTGAATCAGATACTGGCCGGGACATATGAAGTTCCCTCCCTGGAAGAGATGAAAATGTTTCTGGAAGAAAACTTTGAACATTCTTTTGACGAATACATGATTATCCAAAAAACGAAACGTTCACACCCGGAGTGGAGCAGAGAACAGATCCTGGAAGAGTTGGACCGGCAGAAACGCAATTATGAAAATGAGCTGCGGGTCAACTTGAGGATCGCGGCCCTAAATACCATTGAAGAGATTGAAAATCTGATTATAAGTCTGAACAATGCCATCCGGGAATGGAAAGTTATGCATCTTTAACCGGAGGTGGAATTGCAGCATTCAACGCGGCGTGAGCAACGGCGTCTGCCGGACAGCTGCAGCGTTGCCGGTTTGAATTCAGCTATATGGGGAGCACTATGGACTGTTCTACTTTTGTCGTCCCGGTTGAGGACCGCTACCTGGAGGATTATCAGACCGGGGCGGTCTGCGAATGCGGAGCGATTCAGGCAACCGAGGCGGAAATCATCGAATTTGGGAAACGGTTTGATCCACAGGTTTTTCATACCTCACCGCAAGCCGCCAAGCAAACCCGATACGGTGGATTGATTGCCAGTGGCTGGCATACGGCCAGTATGATGATGCGGTTGTTTGTCGATCATTACCTGTCTTCCGTCGCCAGCCTTGGTTCCCCGGGTGTGGACGAATTACGCTGGAGCAAGCCCGTGCGCCCCGGCGACACCCTCAGGCTGCGGGTGACAGTTACGGAAACCAGACGCTCGCTTTCCAAACCGGACCGCGGCGTTCTCTTTTCATTTATCGAGGTGTTGAATCAGAATCAGGAAGTTGTGATGAGCATGAAAGCCGTCAATCTGCTGTTGTGCCGCAACAGGCCCTGAACCAGCCTGTATTGAAAACAGCCGCCGCATCCCTCAATTATTGCCTGAGAAGGCATAGGCTTTAACCCATTTCACCCGCCGGTCCAGAGGGGCTTTAACACTGAACGGTCTCATCGTATTGGGAAACAACGGCACCCTTTTGCCGTCAAGTTGCATTTCGATGCGCTTCCAGTCCGTGTTCAGGGCCTGTCGATGTTCATCCAGCCATTCAACCGCCACGACTAAATTCGATCTTGCCCGGGACCCGTGGCTGCGCACGATGCCTTTGCAGTACATATACTTTCTATCGGCGCACACCTCGATATCCTCGATACAAAGTCCAGGAGCTATATTTTTGCTCTCTGGTTGTTTTTGCAAAGGTGAACGCTTAATTTGCCGCATCACCAGCTCGCGTTGATCGATCCTTTGGCAGCCCCCTACGCCCTGTCTCCAATTTGCGCTTTGATTTTGAATGAAATTTGAAAGAGTCTGATTGCGGGCGATTAACTTCATTTCTCACCTCCAAGGTTTTAACGTGTTTGCAGCCAACCCCATATCTATCAGATCATCAATCCAGTCCTGAACCTGCCCTTTTCCATCGCAATGAACATGCCAGACTGCCACTATAATTAATCGATCACCGGATAAAATCTTAACTATCTGAAATGTAATAATATTCTTATGGCAGCCCGGCGGCCGATCGATCGGCGGATAGGGGCTTTCGAAGCCTGGATTGCAAACTCGGTTTACGGTTGGGAGGGCGGCAGCCCTGAAAACGGCCGTGTCAACGACACTGCAGGCGCATACCCGGTTGTCGATGAAGTGACAACCTCCTTGACATTCGCGTTGACCCTGATCCGGCTGGACGACCCTGCAAAACTGCAAGCCGAAGTCTTCTCTTTGCGCCTTTTGGAATCCATCCATCATCTCTTTGTTTGATGGTCTTCCGATGGATACCGGAGACATTTTTTTGACGAAAACAGTCAAGTTATTTTCAATTCGGCCGATAAATAAAAATAAACCGAATTTGCGGAAGAAACAAAAAGGGGCGAGCAAAACTACTGTAATCAAGCAACGCGGGGCTGTCGACGGCCGGAAGCGCCGAATGGCATGGATGTTGCTCAAGCTAATCGGGGGATTAGGGAGCGACAGATTTGATCGGCAGATTTTAGAATGAATGCTTGCATGTTGGCCTCACAAAGTATTGCCGCCGGGGGAATACGAGACCGATGAATGATTTTGCCACGAGCCAAATTTTTCCGGGAAGAAATGGAATCGGCAGCTATCCATTTATTCCCTGTGATTTCAGCTATGAGTACAACTGGGCTGAGCAGAAATTTCAGGCCGGTGAATTCACTGCACTGATTACCAGATACGAAAATATCCCCTTTTATTTAAAAAAGAGTTTAGATCAGCTGGTCGCCGACGGTTACCGCAACAGCCTCTTTTTGTCAAATCTATTCGAAGCCTCATTGCTTTTACTTTCCAGCGGAATACTCCCAAATTTAAGATCATTGGTTGAGCCATGCAAAGAGCTTTATGGCGAATATTGTTCAACCAAAGAACTCAAAAGAGCCAGTGACTTTGTTTCCCTCAGAAAGGCAGATGATATTGTCGTTTTGGTAATGAAGTCCGGGGAAATCGTCGGGTCTATGGCCCTGTATTTTTTTAGTGATAAAGAGGAAATGCCGAGTTTGTCCTACCTGAGCTTAGGCCAATTTGAAAATCGATTGTCCAATGTGCCTGCCTTAGAGGTCGGTAGATTAGTGAAGGCCACAGCTATGGACGGGCAAGATGCAAATTCATGTGCTGGACTGCTGAAAACTGTTTGGATAGCTGCTGCTTTTCTGATGGCGAGGGATTTTGTAATCGAAAATGGCCTTCTTGAGCATCCCAGCTCATATGTTTGTGGAGATACTTATGGGTCGCTTCTTTCAAGTCTGCAGCACTTTTTCCCAATAGATATTGTACCATCATTCGTACGGGCAGATATCCTCGATGAGAAAAATGCTGCCCGTGATGTTGCAATTTACTTTTTGCAGCGTCAAGTCCTCGGTTCTTTTAAATCAGCTGATGAGCTTATCGAAGCGATAAATGAAATAGAAAGTTTAAATCCCAAGATAGCATTTCGAATTTTAGAGCTTATGGAAGCAGGGTTGAAAAAATTAGGAATCTCATCGCTGCGAAATTTTGACGCCCAAAAATTCAAAATTAATTTTTTTTATTTTCCCTTTAACCATGAGCAGACCACTATGGGATTCAATAGACTGGAGAAGGTAATTCTAAAATTGACAAAAAAGCGAGCCATAAGCCTGCATTAGTGAGTCGAATTGAGGAGGGGGGGGCTTTCATTCCAACATTGAAAACCTTGTCCTCTGGGGTGAGTTCAATGCCTGGCTCTCTGGGTCAGGATTTTTTACTTGCCTATTTAATGAACTTCACGTGTTGATTGGCAGTAAATAATTTCTTAGTGCTTTTCAGCACGGATTCAACCGGTTCATTCTCCTGATTTCAATACTTCGTGTATTATCAAGCTGAGTTCCTCAATTCTATACGGTTTGGGAACAACACCTCTAAAGCCGAATTCCTTATAATTTGACATTATGGGATCATTGGAATACCCGCTGGATACAACCGATTTTGCTTGTGGATCAATTTCCAGTAATTTTTTGATGGTCTCTTTTCCCCCCATTCCACCTGGTATGGTCAAGTCCATGATTACCGCATCAAATGACTGTCCGTTTCGTTTGGCCTGCTCGTAATACTTGACGGCCTCGTCTCCGTCCTTAACACACTGGACTTCATAGCCTAATCTGAGGAGCATTCTTTCGGCTATTTTTCTTAGTGTTTCCTCATCATCCATAACCAGGATTCTTCCCTTGCCTTCAACAGGGTGAACCTTTCGGTCATGGGTTTCTTCGGGAACCTCATGGGTAGAAGGTAGATATATCACGAAAGTCGTCCCTTTGCCGATTTCAGATTCCACGGCAATGTGCCCATCATGTCGCCGGATAACAGTGTATGTGATTGTTAGGCCGAGTCCACTTCCTCTTGACTTGGTCGTAAAATAGGGATCAAATATTTTGGAAAGATTTTTCTGCGAAATACCTTCGCCCTGGTCCTGGATCCTTATTTCTACATAGCGGCCCGGATTTAGAGGCAAATCAAAAGTTTTATCGATCACAACATTTCCGGCTTGCAGCCTGATTTCACCGCCTTTTGGCATGGCCTGCCTAGGCATTGAGGACCAGATTCTGAATCACCTGACTGAACTGCCCGAGGTCGACTTTAACCGGCCAGAGGTTTTTTGCGATATTATATCGGCAGCTCACTTTTGATCCCCTCAGGGTAAAGGCCGTGGATTCCTTTAATACGTCAGCGATGCCGGCAGCCTTTCTAACCGGTGCTCCGCCCCTTGAAAAGACTAATAACTGCTGGGTAAGCGCACTAGCCTTAGATGCAACCCGCAGGGCCTCATCCAGGGATTCCTTTATATCCTCGCCGCGTTCCGCCTCAAGCTTGGCTAGAGAGATATTCCCCATAATTCCAGAAAGAAGATTTCTAAAATCATGGCCAATGCCACCGGCCAGAATACCCAAAGATTCCAACTTTTGAGCCTTGCTTAATTCTTGTTCAAGCTTTTTTCGATTGGTGATGATATGCGCTATAACTGTCACGCTGACAGGTGTGCCATTTTCATATTTTATTTTTGTATTAACTAGTATCCAAAGTTTTCGTTGGTCTTTCCCAATGATTTCATATTCGGCTATTTCGGGGACTGCTTCAGCATTTAGTATTTTCTCATATCGTAGAAGATTTTTCTCAAGGCTCTCTTGAGTGAGAAGGTTCATGAAATTCAGATTGAGCAATTCCTCCTTTGTATAACCTGTATATTCACACATTACATCATTTACACTGATAAATTGACCATTCGTCAAATCTATTTCATAAATGCCAGCCGGTGCGTGTTCGACAAGCTGCCGGTATTTTGCCTCGCTTTCACGCAAAGCCTCCTCTGCGATTTTTTGTTCGGTAACGTCATTCAGGAAGCCCAGCACGCTGGATTGACCCATCTTTGCCGTACTGAGAAGCTTGGCCTCCAGCCAACGGAAGTCGTCATTTTTAGTTTTAATCCTGAAAGTGATTAGTTCGGAAGCCTTGTCTTTATTGCGAAGTAGGCTATCATCGAATGAGATCCGCGTGCGATCATCCGGATGGATCAAATTGATAAAGGATCTTGCGCGTAACTCTCCTATCGAATATCCTGTTACCTCCGAGGCCTTGGTATTTGCATACTGGATCTTGCCATTTTGAATCATCACTATGGCCTCATCAGCATTTTCAACCAGGAGGCCGAACAGCTCTTCACTTTGTTGGTTTTCACAAATCTTTGCGGGACGATTGGAGGAGGCTTTTTCGAATGCTTTGATTTTTCGCTGCAATTCTGCTATTTCATCGAGGAGCTGCTTATTTGTTTGTTTCATTTCTTTCATTTTTAGAGGCAAGCATTCGGGCAGTGAGTTCAACAACTAAAGCAAGGCAGTTATCATCATAAAAATTCTGAGACGTTGAATTAAAGCCTCCGGCTTGCTTTCTTCATCTTCCATTACGAGGATTTTACCTTCGCCCTTACAGCGTGGGCTCTCTATCCGCGATTTCTACCGGTACTTCTGCGGTGGCCGGCAGAAAGATACGGAAGACGGTCCCTTTTCCGACTTCGGATTCCGCTGTAATGTGTCCATCGTGGCGTTTGATGATCGTATATGACATCGTTAGGCCCAGTCCACTTCCCTTGGCCTTGGTGGTAAAATAAGGATCGAAAATTTTGGGGAGATCCTCCGGCGCAATTCCATTACCCTGATCCTGAATATTGATTTCGATGTAGCGGCCGGGCTTCAGCGGTATGTCCGATACCGTCTCCAGGGTGATATTGCCGGCCCGCAGTTTGATTGCGCCACCCTTGGACATGGCCTGCAAGGCATTAATGACAAGATTATGAATCATCTGGCTGAATTGTCCGATGTCCACTTTAACCGGCCAGAGATCGTCTGCTATGCTGAACTCACATATCACTTTCGAGCCCCGCAGGGTAAAAGCAGCGGAGTCTCGCAACACCTCGGCGATGGAGGCTGCCTTCTTAACCGGTGCGCCCCACTTTGAAAAAACCAACAGCTGCTGGGTAAGCGCACTGGCCTTGGCAGAGACTCGCAGGGCCTCATCCAGGGATTCCAAAAAAGCTTCTCCCCGCTCCGATTCGAGCTTGGCCAGAGAGATATTTCCAATGATTCCAGACAGAAGATTGTTAAAATCGTGGCCGATCCCGCCGGCCAGCACGCCTAATGATTCAAGCTTCCGAGCATTGCTGAGTTCTTCCTCCATCCGTTTTCGCTCGGTTACGTCATGGGCCACCGTAGTCGTTCTGACCGGCCGGCCATTTTCACATACGATCCTCGTATAGGCCAAAAAGGATATCTTCCTTTTATTTTTGCCGATGATTTCGTATTCAACCTCCGCCGGGACAGGTTCACCTTTCAGCATTTTTTGATATCGTTCGAGAAGTTTTTCGCGGCTTTTTTCTTTCAGAACATCCCACATTTTTAAATTCTGGAATTCTTCCTTCGTGTAGCCGGTGCATTCGCAAACCACATCATTGACGCTGATAAACTTGCCGGTTGTCATGTCGACTTCATAAATCCCTGCGGGCGCGTATTCGACGAGTTGGCGGTATCTTGCTTCGCTGAAACGCAGTGCCTCCTCCGCAGTTTTGCGCTCGGTAATATCCATCAGGAAACACAGAACAGCTGATTTTTCCGCCCATGGGGTCCTCAGAAATTTGGCATCCACCCATCTGGTGTTGCCTTTTTTGTCAACTACCCGGCAGGCCAAGTGTTTGACTTCGGTTTCACAATTGAGACCCTGCATATCATTGAGTCCGATCAGGCGGCGATCATGCGGGTGGATAAAATGATCAAAAACACTTGAAGTTAACTCTTTTCTCGAATAACCTGTGACTTCCATAGCCTTGGCATTGACATATTTTAGTTTTTTGTCCTGAATCACCAGGATGGCCTCACTGGCATGCTCCGCCAATGCACGGTACAGTTCTTTGCGCTGTTCTAACTCCGGGTTCTTTTCCGCTGAGTTGAATGAGTCGTTTTCGAATGCTTTGATTTCTCGGCGCAATTCGGTTATTTCATCCAGGAGCTGCTTTTTTGTTTTAATCATTTCTTTCATTTTGTACGGGCAAGCATCCGTACGGCGGAATTATCACCCAAAGGCAGACAATTTTATAAATTTTAGTGCAAATGAGGATTGGGTGTCAAGTAGGGAGATGAGAGATCACTTTACACGGCACTCAAAAACCGGATATATTCCGGCAATTCTACGCTGAAATGCATTTTTTGAACGGAAAGGAGGTTACATGATACAATCGTCTTTCAGGGAGAACCGGTCGGTTTTCTTTCGCGTGCTGAGCGATGATCAAATCCAGGAAATCAAGCGGGCAGGCTTTGATATTTTAGAAAAAACAGGCGCTAAAATCCTGCATAAAGAGGCCCGGGAGATGCTGAAAAAAGCCGGCGCCCTTGTCAGAAACGAGGTGGTGAAAATCCCCGAATATGTGGTGCAGGAATGTATTCGTGCGGCGCCTAAAGGTTTGACGATCTATGATAGAAATAAAAAACGCGCCCTGGAGGTGGAGGGTCGCAAAAGCTATTATGGCACTTCCACGGCCAGTCCCAGAACAAAGGACGCTTTAACAGGTGAAGTTCATGAGACCCGCGTGATCGATATCGCCCGCGGCGCACTGATTGCAGATGCACTGCCCGACATAGATTGGGTGATGCCCATGGGGTCTTGCCAGGATGTGCCCGGACTCGCAGCTGATTTGCACGAATTTGAAGCCGTGGTTACAAATACTACAAAACCGATTGTATTTATCGGTTATTCCAAGCGGGGTTTTGAACTGGTTTACGAGATGGCGGCGGAGGTCGCCGGCGGCATGGAGGAATTAAGAGAGCACCCCTTTCTGATCGCTTATCCCGAACCGATCACACCGTTGGTTTTTCCGGTCGAAGTCGTGGACCGAATTTTTATTGCAGCCGATTTGGGCATGCCGCAAATCCCCGGGCCCAGCCAGCAGATGGGAGCAACCGCACCCGTTACACTGGCCGGAGCCGTAGCCCTGGCAATCGCAGAAGGTCTCCTGTGTCTGACCTTGGCGCAACTGCGCCGAACCGGCACTCCGTGCTTCCTCGGCGCCAATGTTTCCGGCTTTGATATGTCCACCACCCGCATGACCATTGCTGCGCCGGAGATGAGCCTGGGACTTGCAGCCCAGGCAGAGGTGGCCCAATCTTTCGGGCTGCCTACCTGGGGGCTGGCCGGTGCCACCGACTCCAAGGTTCTGGATGCGCAGGCCGGAATTGAAAGTGCATTTTCCATCCTGGCCCAGGGGCTGGGCGGATTGAATTTAATCCACGATGTCGGCTATATGGATGGGGGGATGATTTGTTCGGCCGAGATGCTGGTTATGGGCAATGAAGTGGTCGGCATGGCGAAGCGATTTATCCGCGGTATAGAGGTGAATCCGGAAACATTGGCCCGGGACGTCGTTCAAAAAGTCGGGCCCGGTGGAAATTTTATCCAGCAGGAGCATACCTTTCGCCATTTTCGGGATGAACTCTGGATGCCATCTTTATTGAGCCGGCATTCGTACGACGCCTGGCGCCAACAGGGGGCCAAGGATATGAGCGTGCGGGTGCAGACAAAAGTAAAAGAGATCCTGGAAACCCATAAGGTTCCAAAATTACAGGATAAGACATTAGCGGCCCTTGAAAAGCTGAAGCTTAAAGGTGAGAAAGAGCTGGCCGGTTGATATGCCGGCCGGTAAGGCCGCGCTGAATAACCTGTATACATTCGATCGAATATAGGCCCAAGGGGGTGATATTTGCTGTTTCAAGTCGGATGGCGTGAGGCCCCGGCCAATTTTTTCTGAATCAATCTTAGCGAATTTTACCGATTTATCGGATGCCGTAAAATCAGCAATTAAGGTTAGTTTAACAACTAATTGATTTATTTGAGTTTTTCTTCTTGAAACGACTTTTTTCGCATGCTATGACTAATCATCAGCTACAAGTGTTGCGGAAGGCCCTGAACCCAGCAACTGTACCCGGTTAAACTTATGCCGCCGGAAGCCTGATACTTTCCGGACTGCCGAAATCTCCATCGATTGAGCCTTTACGTCTTGTGCCTGAAATTCATGCAAAGCGAGGAGTTCATTATGAGGGACAAAACCGATCGTGAATTTCTGGAAGAACTATACAACGACATGCTGCGCGCTATAACGACCAGAGAAGAATTCGACACCTGGCTGGATAAAGTCGAGCGTGGATTCACCTGGCAGCAGGTGTTGAAGGATTTTACCAATTCGATGGAATTCCATCTCAAGGTGCAGGGGATTATCGATTCGGTTGTCGGCGGCGGGCAGCCAAAAGCCTGCTAGTTTAAACCCGCGTCAATTTTTCGCCTGCCCATAACCATCAAACCCAAAAGGTCTGCACTTTGGACCGTCCTGCCGCTGCGGCAGCAAGTGCAGACCATTTTTTTCCCAAATTGGGAGATCTGGTCTTCCGGGTATGGTCAGAGTAAATCGTCTATGTCGAAAACAAGCGCCGCGGAATGATGGAATATTGGAGTGTTGGAATTATGGGTTCACAAGGATGAAATCTTTTTTCGATACAGCTCCCGGATCAGAGATTAATACGCGGCGGACCTTTTTAAACCCAATATTCCATTATTCCATCCTTCCATCGTTCCATGTCTAAAGATCGCCGCCTCCTGTGCGAAGTCAAAAATCAATGCCGGTTACCCCCCGGGATCTTTGATGTCAGCGCTCCTATTCCTGAAGCGCAACCGGATTGCTCAGGGTCCCGATCCCTTCGACCGTTACCGCAACGGTATCGCCGGGCATCAGAAAAACCGGTGGTTTGCGGGTGAATCCAACACCGCTGGGCGTTCCGGTAAGAATTACCGATCCGGGCAGCAGGGTGGTACCGATGGAAAGAAAAGCAACCAATTCAGCGACCGGGAAAATCATATCAGATGTATTGGCATCCTGCATAACCTTGCCGTTGAGCACACAGGTCAGGCGCAGATTTTGAGGATCGGCAAGCTCATCGGTTGTCACCAGCTCCGGTCCCAACGGGCAGAAAGTGTCAAAACTTTTGCCGCGCACCCATTGTCCCGCTCCCCGTTTTCCCTGCCAGCGCCGGGCGGAAACATCGTTGGCCGCCGTGTATCCGAGCACAAAATTTAAAGCCTCGGCGGCGGAAACATCTTTGGTTGTCCGGCCGATGACCACCGCCAGTTCAGTCTCATAGTCCACCTCCGGCGGCTCCATACAGGAGGGGTGCAGCAGGATCGGATCGCCGGGATTGGCAACCGCAGCCGGATTCTTCATGAACAGCACCGGATATTTGGGGGATTCCATGCCGGTTTCCCGGGCATGTTTATGATAATTCAGACCAATGCCGAATACAGCGGGCGGCGCCACGGGAGCCAGAAGCTTTTTGACGCTGCAGAGAGTACCGGTTTCCTTAAGCCCGGCGAATAAATCCCCCTCCAGCAATTCGGCGGCGCCGTTATTATAGTTGCGGCCATAACGGATCTGCCCCTTGTCATCAATAAATCGCGCAATACGCATTGAATATCCTTTCTGTTATCGGTAGTATTCCGGTTCGGCGCCATCAGCCGATACCGGTTTGGCGACAGCTTGATTCTATCAGTTTGATCAAATATAAAAATTAGATTTTTAAGTCAAGATGATTACATTTCAGGTCATGTCAATCTGATTTCAACTATTTTTGCAATTGGGAGAATCCGAATGCTTGAAACCACAATTCGGGCCGCAATGAAATATGTGGATGCGGCCTTGGTGCGAGACAGTCTGTAAAATTGCTTAATTTTGGCAATTTTCAGCCATTGACTCAGACGCGCAGCGACCGGGTTATTCATGAAATAAACTTAAAAAATAAAGGCGAATCACGAAAACACGAAAATACGAAAGCACGAAATAAAATATCAACGAATTCGTCCCTTTTCGTGTTTTCCATCTTTCGTGCTTTCGTGATGAAAAAATTTACAGACGCCCGAGTCAGGCGTGCAGATTCCGTTTATTTGGTGCTCGGGTGAAGGACTTTGAGCTTGGCGTTGATCAACTGGTCGTGTGAAAGGCGCAGCAGATTTTTGAGTTTGTTCATCAGGTAGTGCTCGTAGCGGTCCATTTTCCCATCGACATAGACCATTCGCCAGAGGGTTTCGATGATCTCGATTTTTTCGTCAATGGAATAATTATCATTGATCAGTTTCGCAAATTGCCAGAGATCGACGCTTTGCTCCAGTTCCTGATCGGCTTCCGCCATCAGCGCATCGGCGTGCTCCCGGGATAAGCCGTATTTGGCCTGCAAAATGGACAGGATCGTTTCCGTCTCCGCCGGCGTAAACTTGTCGTCAATGCGCGCCATCTCCACAAAGAGCGCACAGGTTGCAACGCGGACATCGTGCGCCGACTGGCGGCCGCCCTTGTGAGATTCTTCCCCGGCATCTTTGTTGAAGAAGTGTTTGAGGCTGTCAAGCATCCGAAATTCTCCTTGCGGTAGACTTGATTGAGGGGTTATTTTTCAGGGTGGAGTAATCAAAAGCATCCATCTCGCTTTTAACCGCTCAATGATACACAGTGGGTATAAGGCCGGCCGCTTGAATTGTCAAATGATGTTCATGTCGCAGGCATATGCGCTCTTCTTTGGCGAAGCCAGCACCCGGGTCCAGTAAGTCCCATAATCGGAATGACAAGGCACCTTATCCGATCTTGACATACAAGCCGACGATCGCCATATTTTCAGACAGTATTCCAATCAATCAGGTGGCAGCATGAATTTAGACAATCTGAATATCAGCGGCGAATGGCACGCCGACGCCGACACCCTGGAAAGATTCAGCCGGGATATGAGTTACTACCGCATCGTACCCGCCGCGGTGGTGGCGCCCCGCAACGAGGAAGATGTGATTCGCACGCTGCAATTTGCGCGCAACGAGGGGCTCGGGATTGTGTCCCGTTCCGGGGGCAGCGACCTGAGCGGAGCGTCCATCGGACCGGGGATCATCCTGGATTTCAAAAAATACCTTAACCGGCTGGTTGCCGTGGGGGAAGAAACCATCGTCCAGCCGGGAATGATCCTGGACCACTTTGTTAAACAAATTTCCGAACACCATCTGATGCTGCCGGCGGTTCCCTCCAGCAGCGCCATCTGCGCTTTGGGCGGCAACGTCGGCACCCGCTCCACCGGTCCGCGCACAGCCAAATACGGCACCCTGGATGCCTTTGTGACCTCCCTGCGATTCATTACCGCAGCCGGAGATGTGATTGATACAGCTCAAGACCTGCCCGAATACCTTGAAGCCGGGTTGCGGCGGATTCAGCAAAATTATCTGGCCGATGCCGCGAGCCGCGCAATCATCGACAATCGACCCTACATCGCCGGTGGTTACAATCTGAAGGCCCTTGCGCAGTATCGCGATATGGCGGAGCTGGCCGCACACCTGCTGGTCGGGGGCATCGGTACGTTGGGGATAGTGACCGAGATAAGACTTAAATTGATCGATCAGCGACCCTCCCAGGGGACCTTTGTGGCTCATTTCCGGGAATATGATGAGTTCAGCGACGCGGCCCTGCGGTTGAAAGCCCTGAATCCCGCTGCTTTGGAATTTACCGATGCATCATGTGCCGGACGCGTCAACGGGAAAATCCTCAACCTGGAAGACCCGGGCATTGTCGGTACGCTGGTCGCGGAATTTGACGGCTCCTGTGAACAGGCGCAGCAGGGACGGCAAATCGTTGAGGCATACAACATCGCCCGTATTTGGAATATCGAAGCCGGAAGCCCGGAGGAGGCGGCCCTGTGGCAGGACCGTAAGCGAATCCAGCCCTCCCTCTCAAAATATTGCCGTGAAAATAATCTGCTGCTGGTGCCGATTATCGATGACGTGGCCATTCACCTGAAAGATTTCGGTGCGGTCATCCCGGAACTGGGAGAATTAATGCAGCAGCTGGGAGTAGAAATTTCCTTTTACGGACACCTCGGTTTCGGCAGCATCCATGCCAGACCCTATTTTGATGCGACCCGCAGCGATTTGGCAGAGCAAATCGAGACCGTCTCAGAGGAATCGTTTAAAATCCTGCAAAAATATAAGGGCACTCTGGTCGGCGAGCACAATGCCGGCCGGTCCCGTTCGATTTACCTCGAGCTGGAACTGGGACCCGCCTTTAGCTATCTGCGTGAAATTAAGAAACTTTTCGATCCCGATGATATATTGAATCCCGGCACTCTATTTGACACGGCGCCGATCAGCCGCCATATGGATTTTACCGTCCGATAATCGCTGGAAATGGTTTCAAATCTTTTTCTTCTGAAATTCCGGCCTGAACGGCGGTGGTTTCAAGGGTCAGAAATTCCTTTCACTTTGCTGCTTCCTTTCGCTTTGGTGCCGGCTGATAATTGACGAGCACCATCCCCAGACTGACCAGAATCAATGCCATGACCAGGTTGGGACTGATCGTCTCTCCCAGAATCAGCAGTCCGCTGAAAAGAACCCCAAACAGCGGGGTAAAAAACGAAAACGCATGCATTAAGCTGACCGGGTACCGGGAAATCAGCATAAACCAGACCAGGTAGCTGAGAAATGCAACAATGATGCACTGGTAGAACAGCGAAAATACCAGGGCAAAAGACACACCCCATAAAATAGAGTCTTCCAGTATGCAGCTGAATACCAGTAGAAACGGCGCCGAAAAAAACAACTGGTAAAAGAGGATTTGCAGCGGTTCGGATTGGTGGACCAGGTATTTTTTGATGTAAACGGTTGTTGCCCCCCACGCGGCGCCGGCAATCAGAAATAAAACATCGCCCGGCAAAGCTTCGAAGGAAAAAGAGCCGGCATTTTTCATAAATAAAACCACCACGCCGCAGAAAGCCGACAGCAAGCCGGCGGTCTTCCAGGTCGTGAAACGATCACCGTCCAGAAAGAAGTGGGCCCCCAAAGCGGCGAAGAAAGGAGCGCAATAAAGAAGCACGTATCCGCGGGAAGCCAGCGTGTATTTCAGACCGACGAAGATGAGACCGAACTCGGAGCCGAATAGAACTCCAACCACAATCCCGTGGCAAACAATCGCGGCCGATGGGAAAATTTTAATCCGGCGGGCTTTCATCCAGATATAAAGACACAAAGCGGCGATCACCGAACGCAGACCGGCCATGAATATGGGCGCCATTTCACGCGACGCAATTTTAATAAAGGCCATGTTGCTGCCCCAAATCATGGTAAGGATCAGGAGGATGATTATCGGCCGCCGGCTGAGTTGTGTTTTATACATCGCGTTATCCTTGTGCCTGAGGCCGGCGAGGCCGGCCCGGGCTTAATTCTTTGCAGGGCTTTCAGCGCTGAATCCGGCAGGCGTCTATTTCCGGCAAATGAGCGGATTGCATCCAGTGCCCGGCGGGCTTCAGTCAGGCGCTTTAGAAAACGGTTGATATCAACCCGCTCAAGTTGGGAGACATCCATAATCTCCACCAGATGCGTGCTGCCAAACGCCCGCTTTCCGACATGGGGTACAAGTTCTGAAAGCACACCCAAGACATAGCGGTGGTTGTCATCGGGCAGGGAGTCAAATATTTTTTTGCAGTTAAACTGGTAGCAAACCGGCGGTCTGCCGGTGGACAAGGCGCAGCCGGTTGCTGCCAACCATCCGCATTCGGCACTATATGCCGTGATTTGAAGGACTTTGGAGCTTAATAAAGTCAGAAAAGGGCTGTCGACATTTTCACGACAATATTCCGGACGACAGCAAACACGCTCACAGATCGAGCAGTGAAGCGCGCAAAAATCGGCCATCTGCTGCCTGACTTCAGTTTCAAAATCGGCATATTCTTTTAAAATTTTGGGAAGTTGCGTAAGCATTACCATTATGGATTGATCCTGGATACTGGTTTCTGGATACTGACTTCCAGGTGGTCGGGTCTATCAGTCACTGCAAAATTACGCTCCATAAATCCGGGTTACCAGGTTCTTAAACCATGGCGGCTTTTCCGTCAGAACATAGATCAATAGGAGAGCCGTAAGGGGGATTGGAATAACGGTGTCGATTATGGCAAAGATGATCAGACAGATCAATATCTTGGTAGTCGTTTTCATCAGCAGTCCTATTATTACTCCTCCCTGAAAAATAGTGCGTTCAGGGTTGTCGTTTGCTCTTTAACAATTGCAGAAAGTTTTTAAATTCAAGGTCCGGCGGATTAATTAAACGGCATAGTCACATTTTCCTGATAGTATTGGCTTCGCGGCGATTATGCAAGATGCATCCGCCGGAAAATAATTTGCCCGGCGTTCAAGCCTGATAATACCCATCCCCTTTGCCTCGCCCATAGGCAGTCGGATAACACCTTGCTTGCATTCGGTTAAAATGGGACTTAACTTTTATTTTAACCTTGAAAACCTGGTCCTCCCTCCGGGCTGTAGGCCTACGGGCAGGAAGCTGGGCCGGGATTCTTTGCTTCAGCCAACAATTTTAGCTCAAGGAGCATGAATAGGATGGATGCGAATATCCAGCGAACCCTGCAGTTTATGAACGGTGCCGCGTTAGGTGATGAGTTGAATGGAGACAACAGCGGCCGGTCAAATGAGCCCCGGGATCTGGAACTTCTCGACGCCTACTCCCGGGCGGTCATATCGGTGGTCGATTCCGTCGGTCTATCGGTTGTCAGCGTGTCGACCGGTAAACCGGACCGGCGCCGGGGACCGGAGCAAGCCGGTACCGGATCCGGCGTCGTTATCGCTCCGGACGGCTATATTTTAACCAACGACCACGTGGTTGGGAATGCCGGGCTTGTATCGGTCAGCCTGACCGACGGCGCAAGCCTGTCCGCGACCCTGGTAGGTACGGATCCGGCTACGGATTTAGCCGTTATCCGGGCGGATACATCTTATTTAACGGCCGCGACCCTGGGAGATTCGGCCCGGCTGCGGGCGGGGCAGCTGGTGATTGCCATGGGCAATCCGTTTGGCTTCCAGTCCACGGTATCCACCGGCGTTGTCAGCGCCCTCGGACGCGCTTTGCGAAGCCGCCAGGGGCGGCTCATCGAAAATATCATTCAACATACCGCCCCCCTCAATCCCGGCAATTCAGGCGGGCCGCTGCTGGATTCAGGCGGCAAGGTTGTCGGCATCAACACGGCTATCATTGCCATGGCCCAGGGAATCGGCTTTTCGGTTCCCGGCAATACCGCCCGGTGGGTAGTGTCACAACTGTTGACCCATGGACGTGTGCGGCGAGGATTTTTGGGGATTGCCGGTCGCCAGCGCCCGCTTCATCGCCGTCTGATCAGACTCCATGGACTCAGCCGGAACGATGCGGTAGAGGTCCTGGCGGTTGAGCCGCAGGGACCCGCCGTCCGGGCGGGCTTGCAGATTGGGGACTTAATTACCGCAGTCAATGAGCAGGCGGTCGGCAGCATTGACGACCTGCATCGATTCCTGTCCGAGTGGCCTATCGGCAGGTCGATCCAGATTACCGTGCTCCGGGAACAAAAATTAAATGAGCTGACGGTTGTACCGACGGAAGCCGGGTCGTGAAAATAGCAAAGACCTGCCCTTTTTTGCAATTCGCATTTGCAATTGGCAAATTGCAACGCCGGAATGCGTGTCGCTTGCCGGCTACTTTCGGCCCTGGATTCTAAGTTGCCGAGTTTTAAGCGAATTAAAACTCCATGGTCGACCGGAAGTATTTGGAACGCTATTTGCTATTATACGTTATCGCTTTTAACCTGTCGCCCAATCTAACATAAAACAATAAACCACGCGACGGCCTCCGGCCTCCAAAGGTTATAGTATAAAAAAGAGTTTGCGGCGACGGATTAGGGGCTTCTCGGATGTGCGTGATTTTTCAGAAAACGGCATAACGGGGGCCCAATCAGATGGCGCAGGTTCCAGGAAACTTATCAACTTAACTGCTATATTTCCAGCAAGGGGTGGTTGAAGTCAACCGCCCCTTGCTCTTTGGGTTGTTCATAACCTGACTTCCTCTTTGAAAGCAAATCGAATCCGGTGTCCAGTGAAGCGGTCATAGCCGAAGAGTCAGCCGTGTTGGTCCAACTTCGTGGTACCCACCGCAATCCGTGTTATAGCGATTTTTTTATCATCGAAACAGACTGCCACATCTGTCCCGGAATTACGCGGACGTTCGTGGATGTTGCCATTGTAGCTGTATCCATCGTCGTTTGTCAGAACGATTTTCAAATTTCTTGCGTCCTCCCAGTTTATCCGCCAAGAAAAATTAGTACATTCAGGGCGGAGTAATTTATAGTAGATACCACTTTGTTTTTCAATCGCTTCATGATAATTTGGGGCGAAGCCCCAAATTATTTCTTTTGCGTTTACGTCGGCGTGCCGTCCTGAGTTTCAACCGCCGGTTTTACATCCCGGCACTTTTGCTCAATCTGAGCCACGATGCGGGTAATCATTTCATCCGTCAGGAATCTCGGTTTGATGTGTCTGAAAAGGGAGGAGAACTGATCCGGGTTAACGACAGATATACCGTCCGGGGAGGTTCTTTTTACGAACCAGCCCGGCAGCGCAACAATCGCCCGGGCTGCGACCTCTTGGCCGACGACCCGGCTGATCCACTCCGATATCCAGGCGGCCTGGCATTCTGCCTGGGCAATGGTTTTATAGTCGTCGCCATTGGGAAACATAAGTATTTTCCCATCATATTCGACGGTCGCATCATCTATGCGCTTCGCCGCGGCAGGTTTTGAGCGCGCGGCGGTTGCAACGGCAAAAATGCCTGAGCGTCCGATGACAATGTGATCGATGTTGGAATCTTCGGCCGGGAAATCGTGGTAGACGTGATTGCCTTCCAGTAGGAGCCGATCCAGTTCCCGGGCGACGGCAATATCCCCCTCGTATCCCAGCCGCGCCATCCGGCGTTCTCTGATCAATTTCAGAATCCTCACCAGAAAATAGACGCCCAAACCGGCACCGGCCAGCATAACGATTTGGACGAGGATGGGGTCAATTTCGCTCTTGTAAAGGTATCGGTGGGATAAGTAAATTGAGG
This sequence comes from uncultured delta proteobacterium, assembly GCA_963769935.1. Classification (GTDB taxonomy): domain Bacteria; phylum Desulfobacterota; class Desulfobacteria; order Desulfobacterales; family JAFDCJ01; genus JAFDCJ01. The sequence continues at coordinate 53,499 of CAVYNY010000014.1, read as the reverse complement.
CTAAGAAAAAGGGCAGCGCAATCAGCAAGGTGGCCTGACGTCCGATTTTCCCATTGAGTTCATCAATTTTTTGGCCCGCTGATTGACCGGGTGCTCTCAAAAAATCCGGCCTGGAGGGTGAACGTCGATTTTTTGATCTAAAAAAAGCCCGAAATAAGTACAATTGATTGTGACCTCGGCTAGAAACTATTCTGCGATGCGTGTCCGTTTAAAAATTGCAGTTTGGTGGAGCCTATATCAATGATATCCTCATCTTTGAGCAGGATTGATTTTTTCACCGCTTTTTGATTGACTTTGGGTTTGGTGATCCCACCGACAAAGCATAAGTGAAAACCATCAGGTTGTTTTTTAATGGTGACCGCCGTCTGTCCGACGAACAGACCCCTGGTCACAATGTCCGATGTCGGATGTTTGCCGATGGTGGTGTACCTTCTGGCAAGATCAACCTCGCCGCTGCCGCCGGCCAGATACCTGAGGACCCCGACCGGCTCCTTCTTCCGCGGGGCGGGTCGCATTTGAATACGGGACTTTATTTCCTCCCGGAGGGTGCGATGCGGACTCTTATCCCAGAAACCGGCAACATTATTAATACTTCTGGTCGGATTGCTTTTTCGCATCCTGCTCCGATACTGACTTGTATCCAGGATAATGGTTCTTTCCAATTGCTCATTTTCGTTCTCGGGCATACTTTCTCCGTTGGAATAGTTAAAAACCAGAGAATGCTCACCGATATTGATAGTGTCTCCGTCTTCCAGCCAGTGGGAATTGGTCAGCTGCTCGTTGACAAAGGAGCCGTTCTTGCTTTGCAGATCAATAAATACAAACCCTTCACCCACCGAGTCGATCTTGGCATGATGCCCGGAAACAGCCATGTCCTGGATGACGACGTCATTTTTACCCTGTCGGCCGATCTTTAATGAGATGCCCTTTTGCAGCGGATAATTCCTAAGCAGCTTATTTTTAATTTTTAAGGCTAATGTCGGCATGACATCTCTCTTGCAAGACACGAATTGTTTTTCCGGCTTTTCTAATTATCAATCATCGGCATTTTACCAAGAAAACTTGAGAAATATTGTGTCTTTGCGGCAACTTGATCCGGCTCGCCGGGGTCAGAAAATAACAAAATAATTTCCAATTTCCGCAATCATCATTATAATTGTTCATATAATCCGGTTGCAGCAGGTGCCAATGAAGATTCGACCATCCCAAAGATTCGATGCGCATGCCATATCCTGTATCTACGTGCAAACGTGGCAGGATACCTACCTCGGCATTGTACCGTTTGCTTATTTATATGCCATGTCGGTCGACCAACATGAGCAGGCGTTTTTAAAAGAACTGGCAGGCCGGCAGGTGCTCAGTTATGTCGCCGAAGACAACGGCCGGGTGGTTGGGTTTACGACCGGCGGTTTTGAAAGGCACCGCGACGCGATCTACGGTGGTGAAATTTACACGTTGTATGTTTTGAAAAATTACCAGCGGCGCGGGATCGGCCGACTGCTGGTTGAAGCCTTGACCCGGCGGTTCAATCATTTAGGCATACATTCAATGCTCGTTCAGGTCCTCAAACAGAATCCTTACCGGAATTTTTACCGAAAAATCAACGGCCTGCATCTCAAAACCCAGCGTCTGCCATTTGCCGGTGAGGTGCTGCACGTAGAGTTCTACGGCTGGATCGACATTTCTCTCATTTATCCTTAACTTGAAATGGAGCCCGGCAAACCCCGCCTGTCGAATCGATAAGCGGGGTTCGGCAGAGTGCGACAACCCTTTTACGCAAGTTCGGCTTTCAGCGTCTCCAGCACGCGGGAGGGATGGTCCGCAGCTTGGGCAACATGGCGCCAGTGTTTTTTTACCTTGCCGTCAGGCCCTACCCACACGGTGGACCGGATGACACCCATGGTGACCTTGCCGTACATTTTTTTTTCCCCGAAAGCTTCGTAGGTTGTCATCACTTTTTTTTCCGGATCGCACAGCAACGGGAAAGGGATTTTGAGTGCTGCGGAAAATTTCGCATGCGAGGATTCATTGTCAGGGGATATCCCCAGGACAACCGTATCGAGTTTTTGGAATTCGCCGTAAATGTCACGGAATCCCTCGGCTTCTTTGGTTCACCCGGAGGTGTTGTCCTTGGGATAAAAGTAGACGACAACGTTTTTGCCCTTGAAATCCTTTAAAGCGACTTTTTCCCCCTCCGCGTCGGGCAGCATGAATTCCGGCGCGGCTTGGCCTTCTTGGATAGACATAGCAACCTCCTGGATTTTGATTCTTTTATTATTGCCGGCTGCCCCGGACACAGTCATTTTCGGCTCGACTATCAAGGTTGATATCATTGAAACAATAACTATCGAAAAGGAATATGGCAACCGTGCAATCAAAATTTTTGAGTGAGCCTTTTTCAAAAAACATTTGACAACTCTCAAACTGCTGTCGTTCAGGGGGGAGAGCTTGGTCTGCTGCGCTCACCATTGGAATACTGGAGACAATAAAGATGGATCAAAAACAGAAATTCAAAAATAAATTGGCCGAACTCGAACGGAAAATCAAGGAGACCGAAAAACGGCTGCCCGCCCATTCGGTGAAACCGCCGATCATGACCGAGCTTTTCGAGCTGGAAGACGAATATGCAGCCGTTTTGGCGCAACTGAAAGCGCTGAAGGCGGATCAACCGGAATCAGCGAAATAATGCACCATCGGTTGCAATCGGAAATAAAATGATTAGGATAAACATATACCCTGAAGATGATTCCATTAAAGTTCTGTGAGGTGCATCATGAAAGAACACCAGATAACCAGACATGAACAAGCCTGTATGAGCAATTGCATATATAAATACTGGGGAAATTCCGAGGTCGAAGAAGACGGTGACGACGAAAAACGAGACCGGGAATACATGCAATGCCTTGAGGATTGTCAAATCTGCGGATAGGTTGAATTGTTTACTGTACTTCAGCAGGCGGCTGTCCGGCCGCCTTTTTATTTGCCGAACCCTGCATCAACCCCCACATTACCGGATGTCACTTCTGATTCTCACAAAAATCAATAGTCCAGCAACGGTACCGGTTTTGAATTGTTCTCTTTATTAGAGGGCATCTTATCGTAAGCCTCGGGCGGTATGTTCTCCAGCTGGTCCTCGTTAAGTCGGCCCGTCAGCGGGGCGTAATATATGGCCAGCTTGTATTCCGCCGGCGATTCCCGCAATTTCAGCTTAATTTTTATATTTTTGTTCTGCCAGCGATGCACCGTCAATCGGGCTGCGGGATCACGGGTGGTTTTAGGCTTGCCGTGCCTGGCCGTGAATTGTCGTTCCAGGTTTGAGAACTGGGCCGGTGAGCGCAGCTTAATGAATACGGCAAAAAACCGGCCCTTGTAAAAACCATAAAAAACGGCGGGAACCATTTGGTTGGCAGTTTCATAGTACATATTCGAGTCAACATAATACGCCGTCTGCCCCCATTCGTGCACCTTGATTAAATCGCCGTAGGATAAGATTGAGCTGCCCCATTTCTTACCATGGATACCCTGCTGAATATCATAAGCGGCCACTGCGGGCGTCCCCAAAAGTATCACCAGCCAGAAACTCAAGAAAACCTTGGAATACTTCATTGCCGCAATCTCCTTTCCGCATGCCGATCGGCTTACTCAGCCATTTTAAATCATCGGAAGAATTTTAATAGAAACATGATCACCAATTTCGGGATGTCAATTCGACCCAGGAAGGCCCAAATCGAGTGTGATTTGCTTTTAAGTTTTTTCCTTATTGGCCGATAAACAATACGGACACTGATGATTGGCATAGGCCGATTCGTTGCCGGCCAAATTACTACGGTTCTTGGAGGTTATAAGAAAATGAAAAAACCGCTTTGTCTATTGATAAGCATGCTCCTTTTGGGTTGCTCACACGCGGTGACGGTCACGCCGATCGTCTCACCGGTTGCATTAAAGCTCATAGATCAGAAAATAGAAGGAAATATAGCGATTTTCATTCCTCCTGAACTGGCTGAGCTAAGTAAAGTTGTGGAGCCCCACAGCCGCTATTGCAGCACAACCAACTTTCCACTCGAAGCCGGTCAAAGCATCAAAGCCACCCTGATCAAAACCGCGCAGAGTGTTTTCAAAAATTGCCGGCCGGTTGATAGTGTTCCGCAGAATCATGGTTTCGACGGCATACTGGCGGCCGAACTCCTGGATTTTGACGTCGATTTGAAGTTTACCGATGGGACCTGGTCCGGAACCGCCGAATCATGGGTTGAAATGAATATACTGCTCACCTTCTACGACGCGAAGCTGAACCCGATCTGGCGCTCGGTGGTCGGGTACAGCAAAAAAGATTTTGCGGATGCCGGCCGGACATGCGGCGGCGGTGCCGTCGCCATCAGCAGATCCATGGAGCAGTGTCTGAAAAACATCTCCATCCTGATGGCTGAAAAAATAGCCGACTCAAATAAAATCAAGGTAACGCTGGCACGGGCGTCGCGCAGTTGACCGCGGCCTGAAAATGCCGGGTCGCCATCAGCGGTCCCCTCCATTAAATTGTGGATGCCCAGGCGGCAGACATCAACCGTACCTCCATTTTTGAAAAACCGGGACTTCAATGTGATTCTCTGTCGGATTTTCAGTAGGCAGACTTTGACACCCGACCTTAAGGTATATACTTTATCCCATAATAATCGGGCACCGCGTGGGTAACTTATATTCGGATGGCTGAAATCATACTTGCGCTATAGTGTGCGGGAAAGACGGAGTTAGTCCAGATGAAGCGAATCGGTATCTTCGGTTGGGGAATCGTTGCCCCCAGATCGCCCAATATCAAGGTTTTTGAGAAAAATCTGGAGAAAGCCACCAACTGGCTCCGACCGTTTACCGGTTTCGGGCCAAGCAATTTTCTGGTCGGCGAGCCTGATTTTGATTTCTCCGTTTACCGATCATGGATCGAGAGCCGCTTTACCCCCCGAAAATATTCCCAGCTGGACCAAAAAATGGGCAACATGGTTAAGTATGCGCTGGGGGCGTTCATTCAGGCCCTTGAACAGAATCCGGCTATTGAGAGGCTGTTGCAGGGCCTGAAAACACAGGCTCATATTTATGTCGCCACCGGTCTCGGCGATTTTCCCCTGCACTATGAAAAAGCAATGATATATAATAAAGCTCAGCAGCGCTGGAACCGATTCTGGTGTCGGGAAGCGTATCACAGCGAGTTGGCGGCCTATCGAGCGATGACATCGCCGGCCGCCAAAACTGATCTCAGAGCAGAACTCGGCGCGCCGCCGGATCCGGAGGGTTTCGATCCGTTGGACGAAAACTATGAGGACACCACCGAAAGCTGGTATGCTTTCTGGGTAAATCGGTCGGGCGGACTGCGGCAATATCTGGGTGAGTTGAAGCAGATCGAGGCCGAAAGCATTACGGGCGATATTGAGAAGGAAAAAGTCCATCTGATACGGCGCAAATCCGGCGCCAGGCGCAAACTCAATGACAAGTACGGCTGTCCCACCGAGCCCTGGAATGCCGTCGACCCGATGCTGCTCTGGAACCTTCCCAACATTCCAGCCGCCCAAATTTCCATGCTGGCCCGGATAACGGGCCCGGCGGTGGCACCGGTCGCTGCCTGCTCCGGATTTGGAACGGCCCTGAAAATGGGGATCAACGCCATTCGAGCGGGCCAGGCGCAAGCGGTTGTGGTCGGGGCAACGGACCCGGAGCCCCATCCGCTTTCAGTGGGTGCATTTTACGGCGCCCGTGTTCTCTCCCACGATGGCCGCGTCTCCAAACCGTTTACAGGACTGCGCGGCACTCACATCGCCGGGGGCGCCTGCATGTGGATCGTGGGGGATGCCGATTTTTTCATGCAGCAAGGTTTCAAACCGCTGGGCCTGGAAATCCTCAGCGTGGCGCTCACCTCAGACGCCGACCACATCATCACCCCGTCGCGCGAGGGCCCCTTAACCGCAATTCAGCAGGCGTTGAGCGAAGCCGGGATCCGTCCGGAAGAGGTGGAGACCTGGGACATGCACGCCACGGCAACTCCCGGAGATTGGACCGAATTGCAGAATGCCCTTGACGTTTTCCCCGGCAACACGAAATTCACGGCCCGCAAGGGTACTTTCGGCCACGGTATGTCGGTCTGCGGTGGCTGGGAGCTGACGGCGCAGCACCTCGGATTTGCCAAGGGCAAACTGGCACCGATCGATCTCGAAAAAGAGGAAGTTCATAATCTCATGCGGCCCTATCACCAGTGCCTGGTCGGCGATGAACCGGTGGCAATGGAAGGGGATATCGCAGGCAAGATCAACATGGGCATCGGCGGAATCAATGCCTGTGTGATTTGCCGGAAATGGAAAGCAGACGATATCTCCTAGCCCGGGTCTGCAGGCTGCAGCCCAGCGGAAATCCCGCCATGTCATTACCTTGACGAACGACAAAAAATTTATTATCCATAAAAAAATCACTTCCTCGGCAGACACATCTATCGGTAGGCGTGTGAGTTGAACCAAAATGGTTTTTTATCGCCCGGATGCGCTTTCTATAAAAATCCGGGCGATTCTCGCTCAGCAGAAATTTTGACTGGATTCGGCCCAAAAATTGCTTTTACAATCAAAACCAGCGACAATGATTTGAAAAACCTGAAAGGGAAGGCCTGCCCATGAACCCGGTAAAAGACCTGCAACTGGACGAACACATCCGTTTTTTAAAGCGGGCGGAAATATTTGAAGCGTTTGGATCAGACCTCCTCTGGATTGTTCTCAGGCGAGGCGCAATTGAATCATATTCAACACCGGGCGCCGTTCTGTTTCAGCTGGGAGACCCGGCCGATGTGCTGTATGTGGTAAAATCCGGCGTAGTTGAAATATGCCGGGCCCGCGGAGACGGCGAGTCGCCTTCGGTTGTGGCTTACCTGGGAGAGGGCGACACGATCGGGGAAATGGCCATTACTACCGGCACGCCCCGAGGTTCGCTGGCCCGGATACCGCAAATGGCAGAGGTTTATAAACTGCCCAAATCCGCCTTTGAGGCCTTAATGCAGGAAATTCCGGAGTTTTCCAACAGCCTGCTTACGGTTATGTCCAGACGTTTGGAGGATCGGCTGCGCAAGCAGCGAATGGCCGCCCGCTACCAGAAGCTGTCCGGCGACCTGCAATACTTCGATCTCGCCACGGTGATCCAGGCCCTGTCCGGCGCCGGCCGATCGGGAACCCTTACCATCCGGGACTCGGCCGGGAATATATTTGCCGAAATCTATTTTGACCTGGGACGGATCCGTTATGCCAAGCTGGGACATCTGATCGGTAAACAGGCCGTCTATCAGCTTTTTCTGGCACCGCTCCAGGAATCCTTTATTTTCAGGAGCGGTCCGCTGCCGGCCGATTTTACCGACGAGGAAGAAATCATGGCTTCCACCACGGGGCTGCTGATGGAATGTGCCCACCTGATGGACGAGTTGAAAGAACTCAAGTCTGAAATTCCGGACGACCGGCGCCGATTCAAGCTTAACATGAAAACGCTGACCTGGGAAAATCCGGACACGCTGCCCCTGGCCCGCCAAATCCACCAGTGCCTTCAAAAAAATGACACTATCGCCCGCATGGTCCGTCGAATCCCTTACAACGAGACTGACATATACATGGTGTTGTCGGAAATGCAGCACAGGGGACTGATTACGTGAAGACACGGTATTTCTGCGGCAGAAACAGCTGCTATAATTCTTCTTTTTTAGAAATTGCAAACTCATCAACTTCAGAGGGAATATCCTGGTTCAGCTGAATGGCGTGGATGGTACCCATTACAAACTGCATCATTGCAAAATACTCCGTTTGAGCAATGTCGAGGGTAAGCAGAAACTCAGTTTTGGGGATTTCTTCCCGTTTGTCTTCTTGAAGGTTCTTGGCGAGGACGGCGAAATGGCCTTTCCTTTCAAGACAGGATCGGAGAATCCCCTGCAGAGCCTTATAGCAGGGGGCGGCAACGTTTTTACGCCGCTCCATTAAATAAAGGGTCAGCGCGACAACCGTCACAAGCCAGGATACGACCTCATGAATCGAAACATCGATATTCATCCGGTTTTTCCTTCCTGCTGAGTGTTAACATAAACCCGGTAAGATCGCGGCCAGCCCTTGAGTGGGGTTGCTTCCCGACGATTTCACCAGCTATTCCATACTGATGGATAATGAATTTTATTTCTACATCGATATCCTGCCTGATAACATAATATTAAACACCGCTTTAATCAACTCAGATATCTCGCGCGGGGATATTCACCGATGTTCACAAAAAGATAACCGTCTGTCCACTCTACAACAAATTGATGGGAAAATTCATTTACCTGATTCTCGTACTGCCGTCTAACCATCAGATAATGTGGTTAATTTAGACCAAGCCGATCGAATGGAATGAATTTTGCTTTTCAACGGACAATACATAAAACCTCAAGAGGTGTCGTGAAAAACACTGTGATTCAATACCATTTCCGCAAGCGCAACAACTCCCGGGAAGAATTTATCTTTGAACTGGCCGCCGCCAGCCTGGAGCTGATCAGCAATATCCCTGATCATCCGCCCGCCTGGACCGAATTGGATTTTCATCAATGCCCGAACTGTCCGCTCGATATCGCGCGTCATCCGCGCTGTCCTTTGGCGGTCAATCTGGTCAATATCGTTAATCGCTTTGAGGACCTGATTTCATACGATGAAATCAGGGTGGACGTTAAAACAGCCGAACGGTGCATATCCCAGATAACGACGGCTCAGATAGGAATCAGTTCGATGCTGGGGCTGGTCATTGCAACCAGTGGATGTCCGCATGCCGCCTTTTTCAGACCGATGGCACGTTTTCATCTGCCCCTGGCAAGTAAAGAAGAAACAATCTTTCGCGCAACCTCGATGTACCTGCTGGCGCAGTATTTTCTGAAAAAAGCCGGGCGCACCGCCGACCTCGAACTCGAAGGGTTGACCAGAATTTACGACAACATGCAAATCATCAATATCGCTATTGTCGAACGCCTGCGAGCGGCTACCAAAACCGATTCATCAATCAATGCGATTGTCATCCTAGATAACCATGCGAAGTCCCTGCCCTATGCCATCGAAAAGTCTTTGGCGGATATACGGTATCTTTTTTCACCCTTTTTGGAAAATTAGGGACGAATCCATTTAATTCTTCTGTTTCCTGGTAAATATCATTTCTTCTAAATCATAAATCTATTTCTTCATCTATTCCCCATTCAACGTTCGATGTTCGATGTTCGATGTTCTTTTTTGGTAAACCGCCACAGTCCTCCAGGCTAAAAATAGTTTAGCGCTTATGGGAACCACCCTCCAGGGTGAAGTCAAAGGCCGGCCTTTTCTCCAGACGGCAGGCTCTTCGGGCCGGAAGCTGCGGCGGGATTCTTTACTGCCGCCCGTGCCAATTGTTCAAACCACTTTTTTTGTTCTTTCCGATAATTTTGCAGCTCCTTCACCAGGGGCCCCGATCCGGGCAATGCGGCGGAGATGCCGGCGATATGGTCATCCATCTGCCTTAAAGACGCAGCGCCCCTTTTAATATAACCGGCACTCGCACCCTCCGCCTCCATTATTAAGCACACCTCATCAACATCGTAATAAGCGTCGTTGAAGCGCAGGAGCTCTTTGGCGCACGCCGGGCCGTATAGCCGGCAAAGCACTTTCCAGAGGGAAAGTTCCGGATTATATGCGGCGGTGTTCCATTCATAGTCAGCCACGGTGGCGTATTTAATCCGGTAGACTTCACTGAAAGCAGCACCATTGGTGTACATCCGGCCGCCGTCGCTGTAATTTTGAAAGTTGTCCGGCCGATAGGTATCAAAGGGCTCAAAGAGATTGCACAGCTTCACTTTGGCGGGGTAATAGGTCGGATATCCTCCGTAGCGTTTACTCTTTAAGCTTCTCGCATACAGCGTGTTGTCCCATATCATCGGCCAGCGGCCGATGAGCAATTTGAAGCGGTAGAGATCGGCCATATCGATGGACAATGATCGTATTGTCGGGCCGGTCCACACGACCGCTACATCCCGGGGGATCTGGAAAGCCAGGTCTTTGAAATATTGTTCAGCCTGGCCCCGGCTGTGGTCGACATGTTCATTTGAATACCAGGGCGGGCAAAACTCGAGGATGGTTCCCGGATACTCGACGTCAAGCCATTGCTTCAGTTGATTGATCACATAGGCCTGCGCATTTTGAAGATTGATGAATCGCTTTTGGTCTTCCTCCGTATAGAGGGAATAGTTTTGACGGTTGGTTCCGCTGTGCGGCACCGAATCATCTGACAGGAGCATTATCGTATCTGCGCCTGCATCCAGGGCGGCTTTGTAGATATTCTTAAGCTGCGCGAGGCTTTGCGGGCTGCTGTGCGTCCAGGTATGTTTCAGCCCATCGTCGAGGTTTGCGACGGATGCTTCAAAACCAAGATGGGAGTAAGGATTTACCATCATCGCCAGGCTGATGGTGCCGTTTTCCCGGCACCAGTTGCCGGCCGCCTTAATGCCGCGAAGGTACAGCGCATCAATAGTATCCCAGTTGCGGCCGTTGCGGTTATAGCCGAGATAGACCTTGTTTAATTTGAGAAGAGTCATTCGCTGCATGGCGTTGATATCATTTTCCAGCTCCTGACTGTTTTTCCATTTCTTAAATACATAGGAGCGGCCCGAAAAATCCGGATAGTCGATGACTGCGGCATTGTGATAGACACAGGCCTCATTTTCAAAGAGCTGAACGGCGGTGGCGGCAGCGTAGTAATTTGCCAGGGGGCTGGCGCCGTTTAAGAAGACCACCTGGGCTGCGCCGACTTTTTCAGACTTGATGACATAGCCCTGTGGCCTGTCCCGGATAAATTGCAATGGCAGGTCGGGTTGGATTTGTTGGGAAAATCTGTTCCGGCCGATACTGAAAATCAGCCTGGCCTTGATCAAATCATTGCGGGCCAAATCCTCTTTTATTATCCGAATCCGCAGCGCTTGCGTTATTTCAGCCGGAAGGGCAGCGTCTATCACCTGCCGGATTCTTTGCTGCAATATTTCGGCCGCTGCCTGCTCGGCTGCCGCCGGATTTTCCGGAAGCACAATCAGGGGCAAATCCAACCCCGCGCTTTGCGGATCGTAAAAGACAACATCGTTCAGCTTTTGAATGTTTTTGGGTGTGGGGACAATTCTTTCCTCCAGCGTCAGCGGCCGGTCGAAATAGGGTTTAAAACGCTCCAGCGCCGTGAAATTCCATTTCGAGTAGCGAAAGACGATATCGTCCAGCCACATGGCGCCGCTGCCGCGCAACCCTAAAAACAGGCGCACATAGCGGGTCCGGTCGGGAACATCTCCCTCAGAGTATGGATAGTTATACGTTCTTCCCCTGACCGTACTCCAGGGAAAGTCATCCACCGCCCAATAATTTGAAAAGGAGTACCCTTTGTCCGAGCTGTCAATGAGGGTTTGACTGACCGGATTCATCGAGCCCGGATCGATCGGCTGCTTATGGCTGTCGAAGAACAGAACCTTTATAACGACCGCATCCTGCAGCCTTACTCCCAGCCTGTATTTATGGCTGGTGATATGGTTTAATCTGACCTTATAGGTAAAATAGTAGTTTCCCGGAATCACGGCAATATAATCGCTGATAATTCCTTCCGCCTCATCCAGTTCGCCGGCTTTTTGCCTGACAATTTTGACGGCGTGCCTGCCGCTGCCCACCTCCTGGGCGGCATCGGCACCGGTCGGCTGATTGATCCACGCAACGTCCCGACCGACTTTTTGCCAACCCGCGAGCATGAACGTTCCCGCCGGATTGCCGCCGATCATCCGTCCCTCTTCAAATGAAGGGTTGGGAACAAGATTGCCCTGGTTATATTGCTGCAGTCGATTCTCATACGGAATGCTCAAGGGATTGGAACCGGGCCAGGCGGGCGGGCCGACTTTTTTGACCCCGCGATCGACAGCTGAACAGCCGCTCAAGACCGTGAGGCAGGCCAGGAAGATAGGCCCCCAAAATTTCATCATTCTATTTAACATTATTATTTTCAATATCCGTTGAATTTCCTGATGCCGGTTCGAATATTCTATCATAAGATGTCGGCAACATCAAAAGCCGGCCTGAGGTATTTTTATATGGACGGTAAGGCGCCGAGAAGGTTGGGGGGATACTCGCAGAATGAAGGATGACTTACGGCGCTGGGTATGATATAGGATAGGGATCCAAAGGAGGATCAAATGGCTGCAAATGGCAGAAGCTTGGCGGGGATTGTCGGTTTTGCGCTGCTCGTTGTCCTGATCCTGGCTGGATGCGCAACAACCAAATCAGGCGCAGCCGGTGATGAAGACCTCCGCATTGAGGCTCTGGAAAAGCAGCTGGCCCCCTCTTATCAAATGCGCCGCCAGACTATCCCACGCGAATACATGCCCCCGCCCGGCAAATGCCGGATTTGGTTTCCCGGCCGCCCGCCGGAGGATCAACCGCCGCCCGGCGAGTGTGCGGTTCTCGAACGTCACGTTCCGCCGAATACCTGGCTGCTGAACGGGGTTAAGAAATAGCGGGCTGCACGATCCTATCCCTCACAAAAGATTTTCGGGAAAAAAACAGTCGGGTATCCCGGCATTGAAGAGCCGGCTCTGCTTCAGCGGGATGTTTTACAATTTATTTTTTTTGGGCTTGATAAATACGAAAAACCCCCAAAACAGCAGAAAGAACAGGATTACGGAGCTTCCGATCAGCAGGCCCAAAGGATTGATCTGCGAACCCAGCTTGCCGCCCAGGCCGAAGAAAGAAAATCCCATCATGATGAGCAGCCAGATAATAAAGCTCAAGGCGATATCTGCGAAAATCGCGCTGAGAAAAGCCAGGATCAATCGGCGTTTGAAAACCAACCTGCGGCTGCCGGGGTTTTTATCGATTGAAAAAACAGGCTGCCTTTCCTTTTGAACATACTTCTCCCAGCTGCATTTTCTCCATTCTCCGTTTAAAAACCGGTCCAGGGTATTCATCGGCCTCGGCTGCCAGCGACCATTGTAGGGCGGTAAAAAAGTAAACTCCAATAGATTGGATTTTTTCACCCGTTTCACGTAATCGCGATCGTGCATGATAAAGTCAATTGCCGACCGGATCTCTTCTTCCGGCACTTCGGCCTCCGGCACGGCCGCACAGGAGATCAACGAGCCTTTCAATAAATCCATAATTATCTCCCTCTGAATTGCAGATTTTCATCCCATTGCCAATCGATTCAAATTCAAGTGCAATATAAGCATCCGGGTTTCAGTTTCCACCACCGGTTAAGAAATAAAGACAATTAATCCGCCCTGAAATTTAGCGCTTTCAGGGTTGCTGATTATTCTTTGAAGATGAAGAAAATTGTTGGACTGAAGATTCGACGGGTTCATTGCCTGACGCTGCGCATTTTAGCCTGATTTGCTTTTACCTGATTAACCTTATCCAGACGAGGGTCCTGACGCCTATTCCGGATCTTGACTTAAAAAAGTCATCGATGGTACCTATACACTGCCGCAACCTATGGTCGAATGGAGCGCCATTATTATCCACCATAATCTTTTAGAATTATAAACCCGAATGCGCATGAACGGCGGCGCCGGCAATATCCGTGCGATGGAGGGCGGGTGTTGACCCCTGCATGCGATTTTGTTCTGCGTGAAGTGATATATGAAAAAGAGATTTTCGATCAACGGGGGCAAATGGCTGCGCGAACCCAAACAGGAACAATGGCTGATTGAAGAAATATATCGGGCCGCAAAGCTGTCCAAATTTTGGGCAGCTGCAGCGCGAGTTCGACGATTTCACAGCCATCCGGCAATCCGCCAGGGATCGATCGAATTCCACCTAATTCATCTCTTTTCCCGGCCTTCCTGACTCCCTTCGGCTATTTTTATATAGGTCGTACGGATGGTCCGACGGTATAATATTTTCAATACCAAGGGAGGTGCGAAACGGGATCGGATGCGAATGTCATCGGGCTTGTCGGAAGTCCCAACCGTGCAGGGAGAACAAATCAGCGTATACGAGGCCGGCTTCAAAGTCTTCGAGGAACAGTAAAAAGAACTGGCGGTAAGCTTTTTTAAGCCTGCGCGACGACACTATTTCGCAGACTTCCGACACCTTCTATTTCAACCTCAACCTTATCCCCAGGCTGCATGGGGGCAATCCCCTGCGGGGTGCCGGTGGTTACTATATCTCCCGGAAGAAGCGTTATATACCTGGAAATGTAGCTGAGAACCTGCTGGATGCTGAAGACACAATTTCGGGTGTTGTCCTGCTGCTTGAGCTCTCCGTTCAGGAACGTTTTCAGCATGAGACGGTTCGGATCCAGGTCCGTAACAACATACGGGCCGCATGGACCGAAAGTGTCGATTCCCTTCGACAGACTCAACAGGAACGGGTTGCTGCCAACCATATTTCTTTCGGTAACATCGTTGAAGCAGGAATACCCCAGCACGAAATTTAACGCGTCGGTTTCATTTACATGTCTCATTTCTTTTTTAATAATAATCGCCAGTTCGCCTTCATAATCAACACGCTTGGCATCCGTCGGATAAATGATGGAATGATTGTGACCGATCAGGCAGGATGGCGGCTTAAAAAAAATGATCGGTTCTTTTGGTACGGGCATCCCGAGCTCTTCGATATGTCCCAGATAATTTTGCCCTACGCAGACGATCTTGGTCGGAAGTACGGGGGGCAAAAAGCTGACTTCCGAAATAGAATATTTCCGGTCGGTTACTTCATAGCGGTTCCAAAGGAAACCCCTGATAACGGTAATCTCCTCAGCTTCCGCCATCCCACTGTATATTTTTCCATTGACCTCAAATCGTGCGAATTTCATTTTGTTTTAACCCTCTCAATGTCATATTCGGTCATATTAATCTCTTTATTTTAATTTTCAAGCAGTAATTTCATGTTGTTCGCCGCCACCTGCTGTTTTATATTATTGGCTTTGACCGCCGCCGCGCGGTGTGATAGCTGATCGCCGTTCGATATGTTTCAAGTGATAAAACCCCGGCGGGCGCACCCGGCATGGGCCGGCCGGACCAAGGTATAATGAAGTCGATTAACTGGAAAACAAATTTCGCCGTGATCTGGATCTCCCAGCTGCTGTCCCTGGCAGGGTTCTTTTTCGCGCTGCCGTTCGGGCCATATTACATTCAGGAACTGGGGGTGCACGACCCCGCGCAGATCAAGTTCTGGGTGGCAATGTTCGGCGCCGGACCGCCTCTGACGCTGGCCGTTTTTTCCCCCATCTGGGGAATACTGGCCGATCGTTTCGGCCGCCGGCCGATGCTCTTGAGAGCCAACTTCGGTGCTGCCGTCATTCTTTGTGCCATGAGTCTGGTGCCCAATGTCCAGACCCTGATCATCCTGCGGCTGCTTCAGGGGGCGCTGTCGGGTACCATGGTCGCAGCCCAGGCCATGGTAGCCGCCTATACGCCGGCCAGGCGCAGCGGCATGGCGCTGGGCTCGTTGAGCGCCGCCGTTTATTCGGGGGGCATGGCCGGCACCTTTCTGGGAGGCATGTTCGCCGAGTATTTCGGCTATCGGCTTGTCTTTCTTGCCTCAGCCGTTCTTTTGCTGGCATCGGGGCTGCTGATCTTTCTGGGCACCAGAGAAAATTTTGTCCGGCCGCCGGCTGAGCAGGCGGTATCCGGGATGGCGCTCAAAAAGCTGTTTTCCGCTTTGCGGCATGTGTGGCCCATTTTAATCCTTGTCGCGGCCATGGGCTTTGCAAGGCAATTCGAAACCTCTTTTTTCCCCCTGTTGATCCAGAACATGCTGGGGTCCCTGGAGGGCGCCGCCTTCTGGACCGGGGCGTTGTCGGCCGTCGGCAGTGCGGCCGGATTTCTGGCCGGCATCGTTTTCGGCCGCCTGGCCGATCATTTCCGACCGCCCAGAATTGCCCAGATCTCCGCCCTGGTTGCCGGTCTGTTTATGTTTTTCCACGGACTGGCCCCCACATTTCTGTTTATCGCATTTGCCCGTTTTGGCATGACTTTTTGCGCCGGCGGGCTGGATCCTCTCTTTCAGACCTGGCTGGCAAAGGAGACGCCGCCGGAAAAGCGCGGCGCGGTTTTCGGCTGGTCGGCTACGGCCCGCTCCACGGGCTGGTTTCTGGCACCGCTCATGAGCGGGCTGGTGGCGGAGGGGTACGGCATCCGCGCTATCTATTTTGTCGGGGTGTTCCTTTACGTCGGGCTTTTGCCCCTGATAGCCTGGGTTGGAAAGCAGCTGGCGGCGGATGGTATTTCAAACCCGGTCCGCCAAACCTGATCCGGGCCGGCCGGAAACAAAAAGGTGTTAAAAATTTTGTCGTTATTTGATATCTATATTGATTGAAATCTCAAATTAACAAGGAGGAAGCCATGGAGACAATACTCAGATTTGAATTTATGCGCCTGGAAAAAGAGGGCAAGCGGGCCTGGGTGACATTTTCCCGGGAAGACCATCTGAATGCCATGAATAACGACTGTACCGTTCAGATCAATAAAATTGCCATGGCGTTGAGGGAAGACCCGGATGTTCGGGTGGCCGTCATCCGGGGGGAAGGCCGGGCGTTTTCAACCGGCATCGACCTCAAAGAGCTTGCCGCCGGCCGGATTGATATGCTCTATCACCACCGCTGGGAGCCGGCGCTGCGTCTTTTTGAAACAATGGAAAAGCTGATAATTGTGGGGATGCACGGATTTTGCCTGGGCGGCGCGTTGCAGCTGGCCTTGGCGGCCGATATCCGGGTCAGCACGGCAGATTGTCAAATCGGTCTGCCGGCGATTAAGGAATCGCTGATTCCGGGCCTGGCAACGTTGCGCCTGCCCCGCTATATCGGTTGGGGGCGCGCCAAAAAAATGATTCTGGGCGGACAAAATGTCAGCGGCAATGAGGCCTTACAAATCGGCCTGGTGGACCACGTCGTTTCCGATGGGGATTTCTTCAAGCAGGTCGACAATGTCGCCGGGGACTACCTGGCAGCCTGCTCCGTGGGGACCCGCATGAGCAAACTGGCGACCAACAAGGCTTTTGACATGGATTTTGAGGCCTTCCTTAAATACTACTATGAACTTCAGCAACGGGCGCAATTCAGTGGGGATGCAGAAGAGGCCAAACGCGCCTATTTGGAGAACCGTGTCCCAATCTGGCTCTAAATGAGGAAAATCATGGACGGCAAAAATCGGGGAGATATAAAACCCGGACTGACGGTGGACATCGTGCTGAAAAAGGACCAGCGCACCGGAAAGCTTACCCGGGGCGTGGTAAAGGATATCCTGACCCGCTCGGGCCGTCATCCGCACGGTATCAAGGTCCGGCTGACAGACGGACAGGTGGGGCGGGTTAAGGCAATCCTGACTGCCATTCCTGCGGAGGCAGGGAGCCGGAAAAACCGGAGCTGAAAACGCCAGGATCAAGGCTAAAAATGAATCATCAACCGATAGCAGCGCATTTGGGTGTAAATTTCGAAGTATTCAAATATCTCTTTACGAGCGTATCGGATCCATTACTGTTTATCCAATTTGGTAAACTTTGCCCCTTTCAAAGAGATGTCGGCAATGAGACCCTTGGCGTCAAATACGAAGCCGACAATGGGGTCTTGGGAGGTCGTTGTATCCGCCCGCTCACCGGCGCCGACAGTGATTAAGGCAACATTGCCGTCCACACCGGCTTCCCATCCTCTGCTGGCTCTGAATTTATTGAGCGCCGCATCCGTCATGAAACAAAGGATGATATCCTTGGATTCGCCTCCAATCTGAAAACCGATGGAGCCGGAGATGGTATTGTAATAAGCGACTGATTTTCCGCCGATTCGAAGGGCGCCTTCGCCATACTCGCCGCCGATGATAAAAGCCCCTTTTATAACATTCGGCATAACCAGCATGCCCTTGGCTGCCTTTACATACTCCCCGGCGCCTGGAACCTGCTTATAAAAACGTTGGATAGCAACATCCACGCTGGCATCGATTTCCTTGGCGGTTTTAGCGAATAAATTACCGGAGAACAGGGCACTGATCAGCAAAACCAGCAGCAGAAGCCGAATTGATTGCAGTAATTTGCCCGATATCTTAAATACGCCTGCTTTCATTGATAACCCCCCTTGCAATTCGGCCCGTCACGCCGGCCGGTCGCTTTTAATTATTTGTGGCCGTTTAATTCCGACTCGGTTGAATGTAACTATAAAAGGACGGATGTCAACGTTTCCGAAAAACTGAACGCTTGAGCAATATCTGCAGTATCGGGATATCCATTTATCCCAACCTTGAAAACCTGATGCCCCCTCTCTCCAAGCGGTAGGCTCTGCGAGCCGGAAGCTGGGGCGAAGTCATAGCCTGGCCTTCCGGGCCGGAATTCTTCACTCGCCTCCCGGTGATCACTTAAACCGCCTGCCGCCGGCGCCTGTCCTGCTGCCGCCGGATGTCTTCCAAACCGCCTTCGGGGGTCGCCGCGATCAGTTTTCTGGTATACTCCCGCCGCGGATGATTGTAGATATCCTCCGCGGGGCCGATCTCTTCGATTTTTCCGTCGTTCATCACCATAATTCGATCGCTCATAAATTTAACGACCGCCAGATCGTGGGAAATGAAGATGTAGGTCAGATTCAATCTTCGTTTCAGCTCACTGAGAAGATTCAAGACCTGGGCCTGGATGGATACATCCAATGCCGAGACGGCCTCGTCGCAGAACAGCAGGTCCGGTTCCACAATCAAGGCCCGCGCGATGCAGATGCGTTGACGCTGGCCTCCTGAAAACTCATGTGGAAACCGCTTGAGATGAGATGACGCCAATCCGACCAACTCTAAAATTTCGACGGATTTATCCACGCGTTCCCGTTTCGTTTTAAAAATTCCATGCACCCGCAACGGTTCGACAAGGGCGGTTTCGACCGTCATGCGGGGATTCAGGGAGGAATACGGATCCTGGAAAATAATCTGGATCTGCCGCCGTAACCGGCGCAGACGCTTTGATGACAGCTGGATAAGGTCCAGCCCCTTAAAAAAGATCTGACCGTCCGTGGGCTCTTTGAGCCGCAGAATCGTGCTCGCCAGGGTGGTTTTACCGCTGCCCGATTCTCCCACAACGCCCAGGGTTTCGCCCGGATAGACTTCAAAGGACACGTCGTCGACAGCCCGGGTAACCGTTTCCCGGCGGCTCAGGAATTTACTGGTGTGGGCAAAGTATTTTTTCAATCCTTTGACGACCAGCAGGGGAGGATGCTGCATCAGGTGTTGCAGACGGCGTTTGTGCGCCTCAAGGGGCTCGATTGAACGGAGCAGCATCTCTTCTACGGAGGTGTGAACTTTTTCGGTAATAATCCAATTGCCGGCGGCATCCGTCTTTTCTTCCATAAAATCCGTTACGGTCGGCAGATGCTTGACACGATATTTCAGCGGCGGGCGGCAAGTCATCAGTCCCTTTGTATACGGATGCTTCGGGTTGGCAAAGATATCCCAAACCGGGGCGTGCTCAACAATTTTACCCCGGTACATGACGGCCACATAGTCGGCCACTTCGGCAATCACACCAAGATCATGCGAGATGAAGATGATGGACATCCTGCGATTTTTTTGAAGGTCGTTCAGCAGGGACAAAATTGAGCTCTGGACGGTGACATCCAGGGCACTGGTCGGTTCGTCGGCAATCAAGATATCCGGGTTGCAGCTCAATCCCATGGCAATCATGACCCGCTGCTTTTGACCGCCGGAAAGCTGGTGAGGGTAGCGAAAGAACATCTCTTCGGGCCTGGGAAGTCCGACCTCGCGAAACAGATTGACCGTCTTTTTGCGGGCCTCTGCTTTGGAAACCTTCTGATGCCGCAAAATGGTCTCCATGATCTGGTCGCCACAGCGAAACACGGGGTTGAGGGAACTCATCGGATCCTGAAACACCATGGCGATATGGTCGCCCCGCAATGACTGCATTTTGCGGCGGGGATACTGCACCAGGTTTATTTCCCGGCCTCCCAGGGCGAACCAGATTTGTCCCTCTTCGATCCTGCCGGCGGGCGTCGGCAGAAGATTCATGATTGCCAGGGCGGTGGTTGATTTTCCCGAACCGGACTCGCCAACAATGCCGAGCGTATCTCCCCGGCTTAATGAAATGGATATATCGTCGACCGCATGGCTGACACCGGTGTAGGTTCTAAACGCGACGATAAGGTTGCTGATTTTTAAGATCATGTTTACTTATATATTCTGATCAAAAATTTAATGGCTTGATTTGGATTTATAATATTGATTGATTTCGCTTAAGTGTCAAGGACCTTGCCCGGCGCAGCAGGATTTTGGCTGCGAAATGCCGGCTGCAGGGCCGGTAGAATCAGCAGGTCTGCATTTCAGGTTTCGCCGGGCGGCTTCAATCTGCATTTCCGGCTGCAACAAGGAGCAAGAAATTTCAAAATAATCAGAACAGGGATTTCTTATCGGTCGGACTTCAGAATTCTTCTCAGGTTTAAAAAATATAGGAAACAATATCAAATAGCTATGATGAAAAACGACAACTCCGGCCGTTTCGGGTCAACCGCGAACCTGAAATGCGGAACAACCGGTTCGCATGTTATTTGACGGAAAATTGCTATCATCCGGTAAATACATCGAAAATGTTTGTGGCACACATTTTGCTTTTAACTTTGCTTTTCTCGATGAGCTAAGCACACAAGCTGTGATCAATGTATAGACCCCAATATAAAGGAGAACCGGATCATGCTGAATAAAAAAACATATATCGAAAACCATAAGAACCTGGCTGCGAGCAAGTTGGCCGCCCGCCTGGAATTCCTCAAAACAAGGGCAATGCCCCATGACCGAATTAAAAAGGATCCAACCGTAAAGCACTTTAGGGCCGAGATACGCAAGGCAGGGTATCAACTGGCAGATATTGTAAAACTGGAATCGGAGATCGCACAGCGGGCTGAAATTAAGGCTGAGAAATTAAGCGCGCCGCAGACTGATGCACCAAAGCATAAGCGAACCGATACAGATCCGACGAAAAAAAGAGCCAAAAGGGAAAAGAAACTCGCCGCCGCGGCAGCCGAGGCCGAAGAATAAAAAAAGCGTCCGCTGCCATCGGGCAGGTGGGGAAGCCGGTCGGTATCCTGCATGCCGCCTCTGCGCACTTTTTCCCCCCTTTGATATCTCCGGCACATACTTATATCGGTTCGAGCAGCCTTTTAATTTCTTCAATTTTATCTTTGACGGCGGCATGACCTTCTTCGATGGTGTGTTCGACCTGGTCGAAGTCCATCATCTTCAGCTGCCCGAGGTGCGGCTGGATTAACACGTCAGGCGGTTCGACCGCCAGATTGATGCGGGTGATCCGCTCCTGCATGATATTGATGGAGGACATGACGGTCTCGATGATATCCGGAGTCGCGGATTCTCTTCTGAGCAGCTCACTGACTTTTTCGGCGAAGGTAAATTCAGCGGCTTCGTAATATTCCAGCAGCTTTTGAAACAGCTCGCTTTTATATGTCGGCGATTCGCCGGTTTTTTTGATCTCGCGCCGGATGGGCCGTGTCTTTCTTCTACTTGAGATAATCCCGCTGTTGAGGTCAACGGCTATCACGGCATCGGCGTCCATGGCCCTGGCGACACCCACCGGCACCGGGTCCACGAGGCCGCCGTCCACAAGCCAGCGGTCCTTAATTCTCACAGGGGCAAAAAGCCCCGGTACGGACATGGTCGCCCGGAGGGCTTCCAGGACACTGCCGGACTTCAGAACGACTTTTTGGCCGCTGGCAAGGTCGGTGGCGACCATCATGACCGGGATTTTCAGATCGGAAAAATCGGTCGCATCGGTGTGCATCGAATAAAGCTCTTTCAACCGCTTGGTGCCGTTCAGGACCCCCGAGCGCGGGAACGCGACGTCGAAGTACGAAAAGACCTTTTTGCCGTCCATTTTCAGAACGAACTCCTTGAGGCTCCTGAGGCTGCCGCTGGCATAGATGGCGCCGACATACGAACCAGCGCTGCACCCGACAACGAAATCGATAGGGATTTTTTCTTCTTCCAGGGCTTCAATGGCACCGATATGGGCCCAGCCGCGTGATGACCCGCTGCCCAGCACCAGACCGACGGTCTTTCTCGGTAGCATGGATACTTCCTCAATTGCGGTAATGGCAGGAATTTGCCGATGACCGACTATACGCAGGTTAGATAAATTAATACAACCGAAACCTGGCGATCAAGCCCTCGGATGAGTTTCTTTGGCCGTTGTGCTGTTTCACCGGCAGGCAGCGGCTTCGGATCCGGAAGGTGAGCGCCAGGGGCAGCACCGCCACCACGCCGCCGCTCACATGCAGGATCATCTCTTCCATCTTGGCAAAATTTTCCTTCCATCTCGGGCCCGCCAGGTCTGCGAAAGTGGCAAATCAGCGCCGTGTTTTATATGATAGCCCGCACCACACCGCCGTCGACCCGCAGTGCGGCTCCCGTCGTTGCTGACGCCCGGGCGCTGCACACGTAGGCAATCATCGCTGCGACCTCGTCGGTTGTGGCAAATCGCTGCAGGAGGGATGTGGGACGTGCGGTTTTGAAAAATTCCCGCTCCATCGCGGCGGCATCCAAACCGCGCTCGGCTGCCATTTGCGCCACAAACTCACCGACCCCCTCTGAAGCAGTCGGTCCGGGAAGTACGCTGTTGACCGTGACGCCCGTGCCGGCGAGGATTTCGGCGAGACCGCGCGCCACAGCCAGCTGTGCGGTTTTGGTCATGCCGTAGTGGATCATCTCGGTCGGGATCTGGATTGCCGATTCGCTTGACACGAAGACGATGCGTCCCCAGCGGCGCGATCGCATGCCGGGCATGTAGTGGCGCGCGAGCCGGATTCCGCTGAGCACGTTGGTTTCGAAGAAGCGCAGCCAGTCCTGATCCGATATATGCTCGAACGGCTGCGGCTTGAAGATGCCGAGATTGTTGACGAGTATGTCAGCCTCAGGCAGCCGACCGGCCAGTCTGCGGCAGCCGTCACTGCCGCTGAGATCTGCGGCGATACCGTCAACCGCCGCACCGGGCAGTTCGGTTTTGATGCGCTCCAGCGCCTCGGCGACCCGGGCCTCGGTTCGACCATTCAGGGTGACGACTGCACCCTCCTTTGCCAGGGCGCGGGCGGCCGCAAACCCGATGCCGGCCGTTGAGCCGGTTACCAGCGCCCGCTTGCCTTCAATTTTAAATTCCATCGCCGTCCTCCCCAAAAATTATCGTTCTTCGTTCCCACAAGTTTGCCGCGCGGCGTGCAGGATACTTAGTTGCAATTCCAAACTAAGGATCATGGACCGGCCGTGTCAAGCCCCGCGGCTGCGCTTTTCGAAGAAAATAATCGCCGCAGGTTTGCGGCGGATCCGTCACTCGACGGCGGCCGGCGGAACCGGTGTCGACTTGATGTGCACGTCCCGCTGCGGGAATGGGATTTCAATGCCTTCTTTCAGAAACCGTTTATAGATTGCGGTGTTCAGGGCATGCAATACCCGTCCCCGCAGCACGGGTCTTTCCACCCAGCACAACAGTTCATGATCGAGGCTCGATTCGCCGAAAGCCCGGAAGCGAACCCGCGGCTGCGGTATCTTGCAGACCTCGGGATTGCTTCCGGCCACATCCAACAGCACCGACTGCACGGTGTCGATGTCGGATCCATAGGCTACGCCTATCTTGATGCGGATGCGGTATCGCTCGGAAGGACCGCCGGTCTCGTTGGTGATCTTGACGTTGCCCATGATCGAATTGGGCACCGTGATCTCAACGTCGTCGCGGGTGAGCAGGCGGGTGCTGCGGATGCCGATATGAGTCACCATGCCCCGCTCGCCTGAATCCAGTACGATGAAATCCCCGAGTTTGTAAGGGGCATCGGCCAGGATGAACACCCCGGCAAACAGGTTGGCCAGCGTATCTTTGGCGGCAAAGGAGATGGCCAGACCGAGGATACCGGCCGAGGCCATCCAGGCGGTTACATTGATGTTCCAGGCCAGCATAAAAAAGTACAGGGCCAGGGCCGCCACCAGAATCATGCACAGGTTGCTGAACAGCGGCAGGGTCCGTTCATGGATCAGATGGAATCGCCGGTTGTCGCGGCCGACCACCCCGATCAACAGCTTCAGAAAGCGGGCAAAGGCCGCCGTCCACAAAAATATGGCAATGGTCTTGAGCCCGCTCAGCGTCACGAAATTAATTTTCTGGGATAAATTCAACCGATCGGCGGCCAGCGCCAGGCCGAAAAGCATGATGCTGACAAAGATCGGCCTGTGAAAGATTTCCAGGATCTGTTCGTCCAGTGTTAAATTGGTTTTCCTGAACAAGCGCTCCAGGAAGCGGGTCATGATTATATCCGCGATCTTGGCCAAAACGGCAAACGCGACGATAATCAAAAGGGCCTGCAGATATCTGTTCGGGACGATCTGCGCGGCCAGGTCCAGCAACTGCGCCAGGCTTTGATCCATTATTTTTCCTCTCTTGGTTTTCCACCGCTTTTAAGGCAGGAATTTGCGTGCCAGATACAATCCCATATAAGATTGACGTTTCGGCTGCCGATGTCAACCGCCGCTAAAAGAAGAAACACACCCCGTCGATTTTCCCTAAATTGTAAATGGTCGGGAGCGGTGATTGATGAAAGGAGTTGTTTAAAAACCCGGTTATATTTTTCCAATATTTCATTTTTTCTCCGATCCGCAGGCACCCTTCCAATATTCCAGGGGTCATCTGACGGCAACGACCACCACTCCGGGCCAGGATTCTATACATTTCTTTTGCATTTTTCGGATTCGCAAGGTATAGAAATTGGATTATGAACGTCTGCTTTTTCGGGAGAATATCATGGTTTTCCGTCGGACATTGCAGCCGGTTGAACCGACTTCAATGTTCCGGCGCAGCGGCACGGCGAGGAGGAATTAAATGAGCGCAAAAATCACGGAAGAATCAATCCTGGAATTGGCCCGCGGT
Source organism: uncultured delta proteobacterium (assembly GCA_963769935.1). Lineage (GTDB taxonomy): Bacteria > Desulfobacterota > Desulfobacteria > Desulfobacterales > JAFDCJ01 > JAFDCJ01. The sequence goes on along the minus strand of CAVYNY010000014.1, from coordinate 28,591 downwards.
TTTATGGCCAGTCGTGTACTTCTCAGCGGCGCGGAGCTGGATCTTTTCAGCTTGCTCGCGATGGAATCCCTGACGGCGGAGCAAATCACGGCCGCCACCCGGTCCGATCTGCACAAGATGGTGATCCTGCTCGACGCGTTGAGCGCCCTGGGGTTTTTGGTGAAAAAAGATGGCCGGTACCGGACCGAGCCGGCGACCGCCCCCCTGCTGTCGGCTGCCGCGTCCGATTCAATTCTGCCCATGGTTCTTCACATGGGAACGGTGTGGCATAACTGGTCCGAAATCACGGACATTGTGCTCGGCAAGACTACGCCGGGTCTTAAAAAGAAAGGCGCCCTGGCCGAAGGCAACCGCCAAGCCTTTATCGGCGCCATGCACGTGGTCGCTTCCAAAGCCGCGCCGGGGGTTGTGGCTGCAATCAATCCGGGACAGGCCCGCCGGCTGTTGGACGTGGGCGGCGGCTCCGGCACCTACACCCTGGCGATGCTCAGCGCGGTGCCTGAAATGAGGGCGACCCTGTTCGACCTGCCGCCGGTCATCGAAATGGCGCGCGAGCGCGTTCAAGCCGCCGATATGCTCGACCGCGTCGAACTGGTTAACGGGGACTTCTACAAAGACGAACTGCCTTCCGGGCACGACCTGGTGCTTTTATCGGCCATTATCCACCAGAGCAGTTTTGCCCAAAACCAGGTTCTGTACGGCAAAATCTACCGCGCCCTGGACCCGGGAGGCCGGATTGTGATCCGCGACCACGTCATGTCGGCGGATCGCACCCAGCCGCTGGAAGGCGCCCTGTTCGCGGTGAACATGCTGGCCGGCACGTCAGGGGGCCGCACCTATACTTTTGATGAGATCAAAGGCGGTCTGACGGCAGCCGGATTTTCCCGCATCAATCTGATTCAGACCAAGGGCATGTTTTCCCTGGTCGAGGGTTTCAAGCCCTGAGGGTGCGCGAGATCATCGCAAAGCGCAAAAGGATGCTGAGCGTGAATGCGCTTTCAGGCGCTCGCCTGATCCAAAAGCGCCATCGAAGATGGATCTAACTCCAGGGTCGCCGCATCGATCAATTGGTTTAACTGTTCGAGGCTGGTGGCGCTGGCAATCGGAGCGGTAATGGTCGGCCGGGCAATCAACCAGGCAAGGGCTGCTGCCGCAGCCGTCACCTTGTGTTGCTGCGCCACCCGGTCCAGGGCCTCCAGGATCCGGTATCCCCGCGCATTCAGATATTTTTTAACCATGTCGGCGCGGGCGCGGTTTGCCAGGTCGGCTTCCGAGCGGTACTTGCCGGTGAGAAACCCGCTGGCCAGCGAAAAATAGCAGATGACACCCAATTCCTTTTCCCGGCAGAGCGGTTCGAGCTCCTTTTCATAGTCGGCGCGATCATAGAGATTGAACAAGGGCTGCAGGCTCTGGTAGCGCGGATAGCCCTGTCGTTCGCTGACCTGCAGCGCTTCAGCCAGGCGCTGCGCGCTGAAGTTGGATGCGCCGATGGCCCTGATTTTTCCGTCCTTGATCAACTGGCCAAAGGCTTCCAGGGTTTCTTCCATAGGAGTTGCCGCATCGTCGTCGTGGGACTGGTACAAATCGATGTAGTCCGTTTGCAGACGCCGCAGCGATTCCTCCACCGCCTGAAATATATATGACTTTGAGAGTCCTTTTTTATTCGGCCCCATTTCTTTTCCGACCTTGGTGGCAATGATGACCTTCTGCCGTTTGCCGCTGCGCTGCAACCATTTGCCGATGATTGTCTCCGATTCGCCGCCTTGGTGGCCTGCAACCCAGCGTGCATACACATCCGCCGTGTCGATGAGATTAAACCCTGCGGCGACGAATGCATCGAGCAGTCTGAATGACATAGTCTCGTCCGCGGTCCAGCCGAAGACATTGCCGCCGAATGCCAGCGGAGAAACTTCCAATCCGGAATTGCCGAGTTTGCGTTTTTTCATGTGCGCTTTCCTTTCTGCGTTCATTCTTTGCTTCAGAAACTTCCCCGGACGGCCGCGACACCGCCCGAAAGAAAATTATTAAGATGCCCGCCGGGATTTGGCAATGGGGTCAAGACAGTATTTTTAGCGCGCCGGACCATGGGTGCCCCGGCAGCAAAGCAGGCGATTTCGTGGGTGTCCCCCCATTAGCTCTAAGATATTTGGTCAACATTCACCGGTTGCAGCGATTCCATCAGAGCTTGTTTCGAGAGGGGAACGCCGAACATCGAACACCCGCCTGCCATGCACATACTACTGATTATCGTAATCATGCAGTTATAAATCAAATGTCCATATTTGTTCTGGCCTTGTTTTAAGACATTGCGGGCAGGTCGAACGTCCAATATTGAATGAAAAAACTTAAACTCAATACCGAAATTTTCTGATAAGATGGGCATATGAAATTACATTTTAAAGCAAACAATGGACGGATAGAAGAAGTGATCGCGCATTTAATCGATATGGCAGGGGGGGTCCAGCGGCCCGGTATTGTTCGAGAGATGATTCTGGCATCCTTGAAAGCAGGTCATGAGGATGACGGCCGGGTCGATCTGAAACTCATGAACACATCATTAAAGGAAATGCGCTATACGGCAAAAATATTTCGCGATTACCGCCACATCAAAAAGGTGACCGTATTTGGTTCGGCGCGGACGCAGCCTTCTGAATTGATTTACAAAATGGCACATCTGCTGGGTAAAAAATTATCAGAATCCGGCTATATGGTTATTACCGGCGGAGGGGCCGGTATTATGCAGGCCGTTAATGAAGGAGCGGGTCCGGACCACTCTTTCGGAGTTAATATTCAGCTGCCCTTCGAGCAAAAACCGAATCCGACCCTCGAAGGCGATCCCAAAATTATTTGGTACAAATATTTTTTCAACCGTAAAGTGGCTTTCTTAAAGGAAGCGGATGCCGCTGTGCTTTTTCCCGGCGGATTCGGCACACTCGATGAAGCCATGGAAACCCTCACCCTGGTGCAAACCGGTAAACGAAACCCGCTGCCGCTTATTCTGGTGGACGAGCCGGGCGGCAGCTATTGGTCAAACTGGATTCGGTTCATAAAGCAGCAGCTTCTGGCAAAAGGCTATATCGGCGAATCCGACTTGAAAATATTCGAAAGCCTCGATGCGGTCGATGAGGCGGTGGAATGCATTAATCGATTCTACCGCCGCTATCACAGCCTCCGATATGTCGGCAATCAATTAATAATCCGTTTGACATCGCCGATCGATGAAGCTGTCGTAAAGGATCTGAAAAATCAATTTTCCGATATGTTGAGCGCCAACGGGGACATACGGGCGTCCGGGTCTTTTCCCGAAGAAGGGGATGAGCCGGAAATCCGTCATTTACCGAGGCTTGTTGTGGATTTTAATCGAGCCGATTTCGGCAGGTTGAGAGAATTCATCGATGCCGTCAATTCGTGGGAATAGATTTTCTGTTGGGCCGTCATTCCGGGACTTCAAAATAACATTTTAATCATTTTCAGGTCATCCCCGCGTCAATTCGTGGATTTATCTTTTTGCCAAAGGTTCGGCAGGAAGAATAATGATGATCTCTATCGGGAATAAGCATTTCATCGAGAGCGAAAATATTGTTGAAGTTCTGAGGGCAGGGGACGCTCGGAGAGAGGCAATAGCGCGTTCCGCAGCTGGAACCGGGATGCTGATCGATGCTACCGCGGGACGAAGGATCAAAAGCATTATCAAATTGAAAAGCAGGCATATTGTCCTCAGTGCGCTCAGCGTGGAAACATTAAGGTCGAGGCTTGAAAAAAACATTCATTCCGGAGGGTCCGGAAATGGAGCTGTATTCAGGCGTAAACCTGAAAAAAAACATTCGCACCCATCAAAGCCGTCTGAATCTGATGACCGCAGGATAGAACCGGATCGTCGCCATTTTTCTTACACGCATTATATTCCTGAGAGAAGAAGCGGTACCGAAAGAAGAAATAAGAAGTCCCTTTCCGGCGCGAATGAAACAGCCGGCAAACAACATCCGAATTAGTGTCGGCCGGAAAAATCAGGTTGCGTGGATTACGGTGTATATGCCACTCATGTTATAGTTCTTTTATCCAATCTTCAGCATCCGCTAAATTGGAAAAAACCCTGTACTTTTGAGGCAGATCCGCGGTGATTTTCGTAAAGGATTCCGCGAGGCTGGTCTGCAAGCCGGATTCGACGACGATCGCGGTTTTGTGAATTCTCGCGTCTACGGGATAGTATTCTTTAATGATGTCCCGCAGCTTATACAAATCAGCGTAGGAGAAATTTTCCCGGCCCTTACGGAAAACCCATATCCTATTTTGCTTTGGAATCTCATCCACGTAGAATAATCTTGCCACCCCCCGCTGTATCTCTCTAAAATCAGTTCCTGCTTTGGGTTCTATTAAAATGTAGTCATTTTTTAAGGTTATTTGGGGTGACATTTCTATGATGGCATTTTCCGGATTAGTCTGGTTGTGCTTTCCCGCGGCAGGGTTTCGCGTGAGCCTGGTCAATAAATATAACCGGGCCTTGCAAGTTGTCAAGACATTGATCCAAAAGGCAACGGTGACGATATGGTATTCGGCTTCAAATCCTGAATGCAAACACCTTGAAAAAGAAGTGAGAGATGCCTATTCCTGCGGCCGAAAAGCGATGCTGCCCGGATTTCGTGTAGACGGTCCTCTCCCCTTGAAATTGTCTGCGTCTGGCTTAAATTAGTTTAGCTGGTGCCGAAAGATCACCTGCACCCAGCGGCATCAATGTAATTAAAATGTTTAACCAAAGGAATATGTATTATGAATAATATCAACAAATCATCGACATCGGAGCAACGACAGCGCCTGATTGAAACGGCCGCTTATTATCGGGCTCAAAAAAGGGGGTTTTCCGATGGTGACCCGGTAAAGGATTGGATCGAGGCCGAAAGGGAAATCGATGTCTCATTCCAACCCGCGGATGATGCGGACCCCGGTCCGCAGGAACGCGCGGCCTACCATAAAATGCGGGCCGAGTTTAAAAAGATTCTGGCCGGCGCCCAGGAAAAAATCAACGCCGACACCATCCGGCAGGCCTTCGACCGGGCGGCCGGAGAGCTCAAGGAATTGGGGGAATTTGTTCCGGAAACGGTCGATCGCGCCGCTAAAAGACTCAAGCAGGAGGTGGCTGCCGCAGTTGAAAAAATGGGCCCGCGATGGGACGCATTTTCGGTGAAGAGTCACGGACTTTTTGAGATCTGGAAAGACAAAGGGAGCCACTTCGTCAACCAGGCCTACACAGCGTTAAACGGCTGGGTCCGCCGGTATCGTGAACAATCCGGCAGGGAAAAAAAGTGAACCCGGCGACTTCAGGCAGCGCCGGGCCTGACATGGAAAGCAGTCCTGAAAACAGGTCCAAGCTCAGAACCGCAGCAGACAAAACGTTTCCGGGCCGGCTGATGGTGAAAGGTACCCGGAGGGCACTTTTTGCGCTGTGCCCTTTCCTTCCTCACAGTAATCCGTTGCTTCCCGCTATCTGATGGTGAGCGAAATGGCCGCCTGTTAGTAGCGGTTTTTGCCCCCGGGGCGCCTGTCCCCGCCTCCGCCGCCCCCGCCGCCGCGGCGGTCGCCGCCGGTCCGGGGCCGCGCCTCATTCACGTTCAGCGCGCGTCCCTTCAGATCTTTGCCGTTCATTTCGTTGATGGCTGCCTGGGCTTCTTCTTTGCCCGGCATTTCGACAAAACCGAAGCCCTTGGACTGGTTGCTGTATTTGTCCTTGATAATGGAAACGGACGCTACCTGCCCGAAGGCCTCAAAAGCCTGCCGCAAATCGTCTTCGGTGACACTGTATGACAGATTCCCTACGTAGATGTTCATGGCCTCTCCTCTCATAATTTATGGCAACATATCAGATTTTTTTACAATTTCAAACTTTTTTCTGCATCAAATTTTTCAGGGAAGATTCGACGGATCGTCCCAGTGTCCGCCGGATTAAAAAGGCCCGCATATTCCGCAGCCTGCGCGGTCCGGGCCTTGCCGTATTTCCCTCCAAAAAAAATCCCCGGGCGCCTCTTTTAACAGGCTCTGGGGATGACGATCGAAACCGAGTCTATTAATGTTTAGTCGATGCAGTATAAAGTCCCCAGCTTATGATGTCAAGGATTATTTCCTTATTTAGATCTGCGCCGATAAAAACGATCAGTACATCTCGTATTTAACCAACCGACCGTCCAGACCGCCGGCCTTGATCGGTTTTTTCCATGAGGCTTTCAACCCGATTTTTTTAATATACTCCCGTTCCCCGAAATAAACGAAAGCGCTCGCGCCCTTGCATTTGTGTTTCAGAAAATCGCCGAAATCTTTATAAAACGCTGCCAGGTTATCGTCGCCCCCCATCCGAATGCCGTAAGGCGGATTGGTCACAATTACATGCCCTTCAAGGGCGGGCAGCATTCTGAAGTCCGCCCTGGCAACACTTATGTTGCTTCCGAAATGAATCCCCATCAGATTTGTCCGCGCCGCGCCGACAGCCTCCGCGGACACATCACTGCCGGCGATCAGCCCCTGCGGCAATTCCCGGATGTTTCCGTCGGCCTCATTTTTCACCTGCTGCCAGACAGCGCCGTCAAAATCGGGCAGAAATTCGAAACCGAATCGACTCCTGAAAATACCCGCCGGTATCTGGCAGTACCGCATGAGTGCTTCACACAAAAGGGTTCCCGAACCGCACAACGGATCATATAATGGAACCGCACCGTCCCATTGGCTGAATCCGATAATTGCGGCGGCGACGGTTTCCTGCATCGGCGCCGCAACGGCTTCCACGCGGTATCCTCGCCGGTGAAGCGCGCCGCCCGAGATGTCGAGGCTTATTACGGCCTTATCGTTTCTGATATAGAGGTTCAGCCGGATATCCGGATTTCTGGCCGACACATCCGGCCGCCGGCCGGTTTTTTCTCTGAAATAGTCGGCAACCGCATCCTTCAGGCGCAGGGCGGCATACTGTGAATGCGAAATCGCGCTGTCGGAAACATTGCCCGATACGGCAAAGGTATGGCCCTGCCTGAAAAATTCTTCCCACCGGATTTGTTTGGCCTTCCGATACAGCGTATCGGCATCAGGACAAGCGAAGGATATCAACGGCGCCAGGCACCGTGAAAGAAGCCTGGTCAGATAATTAATTCGATACAGCGTCGATTTATCGGCCCTGAAATGAATACCGCTGAATTCCAGCCTGACATCTTCGGCGCCGAGTTGAGCTATTTCTTCCGCACCGGCTTCCTTTAAGCCGTCGGCTATTTGGGCAAAATAACGTCCGGCCTGCTGGTACTGATAGACCGCGCCCGGCCGCTTTTCTTTTCTTGGGCGTTTGACCCAATCGGCTGATGCCATTTATCACCGCTTTCGCTGCGACCGCTGCCGCAAAGAACGGTCGAGATATTGCTTGATCATTTCTAACCTTTTGCAGTATTAGCTGTCAGGCGCCCGACAGCCGGATACTGCAGCAATTCGGGCGCAAAAGCAACTGATTTGTGCGGCCGGTTTTGGCGGTGGGAAAAAGGTGCGCGCACCGCCGGCTGCAAAATGTCAACGGGAGTTGATGAAGGCAACGGCCAATAAAATGGAGACGGACTATAAAAGCAGAACCCGGAAAAAAAAGGAGGACCGGGCCCTGCAGCGCCTGGGCGAACAGCTGGTTGCCCTGCCGTCCGGCCAGCTTGAGACCATGGCGCTGCCGGATGAGATTCGGACGGCCGTCGAATTCGCACGTAAAATAAGCAAACACGGCGCCCGGCGCCGACAGATCAAGCACATCGGCGCCCTCTTGCGGCATATCGACTCGCAACCCATTCAGATCGCCCTGGAACGCATCCGGTCGTCAAACTTGCGGCAATAACCCGGCGGCCGGGAGGTTTTCGCCTGCCAGGCGACAATTGACAAAAGCTCCGGCGAGGGTTATAATTGCGGCAATTGTTCCAGTTGCTATGCGACCAAGCCCCAGTGGCCTGCAAAGGCCCCCGGGGATTTTTTTTAAATACCCCGCGCGGCGGCGGGCCTGTGACTGCAAATCGCCTGTTTACAATTCGGCCGCCGGTTGGCACGGTGCAACGCCGATTATCCGGAAAGCGGGCGTCAAGAGATAATGGAAAATAAATTTATGGACAATAATACGCAAAAAGAAATCAGCCGGAGACGGACCTTCGGAATCATCAGTCATCCGGATGCCGGCAAGACCACGCTGACCGAAAAGCTGCTGCTTTTCGGCGGAGCCATCCAGCAGGCCGGGGCGGTCAAGGCCAAGCATGCCGCCCGCTATGCCACCAGCGACTGGATGTCCATTGAAAAGGAAAGAGGGATTTCAGTGACGACTTCGGTGATGAAATTCAACTACCGGAATTTTGAGATTAATCTTCTCGATACGCCGGGCCACCAGGACTTCTCCGAAGACACTTACCGGGTATTGACCGCCGTCGACAGCGCCCTGATGGTGATCGACAACGCCAAGGGGGTCGAAGCCCAGACCGGAAAGCTCATGGAAGTCTGCCGGATGCGCAACACCCCCATTATTACCTTCATCAATAAACTCGACCGTGAGGGTATGGCTCCGGCGGATATCCTGGATGACATCGAGGAGAAGCTGCAGATCGAATGCACACCGCTTTCCTGGCCGATCGGAATGGGCAAAAGCTTCAAGGGGGTTTACAACCTCTTTCACAAGCAGTTGCATCTGTTCAGTCCCGGCAGCGACACCCGCGGACAGGACGGCCTTGTGATTACTGATTTGTCGGATCCGCTCCTGGATGAATTGCTGGGCACCCAGGCCGAAGCGCTGCGGGAAGACATCGAACTGATCGAGGGTGCGGTGAACCCCTTTGAAAAGAAGCACTTCTTAAAAGCCAGCCAGACGCCGGTTTTTTTCGGCAGTGCCATCAACAACTTCGGTGTTAAAGAGATGCTGGATGCATTTATAGAATTGGCGCCCCCGCCGGGTTTACGCGCGGCCGTCTCCCGTGAAGTGTCGCCATACGAAAAATCCTTTTCGGGTTTTGCGTTTAAAATCCAGGCCAATATGAATCCGGCCCATCGCGACCGCATCGCGTTTGTCAGGATCTGCTCCGGCAAATTCAGGCGGGGGATGAAGGTGGTTCACCACCGGATCGGAAAAGAAGTCGCCCTGGCCAATGCGACCATCTTCATGGCCCAGGACCGGGCCAATGTGGCGGAGGCCTTTCCGGGAGACATCATCGGCATCCACAACCACGGCACCATCAAGATCGGCGACACGTTCAGCGAAAAGGAACCTTTAAAATTCACCGGCATACCGAACTTTGCGCCGGAACATTTCCGGCGCGTTCGCCTGAAAAACCCGTTAAAGGCCAAACACTTCCAGAAGGGCCTGACCCAGCTGGCCGAAGAAGGTACAGTCCAGGTTTTCAGACCGGTCCGGGGCAGCGACTATATTTTAGGGGCGGTCGGCGTCCTCCAGTTTGACGTCACCATGGCCCGGCTCAAGGCCGAATACGGTGTGGATGCGGTCTATGAACCGGTGGACCTCGCGGTGGCACGCTGGATCGAGTGCAGTGACCGTAAAAAACTGGCCGAATTTGAGAAAAAGAATACGGCCAACCTGGCCCGGGATTCTCAAGGCTGCCTGTCCTTTCTGACAACCAGTGAATTCCAGCTGAATTACTGCATGCGGGAATGGCCGGAGGTGCAGTTTTACAAAACACGGGATATCAACTGACAACCGCCGCGGCAATATTAAAAATCAAGCCCCGCTTCCGCCCGCGCATCACTGCCGGACCGGTTGGAGTTGCCCGGGGCCGGAACCGCCGCACCCGGGGAGACGGGGGATCCTTGGCGCAGGAATGCCGTTTTAGCGGTTTAAAGAGGTTGGCCTTATGGCGCTGATCGGTATGCGGGATGTGTGCTGGGGATTCGGCGAGTCCCCGCTGCTGGAAAACGTAACGTTCCGGATCGAAAAAGGCGAGCGCGTGTGCCTGGTGGGTCGCAACGGTACGGGCAAGACCACTTTGCTGAAGCTTCTGGGCGGCGAAATGCCGCCGGACAGCGGTGATATCTGGCGCGGGCCGGGCATCCGCGTGTCCGCCTTGATGCAGGATGTTCCAGCGGGATACGACGGCACGGTCTTTGATGTGGTGGCTGAAGGCCTCGGTGCGGCGGGCCGGGCGACGGCTGCGCCTGGCCGGATCGGCAGGGACCCTGGGTCCGGGTCCAACCCCCAGCCGGCAGAAAGGCATGGCCGACTGCAGCCAATGCCGGCCGCCGGCGATGCCTGGGAACGGTCGACCCGCGTCGATGACATTCTTTCGCGGACCCGGCTGGAGCCCGGCCGTCGGTTCGCCGATCTTTCGGCAGGGCTGAAACGACGCACGCTGTTTGCGCAGGCCCTGGTCTGCCGGCCGGATCTTCTGCTGCTGGACGAACCCACCAACCATCTTGACATCGACACGATCATCTGGATGGAAGATTTTATCCTGCGCCACGTAAAAACCCTGCTGTTTATCACCCATGACCGCGCTTTTCTCGAAAAGATCGCCGGCCGGATCCTGGAACTGGATCGGGGCCGCCTGGTTTCCTATGACTGTGATTACGCGACCTATTTAAAACGCAGACAGGCCGCCTTGCAGAGCGAAGAAACGCAAAACCAGGTGTTCGACAAGAAACTATCCCAGGAAGAAGCCTGGATCAGAAAAGGGATCAAAGCCCGCCGCACCCGAAACGAAGGGCGCGTCCGGAGCCTGCAGAAGATGCGGGCCGACCACCGGGCCCGCCGCCGCAAAATCGGCGATGTCAGGCTGCAGGTTCAGGAGGCGGAGCGAACCGGCAAGCTTGTCATCGAAGCCCGGGCGGTGAATTTTTCCTATGGACCGATCCCGCTTGTGCGGGATTTTTCCCTGGTCATCATGCGCGGCGACAAGGTGGGCATCATCGGTCCCAACGGTGTGGGCAAAACCACTCTGCTGAAAATCCTTCTTAAAGAGACGGACCCTGAGTCAGGCAGTGTCCGTCACGGCACCAACCTGCAGGTCGTTTATTTTGACCAGCTCCGGGCGCAGCTCGATGAGCAAAAGTCCGTCCGGGAAAACATCGCCGCCGGCAACGACTTTATTGTATTCAACGGTCAAAAACGCCACGTCATCAGCTACCTGCAGGATTTTCTCTTCTCGCCCCAAAGATGCCGCACGCCGGTCGGCGTCCTTTCCGGCGGCGAAAAAAATCGTTTGATGCTGGCCCGGATCTTCACCCAACCGGCCAACGTTCTGGTGCTGGACGAGCCGACCAATGATCTGGATGTGGAAACCCTGGAGCTTCTGGAAGAGCTGATTTGCGAGTACCCGGGGACCCTGCTGCTGGTCAGCCACGACCGGGCCTTCTTAAACAATGTGGTCACGAGCACCATCGTCTTTGAAGGCCGGGGGCAGGTGAGCGAGTACCCCGGCGGTTACGATGATTGGCTGAGCCAGCGGCCGCAGCGGCCGGCTGAGCGGCTGCCGGAAAAAAACGGCCTCCGCAGAGCCCGGCCGGCACCCAAGGCGCGCCCGTCACAAAGGCTGGGGTATATGCAAAAGCGGGAGATGCAGGAGCTGCCCCAAAAGATTGAAGCCCTTGAAGCGCAGCAAAAAAAGCTGTTTGCGATCCTGTCCGACCCCTTGTTTTACAAAAAAGAAAAAGACGCGATTGCCGCGGTCAAAGCGGATCTTGAGCGCGTCGAAGGGGAAATCGAGACCGCCTACCGGCGTTGGGAAGAACTTGAAACGATCCAATCCCAGGCGGGCCCTTAGAAGGGGTTGTCACAATCAGACCGGCGCGATTTGCGCGACCCTGCGCTTGCTCTTGATTATTTGCACGATGGTCCTATTCTTTGAAATAAGATGCATCGAAGGGTTGAGATTGCAAAACTTTAAGGCGGCGCGGCCGGCGTTTGAATTCACGGCCGGCCGGACGACTTTGCTTGAGGCCGGATTATGTGCGGAATCGTTGGCATTGCAGGCGGATCGCATGTTGCATTGGAACTGTATGAAGTCCTGAGCATTTTGCAGCACAGAGGGCAGGATGCCGCCGGCATGGCAACCGGCAGCGACGGCAAAATGTTTTTACAAAAAGCCAACGGGCTGGTGCGGGATGTTTTCCAGCCGGCGGACCTGGACCGGCTCATCGGTAGCATGGGGATCGGGCATGTGCGCTACCCCACGGCCGGGTGCCATAGTTACCATGAAGCTCAGCCTTTCTACGTCAACTCACCTTATGGCATCGCCCTGGCGCATAACGGCAACCTGACCAATGCCGCCCTGCTGAAAAAGGAACTGTTTGAAGTTGATCGGCGCCATATCAATACCGACTCGGATTCGGAGATTTTATTAAACGTATTTGCCCATGAATTGTCCCGCAACAGCCGCCCTCAGCTGACGGCCGAAGGTATCTTCAAGGCGGTGCGCAGCGTGCATCGCCGCTGCCGGGGAGGATATGCGGTGGTCGCCATGATCAACGGCCACGGTCTGGTGGGGTTTCGCGATCCCAACGGCATCCGTCCGGCCGTGCTGGGAGAGCGGTGCACACCGCTGGGATCGGAATACATGCTCGCCTCCGAGAGCTGCGCTCTGGATGTGCTGGGCTTCACCCTCATCGGCGATATCGGCGCCGGCGAAGCAGTTTACATCGACACGCAAAGACACCTGCGGCGCCGGCGGTGCAGCGACCATCCGCGGCTCAGGCCCTGCATTTTCGAGTATGTTTACCTGGCCCGTCCGGATTCCATCATCGACGGTACGTCCGTTTACCAGGCGCGACTGCGCATGGGCCGAAAATTGGCCGCCAAGATCAAGCGGCAATGGCCGGGTCATGATATTGATGTGGTCATACCTGTTCCGGACACCAGCTTAACCGCAGCGTTCGAACTGGCCAACAGCCTGGGTGTCACCTACCGGGAAGGTTTTATCAAGAATCGCTATATCAACCGGACGTTTATTATGCCCAATCAGCGCGAGCGGGAGATCTCGGTGCGCCGCAAGCTCAATCCCATCGCTCAGGAATTCAAAGATAAAAAGGTTCTGCTGGTCGATGATTCCATCGTGCGGGGCACTACCAGCAAGCAAATCATTCATATGGCGCGCACGGCCGGGGCGGCCAAGGTTTATTTTGCTTCCGCGGCGCCGCCGGTGCGTTTTGCCAACGTGTACGGCATTGATATGCCCTCGACCGGCGAACTTATCGCCCACGGCCGCAGCGAACAGCAGGTCGCCGGGAAGATCGGTGCCGACCGATTGATTTACCAGGATCTTGAAGATCTTATCGCCTGTGCCGCCGAAGGCAATCCCCGTTTGAAGGATTTTGACTGCTCCATATTCGATGGTCTTTATATCGCCGGCCGGGTCGGCCCGCCGGAACCGGAATGCCCGGGTTCAGACCGAAATCGTCCCGCCGCCGGTGCGGTTGCCTGCCAATCGTAACCGTTTCGGTGGAACCGCGCTCCGGTTTAATTCGGTGTGGACCGCCAGGCCTATTTTTTCAATTGTATACGGTTTTTTGACATAGCTTCCGGCTCCCAATCGCTGAGCTTCCCGGACCCGCTGCGTTTCGGAAAAACCGCTGGCGATTACAGCCCTTTGTTGCGGGTTTTGGGAAACTATCCTTTTGTAAGTCTCCAAACCATCGATGCCGGGATCCATTATCATGTCCAACACAATTAAATCAGCCGGTTTTGATGCAAGATATTTACAGGCCTCTTCGCCGCCGCTCACGGTTTCAACCGCGTAGCCCAGCAGCGTCAATATTTTTGCTGCTATTTCCCGTTGTTCTTCAACATCATCGACGACTAAAACAGTTTGCCCCCCGCCCTTGTAGTTTTCAATCGCGACGGGTATAGCATTGCTTTGGATAAGCTTCCTTGTGACCGGCAAATATACTTCGATGGTGGTCCCTCGTCCCTGGTCGCTTTCAACGTGAATATACCCCCGATGATCTTTAATCGTGCCCCACACGACCGCCATGCCTAAACCTGTTCCACTGCGACCCATTACTTTTTTCGTATAAAACGGTTCGAAGATTTTATTTATTTCATCAGGCGCTATCCCGATGCCGGTATCGGATACAATCAGGAGCGCATAATCTCCTTCCGCCACATGATCATAACCTTGAATCGGCAGGTCGATGTACTTGTTTTTGGTCTTCAGCTGGATATGGCCGCCGTCCGGCATGGCTTCCGCCGCGTTGGCTACCAGATTCATAATTGTTTTTGAGAGATGGACGGGAGAGCCCAATATATTCAACAGCGTTGAATCCAAATCGGATGCCACCTTAACATTCGGATGATATGATAATAATTTTTCATACTGCGGACTGCTCAAATATTCCTGGATGACGTCATTTAGATTTAAAACCTCCGAGACGCAGACCCCCCGCCGGGCCAGGGTCAATAAATCCTGCACAATCGCACACGCTCTTTCCCCCGAATTTTTAATGGCCAGCAGGGGCTTTCGCAAGGGACTGTCTTGCGGCATGCCCATCAACAACAATTCAGGATAATTTATAAGACCGGCCAGAATATTATTCAGGTCATGCGCCACGCCGCCTGCCAGGGTACCAATGGCCTCCATCTTTTCCGCCCGCAAAAGTTGCTTTTCCAGCTTTTTCTTTTCAGCCTCAGTTCTTTTCCTTTCAAATGCCTCAATCGTCAAGGATATCAGGTCCGCAATCGAGGCGGCGAAAGTCTGCTCATCCAGCGTCCAGTGCCGCATAGGCCCTGAGTGTTCATTGCAGATCACACCCACGGCCTGACCTCGGATCCGGATCGGTGAATCCAACCTGGACGTTATACCCAAAGGCTTCAGATAGGAATCAGCAAATTCTCTGGTTCTGGGATCGCTGCGGGCATCATGCGCTGCAATGGTGCGTTCCTCTCTCAAGGTCATAAAATAATGCGGGCAGTCCGCCAGCGAAAGTTTCATACCGGCCGAGTGCATTTTTTTGCTGAACTCATATAGTTCGATGCAATTGATTTTGGAGTGGTCGTGGTTGTAAAGCCATACGCCCACCCTTTCCACATTAAGTGTCGGCGCGGCCGTCTCGGTAATTCTTTTTAAGGCGGTAGCTAAATCATCGATTTCATCCACCTTGATTTTGGACAGCTCCATGATTACGCGGTTTTGTTCGCTCAGACGCTTCTCCCTCGCCCAAAGTGCGTTTTCGGCTTTTTTGCGGTCCGTAATTTCCCGCAGGGCAATCACCTTCCCAATCTTCAACCCATCCCTGTCGGTCAGGAAGGAGACCCGCAGATCGTACACATGTTCCTGCCCATCCTGCATCAGGCTTATCTCCGATGATTCCAACCGATCAAAGACGTGGTGAAACTGCGGGTAGAGACGAAGGGCCGTCAACGCCTCCTGGCCTGCAATCAGGGAAGCTTTAACCTTGAAAACGGACTCGGCGGCCGGGTTGATGTCTAGAATACGATCCTTGCCGTCAACCACCAGAATAAGATCGTCCAGGCCGCGAAAGATTGCGGCCTTGGCCACCGGCAGGATATCGAGCAGGCCGTAGCGAAAAAACCCCCAGGCCATTGCGCCGGCCACCCCGACAAAACCTATCGAACTGATGTCCATATTCGCCACCGGGCTGTAGCCGGAAACGTAGACTGCGTTGCAAAGCCAGACAAAAGCTACCGCAACCAGGATCACAGCCGCTTGAGAACGATGATAGCCGGAAGATGTGACCGTCTGACGCAGCAGGATGACGGTTATAACGGCAACCAGAGCATAGTGATACAAAAGGACCGCCCACCACAAGGGGCCGTGCTTTAGCCCGAGCATCATAAACGGCCCGGATGGGATGGCGTAATAATCGACGAAAAAGAGCTTATGCAAAGGATTGGTCCAAACCAGAAGGACAATGGCCGCCGCAGTCAGAAAAAACAGCATATGTGTTTTTCGATTGATCCAGGAATCAAAGCCAAAAACGGACAAGACAAATAAAAGAACCAGGGGCGGCACGGATGCGATCCCCAGATATTGAAACCGGGTGATGAGCATGTTGGTGCCGATATCCAGACCGAAATAGAGCATTCCTTCACTGAGGGCCCAAGCCGTGGAGGCCAGGCAGACACCGGCCAGATACCAGCCCCCTCTTACATTGACCCGCCCCAAGGTAAAAACGGCGACAATGAAGTTAAGCGCAGCCGACAGAAAGAAAGGAAAGCAGTACAGTATTCGATAATCCATTTTACCTCACCAACAAGACGCCGCCCTCTGAGGAATGCAGCGATTCGTTCATTCAAATGAATTGAATAGATTAACCGGGAAAACACCTGCGTTGGGAAAACAACATTCCGATATGTTGGTATCATCGGCAATTCAGCAAATTTCTTTAAAAGCGCCTTGCAGGTAACGACCGGAGCCTAAAAAAAGCAGGGCAGATTTCCAGTTTAAGGAATTTGATAAAAATAAGCTAAAACCTGAGAGAGACATGGGGTGAACCCTTGCATATCTGCCCGGGCGATCTATCTTATATTTATGATTTCAGGACGGTAAGACAGGATTTCAGGTCTCAACCTCCCCCCGCCGAGTCATGCTGTGAAGCCTGATCAGGAATTCATCCGAATCCTGTCGACACCGATCCCGTCAGTGAAAGGAGACAGCCAATGAGTAAACGAGCCAAAGACCTATCCAGGCGAATCGAATCATTCAGAGACAATGTCATTGCATTTGTGGATACGTTATCCGGCGAAGAATGGAACGCGAAGTGCGACTGGGAGCAATGGACTGCAGGCGTCACGGCGCGTCACCTGGGCGCCGGGCATTTTGGGATTTTCAAGCTGCTGGGGATGATCGTCAAGGGCCAAGAACTGCCGCAATTGACGATGGATCAGATCAATGCGATGTCCGACAAGGATGCCCGGGAGCATCCGGACTGCACCAAGGCCGAAGCCTTGGAGCACCTGCGGAAAAATGGCGCCGAATTGGCCGCCTTCGTGGCCGGGCTGAGCGATGAGGAACTCGACCGTAAAGGCAGCATGCCCGCCTTTGGCGGCGCAGTGACGCTCAACCAGGCCCTCGACTACGTTATTTTCAAATCGGCGCAGGAGCATTTGGACAGCATGAAGTCGGCCGTCGGCCGGCTGGCCGTCTGATAAAAGCAGTCAGACCGATGTCGCGGCGGCATTCAGCAATCCTTTCAATCAGCAATTCATGCACCTTTACCCGGGTTCGCTTTGTCAGCCGGCGCCGGAGCTGCGGTGCGAGACGCGCTATTGACACCAAAAGCTATTTTCCGGTATACCGGAGCAACTTCAAAAAGGATGGGGACCAATGCAGGAAATTTGTGCCGACCTGGCAAACGAATATGAGGAGCTGGATGCCATCGTCGCCCCGCTGGATGAATCCGGCTGGAGCGTCATGACACCGGCCGAGGGCTGGACTGTAAAAGACCAGATACGACATCTCGCCTATTATGATGAAAGGGCCAGGCTGGCCGTCAGCGCGCCGGAGGAATTTGAACACCATCTGGCTGATATAGCCAGGGACCCTGAAGGCCACCTTGAGACCCTTGAAAAAGCAGGCCGGGAACTGGCCGCTGCCGAATTGTTGAACCGGTGGCGGCAGGAACGGCGGGCACTTCTTGACGCTCTGATGCCGCTGGACCGCAAGGCCAGGTTAAAGTGGTATGGACCGCCCATGAGCGCGCTGTCTTTTGCTACCGCCCGAATCATGGAGGTCTGGGCGCATGGCCAGGACGTTGCGGACGCCTTGGGAATTGAGCGGGTTCCCACCGACCGGCTGCGTCATATCGCCCATCTGGGGGTGGTGACCTTTGGTTGGAGTTTTGCCAACCGTGGGATGAAGATTCCCGATTCTCCGGTCAGGGTCGAAATCACGAGCCCCGGGGGCGAGCTCTGGACATGGGGCCCTGAAAAAGCAGCGGACATGGTCCGGGGTACGGCTGAAGATTTCTGCCTGGTTGTCGTCCAGCGGCGCCATCCTGCCGACACCCGGCTCGTTATTGAGGGCCCGACCGCCCGCCAATGGATGTCGATTGCCCAGACATATGCCGGGCAGGTTGGAGCCGGTCGAAAACCAGGTACGTTCGCCAAACCAACACCCTGAATATCCGGCATCAAGTATCGAGCATCCAGCATCGGCCTCGTAAAGGCAACGGTCTTGCCCCTACCCCCGTTAAATAACTATGCAGATTTATGCAACGTTAAGGGTTGGCCACGCGTTCGCCCTGCTTTATTTGCATCAAAAAAAATTATTCTTTGGGCGCGGCCTTTTTTGATAACTGCTGCAGGACGCTCTCAAGCTTTTGCAGTTCCCGGCCGTATCCGGCCCAATCCCCCTGGTGCAGGTAATCCTTGGCATTATTGTAGTATTGCAAAGCCTGTTCTCCTAAATCCGAGATCCGTCCTGATCCGGGCATCGTGGAGGAAACTTCATTTTTTTGCACAATTTGACCCCCAAGCACTTGACTCAAGGCCTGGTCGAGTTTTTCCTCCATGGCAACCCGGCTGCCGAGGGCCACAATTATCCGTTTCAGTTCCGGCAGGGCCGCAGTCGTTGCGATCCCTTTGCGTGCCATTCGTGCAGGCTGTTGTTGCTGCGACTGCGCACCGCTTTGGGAAGTCGCTGATTGCGCTTCCCGCTGCTGTTCCTGCTGGGCCTCCAGATAGATCGGCTCCACATAAATGAATGAGTGACTCACCGGAATGGCCAATAGATTGCCCCGGATGACCCGTGAACCACGCTGCCCCCAGAGGCTCAGTTCCCGGGAGATATCCGTTTGCTGATCTATCCTGGCTTCGACCTGCATGGGGCCGTATGCCAGTTTATCTTTGGAAAGTTTATAGACCAGCAGGCTGCCGTAGTGGGGCAGATCGCTTCTGGCCGCCAGCCAGCTGATCATGTTGTCCTTTTTGGAGGGCGTATACGGAAGCATCAGGAGAAATTCCTCCTTGGCCTCCTCCGGCAGCTTGACGATGATATAGTAAGGCTTCATCCTCTGCCGGTTTTCGCTGTAAATCTCATCCGGAGCCTCCCAGAGATCTTCCTGGTTGTAGAATACCTGCACGTCCTGCATGTGGTACTTGGCGTAGGTCTGCACCTGAATTTCAAAGAGATCTCTGGGATATCGAAGATGCTTTTTCAGATCGGCGGGCATCTCATCCAGGGGTTTAAAAAGTTTCGGATATATTTTTGAGTATGTCTTGAGAATGGGGTCCTGCACGTCGAGCATGTAGTAGGTGACCTGCCCGTCATAGGCATCGATGATCACTTTGACCGAATTGCGGATGTAGTTGAGCTCTGTATTCCGGAAGGGAGTCTTGGATCGTTTGGAGTATGGATACATGTTGGAGGTAGTATAGGCGTCCTGGATCCAAAAGAGCTTTCCGCCGGAGACCACCATATAGGGGTCGCTGTCATAGGCCAGGAACGGGGCGATGGCGGTTACCCGGCTTTTAATCCGGCGGTTGAACATTATCCTGCTTTCAGGGGTCAGATAAGTGGTGAATAGTATCTGCGGATCCTGAAATTCGATCGCAAAGAGCAGTCTTTTCAAAAAAGAGTTGATCAGAACGCCGCCCCGGCCCTCATAATTGGTATAGACGTTTTTATCTCCCTTGGGATAATCAAATTCCCGGGTGCTGGTCTTCACCAGGATATATTCATTCGTTTTTTCCCCGTAATAAATTTCCGGGCGGTCGATCTTCAGATCGATATCCACCATGGGGGGAACGTCCTTGATCATGAGCTCCGGTAAACCTTCGGCGGTGACTTCATTAACCGGGCTCATGGCCAATCCATATCCGTGGGTGTAGATCAGGTGCCGGTTGACCCAGGTCTTCGCCTGGGGCGGCAGCTGGTCTGCCACCAGTTCCCGGGCGGCCAGCATGACCTGTCGATATTGATTGGCGATCATATAACGATCGACGTCAACGTTGTTAAAATCGTAATAGAGTCTTATTGATTGAATTTGGCGGTAGGTCTTGAGCAGGGGCCGTTCATCCCACACCCGGATGTTTTGAATGGTCGCATTATCCTTTTTGATATCCTCGGTATTCAGACTGTTATTGACCTCAAAGTCGACCTCCTTAATTTTGTTCAGGTTATATGCCCGGCGGGTAAAATCGATATTATAGGCGATATAGGGTGATTCCTTGGCCAGTTCATTGGGCTTGACCACGAACTGCTGCACCAGCAACGGAAGAGCGCCGGCAAGGATCACAATGCCGCCGACCCATATTCCGGCGCAGATAAAAAGAGGCTTTTTCTTCAGTCGGAAGGCGTTATAAATGATAAAAAGGCAAAATAGCAAGGACATTGCCGTTAAGAGCCTGTAAACGGGAATCTTTATGTTGACATCCGTATAGCTTGCGCCAAAAGCAGGGCCCTGGTGGGAGTAGAGAACGCCGTAGGCTTTTAAATGATAGCCCCATGCAGCCAGAAGGACAAAGACGGCGGCGAGCACCAGCAGATGCTTGCCGACTTTATCCGCAACCTTGACTTTGGGGATGGAGGTCGCGCTGGCCTCCGTCAAACCCAATTCACCGATTATCTGGATCCCGCCGTCTTTTACATACCATATAACGGTCACCATTGCCGCAAAGAGCAGGATGATCAGCAGCTGCTCCCGTACATACAGGTAGAAGGGCAGCGAAAAGACATAGAAACCGATGTCTTTGCCGAATACCGGATCCGTGCTGCCGAAGGGGTGCTGGTTAAAATAACTGAGCACCATATTCCATTGCTCCGATCCCTTGGACGCAATTATAAAGCTAACGATCAGTATTGCGGCCAGGATCAGGGTCGTCAGAGACTTGCCGGAGACGGGCATCCCGGCTATTTCGGTAATTTTCGGCTCACTTGCACTGTGAATACGCTGCGCCGCGTAAAGATTGAGGGACAGGCTGACCAGCATAAGCAACCAGATCACCGCCGCAACTCCGTATTTGCCCAGTGCCATCGTCCAGAACACAGGCGCGAAGTTCAGATTTCCGAACCACAGCCAGTCGGGATAAATTGAAATGACTATCCCCACCAGGATAAACACCAGAATTGCCAAAATGCCCAGTACGACCGCTGATTTCCCTGTCTTCATATTTTCAGACTCCCTAAGTATAAGATTTGCAAAATTGGGTTGAATGAGCAGAGATGATAGATTCTAAAAAATTTAAAAGCAAGCCTCATTAACCCTATAATTGTATAAAATGTTGCATTGGACTTCGGGTTCACTCAAAAATAACTTCACATTTTATACGCCGCTGCAGCCCGCCCGGCGGCGTTGCGAAAGCTCGGAATATCCAGATATTCCTGCGTCTTAGCGCCTTGCCGGGCAGGCGCCGCCACGCCTGAAATTGTGAACTTATTTTTTCGTGAACCCTTAAACTTTTATGGCGAAGACCATTGGCCTGTTAACTTTTGCTTGCAATTTGATCTCGGCTGTCCTATATTTCACAGCGATTCGTTTCGGATCGCAAACATCAACATAATTTCGTTTTGACGATTACAGATGGTGGCCCGGCCGGTTTCGGCCGGGCGTTTTTGTTGCAACAGAAAGGCTCTTATCTGCTGGGTGGGTCGACTGTTGGCAGGCAACAGGCATATGACCCGCGAGGGGTATGCGGCCCGGAGTATTTTTCAAAACGCAGACAGGAGCTTCATGATGACCCCCGACTTTAACATGTTCAACCTTTTGCCGCAGCTGGTGCAGACGATCGCCGACATCGGCTACGCCGCACCCACGCCGATCCAGTCGGCCGTTATTCCGGCCATGCTGGCCGGACAGGATGTGATCGGCCAATCCCAGACAGGCTCCGGTAAAACCGCGGCGTTTGCCTTGCCCATCCTGCATAACCTTCAAACCGGTCAGCGCCATGTGCAAAGTCTGGTGGTTGCCCCCACCCGGGAACTGGCCATCCAGGTGGCGGATGCCATCTACACCTACGGCCGGCAGACCGGCGTGCGGGTTTTGGCCGTCTACGGCGGCCAGCCCTATGACCGCCAGATCAGCCGTCTCAAAAAAGGCGTGGAAGTTGTGGTCGGGACCCCCGGCCGTCTGCTCGACCTGGTCCATCGAAGCGTGCTCGAACTCGCCCGGGTGACAACCGTCGTGCTCGATGAGGCCGATGAAATGCTCAGCATGGGCTTTATAGCGGACGTTGAGGCCATTTTGGAGCAAACCGCACCCAACCGTCAAACGGCCCTGTTTTCGGCCACCCTGCCGCAGCGCATTCGGCGGTTGGCCGAGCAGTACATGAACGCGCCCCAATCTTTTAAGATCGGTTGCAAGCAACGCACTGTGGAAGGCCTCCAACAGCGCTATTACCTGGTTGATGAAGCCGACAAACTTGCCGCCCTCACGCGCTTGTTTGAAATCGAGCCCATCGTCAGTGCGCTTATCTTTGCCCGCACACGCCTTGGCACGGCCGAGCTGGTCAATGAGCTGGCCCTGCGGGGATTTGCGGCCGAGGCCCTGAACGGGGACCTGAGCCAGGATGCCCGGGTGCAGGTGCTCAACCGCTTCCGTGCCAACAGGCTTAAAGTGCTGGTGGCGACCGATGTGGCCGCCCGCGGGCTTGACATCGACGATATATCGCATGTCTTCAATTTTGATCTCCCGCAGGATCCGGAAATCTATCTGCACCGTGTCGGCCGTACCGGGCGAGCCGGCAAAACGGGCATTGCCATCACCCTTTTGACACCGAAGGAGCGCTGGGGACTGCGCCGCATCGAAGGCTTTACCGGACAAAAAATCACCCGCGGGATGCTGCCGAGCGCCGACGATATCAAACTGCAGCGCGAAGCACAGCTGGTGGAGAAAGTGCGGGTCTGGCTGCGGCGCGGACGCTGCAACCGGGAGCGGGAGATCGTGGCGCAGCTGCTTGAAGACGGTCACGACCTGACGGATGTTGCCGCGGCGGCCCTGAAAATGGCGCGTGGCGAGGAAAAACAGCGCCCGATCGCACCCCTTAAGGCGGCGACCGAATTCTGTGCTCCTGTTGCCGGGCAAGCGTTCAAAGACCCCGTCCGCCGCAAAGACCGCAGCCGGGAGAGTACCTCCCATGAAAAAGGAATGGTGCGCCTTTTGTTGGGCACCGGCCGGGCCGACGGCGTTCGCATCAATCATGTGGTGGGCACGTTATCCCATTATGCCGACATCCCCGGTCATGCGCTGGGCAAAATCAGCATTCAGAAGCGGCACACCCTGGTGGATGTGCCTGAAAAGCTTGTAGAGCGGGTGCTGGGCCAAAGTGCCGGCTACCGCATCGGCAACAGAACCGTCGCAGTTCAGCGGGCTTGATTCGGTTGACCTCTTTTTTTCCCCCATTTTAGTGAAAGACGTGAAAAAATCCTTAGAAACTGCTATGTTGAAAATTTGCGATACGGTATACGTGTTAATTAATGCAGGAATAGGAGATCTGTTGCCATGAACATAAGGAAAATAGGTTGTTGCTTGGGCAGCTTGGCTTTAATGGTCGGATTGACCGCCTGCGGCAATGATATATCCGAAACCAATTCGGCGACGCAGGCCGGCAGTCAGAGCCAGATGTCGGTTCAAACCCCCTCTGATACTCAACTTGCCGCCTTCAGCGGGAAAGTAGTGGAAACACAGGATGTAAGCCCCTATACATATGTTCGCCTGGATGATGGGGCCGGCAATGAAACCTGGGCGGCCGTTCCGGAAACTCAGCTGGAGATCGGAGAGGAAGTTGCACTGCAGGGCGGCGTTGTTATGACTAATTTTACCAGCAAAACCTTAAACCGGACATTTGAGTCCATTATCTTTGCCTCCGGTATTGTCAGAAGTTCAGAAAATAGGACCGTCCAGACCCCGGAAGGTGCCGGCGGCAGTTCGGCCGAGGGCGTTGAATCCGCGGCCGGACCGCACGGCATGACCTCACAATCATCCGGCGGCAGCAGCCGCGCAATTGTATCTTTCACCGGCGTCAAAGTTGAAAAATCAACCGCTCCGAATGGCTACACGGTTGGTGAACTTTTTGCTGAAGCGGTCGACTTGAATAACCGGAAAGTAACCGTAAAAGGGATGGTTGTGAAGGTATCCCCCAATATCATGGGGAAAAACTGGCTCCATATTCAGGATGGCACCGGAGATCCGACGAAAAATACACATGATCTGGTAGTTACCTCATCGGCTATGGCCGAAAAAGGCACCATCGTCTCCCTTGAAGGCGTCCTGGCCGCTGATAAAGATTTTGGCTTCGGCTACCGATACGATGTGTTGATCGAAGATGCAGTGCTCGTGGAGTAAAGTGTTGCCGGAATTGCGCAATTGGGAATTGGGCCGGGCCGCTGAAAGGGAAAACAAACAAGTGGTTAAAAAAATTCGGCCGCTTCAGGCTGCTTAATCAAAATCGAAATCAGACAGCTGCCGATTTTACCTCCCATATCTAACAGCATCCAGATTGTTTATCGAAAAATACACCGTTTCCAGGATCGTATTGCGGCAGCAAATCAATTCGTTATGGCAAAGTCCCAACCCATTTCAATCGCCAGCCAATGCGGAAGAAGCATTATTGACCGCGAGAAATCCAAGCCTGCGTTTTCGATCTGATCCCTTATTGCGATTGAAACCGGATCGGTCGCCGTTACAACGGATTTGAGCACTACCGGAGGATCTTCGGTAGATTCCGGATCGTTGGCTGCGGAGCAGAATAGCGGATGCGAACAGACAAAATGGCTTCGACACACGACCGGCCTCACCGGATAGGCGCTGCAGGCGCCGTTTACCAACAGCGGGCAGCAAGGCCTCTCAGTGGGAAAATCTGTCTGTTCGTAGATGCCGGCCGACGGGTACCTGCCCGGCCTGGAATTGTCCCAAGCATGCCATTGCCGGGTTCGCAGCCGAAGGCTGTTTATCTGGTCTGCTGGAAATACCCGCTTGACATATTGCGCCAGGTTGTGGGCCTCTGCAATGTTCATAAGGATATGATACCGGCAGCAGTGGCAGCAGCCCAACCTGCAGCTTGGAATGATGCCGTCTTCGTTTCGCAGCCGATCCAGTGCGCCTGCCGCCGCTTCATCTACGGAAGAATACACGCCGTTGACGAAGTTCTCCTGCGGTGTAATCGGAAGTTTGGATCCGGATTCCCCGGGGTGCAAGGCGGTATTGTCATTGTCAATCAATATATTTTTTTCCTTTTTTGGACAGAACCCGGACATCGCCGGCCGACACAACAAAAGCGGCGCCGACATCCGGCGGCGCGAAATCGCCGAACTCAACATGTAGATCACACAGGATATGAAAAACCAAATAAACTTCCGCCAACCGGAACCGACTTGTCGGGCTACTTAACACTTTTTGGCCCAAAAGAACAGTTTAAGTTGAGCGCATCAATACATATTGCCTCCCACCATATCCCATCGCTTATGCCGGCCCTGTGACGTATATTCCCCTTTTTTAGGTTTTTATGTAGACCGATTTGATTGGCCGCGCGTCTAATTGGATCAAACAAGGCTAAATCCGATATAGATGCAAAGGAGGATAAGTTATGCGTTATCTGGGGATCATCGGACTTATTGTCGCACTTTTTATGCTGCCCGGCGTGTCACCGGCCGTGCAGGACGCCAACCCACCGGATCAGCAGCAGACTGCAGTCGGTCAAACGCCGCCACGGCTGAGCTTCGTGGATGGGCAGGTGTCGTTCCGGCGTCCCGGTTCCCAGGACTGGACGCAGGCGCAGCTTAATACTCCGCTGGCAGCGGGTGACCAACTATATACCGGCTCTCCGGGCAATCTGGAGCTCCAGATCGGCTCGCGCGCCTTCGTGCGCGCCTGGGCCGACACTCAGCTCGAGCTGAAGAACCAGGAGCCGGATTTTCTGCGGTTCGAGGTAACGACGGGGTATGTCGCCTTCGATCTGCGCACGGTAGAACCCGGTCGCACGATCATGGTCGACACGCCGACCGCGGCCTTCACTATCGAGGATGCGGGCTACTACCGGGTCGATGTAAACAGCGACGGGACCTCGTTTATCACCCGCCGCGGCGGTCGGGCCGCCGTCACCGCCGGCAGCGGGAGATCCCTGATCATTGCACCGAGCGAGGAGGTGGTCATCGAGGGCCCGGCGAGCCGGCAGATCACCGCCTACATGGCGCCGCCGCTCGATGAGTGGGACAATTGGAATTATGCCCGCACCGATCACCTGCTGGAAACACTGAGTGCACGCTATGTCTCGCCCGAAATTTACGGTGCAGGCGATCTCGACGCCTATGGGACGTGGCGGACCGTATCCGGCCGCGGCCCGGTCTGGGTTCCGACCGCCGTGCCGCCCGGATGGGTGCCTTACAGCACCGGAGCCTGGATCATGGATCCCCACTACGGCTGGACCTGGGTGGACGCCGAACCGTGGGGCTGGGCGCCCTATCACTATGGCCGTTGGGCCTTCGTTGACGGCTTCTGGGGATGGGCGCCGGGACCGGTGCAGGTGAGGCCGGTTTACGCGCCGGCCCTGGTGGCCTTCTTCGGCGGTCCGGACGCGCGGCGGGCCCGTCGTTGGCTGGGTGGCACTCGGGTGGGGCGAGCCGCTTATTCCCTGGTGGGGACCGACGGGCTTCATCCATCGACCCTGGTGGGGCGGCTGGGGCGGTCCGCGTGTCGTAAACAACAGGGTCATCAACCAGACAACCGTGGTGAATGTTCAAAATATCACCGTTTACCGCAATGCCGGCGTGCACAACGCCTTGGTGACGGTCAACGAGAATCATTTCGGCCGCGGTCCCATTGGATCGGTCCGCATAGCCCGGGTGGATGCAAAGAATTTTCGGCCGCGCCTCACCCCGCCCCGGATCAACGCGGCGCCTGCAAGTTTCAAACCTAATGCCAGACCCGGCAGCCGGCCTCCCGCAGGGAGTTTGAAGCGGCCGGCGTCCGCGCCGCGTCCGCCGCACACCGGCTCGGGACAGGCTTTGACAAGAGAGTCCAAAACGGGGCAGTCTGGGTTTAGCGAGCCGGCGCACCGCCTCGCCGGGCCTAATCAGGAGGGAGCCTGCCCCGGCCCTGCCGCGTCTGCCCTCCGGGCACGGCACGCTCGAACGCCCAGGGGGTGATCGCGCACTTGCTCCGGCATCGCAGAAGCATGAAGGTCCTCTTGCCGCCAGGGAAGTCGCCAAGGCCGGCCCGTCCGCGACCCGCCGGGCATCACCGCAGCCCCGGAACAAGCCGCAGGCAACCGGACCGGCTGCGGTCAGGCCTCAGTTGCAGGTCCGCCGCCCTGAAGGCTCCCAGCGCGCCAGGGAGCTCGCCAAGGCCGGCCCGTCCGTGGCCCGCCAGGCACCAGCGCAGTCCCGGCGCAAGCCGCAGGCAACCGGTCCGGCCACAGTCAGGCCTCAGTTGCAGGCCCGCCGCCCTGAAAGCCGGCACCCGCAGGCGCGTGAGTTTCAAAGTGAGCAACCCAATCAACTCTCGGAGAATTGGGCCAAGGTTCAGAAGGCGTCGGGTACTTCGGCCGGGGCGCAATCCAAAGTGCGCCGCAAAAGCGGGGTCGGCAGGGGAGCGCCTGACGGCGGATAGAAAGGAAAAGCAGATCGCAAAGGTTAGGAATTGTCCTGATTCTCGACTCGAGGTCGGCCCCGCAAGTCACTTTTAGTGGGTGCCCCCGATTTCACCCCATCCTCAATGCCGGCGATGGGGTCTAGCGCGTGAAAACATCGGGTTGAATGAATTCGACGCCGAGCCCGAAAGAAGAAATAGTCCCGCGATCTTCGGCCAATCCCCTGCACCACCGCACGATGGAAGTCAGCTTTTGGGAGGCATTGGGAAATATGGGCTTGTCAAATTTGATGATAATCTTTGTTCCCGGCATGAGCGCCACCTCGGTTTCAAAATACATGCCGTCATTGCTGAAATTATTCATTTGCGCATATATCCAGGATCCGGAGACTTTGTCTTCGAGAATGGCTGTCGCCTTCAACGGGTGCCGGATGCCGTTTCGAGAATCGGTTTTATCAGCTGTTTCAGAAAAATCTTCTTTAAAAAACACGGTCGCGTTGCCTGATAGGATGTGGTCGCGTTGAATCGGTCCCGAGCGATAGTCATCGTTTTCGACGGGTTCAGAAATTTTCCGGGCCGAGCTATTTTCGCAGGCAGGACAACCCTTGCCCTTGATTCTGCTTTTAATCGTATCTTTCCATTCATGACCCTGCGCGCATACCCACCAGACTTTTTTAGGGTGGCCGGAAGATACATTGCGTGGATTCAGCGCGCCGTTCTTCGTTGGATGCCAGTCTCTGACCAGATCCGGGTTTGTCAGGGCCAGATATCCGGCGTCTTTATTTTTACGCAGGCTGCAGAAAGGGCACCCGCTTCCTCTGCTTCGGCTGTAGACAACCGCTTCCCACTCATGCCCGGCGTCGCATAGCCACCAGATCTTCCTGCTTGAGCCGGGAGTCAGGTCGCCGGGCTTGACGCCGGTGTTCTTGGTGGGATGCCACTCTTTGACCAGATCGGGGTCAGCCGTCAAAAGATTGTAATGGGAAGTTGCCTTGGGCATAATTGATCTTAAAATAATTGGGGGTTATGGTTGCAGAAGATTCGCCTGTTCCCAAAATGATTATTTTATGAACTGTTTTTATAAAACAAGTCAAGTTAAATTTGAAATGCGGAGAATACCTATGGA